>NZ_CP073346.1:2717313-3396641 GCF_024397895.1 Pseudomonas benzenivorans
ACCGCTCCACCCCCGCACTGATCGCCGCCCTCAACCAGCTGTTCGGCCGGCCCATGTCCTTCGCCGAGCCGGGCCTGGACTACCCGCCGGTGGGCGCCAGCGCGCGGCCGCGGCCGCGCCTGGTGCTGCCGGAGGAGGCCCAGGGCGCGCCGCTGGCGCTGGTCTGGCTGGACGACGACCACCTGACCAAGGGCCAGGCCGGCGCCCTGGCGGCACGCGACACGGCGCGGCGGATCGCCGCGGTGCTGGCGGCCAGTGCCCGCGGCGCGGCCTATTTCGATCAGCCGGGTGAACAGACTCCGCTCAAGGGCGGCGATATCGCCGTCTTGGTGGCCAGCCACCGCCAGGCCGCCGAGGTGGCCGCCGAACTGGCCGCGCGCGGCGTGCCCAGCGTGCGCCGCGGCAAGGAGAACGTCTGGCACAGCGAGGAGGCCGAGGCCTTGGCCGCGGTGCTCGCCGCCTACGCCGAGCCGGGCCGCGAGGGCGCCCTGCGCTACGCCCTGGCCAGCCGTCTGCTGGGCCGCAGCGCCCGTGACCTGGCGGCCTGCCAGGATGATGCGCGGGCCTGGGACGAGGAGCGCGAGGCGGCCGAACGCTACCACCAGCTGTGGCAGCAGCACGGCTTCATGCGCGCCTTCCGCGCCTGGCTGGACGAACAGCGGGTGGCCGAGCGGCTGCTGGCCCTGGTCGATGGCGAGCGCCGCCTGACCAATCTGCTGCACCTGGCCGAGCTGTTGCAGGGCGAGAGCCTGCAGCGCCCGGGCCTTGAGCAATTGCTGGCCTGGTTCGACGACCAGCGCCGCGCCGAGGCCCATGGCGAGGAGGCCCTGCTGCGCCTGGAGAGCGATGCCGAACGGGTGCAGATCGTCACCATCCACACCTCCAAGGGCCTGGAGTATCCGCTGGTGTTCTGCCCCTTCCTGTGGGATGGCGGCCTGCTGCGCAAGCAGGAGGACATCAGCTGCCATGCCGACGACGGCACGCCGCTGCTCGACCTGGGCGGCGCGCAACTCGACATCCATCGCCAACGTGCCCGCCAGGAGCGCTTCGCCGAGCGCCTGCGCCTGACCTACGTGGCCCTGACCCGCGCCCGCGATCGCCTGTGGCTGCATTGGGGGCCGGTGGACTGCAAGCCGAAGAAGGACGGCAGCCTCGGCGAGGAGGGCCTGCACAGCAGCGCCCTGGCCTGGCTGCTGCACGGCCGCCAGCTGCCGGGCGACGACGCCCTGGGCGAGCTGGCGGCGCATCTGCAGGACCTGAGTCCGGCGGGGTTGCGTGGCGAGCTCGACGCGCTGGTCACCGCCAGCGCCGGCAAGATGGCCCTGCAGCCCTTGCACGAGCAGGAGGCCAGCGCCGCCGGCGAGCGCCGGGCGCCGGCCCCGCAACACTTGGCCAGCCTGCAGCGCAGCCTGCACAGCGCCTGGCGCATCGGCAGCTTTTCCGGTCTGGCCGCCGGCCTGCACCTGGAGGCGCCGGACCGCGATGCCCTGGCCCTGCCGGATGCCGGCGAGCCGGGCACTGGCTTCTTCGCCTTCCCCCGGGGCGCCCGCGCCGGCACCTGCCTGCACGCCATTCTCGAGGACTGGGCGCGGGGCAAGGGCTCGCTGGGCGAGCTGGTCGAGCCGGCGCTCGGCGGCCATGGCATCAGCGCCGACTGGCAGGAGGTCGCGACCGTACAATTGCAGGCGGTGCTCGACACCGACCTGGATGGCAGCGGCCTGCGCCTGTCGGCCCTGACGCCGGCGCGGCGCCTGCCCGAGCTGGGTTTCACCTTCCCGGTCGCCGGCCTCGATGTGATTCGCCTGCGGGCGATCCTCGGCGATCCGGCTCACGGCCTGCCGGCGCCAATGCGCGAAGCCGGCGCGCGCCTGGAGTTCGACAGCCTCAAGGGCTTCCTCAAGGGCTTTATCGACCTGACCTTCGAGCACGACGGGCGCTGGTACATCGCCGACTACAAGTCCAACTGGCTCGGCCCGGATGCCGGCCACTACCAGGGCGAGCGCCTGGTGCAGGCCCTGGCGAGCGAACACTACTACCTGCAGTACCTGATCTACCTGGTGGCGCTGCGGCGCTTCCTGCGTCAGCGCCTGAGCGACTTCGACGACAGTCAGCTGGGGGGCGCCTACTACCTGTTCCTGCGCGGCATGCCGCAGGCCGGGGTGTATTTCGCGCGCCCGGCCGACCGCCTGCTGGACGCCCTGGATCGACTGTTCGCGGAGGGGCACTGATGCCGTTGGATGACATGCCGCTGGGCCCGCTGGAGCGCGCCCTGGTCGACAGCCTGCGGCGTCTCGACCCCGCGGCCGAGCCGCTGGTGCTGGCTTCCGCGGCGTTGCTGTGCAGCGCCCTGGAGCAGGGCGACGTGTGCCTGCCGCTGGTGCGCCTGGCCGGCCAGCGGCCCTGGCCGGAGCATGAATTGCGTCTGCCGAGCCTCGCCGACTGGCGCAGCCGCCTGCAGGCCTCGGCCCTGGTTGGCGCGCCAGGCGACTTCGCGCCGCTGATCCTCGTCGGCGAGCGTCTGTACCTGGCCCGCTACGAGGCCTATGAACGGCAGCTGGCCGCGCAGCTGCTGGCCCGCGCCGGCGACCGGCCCGAGGTCGATGAGGCCCGGCTGGGCGAGAGCCTGGCGCGGCTGTTCGCCTTCAACGCGTCGTCACAAGCAGGGCAGCAACCCGACTGGCAGCGCCTGGCCGCCGCCCAGGCGGTGCGCCGGCGCCTGGCGGTGATCTCCGGCGGTCCTGGCACCGGCAAGACCACCACCGTGGTGCGCCTGCTCGCCGCGCTGCTGGAGCAGGGCGCCGGGCTGGCCATCGGTTTGGCGGCGCCGACCGGCAAGGCGGCGGCGCGCATGGCCGAGGCGATCCGTGGGGCCAAGGCGGCGCTGCCGGTCGAGGAGGCGGTCAAGGCCGCCCTGCCGGAGGAGGCGCGCACCCTGCACCGCCTGCTCGGCAGCCGCGGCGATTCCCCGGCCGTGCGCCACCATGCCGGCAACCCGCTGGCCCTGGACGTGCTGGTGGTGGACGAGGCCTCGATGGTCGACCTGGCGCTGATGGCCAAACTGGTCGATGCCCTGCCGCCCGGCGCGCGGCTGATCCTGCTGGGCGACAAGGACCAGCTGGCGGCGGTGGAGGCCGGCGCGGTGTTCGCCGAGCTGTGCGAGGGCCGCGGCTTCGACGCCGCGGCCGCCGCCGAGTTGCAGCGCATCACCGGCCAGCAGGTGGCGGTGGAGCAACCCACCTCGGCCCTAGGCGATGCGGTGGTGCTGTTGACCCACAGCCATCGCTTCGCCGGCGACAGCGGCATCGGCGAATTGGCCCGGCGGATCAACGGCGGCGATGTCGCCGGCACCTTGCGCCTGTTGCAGGAGGACCGCGCCGACCTGGCGTGGAACGCCGAACCGACCCCCCAGGCCCTGCTCGAGCGCCTGGAGCAGGGTTACGCGCCCTTCCTCGCGGCCGCTCAGGGCGGCGATCCGGCCGCGGCCTTCGCCGCCTTCAATGCCTTCCGCGCGCTCTGCGCCCAGCGCGAGGGGGCCTGGGGCGTGAGCGGCATCAACGAGGCGCTGGAGGCGCGGATCAAGCGCCGTGGCCAGGTTGCCAGCCGCGAGCGCTGGTATGTCGGCCGGCCGGTGATGGTGCGGCAGAACGACTACGCCCTGGGCCTGTTCAACGGCGATATCGGCATCTGCCTGCACGGCGAGCACGGCCTGCGGGTGTTCTTCGAAGGCGAGGATGGCTTCCGTCCGTTCGCCCCGGCGCGCCTGCCGAGCCACGACAGCGCCTTCGCCATGACGGTGCACAAGAGTCAGGGTTCGGAGTTCGCCGAGGTGCTGCTGGCGCTGCCCGAGCAACCCAGCCCGCTGCTCACCCGCAGCCTGTTCTACACCGGCATCACCCGGGCCAAGCAGCGGGTGGAGATCTGGGGCCTGGCGGCGCGTCTGGGCGAGGCGGTGGCGACCCGCGCCGAGCGTGCAGCGGGGCTGGCGGAGCGCCTGGCGCAGCGGCCGGTGGCCTCGGTAGAGGAGTTGAAAGTCGCGGCCACCGGGCAGCTGGGGCTGTTCGATTGAATGGGATTACGCCAGGGACCTGAGGCTATACACTGAGCCCGGGCAGTTGTGGCTCAGACGCCCGGTCACTGGTCGAAGGAAGGATACTGTCGGTTGATACGGACGAGCAGATTCGGTTGGCTGGTATTGTTGCTGTGCCTGGTCGCGCGAGCCGAGGCCAACGACCTGCGCCTGGTCACCGGCGATGGCTATGCCCCCTTCACCAGCAAGGAACTGCCGGGCGGCGGCCTGCTCGCTCAGGTGGTCGAGCAGGCCCTGGGCCAGGCGCACGTCGCCAGCAGTCTCGACTGGTTGCCCTGGAGCCGTGGCCTGCGTATGACCCAGCAGGGCAAGTACGATGCCACCTTCCCCTATATCCGCACCGAGGCGCTGGGCGAGCAGTTCCTGTTTTCCGAACCGCTGATGGTGGTCAGGCAGCACCTGTTCAGCCTGGCCGGCAGGGCTTACGAGGTCGATGACCTGTCGACGCTGAGCGGCCGGCGCTTGTGCTATCCCCTCGGCTGGCAACTGCCCACGGCGATTCAGGCCATGGTCGAGCAGGGTCGGCTGCTGCGTCATGCGCCCAAGGGATTGAACGAGTGCGCCCGCCTGTTGCTGCTCGGTCGCGACGACTTCTTCATCGCCAATGGCCCCATAGGCGCTGCGGCGCTCGCCGCCACCGGCCAGCCCGCCAGCCGCTTTCGCCGCTCGCGGAGCAGTTTTGGCGAGATCAGCCTGCACGTCATCGTGTCGCGTGCACACCCCCGCGCCGAGCAACTCATGCAGACCATCAACCTGAGCCTGCTGCAGTTTCGCGGCAGCGACCGCCACCTGCGCCTGCTCGACGCCTACCTTGAAGCCCGCGACCGTCAGGCCCAGCGCTGAGCCTCGGGCTCAGAGCGCCAGCAGCATCAGCACCAGCGGCAGGCTGGCGGCGGCCAGCAGGGTCTGCAGGGTGATCAGGCCGGCCATCAGTTGACTGTCGCCGCCCAGCTGGCGGGTCAGCACGTAGGCGGTCGGCGCCGTGGGCAGGGCGAAGAACAGCACCAGCACCGTGCTTTCCGTGGCCGGCAGGTGCAGCGCGTAGGCCACGGCCCAGGCCAGCGCCGGCATGGCCAGCAGGCGCAGCAGGCTGTTCCAGCCCAGGGCCGGAATCTCGCCCCCCAGTTGCTCGGGCTTGAGCGCCGCGCCGACGCAGAACAGGCCCAGCGGCAGGCTGGCGGCGGCCAGCAGGCCCAGCAGGCGCCCGGTGCCGCCCGGCAGGCCGAGGCCGCTGAAGTTGACCAGGGCGCCGCCGAAGCAGGCGAGGATCAAGGGGTTCTTGAGAATCGGCAGCAGCAGGCTGCGGGCGCTGACGCCGCGCTCGGCCGTCAGCGACCAGACCGACAGCACGTTCACCGTCGGCACCATCAGCGCCAGCATCAGCGCCGCCAGGGTCAGGCCTTCCTGGCCGAACAGGCTGGCCACCGCGGCCAGGCCCAGGTAGGTGTTGAAGCGCAGGGCACCCTGGGTGAAGGCGCCGAAGCGCGCCGCCCGCCAGCCGCGCAGGCGCCGCAGCAGCAGCAGGGCCAACCAGGCGATGCCCAGGGCGAGCATCACCGCCAGGCCCAGGCGCGGCAGCGCCGGATTGTCCAGCGGCGCAGTGGCCAGGCTGCTGAACAGCAGGGCGGGAAACAGGATGAAGTAGTTCAGCCGCTCGGCGCCGGGCCAGAAGGCTTCGTTGGGAAACTCCCAGCGGCGCAGGTAGTAGCCGGCGACGATCAAGGCGAACAGTGGCCACAAAGCCAGCAACAACTCCAGCACGACATTCCCCGGCGGCGGTCAAACGGCCATATTGGCCAGCACTGCCTGGCGAGGCAAGGGCGACGAGCAAGTAAACACCAGGAGGTGAGTGATGGACGAGGTTCATGGCGGCGGCTGCCAGTGCGGCGCCTTGCGTTACCGGTTCCGGGCACCGTTGCGCGATATCGCCCATTGTCACTGTACGGTGTGCCGGCGCAGCAGCGGCGGCATCGTCACTACCTGGATCAGCGTGCCCCTGAGCAGCTTCCAGTGGCTGGCCGGCACGCCCCGGGAATACGCCTCGTCCGGCAGCTGCACCCGCAGCTTCTGTGGTCAGTGCGGCGCTCAACTGACCCTCTTCACCACCCTCAGCCCAGAGACCCTGGATGTCACGGTGGCCACCCTGGATCACCCCGAGCAGGCCCCGGCCGAGCGGCATATCTGGGTGCAGAGCCGGCTGCCCTTGTTGCACCTGGACCCGCAGTTGCCGGATGAGCAGCAGGAGCTGATCCCCTGACCGCCGGATGATTCCGGGCGGCGACCTCAGGGCAGCTGCAGGCCGCCGCCGGCCCGGTGCAGGGCGCGCAGGTGGGCGCGCAACGCCAGCAGATTGGCCTCGCCGGCTTCCAGTTCGGCCAGCAGGGCCGGCGCCAGCAGCGCGCGCACTTCTAGGTCGAGGTCGTCGCTGAGGCGGCGCAGCTGCTGTTGGCGGGCCTGACTCTCGGCTTCCAGGCGCTGCCACTCGCCGGCCTGGGGCAGGCCGTAGCCGCCGTCGAGCAGCTCCGCCGGGCGACTGAGAAACCCGCTGTTGGCGAGGATCTGCTGCAGCGCGTCGCCGGCCTTGTGCAGGCCCGGGTTCGTGCTGCCGAGGTCGCCGAGGTAGCGTTGCTTGAGCTGGTCCTGGGCCAGCAGCAGCTGGCGGCGCAGGGCCGCCTGTTCCAGCAGCAGCAAGGCGGCGGCAGCGCGCAGGTCGGCCTCGGCGAACCAGCGGCGCCGCGCCTGGGCCGGTTGCGCCAGCCAGTCTTCGACGCGCCGCTGGGCGATCGGCAGGCGCTCGCGCAGCACGGCGAACATCGCCTGGTAGCGCTCGCGAAAGGAGTCGAAGCGATAGCCCAGGCGCAGCGCCTCGCGCGGATCGTCGAGCACGCTGCGGTCGGCCAGCTCGCGCGCCACCAGGCCGTCCAGCAGGCCGTTGGGCAGGATGCTGTCGAAGCCCTGTAGCGCCGGCGTCTGGACGGCGCTGCGCAGCAGCTTGAGGGTCTCCACCGCGCAGTTGTTGGCGATGAAGTAGTAATCGCCGTCGTAGCTCCAGTGCTGCTCGGCGGCGCGGGTCACCAGGGCCTCCAGCTGCGCGCGTTCGAGCTTGAGCGGCACCGAGGCCAGGCTGCGCAGCTCGACCTTGGTGTACTCCTCGATCACCTGGGCCAGGGGCAGGACGAACAGCCGCGACGGATAGGCGCCGGTCAGGCCGTCCCAGCTGGACAGCTGCAGGTCGCCGACGAAGGCGCGGTAGGACAGCACCAGGTGCTGGTCGAGGTCCAGGCGGCAGTCCGGGCCGCGCGGTCGGCCGGGTGCGCAGATCACCAGGCGCAGCATGCTGTGGCCCCAGCGGCTGGCCCAGTCCTGGTTGGCTTCGGCGAGCAGGTAGTCGACCTGGTAGACCCGCTCGGGGTCCAGGCGGCCCAGCGGCTGGCGGGCGAAGTCGCGGCCGGCGTTGAGGTAGGCGTAGCCATCGACGCAGGGCTGGGACAGCGGCGGTGCCCAGGCGAAATGGGCGCGAAAATAGCGCGCCAGCGACGGCCGACGGCAGGCGTAGCTGGGGTCCAGCAGGAAGTACTCGAGATTGACCGCGACGAACTCCCGGGGGTTGCTCAGTTCGTAGACATCCGGACTGCGTGCCAGCTGGGCGTTGACGTGTTCGCGCCGGCCGCGGCTGCCGACCCGCTGCGGCCAGCCGGCCAGATCGAGCAGGTAGGGATCGTCGCTCAAGGTGAAGCGCCGTGCGTCCTGGCCGCGGCAGGCGTCGGGCTGGCCGATCGGCCCCAGGCTGGCGGCGAGACGGCGGCAGCGTTGCAGCTGGCGGCGTTCGGCGGCGGGCCACAGGCGCGCGCGGTCATACAGGTGGGCGACTTCGTGCACCAGGGTGGCCAGCAGTTCGCGGCGCAGGGTGCCGTGGGCCCGCCCGCTCGCTGCGCTGGCGGCGCTGCCGTCGCTCAGGGCCGGCAACAGCGCGGCGTTCAGCTCGATGCCGCTGAAGCGCCCGGCGCGGCCGTAGACCCGGCTCGGCATGTCGCGCCAGCGCACCCGGACGCGGCGATCGAGCTGCTGGCGCAGGCGCGGCGGCAAGGCCTCGAGGGCCTCGTCCAGGAGCGTCTGGCTGGCCAAGCGCTGCTGGCCGTTCAGGCCCTCGGCGTCCAGCCCCAGGCGCAGCTCGGCGTGGCTGCAGCTGCTGGCCAGCAGGGTCAACGCCAGCAGCCAGGCGCGGCCGCGGTTCACCGGGCGAGGATGGCTTCGGCCAGCTGCTGATCGGAGGCGGCCTGGGCTTCGGGCACGCGGCTGCGAATGACGCCGAGCGCCGCTTCCAGGTGGGCGCCGCGGATCGCGCCCTGGCTGGCGACGAAGCTGGCGGCGTCGTCGCGGGCCTCGACCACCACCTTCAGGTCACGGATCGAGGTGGTGGTGTCCGAGGTGAAGTCGAGGCTGCGGTCCAGCGCGCGAACGATGATGTTGCTGGTGGCGACCAGGGTTTGCGCCTGGGCGCTGCCGGCGGACAGGGCGATACAGACGATGACGGCGAGCAGCGGACAGTGCATGGAGGGTCTCCGGGAGACGAGCGATGGCTATTGGACGCGGGACGGGTGGCGCGGTTCCTGCGCGCAGGGGCCGGACGGCGGCGGCAAGGCTAGCCGAATGCGTGTCGCCCGGCCAGAGACAGGCGTAGCGCTTGGGACGAGTCGGCTGCCTCTCAGAGGCCGAGAATGGCCCTGGCCAGTTGCAGGTCACCGGCCTGCAGGTTCGGGTGCTGCCGACGGATGTGCTCCAGGGCTGCCTCCAGGCGAACGCCGCGGATCTGGCCCTGACTGGCGACGAAGCTGGCCGCGTCGTCCCGGGCGCCGAGCACCAGCTTGTCGTCGCGTAGCGATGAGGTGGCATCGGTACTGGCGTCCGAGGTGCCGACCAGGGCGTTGCCGAGGGCGTCGGTGGTGCCGATGAAACTGGAGGCCGCCGCGCCGCCGCTGATCAGCAGCAGCGCGGTCAAGCCGAGTGAGGGAATGGTGTTCATGGTGCGGACCTCCCGAGAGGTCGCCGCCGGGCGCGGCGACTGGCTGTGTGCGAAGGCCCAAGCCTAGCCCAGCGACGACCCCGTCGTACATCGGCGGTCACTGCCAGAAGGGCTTGTCCAGCTCACTGCGGCGCTCGCTCGGGGTGATGCCGGCGTCCGCCAGCAGGCGTTCGTCGAGGTTGGCCAGTTGCCGGCGGGTACGGACGTTGCGCAGCCAGCGGGCGCCGGTGGCGTGCAGGCTGTCGAGCCAGTGGGTATGGAGGGGCTGGCGGGTCAATACGTTGCTGTTGAGTATGCGCTCCATGACAGTCGACCTTCCCGCACGGGGCGGGGATTGGTGTATGGAGCACCATGATCGCGAAGCGCCGGGTCGGTTTGCAGCTACAGCGAGGTTTAATTGTACTGGTCCAGTTTTGGCCTTTCAGCAACTGTTATGCAGTGAGGTCGGGTAACTGTATCGCAGTGGCTCAATGGCACTGCCCTGAAACGACAAGACCCGCCGACGCTGAGCGTGGGCGGGTCTTGTCTGCGAGCGCGGTCGGCTTCACGCCGCGGCGCTTAACGCCAGAACGGCTTGCGCAGTTCGGCCTGGCGCTGGCTTTCGCTGATGCCGGCGTCAGCCAGCAGGCGAGCATCCAGGCGGGCCAGCTGGCGGCGGCTGACGATGCGGCGCTGCCAAAGCATTGCAGCGGCGAGCAGGCGCAGCGGAAGGGAACCGTTGTTGGAGGTGCTGTTGTCGTAGAACAGGTCGGAACTGAGTGTACGTTCCATGGTGACATCCTTCCGCTTGTGGCGGGACTAGAGAGTGTTTTGACTGGAGCCCATTTTCCTCGCCTGGCCAAGGATTCAGTAGTCACAGCTGAGGCTAATTGCGGAGCTATTAGATAGTTTGCTTTGTAACTGTGTTGCCGATTTTAGTGAGAACTGTACCTGCCATCAGTGAGGTCTCGTGCAAATTGAATATTTCCAGTAAAAAATCCTGTCTTATGTATTCAGACCAGCAATTAGCTATAGGTACAGTTTCAAATTGACTGGTCAGGGTGCTTGACCTGGCGTTCAGCTTATTCACGAAGCTGCGCACCGATTTCGCTGCGTCTGTACCTCTGGCGGCCGGCCTCAAAACACTCGGGCAGAAAAAAGCCCGGCGCAGGGCCGGGCTTCTTATCGAGGGCTCAGGGCGGTCAGTCGACGGCCTTGACCATGTCCTCGATCACCTTCTTGGCGTCGCCGAAGACCATCATGGTCTTGTCCAGATAGAACAGTTCGTTGTCCAGGCCGGCATAGCCGCTGGCCATCGAGCGCTTGTTGACGATTACCGTCTTGGCCTTGTAGGCCTCGAGGATCGGCATGCCGGCGATCGGCGACTTCGGATCGTTCTTCGCCGCCGGGTTGACCACGTCGTTGGCGCCGAGCACCAGCACCACGTCGGCCTGGCCGAACTCGGAGTTGATGTCTTCCATCTCGAACACCTGCTCGTAAGGCACCTCGGCCTCGGCCAGCAGTACGTTCATGTGCCCGGGCATACGACCGGCAACGGGGTGGATGGCGTACTTCACGTTGACCCCGCGATGGGTCAGCTTCTCGGCCAGCTCCATCAGTGCGTGCTGGGCGCGGGCCACCGCCAGGCCGTAGCCGGGAACGATGATCACGCTGTCGGCGTTGGTCAGCAGGAAGGCCGCGTCGTCGCTCGAGCCGGATTTCACCGGACGCTGCTCGCCGCTGCCCGCTGCCGGACCGGCATCCGTCGCGCCGCCGAAGCCGCCGAGGATGACGTTGAAGAACGAGCGGTTCATCGCCTTGCACATGATGTACGAGAGGATCGCACCGGAGGAGCCGACCAGGGAGCCGGCGATGATCAGCATCGAGTTGTTCAGCGAGAAGCCGATACCGGCCGCTGCCCAGCCCGAGTAGCTGTTGAGCATCGACACCACCACCGGCATGTCGGCGCCACCGATCGGGATGATGATCAGCACGCCAATGACGAAGGCCAGGGCCACCAGAATGGCGAACGAGGTGATGTCGCCGGTGAAGGTGTACACCAGGCCCAGGCCGATGATCGCCAGGCCGACCGCCAGGTTGAGCATGTGCTGGCCGGCGAACTGTACCGGTGCGCCCTGGAACAGGCGGAACTTGTACTTGCCCGACAGCTTGCCGAAGGCGATCACCGAACCGGAGAAGGTGATGGCGCCGATGGCTGCGCCGAGGAACAGCTCCAGACGGTTGCCGGACGGAATCGCGTCACCCAGGGATGCAACGATGCCCAGGGACTGGGGCTCGACCACCGCGGCGATGGCGATGAACACCGCGGCCAGACCGATCATGCTGTGCATGAAGGCTACCAGCTCGGGCATCTTGGTCATCTCGACGCGCTTGGCCATGACGGTGCCGACGCTGCCGCCGACCAGCAGGCCGACGATCACGTAGCCGATGCCGGCGGTGGCCATCTCGGCGCCCAGCTTGTAGATCAGGCCGACGGTGGTGACGATGGCGATGGCCATGCCGATCATGCCGAACAGGTTGCCGCGCCGCGAGCTGGTCGGGTGCGACAGGCCCTTGAGCGCCTGGATAAAGCAGATCGAGGCGACGAGGTAGAGAACAGTGATCAGGTTCATGCTCATGGTCAGTGCTTCTCCGCAGCCGCTTTCGGCGCTTTCTTCTTGAACATTTCCAGCATGCGTCGGGTGACCAGGAAGCCACCGAACACGTTGACCGCGGCCAGGGCCACGGCCAGGGTGCCCATGGTCTTGCCCAGCGGGGTGACGGTCAGTGCGGCAGCCAGCATGGCGCCGACGATGACGATCGCCGAGATCGCGTTGGTCACCGCCATCAGCGGGGTGTGCAGGGCCGGGGTGACGTTCCACACCACGTGGTAGCCGACGTAGATCGCCAGGGCGAAGATGATCAGGTTGTAGATGCCATCGGAAATCATATCCATGTGCGCGTCTCCCCTTAGCCGTTGTTGCGGACGACTTGGCCGTCGCGGCACATCAGGCACGCGGCGACGATGTCGTCTTCGAGGTTGAGGTGGAACTGGCCGTCCTTGTCGATGACCAGCTTGAGGAAGTCCAGCAGGTTGCGCGCATACAGCGCCGAGGCATCGGCCGGCACCATGGCGGCCAGGTTGCTGTGGCCGACGATGGTCACGCCGTGCTGGATGACCACCTGCTCGGCGACGGTCAGCGGGCAGTTGCCGCCCTGGGCAGCTGCCAGGTCGATGACCACCGAGCCGGGCTTCATCTGCTCAACGGTTTCTTGCTTGAGCAGCACCGGGGCTTTGCGGCCCGGGATCAGTGCGGTGGTGATGACGATGTCGGCCTGCTTGGCGCGCTCGTGCACCGCCTTGGCCTGGCGCTCCATCCACGACTGCGGCATCGGCCGCGCGTAGCCGCCGACGCCCTGGGCGCACTCGCGCTCCTCATCGGTCTCGAAGGGCACGTCGACGAACTTGGCGCCGAGGGACTCGATCTGCTCCTTCACTGCCGGGCGTACGTCCGAGGCTTCGATCACCGCACCCAGGCGCTTGGCCGTGGCGATGGCCTGCAGGCCGGCGACACCGGCACCGAGGACCAGCACGCGGGCGGCCTTCACGGTACCGGCGGCGGTCATCAGCATCGGCATGAAGCGCGGGTAGTGGTTGGCGGCGAGCATCACGGCCTTGTAGCCGGCGATGTTGGCTTGCGACGAAAGCACATCCAGGCTCTGCGCGCGGGATGTGCGCGGCGCCGCTTCCAGGGCGAAGGCGGTGATGCCGCGGGCGTTCATGCGGGCGATGGTTTCGTTGCTGAACGGATTGAGCATGCCGACCAGCACCGCGCCGACCTTCATGTGTGCCAGCTCGCCGTCGCTCGGCGCCACCACCTTCAGCACCAGGTCGGCGCCGAAGGCCGCTGCGTCGCTGCCGATGGAGGCGCCAACCGCCGCGTAGGCGCTGTCCGGAATGCTGGCGCTGACCCCCGCGCCGCTCTGTACGGTTACCTGATGGCCTTGGCCGATCAGCTTCTTGATGGTCTCCGGCGTCGCGGCCACCCGCGTTTCACCAGCCTGGGTTTCGAGAGGAACACCGATGTGCACTTCTTTTCTCCTGCGTGATCTTTTTAGTGGACCGGCGCACTGCGGGTGGCACGCTGGCGAGGGGGTGATCAGCACAAATCCGCCCGAGCAGTCGCTTCTCAAGGGGCGGGCGCGGCATTTTGCAGGCGAAGCTCCAGGCCTTCAAGAAGTTCTGGAGCAAAACCTTGCGATAACTACAGGTCACGCCGTGACTGTGTGTTCTGCATTTTCGAGCCCGCGCTGCTAGGGCGGGGCTTTCAGGCTTTACAGAAGGTTTATTTCAAATAATGGCGACATTGTTATGGGCGCAGCTGCCTGAGCGCGACATTTTCCTGTCCGTTTATCGTCAACCCAGCACTGCCGGGCCCTGGCCGAGCCTGACTGTGCAAGAAATCAAACATCGGCAGGGGCTGTAACGGGGTGAAGTGTAGCGCCGCCAGTTATTGACTACGGGGTCAGCTATGCCACAGGTCCGATCCTAGCGCCCCTGCGTCATCGGCGATGGCGCGATTGGCAAAAGCGATGTCGCCAGGCGAGGCCCCGACTACATGCCAGGCCCGGGCGCAACGCCCTGCTGAAGGCCGCTGGCCGCGGCATAATGCCGCGCCTCGACCACCAGCCAGTCGCGAAAGCTCTGCAGCGCGGCGGACTCCACCTTGCGCTCGGGGATCATCAGGTAGTAGGCCTTGTCGCTGCGGCAGGCATGCTCAAGGGCCAGCACCAGACGGCCCTCGGCCAGCTCGCGCTGGATCAGGAAGGGCGGGATCAGGGCCACGCCCATCTCGTGCATGGCCGCCTGGGCCAGCATGGAGAACAGCTCGTAGCGCGGTCCGCTGAGGTCGCGCGGCACGTTCATCCCCAGCGAGTCGAACCACTGGCGCCAGGCGTAAGGGCGGGTGGTCTGCTGCAGCAGCGGCAGCGCGGCGATCTGTTCGGCGCTGAGCTGTTGATGGCCATCCAGCAGGCCTGGGCTGCACACCGGCATGGGGTTTTCCCGCATGAGCAGGTGCGAGGCGGTGCCGGACCAGTCGGCGTCGCCGAAGTAGATGGCCGCGTCGAAGTCGGTATCGGCGAACAGGAAGGGTCGGGTGCGATTGGTCAGGTTGACCGTGACCTGGGGGTGCAGGCGCTGGAACTCCTTCAGCCGTGGCAGCAGCCACTGGGTGCCGAAGGTCGGCACCACTGCCAGCTCGATGGTCATGGCGCCCTGCTGGCCCATCACCGCCAGGGTGTCGCGCTCCACTGCATCCAGCTGGGCGGCGACGCGGCGGGCGTAGGACAGCCCGGCCTCGGTCAGCTTGACCCCGCGCCGCGAGCGGCGGAACAGCTCGACGTTGAGGAACTCCTCGAGGCTGGCGACCTGGCGGCAGATGGCGCTCTGGGTCAGCGCCAGCTCACCGGCGGCCTTGGTGAAGCTCTGGTGGCGGGCGGCCGACTCGAAGGCGACCAATGCCGCGGTGCTGGGAATCTTTCGGCGCATCTGTGCGGCACTCTCACAGTATTTCGGCAATATTAACGACTAAAGCCGGATCGAAGTGAGTAAAACGCACAATAGCGTGCGGATAACTCGTTTGCCCGACGCGCTCAGGACGCCTAGGATCAAGCCAATCCCCGCTGTGGGGGTGCCCTCTTGCGCGTGTGCCCCACAGCCTTCTCCGTTCGACTCGAGGTGCTCACCATGGCCAAGGCAAGCTTCAACTGGATCGACCCGCTGCTGCTCGATCAGCAACTGACCGAAGAAGAGCGCATGGTGCGCGACAGCGCTCAGCAGTTCGCCGCCGACAAGCTGGCCCCGCGAGTGCTGGAGGCCTTCCGCAACGAGCAGACCGACCCGGCGATCTTCCGCGAGATGGGCGACACCGGCCTGCTCGGCGCCACCATTCCCGAGGCCTACGGCGGCAGCGGCCTGAACTACGTGAGCTACGGTCTGATCGCCCGTGAAGTGGAGCGGGTCGATTCCGGTTACCGCTCGATGATGAGCGTGCAGTCGTCCCTGGTGATGGTGCCGATCTACGAGTTCGGCAACGAGGCCACCCGGCAGAAGTACCTGCCCAAGCTGGCCAGCGGCGAGTACATCGGCTGCTTCGGCCTGACCGAGCCTAACCACGGCTCCGACCCGGGCGCGATGGTCACCCGGGCGAAGAAGGTCGACGGCGGCTATCGCCTGTCCGGCAGCAAGATGTGGATCACCAACAGCCCGATCGCCGATGTCTTCGTGGTCTGGGCCAAGGACGACGCCGGCGAGATCCGTGGCTTCGTCCTGGAGAAGGGCTGGCAGGGCCTCTCGGCGCCGGTGATCCACGGCAAGGTCGGCCTGCGCGCCTCGATCACCGGCGAGATCGTCATGGACAACGTGTTCTGCCCGGAAGAGAACGCCTTCCCCGACGTGCGCGGCCTCAAGGGTCCCTTCACCTGCCTCAACTCCGCCCGCTACGGCATCAGCTGGGGCGCCCTGGGCGCCGCCGAGTTCTGCTGGCACACCGCGCGCCAGTACTGCCTGGATCGCCAGCAGTTCGGCCGCCCGCTGGCCGCCAACCAGCTGATCCAGAAGAAGCTGGCCGACATGCAGACCGAGATCACCCTGGCCCTGCAGGGCTGCCTGCGCCTGGGGCAGATGAAGGACCAGGGCACCGCCGCGGTGGAGATCACCTCGATCATGAAGCGCAACAGCTGCGGCAAGGCCCTGGACATCGCCCGCATGGCCCGCGACATGCTCGGCGGCAACGGCATCAGCGACGAGTTCGGCGTGGCCCGGCACCTGGTCAACCTGGAGGTGGTCAACACCTACGAGGGCACCCACGACGTCCATGCGCTGATCCTCGGCCGTGCGCAGACCGGCATCCAGGCGTTCTTCTGAGTCCGGGTGGGGCGGCGAACCTCTCGGGCGCCGCCTCTGCCCCGGCCGATCCAGGGTGCGCCGCGCGCACCACCACCCGCCAACGGTGCGCATGGCGCACCCTACGGAGAGCCAGATGACCGGCGCCCTGTCCCATATTCGTGTGCTCGACCTGTCCCGCGTGCTCGCCGGACCCTGGGCCGGGCAGATCCTCGCCGACCTCGGCGCCGAGGTAATCAAGGTCGAGCGCCCCGGCACCGGTGACGACACCCGCCATTGGGGGCCGCCCTTCGTCAAGGACGCCGAGGGCGAGGATTCGCGCGAGGCGGCCTACTTCCAGAGTGCCAACCGCAACAAGCAGTCGCTCACCCTGGACTTCACCCAGCCCGAGGGGCAGCGCCTGGTTCGCGAGCTGGTGAGCCAGTGCGACGTGCTGCTGGAGAACTTCAAGGTCGGTGGCCTGGCCGCCTACGGCCTGGATTACGCCTCACTGAAGACGATCAATCCGCGCCTGGTCTATTGCTCGATCACCGGCTTCGGCCAGACCGGACCTTACGCCAAGCGCGCCGGCTACGACTTCCTGGTTCAGGGCCTCGGCGGCCTGATGAGCCTGACCGGGCGCCCCGAAGGCGAGGAGGGCGCCGGGCCGGTGAAGGTGGGCGTCGCCTTGACCGACATTCTCACCGGTCTGTACGCCACGGTCGGCGTGCTCGCCGCGCTGAACCAGCGCGAACAGTCGGGCATCGGCCAGCATATCGATGTGGCCCTGCTCGACGTGCAGATCGCCTGCCTGGCCAACCAGGCGATGAACTACCTGAACACCGGTGTTGCGCCCAAGCGCCTGGGCAATGCCCACCCGAATATCGTGCCCTACCAGGACTTTCCTTCGGCCGATGGCGATTTCATCATCGCCGTGGGCAACGACGGGCAGTTCCGCAAGCTCTGCGAGGTCGCCGGGCTGCCGCAGCTGGCCGACGACCCACGCTTCGCCAGCAACAAGGCGCGGGTCGCCCACCGTGGCGAACTCATCCCGTTGTTGCGTCAGGCCACCGTGTTCAAGACCACCGCCGAGTGGATCGCCCTTCTGGAGCGGGCCGGGGTGCCCTGCGGGCCGATCAACGACCTGGCCCAGGTCTTCGCCGACCCCCAGGTACAGGCCCGTGGCCTGCGCATCGAGCTGGCCAACGGCCTGGGCAGTCGCACGCCGCTGGTGGCCAGCCCGTTGCGCCTGTCGGAGACGCCGGTGCAGTACCGCAATGCCCCGCCGCTGCTCGGTGAGCACAGCGAGCAGGTATTGCAGCAGCATCTGGGCCTGAGTGCCGAGCAGATCGCCGCGTTGCGCCAGGCCGGTGTGGTCTGAGGCTTCAGTCCGGCTGACCATCGCCCCGCGGCTGGCAGAACGGGCCGGCGAGGTGGCGCAGGAACAGGGCGCCGAACAGCCCGGCCAGCAGCAGCGCCAGTCCGCCGCCGAGCAGGTGGTTGGCCAGGCGCAGCGCCCGCTCGGGGCAGTCGAACAGAAGCATCATGCTTGCCTCCCGGGCCCAGGGCCCCTTGGGTTAACTGTCCAGCGCACTGGCCGGGCCGAAGAACTCGTAGCGGCTCTGGCTCGCCGGCACGCCCAGCTCGCTCAGGTGGCGCTTGACCATCGCCATGAACGGCTTGGGCCCGAGGAAGTAGGCGTCCAGGTCGCGTTCGGCCGGCAGCCACTGGTCCAGCTGCTCGCGGCTGAGCAGGCCCTGGGCGTCTGCCGCGTCGCCCTCGCGCGGCTCGCTGTAGCACACGTAATGACGCAGCTGCGGGTGCTCGATGGCCTGGCCGGCGACCCAGTCGCGGAAGGCATGCACCCCACCATGACGGGCGCAGTGGATAAAGTGGATCGGCCGGCCGCTGCCGCGCGCGGCCTCGAGCATGCTCAGCGCCGGGGTGATGCCGACGCCGGCGCTGATCAGCACCAGCGGCTTGCTCGACGGCCGCAGGACAAAGTCGCCGGCCGGGGCGAACAGCTCCAGGCGCTCGCCAACCTGCAACTGGTCGTGCAGGTAGTTGGACACCCGCCCGTCGACCTCGCGCTTGACGCTGATGCGGTACTCGCGGCCGTTGCCCAGGGCCGACAGCGAATAGTTGCGGCGCAGTTCCTCGCCGTCCAGCAGCAGGCGCAGGCCGATGTACTGCCCCGGCTGGAAGTCCAGCAGCGTGCCGCCGTCCTCGGGGGCCAGGTACAGCGAGACGATCTCCTCGCTCTCCACCACCCTGCGCGCCAGGCGGAAGCCGCGGGCGCCGCGCCAGCCGCCGGGCGCCTCGGCATTGGCGGCGTAGGCCTGCTCCTCGGCGCCGATCAGCAGCTCGGCCAGCTGGCCGTAGGCGGCGGCCCAGGCGTCGATCACCGCGTCGGTGGCGATCTCGGCGCCGAGCACCTCGCGGATCGCCCGCAGCAGGCAGCTGCCGACAATCGGGTAGTGCTCGGGGAGGATCTGCAGCGACACGTGCTTGTTGACGATCTGCCCGACCAGCGGGCCGAGGGCCTCGAGCTTGTCGATATGCCGGGCGTACATCAGCACCGCGTTGGCCAGGGCCCGCTGCTGCTGGCCGCTGGCCTGGTGGGCCTGGTTGAACAGCGCGCGCACCTGCGGGTAGTCGGTGAACATCAGCTGGTAGAAGTGCCGGGTCAGTGCCTCGCCGCCGCTTTCCAGCAGCGGTACCGTGGCTTTGATCAGGGTGCGGTGGTGGGTGGTGAGCATCGGTGGTTTTCCTCTGGGTTGGGGCGGCGCCTGGCGCAGTGGGCCGGGGCGTGTGCTGCGTGATAACGTGATTGCACCCTGGCTATCGCAGAACGCGTGCCAGTTTTAATTTCCTTATATTTCAATTACTTAATTATTTGGCTGTCATAATGACAGCGAGTCGTTGCGAGTCTTAATGACTCGATGTGGTCCTTATGACAGCAAACTCCCTGCTCACCGCGCTGATCCCACTGGTCGCCGACCTGTCCCGCGAGCTGCCCGAGGCCGAGCGCTACCGGCGCCTGCTCGAGGCCCTGCGCCAGTTGTTGCCCTGCGACGCGGTGGCCCTGCTCAAGCTCGACGGCGAGGTACTGGTGCCGCTGGCGGTCGAGGGCCTCAGCGCCGACACCCTCGGTCGGCGCTTCAAACTGGCCGAGCATCCGCGCCTCAAAGCCCTGCTGGAACGCCGCGGGCCGACCCGTTTCGCCGCCGACTGCGGCCTGCCCGACCCCTACGACGGCCTGGTGGAAGGCCACCGCGGGCACCTGGAAGTGCACGATTGCCTGGGTTGTCCGCTGTACCTGCAGGATCGCCCTTGGGGCCTGCTGACCCTCGATGCCCTGGACCCGGCGCGTTTCGGCAGCGCCGACCTCGACACCCTGGAGGCCTTTGCCGGGCTGGCCGCCGCCACCGTGATGGCGGGCGAGCGGATCAGCCTGCTGCTGCGTCGGGTCGAGGACGAGCATCAACTGGCGGAGGTCTATAAGCAGGCCGCCGGGCGTCAGCGGGCACGCGAGCTGATCGGCCAGAGCGCCAGTCACAAGCGCCTGCTGGACGAGATCGCCCTGGTCGGCGGCAGCGAACTGACGGTGCTCATCAGTGGCGAGACGGGGGTTGGCAAGGAGTTGGTCGCCGAGGCGCTGCACGCGGCGTCGCCGCGGGCCACGCGGCCGCTGATCAGCATCAACTGCGCCGCCCTGCCGGAAAACCTGGTGGAGAGCGAGTTGTTCGGCCATGTACGCGGGGCCTTCTCCGGTGCGCTCAGCGGGCGCAGTGGCAAGTTCGAACTGGCCGATGGCGGCACCCTGTTTCTCGACGAGGTCGGCGAGCTGCCGCTGACGGTGCAGGCCAAGCTGCTGCGCGTGCTGCAGAGCGGGCAGCTGCAGCGGCTCGGCTCGGACCGCGAGCACCGGGTCAATGTGCGGGTGCTGGCTGCCAGCAACCGCGACCTGGCCGAGGAGGTGCGCGCCGGGCGCTTTCGCGCCGACCTCTACCATCGTCTGAGCGTCTACCCGCTGCGGGTGCCGGCGTTGCGCGAGCGCGGCCGTGACGTGCTGCTGCTGGCCGGCTATTTCCTCGAGGAAAACCGCGCGCGCCTGGGCCTGCGTAGCTTGCGCCTGAGCGGCGACGCGCAGAAGGCCCTGCTGGGCCACGACTGGCCGGGCAATGTGCGCGAGCTGGAGCACCTGATCGGCCGCGCCGCGCTCAAGGCCCTGTCGGCCTGCGCCGAGCGTCCGCGCCTGCTCAGCATCGACGCCGCGGCGCTGGACCTGGCGGACGCCCAGTGCCCCGCCGAAGCCAGCCCGCCGCCGCCCGCACAGGCGCCTGCCGGGCTGCCGCTGCGTACGGCGCTGGACGCCTATCAAAAACAGCTGATCGAGGCGGCACTGAGCCGCCATCAGCACAGCTGGGCCGCCGCCGCCCGCGAGCTGGGGCTGGACCGCGCCAACCTGATGCGCCTGGCCAAGCGTCTGGGGCTGAAATAGGCGGCTGCGGCTCTACCTGGGCTGCCCGATGCGCCGCAGTGGCTAGCGCGCCGAGGTGCCTGTCGGCAGCCGGCAGCTGAGCAAGAGGCTCAAGGTCGCCAGGCCGCACAGCAGCAGCAGAAGCGTCTGCGCGCCGAAGCGGGTCAGCAGGGTGGCGGCGGCCACGGGCCCCAGGGCCTGGGCGATGAGCATGGGCCTGGCCAGCAGCCCCATGCGCGCGCCGAATCCGTCGGCCCCGAACAGCTCCAGGGGGAGTGCGCCCCGGGCGATGGTGAGGATTCCGTTTCCCGCGCCATAGAGCGCCATGGCCGCGAATGCCAGCCATGGCTGGGCTGGAATCAGAAACGCGACGCCCAGCCCGCACAGGAGTACGCCGAGCCGGGTCGACCAGGCCGGATGCAGGCGGCCGGCCGCGGTGAAGTTCGCGAGGCGCGCCGCCACCTGTGAGGGGCCGATGAGCATGCCGATCGCCAGGGCCGTCGCCGTAGCGATGCCGAGCTGCTTGAGCAGGGTCAGCAGGTGCACCGAGATGGTCGAAAGCACGAGTGACTGGACGGTGAGCAGGGCGGCGACCGTCAGGAACAACCGGTTCAGGGCCGCCGACTGCTGCACGGGGCCTGCAAGCTTGGCGGCGCCCGCGCCGGTGCCGGGCAAAACTTCGGCTTCACGGGGGACGAGCAAGGCATGGATCGGCAGGCCGATCATCAGGTGGCCGGCGGCCAGCGTGAAGCAGGCGTGGCGCCATCCCATCTCGTGTTCCAGGCCGGCGATCAGCGGCCAGCCGAGGGTGCTGGCGAAGCCGCCGAGCAGGGTCAGTCCGGTCATCGACGCGCGGGCGTTGTCCCCGAGCAGGCGGCCGAGCGTCGCGAAGGCGGCGTCGTACAAGCCCGCCGCCATGGCCATCCCGATGCAGACCCAGGCCAGGTAGTAGATGGCCAGGTGTTCGGCCAGGCCCATGCACGACAGCCCCACAGCCATCAGCACGGAACTGCCTGCCAGGATGGGGCGCCCACCGCGACGGTCGATCTGTCGGCCGACCAGCGGCGAACAGACGCCCGCCACCAGCAAGCCACAGGAGAGGCCGGCGACCACGCCAGCCACCGACCAGCCGGTGTCGCGGGCGATTGGTCTGGCCAGCACGGCGGGCAGGTAATAGGTTGTGCTCCACGCCAGGATCTGCCCGATCCCCATGGCCCCGATCAGCTTGCAGCGGTCGATGGGCGAGGCGTACCTATCCTGTCGGTGCACTGCGGTTCTGGCCTTCTCTGGCTGTTGGTGGGGGATGGGACGGTTGACCGTCCGCATTGCCTGGGCGTATTGTTGCACATGACAACTAATTAGCAGTGACCATGGCCAATAGCAAGAAAGATCAGCTCACGCAGGATTCCGAGGACCTCTACGAGGCGTTGAACCAGCTCGTACGGGTCTACCAGTTCCGCGACCGCGATCGCATCTGCTGCCACGACGTGTCCGTCTCGCAGTGCTATGCGCTGGAAACCCTGGTGAAGCGCGGCGCCGTGCGGCTGCAGGCGCTGGCCGAGGAGATGTTCATCGACAAGAGCACCGCGAGCCGGGTGGTGGATACCCTGGAGCGCAAGGGCTATGTCTCGCGGATCGAGGATGCCGAGGATCGGCGCGCGGTGCAGGTCCAGGCCACGCCAGCCGGTCATGCGCTGTACCAGAAGATCCGCGCCGACCTGATCGCCGAGGAGCGGGCGATGATCGAGGCCCTCTCGCCCGAAGCGAGGCAGGGGGCGCTGAGCCTGCTGCGGCAGATCACCCGGGCGACGGAAATTCGCTGTGGCCTGGCGAGCGCCTGCTGCCCGGCGGCGCCGGCCGGCGGTTGAGGGAAAAAATTTTGGACAAATTGTTGGTACTAACAACCTAATGGGTGCCGCTATGTACATTCGAATGGCAGAGCCGAAGGACGCCGACGCGATCGCCAGGATCTACAACCAGGGGATCGAGGGGCGCAGCGCGACGTTCGAGACGACCCTGCGCGCGGCGGACGACATGCGCGGGCGTATCGAGGCGGCCGAGCGCTACCCCTTGCTGGTCATGCTCGACGACGCCGACCAGGTGGTGGCCTGGGCCGGGCTGAGCAGCTATCGCCCACGTGCCTGTTACGACGGCGTCGCCGATTTCTCGATCTACCTGGAACGGAGCGCGCGCGGCCGCGGACTCGGCAGGCCGCTGCTCAATGCGCTGCTGGCCGAGGCCGAGGCGCGCGGCTTCTGGAAGGTGCTGTCGCGCATTTTCACCTTCAACGAGGCCAGCCTGGCGCTGTGCCGCGCGTGTGGCTTTCGCCAGGTGGGCGTGTACGAGAAGCACGCCTGCCTCGAGGGGCAATGGCTCGACTGCGCCATCGTCGAACGCCTGTTCCCCAGCAATCAACCGACCTGAAACAAGGAGTCAGCCATGGACACCAAGCTCCCTATTGCCGTGATCGGTGCGGGCCCCGTTGGCCTGGCCGCCGCCGCCCACCTGCTCGCCAGAGGGCTGAGACCTCTGGTCCTGGAGGCCGGAGCCGGGCCGGGCGCCAGCATCGAGCGCCGGGCCCACGTGCGCATGTTCTCGCCCTGGCAGTTCAACGTGGACAGCGAGGCGGTCAGGTTGTTGGCCGCCGAGGGTTGGCGCTTGCCGCCTGCAGAGGCCTATCCGAGCGGCCGTGAGCTGCTGGATCACTATCTGCGTCCACTCGCCGAAGTGCCTGGGCTCAAGCCCCATGTGCATTTCAATACGCGGGTCGTCGCGGTGAGTCGCGCCGGTCGCGACGTGATGAAGACCCAGGGGCGCGAAGCCGCGCCGTTCCTGCTGCGCGTGGTCGGGCCGGAAGGCGAGCGGGACGTGCTGGCCAGTGCGCTGATCGATGCATCCGGCACCTACCGAACGCCGAACTGCCTGGGTGGCCACGGCATTCCCGCCCTGGGTGAGAACGCGCTGGCCGAGCGAATTGCCTACGGCATCCCCGCGGTGCTGCACGAGGCCAGGCAGCGCTACGCCAATCGACGCGTGCTGGTGGTGGGCAGCGGCCATTCCGCGTTCAATGTCCTGCAGGACCTGGTGCAGCTGGCGCAGCAGGCGCCATCCACGCGGATCTTCTGGGCCATTCGCGGGACATCGCTGGCGCGCATCCTCGGCGGCGGCGCGAACGACCAGCTGCAGGCACGCGGACAGCTGGGGCAGCGGATCGGCGAGTTGCTGCGCGAGGGGGCCATCGAACTGCTGCAGAACGTGGCCGTCGATCGCATTGTCGAATCCGCTGAGGGCCTGCGGCTCGGCTCGGGGGAGCAGGTTCTGCCGAGCGTGGACGAGGTCATCGTGGCGACCGGTTTCCGGCCCGACCTCTCCCTGCTGGGCGAATTGCGCCTGGCGCTCGACCCCGCGACCCAGAGCCCCGTGCAACTGGCGCCCCTGATCGATCCCAACGAGCACAGCTGCGGCACCGTCCGCCCCCACGGTGCGCTGCAGCTCGCACATCCCGAAGGCAATGTGTACGTGGTGGGCATGAAGAGCTATGGCCGCGCACCGACCTTCCTGCTGATGACCGGCTACGAGCAGGTGCGCTCCGTGGCGGCGGCCCTGGCCGGCGACTGGGAGGCCGCTGGCCGGGTCGAGCTGGTCCTGCCGGAGACCGGCGTATGCAGCACCCAGCTGCGCGAGGCCGACTGCTGCGACCGCGTCGCCAACCCTCGGTGTTGCGCGCCGAGCTGTTGCACTGAGCCGGCTACGACAGCTGACGCGGGGGCGGAGGTCCGGCGCTCAGGCTGCCAGTGAGCCATGGAGCGTGGCGACGGGACGGCTAGGTAGCCCCCGTTGCCGGCAAGGCCGGCCGCGGTTATATGCCGAATTCCATATATTCGGAAAATCATATATGCTGCCGCTTAACTTACGCCCGACCCGTGCGAGCCCGCCATGGCCGAACCGCTGACCCCGACCGCCGTATTCAAAAGCCTGGCCGACGACACCCGCGTCCGCCTGATGCTGCTGATCGCCCGCGAGCAGGAGCTGTGCGTCTGCGAGCTGACCTGCGCCCTGGACGAGAGCCAGCCGAAGATCTCCCGTCACCTGGCGCAGCTGCGCACCGGCGGGCTGCTGGCCGACCGACGCCAGGGCCAGTGGGTGTACTACCGGCTGCACCCTGACCTGCCGGACTGGGTGCTGACCGTGCTGCGCAGCACCCTGGCGTCCAGCCAGCAGTGGCTGGACGCCCCCACGCAACGCCTTGCATGTATGGGTGAGCGTCCTCAGCGCCTCGCCGCATGCTGCTAGATCCCTAGGCATACCATTCAGGAGCACCCCCATGAGCATCAAAGTAGGCATCAACGGCTTCGGCCGCATCGGCCGTTTGGCCCTGCGCGCCGCCTGGGACTGGCCGGAGCTGGAGTTCGTGCAGATCAACGACCCGGCCGGCGACGCCGCCACCCATGCGCACCTGCTGAACTTCGACTCGGTGCATGGCCGCTGGCAGCACGAGGCGAGCAGCGACGGCGACGCCATCCTGATCGGCGGCAAGCGCATCGCGGTCAGCGCCAACAAGGCCATCGCCGACACCGACTGGTCGGGCTGCGACCTGGTGATCGAGGCCAGCGGCAAGATGAAGACGGTCGCCGTACTCCAGGCCTACCTGGATCAAGGCGTAAAGCGCGTGGTGGTCAGCGCGCCGGTGAAGGAAGCCGGCGCGCTGAACGTGGTCATGGGGGTCAACCAGGACCTGTTCGACCCGGCCGTGCACCGCATCGTCACCGCCGCCTCCTGCACCACCAACTGCCTGGCCCCGGTGGTCAAGGTGATCCACCAGCACCTGGGCATCCGCCACGGCTCGATCACCACCATCCACGACCTGACCAATACCCAGAGCATCCTCGATCAGCCGCACAAGGACCTGCGCCGCGCCCGCGCCAGCGGCATGAGCCTGATCCCCACCAGCACCGGTTCGGCCACCGCCATCGCCGAGATCTTCCCGGAGCTGCGCGGCAAGCTCAACGGCCACGCCGTGCGCGTGCCCCTGGCCAACGCCTCGCTGACCGACTGCGTGTTCGAGGTCGAGCGCGCCACCACGGTGGAGGAGGTCAACCAGCTGCTCAAGGCGGCTGCCGACAACGAGATGAAGGGCATCCTCGGTTATGAGGAGCGGCCCCTGGTGTCCATCGACTACCGCACCGATCCGCGCTCCTCGATCATCGACGCCCTGTCGACCCTGGTGGTCAACGGCACCCAGGTGAAGCTCTACGCCTGGTACGACAACGAGTGGGGCTACGCCAACCGCACCGCCGAGCTGGCGCGGCTGGTCGGCCTGGCCGGTTGACCCCTCGGGGCGGGAAATGGCCCCGGGCCTTTCCCGCCCTGACTCGCGTGGAAAGTCGTTGCGCGAGTTCCCCCACTACCTCTGATTCCTGGGTTCATCCATGCATGCCTTGTCCCGCCTGGCCCCCGAGCTTCGCCAGTACCTGCTGGTGACCGGTAACTACTGGGCCTTCACCCTCACCGACGGCGCCCTGCGCATGCTGGTGGTGCTGCACTTCCATGCCTTGGGCTACACGCCGCTGCAGATCGCCGCGCTGTTCCTGTTCTACGAGATCTTCGGCGTCGTCACCAATCTGGTGGGCGGATACCTGGGCGCGCGCCTGGGCCTGAATCGCACCATGAACATCGGCCTCGGGATACAGGTTGTCGCGCTGCTCATGCTCACCGTGCCGGCCGCCTGGCTGACCCTTCCCTGGGTGATGGGCGCCCAGGCGCTGTCGGGCATCGCCAAGGACCTCAACAAGATGAGCGCCAAGAGTTCGATCAAACTCCTGGTGCCCGACAGCCAGCAGGGCACCCTGTACCGCTGGGTGGCGATCCTCACCGGCTCGAAGAATGCGCTGAAGGGCGTGGGCTTCTTTCTCGGCGGCGCCTTGCTGGCCCTATTGGGCTTCACCGGCGCGGTGCTCGCCATGGCGGCGATGCTGGCCGTGATCTGGCTCGGCAGTCTCATGCTGCTGAAGAAGGACCTGGGCAAGGCCAAGGCCAAGCCGAAATTCCGCGACATCCTCTCCAAGAGTCGGGCGATCAACAGCCTCTCGGCGGCGCGGCTGTTCCTCTTTGGCGCCCGCGACGTGTGGTTCGTGGTGGCCCTGCCGGTGTACCTGGCGACCACCTTCGGTTGGGACTTCTGGCAGGTCGGCGGTTTTCTCGCCCTGTGGATCATCGGCTATGGGCTGATCCAGTCGCTGGCCCCGGCCATCACCGGCAAGCGCCGCGGGCAGGTTCCGGACGGCCGCGCTGCCTTCTCCTGGGCCCTGGCCCTGGCCGGGCTGCCGGCCGCCATCGCCTTGGGCCTGGGCAGCGGCTGGCCGGCGCAGACGGTCCTGCTCGGCGGCCTGCTGCTGTTCGGCGCGCTGTTCGCGGTCAACTCCTCGCTGCACAGCTACCTGATCGTCTGCTACGCGCGCGAGGACGGGGTGTCGCTGGACGTCGGCTTCTACTACATGTCCAACGCCCTCGGCCGCCTGCTCGGCACCCTGCTCTCCGGCTGGGTCTACCAGGCCCATGGCCTGCCGGCCTGCCTGTGGGTCTCTTCTGCCTTCGTACTGTTGGCGGCACTGATCTCCATAGGGTTGCCACGTCACGCCGCGGATGCCTAGGGCGCTCCGCTGACCCTGCCGCTGAATGAGCAAAGGCCCAGGTTTTTACCTGGGCCTTTTGCTTTATGACGCCCTCGGCGATGGACCGCCTGCGCCTCTGGACTCCGGCGCGAGTAAGCCGGCCAGCCTCCGCCAGGAACAGGATTTTCCTATCTCCCGCGTTTGTTTTTATTAGTTGGACGCGCCAAGTCCTCGGCACAAGAATGCACAAAAGCCAGCTGCACGGGCATCTCCGAGCAGCGAGATGGGCAGGTGTCGTCCCAGGCCGACCCACTAACCCGGGTAAGCCAGAGCAAGGTTCGAACGACATCGGCGCAGGGCTTTTTATAGACAGCGATGCCGCTGCAAGCCTGAACCTGCGGATGCTCGAAGTATTCGCCAGGCACTGCAGAGGGTTTATCCGGATTCAGACTCAGAGCATGCCGTTGTTATCGAGAAGGTTTGATTACCACCAGAGCTAAACAGATGGGCGCTTCGAGGGAGGTGGGACTCGCTGCGCTGGCCTGACCCCTACTCACCGGATAGGACTGAATATGAAAACAATAATTGCTGCACTCGTCAGTACAATGATCATCGGTTCTGCAAGTGCAGAGGACCTTCCCAAAACCAAGTTGCAGGTGGTCGGCGGCGTGAGCAGCCTCACCGCCTACGCCGACTTCGAGAAGCCGTTCTGGAGCAACGAAATTCCAGCGGTCTCCAATGGCCAGATCAGCGCCGACATCAAGGGCTATAACGAGATGGGCCTGAAAGGTCCGGAAATGATGCGCCTGATGTCGCAAGGCGTGATCGAGTTCGGTACGGCCACGCTCGCCTACTTCGCCAGTGACAACCCGATCAACGAAGCCATCGACCTGGCTGGCTTGTCACCGGATGCCGATACCGCTCGCGCCGTGACGGATGCCTTTGCCCCCGTCTACGCCAAGCACTACAGCGGCGATTCCGGCATCAAGTTGCTGGGCATCTCGACCTACCCGGGCCAGGTGCTGTTCTGTAATGCCGATATTCAGGGACTGGCCGATATCAAGGGCAAGCGGGTGCGCACCAGCAGTCGCACTCAGGCGGACTTCATCGAGGCGCTGGGTGGCACCAGCGTAACCATGTCCTTTGGTGAAGTGGTGCCGGCCCTGCAGAACAACCTTGTCGATTGCGCCATCACCGGTTCGCTGTCGGGCTACTCGGCGAAGTGGTACGAAGTATCCACCCACCTGTATGCCCTGCCGATCAACTGGAACCAGCAGATCCACGCGGTCAACCAGAAGGCCTGGGACAAGCTCGATCCAAAGGTTCAAACCTTCCTGGAAGGCCGCATCACCAACCTGGTCGACAACATCTGGAGTGCCGCCGCACGTCAGACTCAAGAAGGCTACGACTGCAATACCGGCGCCGCGAGCTGCCCGTACCCGGACAAGGGCACCATGACCCTGGTACAGCCAAGCGAGGCGGACCGCCAGTTGCTGCTGGATATTCGTGAAGGTGTATTGAGCAAGTGGGCAGCGCGCTGCTCTGACCAGTGCGTGGCCGACTTCAATGCCACCGTGGGTAAGACGCTGAATCTCGCTGCCAACAAGTAAGTCCCAGTAAAGCCGTGCCGCGAGGCTTCCTCAGTGAAGCCTCGCTCAACTAAATACGGGGCGTTCAGCCCTCGGATACTGCCATGCTCTCCCGTAATTTAGCCTTTATCTCGCTCCTGATATCGAAGGCAACCATGCTGTCGCGTGCCGCCGTGTACTTTGGCGGCGGCTTGACGATCGCCAGCGTATTTCTGATTACCTACGATGTCAGTCTGCGCCGACTGTTCAGTATTACCGTCGGTGGCGCCGACGAATTGTCAGGCTATGCGTTCGCCATCAGCAGCAGCTGGGCCCTGGCGTTTACCGCATTGGAGCGTGCCAACGTTCGCGTGGACGTGCTCTATCAATACTTGCCGGTGCGTATCAGCGCACTGGTGGACTGGCTGGCGCTGGTCGCGCTCGGCGTATTTTCCGTCTTCCTCACCTACTACGCCTACGACGTCGTCATGAGTTCCTGGGTGCAGAGCTCCGCGGCCAATACCCCGTTGGCGACGCCGTTGTGGCTGCCCCAGGGTCTCTGGTTGGCGGGCCTGGTCTGGTTTTCGGTGGTCCTGGCCCTGATGCTCTTGCGGGCATCGATTGCACTGATCACCGGTGACGTCGAAGCCGTCAAACAGTTGTGCGGAGTCAAGTCGGCGAAGGAAGAGGCGGCGACTGAAGTTGCCATGGGCGAGCGCAATGTTCGGGGAGTAACCGTATGATTTCTGTCGCACTGATTGTTCTGCTCACGCTGATCGGTCTGAGCATTCCCATTGCCGCCGCCCTGGGCGTGCTGGGCCTGATTCTCGACCCGCTCTACTCCATGCTGCCGCTCACTCGGGCCATCGGCGAGCTGACCTGGAGTTCCAGCACCGAATTTCTGCTGGTGGCCATTCCACTGTTCATCATGCTCGGCGAAATCCTGTTGCGTGCCGGCTTTGCCGAGCGCATGTACAGCGCCATGAGCCTGTGGCTGTCCTGGCTGCCGGGTGGCTTGATGCACGCCAATATCGGCGCCTCGACGCTGTTTTCCGCCACGTCCGGTTCCAGCGTGGCGACGGCCGCCACCGTGGGCACGGTCGCGTTGCCGCAGATCAAGCGCTATGGCTACAACGAGCCGCTGTTTCTCGGCAGCATCGCCGCCGGCGGCACCCTGGGCATTCTGATTCCGCCGTCCATCAATCTGGTGATCTATGGCGTGCTGACCAACACCTCGGTGCCCAAACTGTATCTGGCGGGCATCGTGCCGGGCCTGTTGATGGCCGCAATGTTCATGCTGATGATCATCGTGTGCTGCATCGTCAAACCGAAATGGGGCGGGCAACGGATCCAGGCGAGCTGGTCGGAGCGCCTCGCCAAGTTGGTTGATCTGGCGCCGCCGCTGGGTATCTTCCTGCTGGTCGTGGGCTCGATCTACGCCGGCATCGCCACGCCAACCGAAGCCGCCGCCCTGGGCGTGGTCGGCGCCCTGGTACTGGCCGCCTGCTTCCGGACCCTGAGCATCAAGATGCTGCGTGAGGTGGTGGAGGGCACGATGCGGGCCAGTGCGATGATCATGATCATCGTCATCGGCGCGGCGTTTCTGAACTTCGTCATGTCGGCGACCGGGCTGACCAATGCCATAACCGATAGTATCGTCGGGCTCAACCTGTCGCCCATGCTGATGTTGCTGGTGGTGGTGGTCTTCTATGTCGTCCTGGGCTGCTTCATGGAAACCCTGTCGATGATGATCACCACCATTCCGATCGTCGCGCCGATCATGATCGCACTTGGCTTCGACCCGATCTGGCTGGGTGTGGTGATCATCGTCCTGGTCGAAACCGCACTGATCACCCCGCCGGTGGGGCTCAACTTGTTCGTCGTGCAAAGTCTGCGCAAAAGCGGCTCGATGCAGGCGGTATTTCTCGGCGGCATGCCCTTTGTCGTCGCGCTCTTCCTGATGGTGGCCTTGCTCGCGGCATTCCCGGGCCTGGCCCTGTGGATGCCATCGGCATTTTCCAACTAGCGCGCCTTGGGTGCCGAGCGGTGGCCCGTGTGCCACTGCTCGGCCAAGTGTCGGCAGGCGGTGCGCTGTGCGTGAGAACAGAGGGCGGCGATGGCGGGCAGGTGCCGGATAAGGACGGCACGGGTGGCGATCACCGAGGGTGGGTCATACAGGCGTTGTTGGCTGGATCGTCAGCGCGCGAGTAGGTGGCTATTGGCACTACTTGACCTTACCGCGGTGGCAAGCTTTATCGTGATGCGGTGCACAGTCCATGAGGAGTTGCGATGCTCGAGCTGACAACTCCAGCGAAAACCGGCAGCCACTTTGTCAGCGCTGCCTTATCGCCTGCAACGTTATCCGATCAACCTAGCCAGCAGCCGAAGAGTCGGTGGCGCGTGGCGTTACTGGCTCCATATAGCTCAGCTTCTATTGTCGATGCGGAGGGTCTAGCGGCCTTGGCGCCGTTCGGGAACTTATTGTTGCCATGACGAAGTTGCCATGTTCATGGAGCGTTCTGTCCGCTTTATTCCCTTGCCGGAACAGTGAATCGGCTGCTTGTGCGGGAGGGGCAAGCCCCTGTTCGACAGGGGCTGTTCTAACCCGGGTTAATGGGTTAATAGGGAGAAGGAAATATGGGTGCGCCCGAATATCTCCAGCCTCTCGCTGATACGGGCTTTTATCTGCGCCATCAGTTAATCCTGACGCGCGACGGCCAGCCGTTCGGCAGCGAGATCAGGATCGTCATGGAGCCTGGCGTTGGTCGGCTGTCCCCGAGCAAGTTAGCCTGCATCTATAGCGAGATGCAGATGCATATCCAGTTGACGGCCTTCTTGCGAAACGACCCTGTGCTGCAGTCACAGAGTGACGTCACGCGGCGATTCGTCTGTATTGCCCAGGCCGATTTGGCGGACCAGGCGTTGCACGAAGAGTTGATTCAGGGGGGCGAAACCCTGAGTCAGTATGGGCAGAGGCTGGTGGTCACCATGGATGACCCGCCGGATCCAGACGCCAGCCCGGAATGCAGAATTAAGATAATCAAGCATATCTATGCAATGAAAGAGCATGGAGTCGAACTGGCGCTGGATAACTACAATCCGCTCCAGGGTGGCGTTGACATCAATATAGATCCGGATTTATTTGATTATATAAGGGTGCCTGTTTGCCGGCTTGAACGGCTCTATGGTCTAAGTCGCCAGGTGGAACTATTGGCCCTGGTTCATGAGCGGATAACTGTGCTCAAGCAGTGTGGTCAGACTTCGATTATTGCCGACAATATAACGCATGCTGAAAACCAACTACTGGCCCGCTCCCTGCCCTTTGATTACTTTCAAGGCGACGGTCTTGTGCCCGGCGGAAATGGTTAACGCCGTGCTATTTAAAGGTGACTACGGTGGATGTTGCTGACCCTTGGTGGTTTGTGGCTGGCCAAGGTAAACATGGCCTCCACGACACCGTCCGACTCACAGAACAGATGACAGTATCGAAAGCGGAGTGATCGTGATAAATCTAAGTGTGCATACAGTGCTGCATGTTCTCCTGGCCCTGTTTCTCGCTGTCGTCACTCAGGTCTCGATCGCCCGGGACAATATCGTGCTGACGGTAACCGACCCCGGCGGAACCTCGGTCGACTACGACCTGGCCGCGCTCGAGGCCATGGACAGTAGGTATCTGCTCACCCACACCTCCTGGACCGACGGGCTGCAGCGCTTCACCGGCGTGCGCGCCAGTCAGTTGCTGGCGGCGCTCGAGAAGTCGGGTTCGACCGTGCGGGCGCGGGCGCTCAACGATTACGAAGTCCGCATGAGCGTGAAGGACCTGACCGACTATCCGGTAATCATCGCCTACAAACGCAATGGCGAGTACATGACCATCCGCGACAAGGGACCGCTGTGGATCATCTTCCCCCAGGATGACCACCCCGAGCTGATAGGCCTGGAAACCGACCAGAAGATGGTCTGGCAACTGCGCCGGTTGGTCGTCGAATAGTGGCCGGCGAACGGCGCCCCATGCTCAGGCACTGGTGGCAGCAAAGCGGGATGTGGCGTCTGGTGCTGGCCCTGGTGGTCTTCCTGACGTCGCTCTACCTCTCCTATCGCGACCTGGGCCAGGCCAACAACCTCGCCGGCTTGCGCATTGCTCACCATACGCACACCCTGTTCAAGACCTACGAGGACGTCGAGCGGCTGATGCGCAGCCTGCGCCACTACGCGATGGATGATCCGATCTATGGGGTCAACCTGGAGAGCGTGCAGTTGGACTATGAACTGCTGGTCAGCCGCCTGCCGGTGTTCTATGACGGCGAGGCGAATCGCGAGTTGTCGGAGTCTGCCGAGGTGCGGGCAGCGGTCGACAGTCTCGCGGTCATGCTCGACTCGATCGAGCCGCTGATCGCCAACCTCAAGCCCGACCGGTATGACCCCGCCTATGCCTACGTCCAGTCATTGCTGCGCACGCCGCGGGTCCGGTTCCTGGAGTTGACCAAGCAGTACATGATGAACGCGCAATTGCGCAACGAGCAGATTATCAAGCACCTTGACCACACCCGAAACGACTGGGTGATCGCCGCGCCGGCGGTCAGCGGCGTGATCCTGCTGCTGATGTTCTTCCTGCAGTTGCGACGGTCGAGGATCCTCGCCAAGACCCTCGAGGCGGAGTCGCACAAGCTCGCACACCTGGCCGCCCATGACCCTCTGACCGCATTGCCCAACCGGGCGCTGCTGCAGGACCGGCTGTCCCAGGCTATCCGCCGTGCCCGTCGCGCAGGCGGGCGTTTCGCCGTGATGTTCCTCGACCTGGACCGCTTCAAGGCGGTGAACGACAGCCTCGGTCATGCTGCCGGCGACGAACTGCTGAAAACGTTGGCCGAGCGACTCGGCGCCTGCGTGCGGGAGGACGACACCGTGGCGCGCATCAGCGGTGACGAGTTCGTCCTGTTGATCGAGAACATCGGCGACGACAACGATGTGCTCGACGGCGTCGCCAACCGGGTCGCGACGCAACTGCGCACGCCTTTCCTGCTCGCCGGGCAGGAGCTGCTGGTCACCGGCAGTATCGGCATCAGCCTGTATCCCGAGCATGGCGAGGAGGCGGAACTGCTGCTGCTCAATGCCGATGCCGCCATGTACAGCTCCAAGGCGAATGGGCGCAACAGCATCCACGCCTACCAGGCAGAGATGAACGTTGGCAGCGTGGCGCGGCTGGAGTTGAGCCGCGACCTGCACTTTGCCCTCGAGCGCGGGCAGCTGGTCCTGCATTACCAGCCCCTGGTTCGCCTCGCCACGGGCCAGATCTTCGGCGTCGAAGCCCTGCTGCGCTGGCAGCACCCGACCCGTGGCCTGCTGGGCCCCGACGAGTTCATTCCCCTGGCCGAAGAGAGCGGGCTGATCCTGCCTATCGGCGAGTGGGTGATCCGGGCCGCGTGCGCCCAGGCTATCGCCTGGCACCAGCAGGGCCTGCCGCTGCTGAAGATGGCGGTGAACCTGTCCGCGCTGCAGTTCCAGCAAGCGGACCTCGCCCAGCGGGTCGGCGCGACGCTGGAGGCCTCAGGCTTTCCGGCCGAGCTGCTGGAGCTGGAGCTGACCGAAACCCAGCTGATGCGCAACGTGGACCTGGCGATTGCCGCGACCCAGGCATTGCGCGAACTGGGTGTCGGCCTGGCGGTCGACGACTTCGGCACGGGCTATTGCTCGCTGATCTACCTGCAGCGCTTCCCGGTCAGCAAGCTCAAGCTCGATCGCAGTTTCGTCCAGGATGCGCTCAGCAAGCCGCGCTCCGCGGCCATTGCCCGCAGTGTCATCAGCCTGGGCCGGAGTCTGGGTCTCGAGGTGCTGGCCGAGGGCATAGAAACGCCGGAGCAGCTGGTGTTCCTGCGCGCTCATGGCTGTGGCTACGGCCAGGGCTATCTTTTCAGTCGACCGCTGGCGACCGACCAGATCGCCCAGTTGATCCAGGCAAACCTAGCCGCCGAGGCTGAGGTCGGTGAGATGCGCCGCTTCGCTCCCGGGGCGCTGTTACTGGGCGGCTGACCTAAGACTTCTTTGCTTGTCCAGGTGCTAGGAGGGGGAGGCGTTCGACTGGCATCTAGCGGGCTGGTAGATCACCGCGAAGCGATGCCGATTGCCCGGCTTGCGCCAAAGGGTGGTCTGAAAAAGCCCGTCCTTGAAGAGTGCAGTACAGGTCGGTGATTCTGTGGAGAACAGAGGTTTCAGCGTTCTCCCAAGGCCTGACTCGCCGCGCGGTACGGCAAGTCAGGTCTTGGGCAGAAGCTACTGTTTGGCGGGGAGGCGTTGCCCGGCTCTGGGGCGAACGATGCAGGCGCCGTACCTACGGCTGAGGCGCTCAGAGGCCGATGCCATGAGCGCCGGCTGAGCTCAGACGATGCGGAATTGCCGCGCGCTGCGGCTCAAGGCTTCCACCTGTGCCGACAGGCCCTGGGTGTGCTGGTCCAGTGTCAGGCGCAGGTCCTTGGTCCCACCTACGTGCATGTTGATTTCCTCCATCTTGTCGGCAATCTCCTCGGTGGTGCAGGAGATTTCCTCGATGGCGACCACCACCTGGTTCATTTCGGCGGTGAGCTGTTCCATCGAGCCGGAGATCTCCCCTATGGACTCGGCGACCTGGCCGGCGTGCTGTTCACTCTCCGCCGCCAGGGCCAGACCATCGGTCATCAGCTCGTCCATGCTCCTGGTCTGCTGTTTGAAGTCGGCGACGATACGAGCGATATCGGTGGTGGCCGAAACGGTCTTCTGGGCAAGCGTGCGCACCTCGTCGGCCACCACCGAGAAGCCGCGGCCGGCGTCCCCCGCGCGGGCCGCCTCGATCGCCGCATTCAGCGCGAGCAGGTTGGTCTGGTCGGCCAGGCTGTTGATCACATCGATGATGCCCGCCACCTTGCCACTGGAGTGATTGAGCTGTTCGACCTGTGCGTGGGTCGCCTGGATCAGCTTCGACAGACGGCCCATGTTTTCGACGCTGGCGCCGATGATCGCGGTGCCCTTGCGCGCGGAATCGTAAGCCGAATGAGTGGCCGTGCCGACGTCCGAGGTGCGCTGCGCCATCTCATTGATGGTCGCCGAGATTTGCTGGGACGCCGAGGCGGTCTGCTCGGTCTGCATTTCCACCTGGGTACTGTTCTCGCCGAGATGGCGCATGGCGTCGTTCAGGTAGCTGTGCAATTGACCCAGTTGCTGATTGGTGTCGACGACGTGGCCGACGATCTGGCCAATGCCGTGGATCATCCGGTTGGTCGCCTCGCCCAGCTGGTTGAACTCATCCTTCGGGTTGCGGCCTACCGGCATGCGACCGGTGAGGTCGCCGGAGGCGACCCGGGTAAGCAGCTGGGTCACCGTGCTCAGCTGGCTCAGCAGGGTCCGCGAGGCCTGGCTCAGGGTGATCAGCAGGAACAGGGCTACGCCGGTGAAGGTGATGCCCATCATCAGGCTGGAAGAGCTGCGCGCTTCCTGTGCCTGTCTTGCCGTACTGGCCAGCAGTCCATCCTTGAGCATGCTGTTCTGCTCATCGATATGCTGTTCAATCTGCTGTCCCAGCTGGTCGAGCTGCGCTTCGAGTTCGCCAATCTGCTGGATGAGGCTGCGGGCCTGGGCAAACGTCTGGGCGAATCGGCTGACCGCCTGACCGATCTGGTTGTCCTGCCAGTTCAGCTCCTGGATCTTGGCCTGCATTTTTTCAATGGCCGCCTCGGTCTTGCCTGCGTAGGTGCGGTCCGATGTCGCGAGGTAGTTGCGCTGGCCGCTCGAGGCTGAAGCGACGAAGGACTGGATCAGACCGATGCTGACCTCCTCCAGCGTCTCGGTGCTGGCTGACAGCTCCTGACGCAGACCGTCCGCAGGACTCAGTCCCAGTTGCTGGCGCAACGCCAACCAGTTTTTGTGCAGGCCGGTTTCCCTGTTGATGAGCTCCCGGACTTCCTGGGCGCTCCGGGTAATGCTGGTCTGCCCCAGGCCTTGGGCCTGAACCAGCAGCTGCTCCGCCAGTTGCTCCAGGCCGGCCAGTCGCTGCTCGAAGTCGGTGGCGCTGTCAGCCGTAAGCGCTTTGCGCATGGCGCTCTGCCTGAGCCAGCTGTTCATCAGGGCGAAAGAAGCACTGGCATAGCTGGTGGCCGTTTCTCGAGCGCGAAACGAGTCGCTCAATTGCTGGCTGGCCCAGAATGACGAGGCGGCCATCAGGGCCAGGCTCGCCAGGGCGATGGCGATCAGGATGTGGAACTTCTGTTTCCAGGATAGGAAGAGGTGCATGCTAACTCCTCACCGCACGAGTACGGGCGCCTGGGGCTGAAGAGTCGGCGGGCTTTAGGGGAGAGCGAGCGCCGAATCTTCAGTTCCATTGGCTGTCGGCAGAATGATTGGAAGGACCGGCGGCGCAGTCGCCGCCGGTCGTGGTGTGCCTTACCAGAGCGGCAGGGTGTAGCTCATGATCAAACGGGCTTCGTTGATGTCATCGCCAAAGGTGGTGCGCAAGGTCGAGTTGCGCAGCTTGATACCGAGGTTCTTCAGCGGGCCGTCCTGAATCACATAGCCGATGTCGGTGTTGCGCTCCCATTCCTTGCCGCTGTTGCTTGCGCCGACTCGAATATTGTCACCGGACAGGTAGCGGCTCATGAAGGTCAGGCCGGGGATGCCGATCGCGGCGAAGTTGTAGTCATAGCGTGCCTGCCAGGAGCGCTCGTTGGTGTTGCCGAAGTCGCTGATCTGCACGGAGTTGACGAGATAGGCATCGGTGCCGGCGATAGACGGGTAGGGGTCATCACCGTTCATGCGCTGGTAGCCTGCCCCGAAGGAGTGGCCGCCCAGGGTGTAGGTGAACATGGCGCCGAAGGCCCGGTTGTCGAGGTCGCGGAAGTTGCCGTCGTCCTGGCTCTTGGCGTAACGCAAGTCGGCCTTTAAGGATTGCCCTTCACCCAGGGGGCGTAGGTAGGTCAGGCCTGCGACGTACTGCGAATAGATATCTTCCAGTTGCCCGTAGTGGAGGCTGGCGGTGAGTTCAGGGGTCAGCTTGTAATCCGCGCCGGCGAAGGTGAAGGATTCACTGCTGCCGCCAATGCGCCTTACGCTCATCTCCGTGTAGTCGCTGGAGTTGAGTGCCTTGATACGGTTGAGTTGGCCGCCCTGCAGGGACAGATTCTCGATTTCCTGGACATTCAGCAGGCCGCCCTGGAACAAGCCTGGCAGCAGCCGCGCATCGGAGGCCTGGACTACCGGGTTGCGTACATGCAGGTCACCCAGCTTCAGCGTGCTGTTGGAGTACTTGATCTTGCCGGTCAGGCCCAGCTTTGAATATTCATCCTGCGAGCCGCCTGAGCCATCGGCCGGCAGCAGTCCGCTGCCGGCGGTGCCATCGCCGGAATCGAGCTTAAGCCCGAGCATGCCGATGGCATCGATACCGAAACCAACCGTGCCTTCGGTATAGCCGGACTCCATGCGCAGGATAAAACCTTGCGCCCATTCCTCGGCCTTGTCGCGGGAGTTGTCCTGGCGGAAGTCGCGATTGAAATAGAAATTGCGCAGCTCGAGGCTGCCTTTGCTGTCGCTGATGAAGTCGGCGTTGGCCAGTCCGGGAAGGCCGCTGCTGAGGATCAGCAGTGCAGCCATGCGATTGCGAGGTGTCATGCGGGGTACTCCTGGAAGCAAAAACGCGCGGCGGTGGTTCACCACTGTTTGGCAAGGCGCATTTTCTATGCCTGTTGTTTTTGTGGGCTTGCCCGTTCCCTCGCGCATTCTTGGAAGGGGACGGCGCGATCGTCTAACGATAAAAAACAGCCCCCCCCGATAAGAAAACGCTATGGCCCACGCCCCGGCACAGGCGCGTAGGTCTGTCTACTTCCCCGGTGTATGATCGGCTAGCCCTGCATTTTCGACTGGCCTGAATCACTGAGAGGTTCGATACGGCTGTGAACCTGAAATTTCTCGAAACCCTGGTGTGGGTGGCTCGCCTGAAGAGCTTTCGCCTGACCGCAGAAAAGATGTTCACCACCCAGGCATCTGTTTCCAGTCGAATCGCCGCGCTGGAAGACGAGCTGGGTACCCGGTTGTTTCTGCGGGATTCCAAGGGCGTATCGCTGACGCCGGCCGGACAGAAGGTGCTCGAATACGCCGAACACATGATCAACACCACGCAGGAGCTCAAGCAGTCGATCGGCGACAGTGGCAACGTCCAGCGCAGCATCCGCATCGGCGCCATCGATGTGGTCATCAACAGCTGGCTGAGTTCGTTTATCGCCAAGGTCATGGAGCGCTATCCGACACTGGAGATCGAACTGACGGTCGACACCACGCGCAACCTCAGCGATCAGCTGCAGAAGGGCTATCTGGATGTCAGCTTCCAGATCGACATGGTCCGCAGCGACAGCGTGCGCAACCTGGAGCTGGCGAACTTTCCCGTGCACTGGATAGTGCCGGCCGATTCGCTGTATCACCGCGGCTATGCATCGATCGCCGAACTGAGCAAGGAGCGCATCATCACCTTCTCGAAGAACTCCCGGCCGCACCTCGATACGCTCAGCCTGCTGCATGCGGCGAACGTCAGCGCGCCGCGGGTCAGTTGCGTGAGTTCCGTGGCGGCCATCACCCACCTGATTCGCACCGGCTTCGGCGTCGGCCTGCTGCCGGGTGCGGTGGTCTGCGAGGATTTGCGCCGCGGCGTGCTGGCGACCCTCGACGACCTGCCGCAGCCGCCGCCGCTTGGCCTGGTGGCGACCTGGCACACCGGGCCGGGCCTCGAGCTGAACGAGGACATGGTCGCGCTCGCCTGTGAGGCGCTCTGCGAATACGGTGCGCAGATGGGCGAAGGGATGATTTCCATCCTGGTGCCAGACCCGGATCAGGAGACCCCCTGAGTTCCGGCCTGCTCCAGGCCCTGTCGCGCGTACCCCTCTGACACCGGCGCAAGGCCGGTGCGTCCTGCTCCCGCTGGCGTCGCCCCTTGCGACCTGAGGCCCCGGGCAGCGACGCCTTCCCCCGTGCAACCTGAACCCTCACCCGCGCTTCTTCCCATGCCTCGAGAGTCGGAAGTCGGTCCATCGCCTGGGCCGCCAGCGGTGCCCAGCGCCTGTCGTCCGCATAGCCCTTTCCGCTGCGCCAGGCCCGTGGCGACGCGGCCTGGCGTCGGGGCCACAGGATTTTTCTATCTCCGGCGTACGCATTTATTAGTTGGACGGGCTCGCCGAGGCCACACAAAAATGTTGCCAAGTTAAGGGCATAGGCTTGATCGGCGCGGTGCGCACGACAGCCTGCACATCAGCATGTGATCGGAACCTAACGCCATGAGTGACCCCGCTTTCTCCGCCTGGATCGGCCGCGCCGAAGAGGCCCACGATCAACTCAGCCTCAACCTGGTCAAGCGCCTCGCCGCGACCCTCAGCGAGCCGGCGCCCGCGCTTGGCGAACCGCTGCCGCCGCTGTGGCACTGGGCGTTCTTTCAGGAGCCGGTCGAAGAGGCCGGCCTCGGCGAGGATGGCCATCCGGCACGTGGTGGCTTCCTGCCGCCGGCGGACAACCGCAATCGCATGTGGGCCGGCAGCCGGGTCGAGTTCATCGCCCCGCTCAGGGTCGGCCTCGAGGCGAGAAAAGTCTCGACCATCATCCACATCGACGAGAAGCGCGGGCGCACCGGCGCCCTGCTGTTCGTCACGCTGCGCCACGACTACCTGCAGGACGGCCATCTGGCGATTCGCGAGGAGCAGGATATCGTCTACCGCGAGCCGACGCCGCCGAAGCGCGGCAGCGGCGAGCCGCTGATGCCAGGTGACTGGCAGGAGGCGGTGACGCCCAGTGCGACCCTGCTGTTCCGCTACTCCGCGGTCACCTTCAACGCTCATCGCATCCACTACGACTGGCCCTACGCCACCGAGGCCGAAGGTTACCCCGGGCTGGTGGTTCAGGGGCCGCTGACCGCCACCCTGAACCTGCGTGCCTTCTGTCGCGCCAATCCCGAGGCGCGCCTGCGTCGCTTCGCCTTTCGCGGTCTGCGGCCTCTGATTGCGCCGCAGCCGTTCGAGGTCGGCGGACGCCGGGTGGACACCAACAGTGCCGAACTGTGGGCCGGCGACCAGGACGGCCTGGCCCAGCGCGGCGAGGTGCACTTCGACTGATTTCCGGTAGGCGCGGCATCCGTCCGCGCAACATCCATCGCAGGCAGGAGCCACTCCTGCACCGACTTGAGAGCCACGTGATGAACCCCAACCAAAACGAAGAACTGAATGCGATCCGCGAGGGCGTGCGTGCCCTCTGTGCCGAATTCGATGCGGCCTACTGGCGCAAGGTCGACGAGGAGAAGGGCTTTCCCGAAGCCTTCGTCGACGCGCTGACCCAGGCGGGCTGGCTGGCGGCGATGATTCCTACCGAGTACGGCGGCTCGGGCCTGGGCCTGGCGGAGGCTTCGGTGATTCTCGAGGAGGTCAACCGCTGCGGCGGCAACTCCGGCACCGTGCACGGGCAGATGTACAACATGTTCACCCTGCTGCGTCACGGCAGTGAAGCGCAGAAGCGTTACTACCTGCCGAAGATCGCCGCCGGCGAGTTGCGCCTGCAGTCCATGGGCGTGACGGAGCCGACCACCGGCACCGACACCACCAAGATCAAGACCACCGCGGTGAAGCGCGGCGACAAGTACGTGATCAACGGGCAGAAGGTGTGGATCTCGCGCATCCAGCATTCCGACCTGATGATCCTGCTGGCGCGTACCACGCCGCTGGCCGAGGTGAAGCGCAAGTCCGAGGGCATGTCGATCTTTCTGGTCGACCTGCGCGAGGCCATCGGCAACGGCATGACCGTGCAGCCGATTGCCAACATGGTCAACCACGAGACCAACGAGCTGTTCTTCGACAACCTGGAACTGCCGGCCGACAGCCTGATCGGCGAGGAGGGCAAGGGTTTCCGCTACATCCTCGACGGCCTCAATGCCGAGCGCACTTTGATCGCCGCCGAATGCATCGGCGATGGCCGCTGGTTCATCGACAAGGCCAGCCAGTATGCCCGCGACCGGGTGGTGTTCGGTCGGCCGATCGGTCAGAACCAGGGCGTGCAGTTTCCCATCGCCGAGGCGCATATCGAGATCGAGGCGGCCGACCTGATGCGCTGGCGTGCCTGCGAGGAATACGACGCCGGGCTTAACGCGGGGGCCAGTGCCAACATGGCCAAGTACCTAGCGGCCAAGGCCTCCTGGGAGGCCGCCAATGCCTGCCTGCAGACCCACGGTGGCTTCGGCTTTGCCTGCGAATACGATGTCGAGCGCAAGTTCCGCGAGACCCGCCTGTACCAGGTGGCGCCGATCTCCACCAACCTGATCCTGTCCTACGTGGCCGAGCACCTGCTCGAGCTGCCGCGTTCGTTCTGAGGCGCCGGGCATGAGCCACAACACCCGTACCCTGGCCGGCTTCCTCTCGGCCCTGCGTTACGACGACCTGCCTGAAGCGGTGATCTCGCGCTGCGAGGCGTTGTTCCTCGATTGGCTCGGTTGCGCCCTGGCCAGCAAGGGCATGCACCCGATTCCGCTGTTCGAGCGCTATGCCCGGCTCATGGGGCCAGCCGATGGGCGAAGCCAGATCCTGGCCAACGGCGAGCGCAGTTCGGCGTACTTCGCGGCCCTGGTCAACGGCGCCAGTTCGCACATGCTCGAGCAGGACGATGTGCACAACGGCGCGGTGCTGCATGCCGGTGCTGTGGTGTTTCCGGCCGTGGTCGCGGCGGCGCAGGACCTCGGCAAGTCGGGCAAGGAGCTGATTCTCGCCGCGGTCGCCGGCTACGAAGCGGGCATCCGTATTGGCGAGTTCCTCGGCCGTTCGCACTACCGCATCTACAACACCACGGCCACCGTCGGTACCCTGGCCGCCGCGGTGGCGGTCGGCAAGCTGCTGGGGTTCAACCAGGGGCAGTTCATTCACCTGCTCGGTAGCGCCGGCACTCAGGCCTCCGGTCTCTGGCAGTTCCTGCGTGACGCCGCCGACACCAAGCAGTTGCACATTGCCAAGGCGGCTGCCGATGGTCTGCTCGCCGCCTACCTGACCGCAGAAGGCCTGACGGCTGCGCAGAATATTCTCGAGGGCGAGCAGGGCATGGCCGTCGCCATGTCCCGGGACGCCGACCCGGATTGCCTGGTCGATGGTCTGGGCAGTCGCTGGACCCTGGCCGAGACCTCGTTCAAGTTCCACGCCTCCTGCCGGCATACCCATCCGGCGGCCGACGCCCTGCTGAGCCTGATGCAGCGCGAGGGGCTGAGCCATGAGCAGATAGCCGCCGTCACAGCCCGCGTCCATCAAGGCGCTATCGACCTGCTCAAGTGGGAGGCGCCGCAGAACCCCTACCAGGCCAAGTTCTCCATGGGCGCGGTGCTGGGACTCGTCGCCGTGCACGGTCAGGCCGGCGTCGCCGAGTTCGCGCAGCAGGCCTACAGCGACCCGCGGGTGGTGGACTTCGGGCGCAAGGTGCGCATGCGGCTGGATGCCGAGGTGGACGGCGCCTATCCCAAGCGCTGGCTGGGCAGGGTCGAGGTCGTCACGGTCGACGGTCGCCACTTGCTGGGCGCTATCGACGACGCCAAGGGCGACCCGGGAAACAGCCTCAGTCGCCAAGAGCTGGAGGACAAGTTCCGCCGCCTGGTGGCGTTCTCCGGGGCCGTCGGCGCCGACCAGGCCGGTGCGCTGATCGAGCGCGCCTGGCGACTGCGGGAGGCGCTCGCGGTCGACCCGTTGGTCTAAGCGGCTGGGCGGGTTGGTCGGCTATTGCGGTTGATCCCCCGAGGCGCTTGTGCACCACGTTTTCCGCGACAGCCCTGCCCCGCTCCAGGGGCGCTCCCGGAGCGGGGCGCCAAACCGAGCGGCCTGCCCTGTGTGGCCCCTAGGCAACGGGCGCTGAACGGTTAGGTCGCTGTTCAAGAGTTTGGTCGAGTGGATGGGTTGTTCTCTGCAACGCGTGTTCGACGGTGCCACGCCGCCGCCACGCGCAGGGACCGCCCACTCGACCATCAACCCACGGGCTTCGCGGTGGCTGCGAGCCTCGATCGGACGCAGGCGTTCGGCGAGTCACGGCGGTGGTGCGGCGCCCAACCCGCGCCTGACGGCAAATTCGCGAACCGACTCGCGCCCTTTTAACCGAACACATTGCTGCGGCAACGGGATCACACCATGGATATGCATAAATCAATGATTCGCTCCGCCCTGTTCGTACCGGCCACCCGGCCGGAGCGAATTCCCAAGGCGCTGGCCAGCGGCGCCGACGTGGTCATCGTCGACCTCGAAGATGCGGTACACGAAAGCTTGAAGTCCGAGGCGCGCGCGAGCCTCGATGCCTTTCTGGCGAGCCGTCCGGATGCCCGGCTGCTGGTGCGTATCAATGCCCCCGGCCATGCCGAGCAGGCGGCGGACATCGCCCTGTGCAAGCGCCATCCGGGGGTGATCGGCCTGTTGCTGCCCAAGGTGGAAAACGCCGAGCAGGTCGCCCAGGCCGCGGCCAGCGACAAGTCGATCTGGCCGATCATCGAGAGCGCCGAGGGTCTGCTGCAGTTGGCCGAGATCGCGCGCGCCGCGCGTGTCGAACGCTTGTCGTTCGGCGCCCTGGACCTGGGCCTCGACCTGGGGCTGGCCAGCGGCACGGCCGCTGCCGAGCGAATCCTCGACCAGGCACGCTATTCGATCCTGCTGCATTCGCGTACAGCCAACCTGGCCCCACCGCTGGACAGCGTATTCCCGGCGATCCAGGATCAGGCCGGGCTCGAGCGGGCGACACGAGATGCCCGCGACATGGGCTTCGGCGGCCTGCTGTGCATTCACCCGAGCCAGGTTGCGGTCGTCCACCAGGCGCTGATGCCCAGCAACGAGGAGCTGGACTGGGCGCAGCGCGTGATGGCGGCGGACAGCGGCGGCGAGGGGGTGTTCGTGGTCGACGGCCAGATGGTCGATGCGCCGGTCCTGGGGCGTGCCCGCAGGGTGTTGCAGCGGGCAGGCGGCAAGGCGTCGTGAGGGCGAGGTGAACGCGCCCTTCGATGGTCGAGGTGCCGGCCGTCCGGATGACGCTTCGAGGCCATTAGGGTTCTCGGCAAGCGACTGGGGCCGCAGTTGCGCCGGATCAGATTCGCCGGTCGCGGCGGCGATGGCGGGGCATGACAGTCAGGGATACTGTGGTATATATAAAGGCTATGTAAATATACGTAGCTGTATTGATCTCTTGAATAAATAGTTCCGAGGCTGCCAATGAGCGCAATAACCGAGCTGCTGGACCATGTGAGTGAGACTGGCTATGACGACCTGCCAGAAGCCGCGATCGCGGCGGCCAAGGTGTTCATCTTGGACAGCATCGCCGTGGGCATTTCGGGCTCCCGTCATCCTTGCAACCCGATGGTCAAGCAAGTGGCCATGGCCTGGGGCGGTGCGGCCGATGCCCGGGTGTTCGGCACAGGGGAGCGACTGCCGGTTCCTTCTGCCGTCATGCTCAATGCCTATCAGATCCACAATCAGGAGTTCGATTGCGTTCATGACCGCGCCGTGGTGCATACCCTGGCGTCGATCCTGCCCGCGCTGCTGGCTGAAGCCGAGCGCAGGGGTGGGGCGAGCGGCAAGGAGCTGATCCTGGCCTTGGTGCTGGGGGTGGATGTCGCGGCCTCTATCGGCATGGCCCAGGGGGCGCCGATGCGCTTCTTCCGACCGGCGATGTGCGGCGCACTGGGCGCGACTGCGGCCCTGAGCAAGCTGGCCAACTTCGACCGGGCCACCCTCCACAATGCCCTGGGCATCATGTACAGCCATCTTTCCGGAACCATGCAAGCCCATATCGAAGGCACGCCCACCGTCGCCTTGCAGGTCGGGTTGAATGCCCGCGCGGCGGCTACCGCATTCGATCTCGCCCGGGCAGGCTTCGTCGGGCCGAAGGATATTCTCGAAGGGCCATACGGCTACTTTGCCCTGTTCGACGGCCAGCCGAACTGGGCCAGGGTGAGTGGGAGTCTGGGGCGTGAGTTTCAGATCGCCCGAATGAGTCACAAGCCGTTTCCAACCGGGCGTGCCTGTCATGGCGGCATCGACGGGGTCATGACGCTGCTGGCGCAGCATCGCTTCAGCGCGGCGGATGTCGAAAGGGTTCGGGTGCTGGTACCGCCTCTGGTCGTGCGTTTGGTCGGGCGCCCGGCGGTTCAGGGGATGAATGTCGGCTATGCGAAGCTCTGCATGGGCTACAGCGTTGCCACGGCCTTGATCACCGGCCACGTGGGGATCGAAGACTTCGACGCGGACAACCTTGCCGACCCCGCGCGATTGGCCCTGGCCCAGCGCGTCGAGGTTCTGGACAACGGCATACCCGACGAGAACGCGTTGGGCCCGCAGTCCGTCGAGGTCGATCTGAGGGATGGTCGTACCCTGCGAATCGAGGTTCCGGCTGTCCTCGGGCATCCGGATCGCCCGTTCGTTCGTGAGCGACAGGTTGAAAAGTTCGACGCCTGCCTGCGTTCGGCGCCGTTTCACATCGGGGCGGCGCAACGGGACGAGCTTCTGGCGACGCTCGATGATCTTGAAAACGTCCCTGACGTCCGGCGCATTCTCGATCTGACCACGGCGCAGGTCTAACTGGTTCAGCTGCTGCCGTTGTTGGTATATTTATAAGCCGACCAGATATCCTTGGTCCGCCACGAGTCCAGGAGAGACACCCAAGTGAAGGCAGCTGAACGCATCAGGCTCGCGATCGAAGATGGCATTCGTACCGGAGATCTGCCTCCGGGAACGGCCATCGATGAGGCCGAGTTCATGCGCAGGTACAAGATCTCGCGGACGCCGCTGCGCGAGGCCATGCTTCAGCTGCAGGCGCAGGGGCTGCTCACCAGTCAGCCGCGTGGCGGAATGATAGTGACCAAGATGAACCTGCAGCAGTTGCTGGCCCTTTGGGAGCTGCTGGCGGAGCTGGAAGGCTTGAGCGCTCGGCTCGCCTGTGAACGCATGACCGAGGATGAACGGATCAAGCTTTCCGAAGTGCTGGACGCCGCTATACCGGTGGTGGAAGCCAGCGATGTCGAGGCCTGGAAGGCGGCGAACCAGGAGTTTCACGAGCTTATCTACCGCGGCTCTCGAAACCCCTACCTGCGCGAGCACATCTTCCAGATTCGCGCGCGTACCGGCGCCTATCGACAGCATGCCTTTGGCGCCATCGGTCACCTTCAGGCCTCCTGGGCGCAGCACATGGACGTCGTCAAGGCGATCTTGAACCATGATGGCCCCGCCGCCTATGCCGCCATGGCCCGCCACCTGAGCCCCGGTCTGGGCGTGCAGGGATTCGCTTCGTTCGTCGCTACGCTTCCCCAGGAGCTGCTGGCCTGACGGGCCTGTGCCGGACCTCGCAGCTGCTGGGATCGACACATAGCGGCTTGGCAGCAATTCATGTGCGTTTGTGCAGACCTGGGGCGCGCCCCTGGCCGACGCCTGCCGGTGAGATTGCGCCGCTCTTGGCGGAGCCGGCCTCCCGCTCAGTCGGCTCCGCCATTCTTCTCCAGCTTTCTGGATTCGCTCGCGGGTGGGCAACGGCAGCCTCGGCGCCGCTCCGACATTAGATTGCGCGCCTGTCGATCGACGTGACTAAGCGTTACGCCGAATCGCTGCGCGCGTTCTCCCGGCGTGCGTTGCCTTGTGCGGCCTCCCCCTCCGTGTTGGCTTCTTGCTTTCGATTCGACCTCCCGGAGCGCTGGGCGAACGTGCAGGCGCGTGATCGCGGATCCATGCTGAGGAGGGGCGAGCTACAGAAGCGATGCTCGGCGAGGCAAAAAAGCTAGTAAATGTAAAATAAGAGTTTATAAATATATTTATAGGTGTATTCTTATCCCACTCCATGACCGCCGGCGACGCCTCAGGTTCATGGTTTGATGCATTCCGCTACAGGAGGCAGCCATGGCTATGGCGACTACCATGGGTTCAGATCCGTCCGCGAGTACCGTCGAACCAGCCGTTTCGATGGAGGCGACCTACCGCAAGATTGCCCTGCGGCTCATTCCATTCCTGGCGCTCTTGTTCCTGCTTGCGTGGATCGACCGCGTAAACGTCGGTTTCGCCAAACTGCAGATGCTCGATGACCTGCAGTTCAGCGAAGCGGTCTACGGCCTTGGGGCGGGTATCTTCTTTATCGGTTATTTCCTCTTCGAGGTGCCCAGCAACCTGCTGCTGGAGAAGATCGGCGCACGCCGGACCCTGGCGCGCATCGCCATTCTCTGGGGGCTCACCTCCATGGCGATGGCCTATGTGACAACGCCCGGGCAGTTTTACCTGGCGCGGTTCTTTCTGGGCGTATTCGAGGCCGGTTTCTTCCCCGGCGTGATCCTCTACCTCACCTACTGGTTCCCGGCGCGTCGGCGGGCCTCGATCAATGGCCTGTTCATGACGTCCTTTGCCGTGGCCGGGGTGATCGGCGGGCCCCTGGCCGGGCTGATCATGAGTGGCATGGAGGGGGTGGGGCGCTTCACCAGTTGGCAGTGGCTGTTCCTGATCGAGGGAGCCCCCTCGGTTCTTGCCGGCATTGCCGCCCTGTACTACCTGCCGGAAAAGCCTGCGAACGCCAAATGGCTGAGCGAGGCGCAGAAGCGCGCGGTGGCGGCTGCCCTCGAGGAGGAAAACCAGGCGGCGGGCAAGCATTCGTCGCTGAAGGCGGCCTTTGCCAACCCGCGGGTGTGGCTGTGCGCGGCCATCTATTTCTGCATCGTCAGCGGCAATGCCACCATCGCATTCTGGTCAACCTCGATCATCAAGGAGTTCGGGATCGACAGTACGCTGCAAATCGGCCTGCTGTCCTCGATCCCGTTCATTCTCGGTACCGGCGCGATGCTCTGGAGTGGCTTTCACTCCGACAGAACCGGTGAGCGCCGAATGCATTGCGCGTGCGCGACTGCTCTTGCGGGTCTCGGTCTGTTTCTTACGGGTGTCTGCTTGGGCAGCTCGCTGGCCGCGCTGTGTGCGCTGTCGCTTTCAGCCATCGGCATTCTTGCGGCGTTTCCGGTGTTCTGGTCGTTGCCCGCGGCATTCCTGACCGGTACCGCCGCGGCCGGCGGGATCGCCCTGGTCAACTCCGTCGGCAACCTGGCGGGGTTTGCCGCGCCCTATCTGATGGGTTCTCTCAAGACTGCCAGCGGCAGCTTTGCCTCCGGACTGTATGCGGTGGCGACGCTTCAGATCATCGCGACCGTGCTGGTCCTGGTTTTCGTACGGAGGGAAAAATGAAAGCGCCCATAACCGCAGACGTACCGATGACCGAACAGGAGCGGACTTTCCTCGGCCAGCACTTCAAGAGCCTGTCACGGGCGCTGGCGGACGGCGTTGAGCAGCTGCAGGAGGCCGCCAGCAGGGCCGATCGGCTGGTTCCCGCGGAGCCCCCTGTCGAGCGGGCGTTCGCCACCTTGGATGTGCCCCTGTCTCCCCAGGAGCTGGAGGTGGTCGGCAAGGTCATCGCCAGGCTGTCGCGGATATTCGACTCCGGCGGCTCGCCGGGCGCGGATGAGCTGATCGGCCATGCGAGTTCAGGGCGGGCGGGCTTATGAGCAGCGACGTACTGCCGGTGACCCTGACCGGCCTGCGCAAGGCGCTGGCGGCCGGGCAGTTCACCGTGGACGAAGCGCTGCAGGCGCAGGTGGCGCACCTGCGCCTGAATGCAGCGAAGTTCAGGTGTGTCACCACCATTCATGACCGACCCGACCCGGGGCGTAGGCGAGCCACCGACTCTGCCGGTCATGGCGCCGGGCCCCAGCGGCTTCTGGAGGGCGTCGGCCTGGCTCACAAGGACATCTTCCACCGCGTCGACAGACCGGCAACCTGTGGCCACAAGCAGCCTCCGCCGGTGAGCCGGCGTGCCTTGAGCGCAGCGGCCTTGACCCGACTGGATGCCGCCGGCGCCAGCGAACTGGCCTCCCTGTGCATGGCGGAGTACGCCTGTGGTGCCACGGGGCAGAGCGAGCAGGCCGATGAACCGGTCAATCCGCTCGACCAGGCCGCCGCGGTCGGCGGCTCGTCCAGCGGCTCTGCGGTCGCCGTCGCGGCGGGGCTGTGTTACGCCTCGCTCGGCACCGATACCGCCGGCTCGGTGCGTATCCCCGCGGCGACCTGCGGTGTGCTGGGGCTCAAGCCCACTCGGGGACTGATTCCGAGCAGTGGCGTCTTTCCCCTGGCGCCCAGCCTGGATACGGTCGGGGTGATTGCGCGCTCGGCCGCGGATGCTGCCCACCTGCTCGCCGTCACCGCGACGCGGGGGCTGCGGGGGCTGCGCGATGCGCTGGGCAGCCCCGAGCGGCTCGAGGACGCCTTGCTGGCGAGTCCATCCCCGCGGCTTCGCTACTGCTTCGATGCCACACCGGTGCGCGAGGATGTGCTGGGGGTGCTCCACGAGTTCATCCAGCACCTGCCCGCGACGTGGCAGGCCACCCCGCGTGCCGCGCCGTGGCTCAAGGAGCTGACCGGGTACGCCGAGACCCTGCTGCATGTGGAGGCCGCACAGGTGCACCTGCCACGGCTGAAACAGCCGCCGGCAGATCTTGGCCCCATGGTGCGCGCGATTGCCCTGCCCGGCATCGCGATGCCGGCGGTCTGGTATGCCGAAGCGCTGGCGAGCCGCGCGCAGTGGGCGAAGCGGCTTGTGGCCGAGTACTTCCAGGCGGCCGACATCCTGCTCATGCCGGCACTGCCCGACGGCGTGCCCAACTGGGACGAGGTGCACACCCAGTCGCCGCGCTTCAACGGCCGCGCGCTGGCTTCGCTGTACCGCCTGATGCCATTCGTCAACTACCTCGGCTTCCCCTCAATCGTGTTTCCGGTCGGTACCGATGCGTTCGGCCGGCCAGTTTCGGTGCAAGCGATCGGTCGTCCGTTTAGCGAGACCAGCCTGCTGGCATTTGCCTATCGGGTCGAACGAGACCTGTTCGGTGCAAATGGATTTGCCCCGCTGCCGCTGACCCACGACGGCAGTTCCACTCGGATAAGTATCAAGAGGTAATCATGGCCAAGATCAGCTCTTCCAACGCCCTCTCCAGGTTTCGTGTCCTCGATCTTTCGCGCGTCAGAGCCGGCCCGACCTGCGTGCGCATGCTGGCGGACTTCGGCGCGGATGTGATCCGCATCGAGCCGCCCAAGGGGGTCGACCCGAACGAGGGCATGTTCGCGGCCGATCGACTCGGCGGCGACTTCCAGAACCTCAACCGCAACAAGCGCTCGCTGACGCTGAACCTGAAGAAGCCGGAAGGCCTCGAGGTATTCCGGCGTCTGGTGAAGGACGCGGATGTCGTGGTGGAAAACTGGCGCCCGGACGTGAAGGCGCGCCTCGGTGTCGACTACGAGTCGCTGCGTGCGATCAACCCACGGATCATCCTGGCGAGCATTTCCGGCTTTGGCCAGAGTGGCCCGTATGCGCGGCGCCCGGGGTTCGACCAGATCGTCCAGGGCATGGGCGGGATCATGTCCGTCACCGGCTTCCCCGAGCAGGGGCCGGTCCGCGCCGGCCTGGCCGTGGCCGATTCCGCCGCCGGTCTCTACTCGGCGCTGGGCATCTTCATCGCGCTGCTCGAGCGGGAAGTCTCCGGCGAGGGGCAGTGGGTCCATACCTCCCTGCTGCACACCATGATTGCGATGATGGACTTCCAGGCGGCGCGCTTCTTGAACGAGGGCGACATCCCCCGGCAGGTCGGCAACGATCACCCGACGAGCAGTCCCATGGGGCTGTTCGCGGCCACCGACGGCTCCTTCAACCTGGGCGCTTCGGGGGAGGGTAGCTGGCAACGGCTGTGCGCTGCGCTGTCCCTGCCGGGCTGGTTGGAAGACCCGGACTATGCCAATGAAAAGCTCAGGGTCAAGAACCGCGCGAAGCTCAATGGGCAGCTCCAGCAGGTGTTCGCCGAACACTCGGTAGCGCACTGGGTCGACCTGCTGAACAAGGCGGGTGTGCCGGCCGGGCCGGTTTATACGGTTCCGGAGATGTTCGAAGATCCTCAGGTTCAACACCTGGGCGTGGTCAAAGAGGTGATCGCGGAAACCGGGGAGCCGCGCCGCGTGGTGACTCAGCCGGTTCGTCTGGAGCGCACGGAAAGTGCGATCGCCTCTGCGGCGCCGGGCTGGGGCGAGCATACCGACGAGATTCTGACCGAGCTCGGCTACGGCCATGAGCATCGGCTTGAGCTGCGCGAGCTGGGAGTCGTATAGATGGAACCGGGAACGATCAACCTGAACCTGGACGGCAGGATCGCGCGGGTCGACATCTGCAATCCGCTGCGGCACAACGCCATGTCGTTGGCGATGTGGCGCAGACTCGGCGATATCGTCACGGAGCTGAACGAGCGAACCGATGTCCACCTGATCGTCTTGCGCGGGGAGGGCGGCCGGGCCTTCGTCTCCGGCGCTGACATCAGCGAGTTCGCGACGCTGCGCTCCAGCGACGAGGCGGTAAAGGCCTATGACGAGGCGGTCGATCGTGCGCAGACCGCCCTGCAGGACTGTGTGCATCCGGTCATCGCCGTGATCGAGGGGTACTGCTTCGGCGGCGGTATCGGTCTGGCGCTGTCATGTGACCTGCGCTACGCGACGACGACCGCGAAATTCCGCATGCCGGCTGCGCGCCTGGGGCTCGGCTACGCACTGCGCGGCATGCAGCGTGCCGTCAGCATTCTCGGTCCGGCGCAGGCCACGGAGCTGTTCTTCTCCGCCCGGGATTACAGCGCGGCAGAGGCCCAAGAGAGTGGTCTGGTGCATCGGGCCCTGGACACCGAGGGGTTCGATGAGGCCGTCGAGGCCCTGATTGGCCGGGTCGCGGCCAACGCGCCCCTGTCCTTGCGCGCGGCGAAACTGGCGATTCGCAGTGCCGCGCATGTCGAGGTGCCAGCCGTTGCCGCGGACGCCATTGCCCGGCAGGTGGAGCTGTGCTTTCGCAGCGAGGACTACGCTGAAGGGCGCCAGGCCTTTGCCGAGCGCCGGGAACCCAGATTTGCAGGGCGCTGAAGGCTGCCCTAACGCTAACCGGGACCGTCACGGTCCAGCATTCTAGAGACTTAAGCTCGTGGCCAATCCAAGAGTTCCCTACGCAATGCCCCTCGACCGGCCAGCGCTCTGCGCGCCGGCCTCGGGCTCCATCATGGTGCACGTTGTGGTCAACGTTGAGCACTGGTGCTTCGACCAGGCCATGCCGCGCACACTCCTCACCCCGCCCCATGGGCGGCAGTCGGTTCCGGACATTCCGAACTTCTCCTGGGTCGAGTACGGCATGCGTTGTGGGCTTCCACGCATGATCGAGGCCCTTCAGAGCCGAGGGATTCGGGCCTCGACCAGCTTCAATGCCAGCGTCATAGACGCCTATCCCCGGGCGGCGGAAGCCTTGCTGAACGCGGGTTGGGAGTTTATCGGGCATGGTATTCATCAGCGTGGGGTTCAGGACGAACAGAACGAGGCGGGGATCATCCAGGGCGCGCTGGACAAGATCGAGGCCTTTACCGGCACCCGTCCGCGTGGCTGGCTGAGCCCCGGCCTGCGTGAAACGGAGGAGACGCCGGAGCTGCTGAAGCAGGCCGGCATCGATCACGTCTTCGATTGGGTGCTCGATGACCTGCCGGCATGGATGTCCACTCGCCAGGGACCGTTGCTCTCGGTTCCGTACAACCTCGAGTTGAACGACTCGGTTATCTACGCCGTGGAGAAGCACTCGTCGCCGGAGTTTTTCGAGCGTCTCGCCACTACCCTGGCGCTGTTTGAGCACGAGTCGCTGACCCAGCCCCGTGTCCTCGCCCTGGGGCTGCATCCGCATCTGATGGGGGTGCCCCACCGCTTCGCCTACTTCGAACGGATGCTCGACCTGCTGCAGCGGTCCCCGCAAGTCTGTTTCATGACCGGGACCCAAATCGCCGACTGGTATACCGCGCAGGTGCCTGCCGAGCCGCTCCAGGGAAAGTAGAGCGTGTTGCCGTCTCGTCGCCCTTACCGGGGCAATCGCATGAACCAAGCTGGTGTCGGGCAGCGCATTGGCCCGTCGGACGCCCAAGTGCCTGTCGCCGGGAGGGCGACATCTAGAGACGACGAAAAGAACCGGTCTATCGCGCGGGGTACCAATGGCGCCCCGGCGATTCGGCGGGTGATAGCGTACAGAGGTAAAGCCCATGCAACAGTTAGATCGAGTGTCCTCCGCGAGCCTCAGTTATCAACCGGTATCGTCGGTTACACCCGCCAGTGAACAGCTGCGCTTGATAGCCCTGGAGCTTTTTGTAACTCAGGGCTTTAGCGGCGTCAGCGTGCGCAAGTTGGCGAGCGCGATCGGCCTGCAGGCCGGCTCACTTTATAACCATATAGACAGTAAACAAGCCCTGCTCTATGAGTTGATCGAAGACCATGAGGAGGAGTTGCTGTATGTGCTGCGCAGGCGCACGGGGCAGGGCGACGACCCGCGCCAGGCTGTGCGCGATTACGTCGAGTGCTACATCCGCTTTCTCCTGGCCAACCGTTTGGGCGCGGCGCTAAGCCAGTTTGAGTTTCGCAGTCTGAGTCTTGCCCAGCAGCAACATATCAGTGCCGTGCGTGAGCGATATCACGACTTGCTGGCTGAAATGATCCGCGAGGGTATGCGCCGAAGGCTGTTCGCCGTGTGCAATGAATTGGCCGTGGTTCATGCACTGATTGCCATGCTCGATGGTGCGCCGGACTGCCCGCCGTCAAATGGACCGTCATCTGTCGAGTGGTTGATTGAGCACTTCCAGTCGCTGGTGTTGCGGGCTTTGACAGCCGAGGGCCTCGCACCGTCTTGAGTCCCGATCTTTTCGTAAGAACTGGCGCGAATGCATTCATCCGTACCCGGATGCGTCTGGCATCGACCTGGGTCGAGCGCGCCTGCCCCTTTTAGCGAAACCTCAAAGTAATCCGCTGAAATGCCAGCCCAAGGCGTATGGCGTCGAGGGCTGTGTGCTCGGCAATCCGCCGCGGAAATCGGCGTGCTTTCGGTGGTACTCATTTATTGGCTGAAGCCAAGCACATAAGGGCGTTACAGATGAGGCAAGGAAACATTTTCAACCGGTCGTTAGGCTTGTGTCAGGCCGCGGCTATTACCCGCGCGGAATCCGCTCCATGTTGAACGCCCATCTCAGCATGTTGCTCTGGGCGTTGCTGGTGGCGTTGTCATTCTTCGCGGTCGCCGAGCTCGGATCGGATCTGGATGCACTGCCCCTGATTGCCTTGCGTCTTTTACTGTCGGGCCTGCTGTTCCTGCCCCTGCTGTGGCGGCGACGGCGCCGAATAGGCGCGCGGGCCTTGGCGGTTCACGCATTGCTCGGCGGATTGCTGGCGGCCCATTTCGCCAGCATGTTTGAAGCGCTCAAACATACCGGGACACTGGATATCGCCATGCTGTTTGTCACGGTGCCGCTGCTCACGCTTGGCTGCGAGCGCCTTCTGCTGGGCATCCCGGTGCTGGGGCGACTCTGGCCAAACCTGCTGGCCGCAAGCGGCGCGCTGGCGCTGTTGGCGCTCGACCAGGCCCGCTTCGACGCCTACGCCTACGGCCTTTATGGGCTCGGTTGCCTGGCGCTGGCGCTTTACGCGCCGCTTACCCTGCGTCTGAAACCCTGGTTGGGCGAGCAGCGCAGCGCCGCCTCGCTTGCCTGCGGCAACCTGCTGGGCGGCGGTGTGCTGCTGGCGCTGCTGAGCCTGCCTGGACAACGCTGGCAGAGCCTGCAATGGATGACTGCGGCCGATCTCGGCTGGATCGTCTATCTGGCGATCAGCGCCACCCTGGTGACGTTCTGGCTGTTGCATCGCGCCATCCACAGCCTGCCACCTGCCACGGTAGTCGCCTACAGCTACATGGGCAGCTTGTTCGCCTTGCTGCTGCAAGCACTGTGGTTTCAGCAGGCGCCATCTGCCATGGCCTGCGCCGGGGCCGCGCTGATACTGCTTGGCATGGCCTGGCAGGCCTACCCCGCTAGTGGGGTGCCGGTTCAGGAGCAAGGCTGAGCGGGCGCGCGCGCCGCCCAGGCCACCGCCGGCAGTCCGTTCGCAACCAGCGCGCGGGCCTGGCGTCGTTCTTCCCGGCATGCGGGGCTGCCCAATGCTCAAGCGCCCGGGATCTGCTTGGCAGGCCACGCCCTAGGGCTGCGCATTCGGCGGGGCGTGTTCCTGGCAGCGATACGCCGCCATTATCTGAAGGCAAAAAAAGGGCCCAGGTTTTCACCTGAGCCCTTGTTTTATATGGCGCACCCGGCGGGATTCGAACCCACGACCCCTGCCTTCGGAGGGCAGTACTCTATCCAGCTGAGCTACGGATGCAATGCGGGCGCAATCATACGCATCTCGCCGGCGGGCGTCCATGCCGGCGCGATGTTCGCGATTCTGCACGAGCGTCCTGGACTGAAGCTGGCCTCAGGAGCCGTTGCCAGCTGGTGCTATGCCTCGTTAATTTTTTCGAACAGGCTATTGCCCTTTACCCCTGACCTGCCTAGGATTCGTTTGAGATTTCAAACGCCGAGATCGAAACTGTGCGGAACTCTGCGCACCGCCTGTCGTTCGAACTCTGCATGGGCCGCTGGTGCCGACAGCACGCGGCCGCGCGAGCACTTAATCATTCGACGGGCACTGCCCCGTGACGCCTGCAACGACCGTCCGACGCCCGGGTGTCGGGACTTGAAGGAGACTGCCATGCAACTGAAAGACACCCAACTGTTCCGCCAGCAAGCCTATATCGATGGCCAGTGGCTCGACGCGGACAGCGGCCAGACCATCAAGGTCAACAACCCCGCCACCGGCGAGATACTCGGCAGCGTGCCGAAGATGGGCGCCGCCGAAACCCGCCGCGCCATCGAGGCCGCCGACCGTGCGCTGCCGGCCTGGCGCGCGCTGACTGCCAAGGAGCGGGCCAACAAGCTGCGCCGCTGGTTCGAGCTGCTGATGGAGAACCAGGACGACCTCGGCCGCCTGATGACCCTGGAGCAGGGCAAGCCGCTGGCCGAGGCCAAGGGCGAGATCGCCTATGCCGCCTCCTTTATCGAGTGGTTCGCCGAGGAGGCCAAGCGCGTCTACGGCGACGTGATTCCCGGCCACCAGCCGGACAAGCGCCTGATCGTGCTCAAGCAGCCGATCGGCGTCACTGCCGCCATCACCCCGTGGAACTTCCCGGCGGCGATGATCACCCGCAAGGCCGGCCCGGCCCTGGCCGCCGGCTGCACCATGGTCATCAAGCCGGCCTCGCAGACCCCGTTCTCCGCCCTGGCCCTGGTCGCCCTGGCCGAGCGCGCCGGCATCCCCAAGGGTGTGCTCAGTGTTGTCACCGGCAGCGCCGGCGAAGTCGGCGGCGAGCTGACCAGCAACCCCATCGTGCGCAAGCTGAGCTTCACCGGCTCTACCGAGATCGGCCGCCAGCTGATGGCCGAGTGCGCCAAGGACATCAAGAAGGTGTCGCTGGAGCTGGGCGGCAACGCGCCCTTCATCGTCTTCGACGATGCCGACCTGGATAAAGCAGTGGAAGGCGCGCTGATCTCCAAGTACCGCAACAACGGCCAGACCTGCGTCTGCGCCAACCGCATCTATGTGCAGGACGCGGTCTACGATGCCTTCGCCGAGAAACTGGCCGCCGCGGTGGCCAAGCTGCAGATCGGCAACGGCCTGGAAGAGGGCGTCACCACCGGCCCGCTGATCGACGACAAGGCCGTGGCCAAGGTCCAGGAGCACATCGCCGATGCCCTGGGCAAGGGCGCCAAGCTGCTCACCGGCGGCAAGCCGCACAGCCTGGGCGGCAGCTTCTTCGAGCCGACCATCCTCACCGACGTGCCGATGAATGCCGCGGTGGCCAAGGAGGAGACCTTCGGTCCGCTGGCGCCGCTGTTCCGCTTCAAGGACGAGGCCGATGTGATCGCCATGTCCAACGACACCGAGTTCGGCCTGGCCTCCTACTTCTACGCCCGCGACCTGGGTCGGGTGTTCCGCGTGGCCGAGGCCCTGGAGTACGGCATGGTCGGCATCAACACCGGGCTGATCTCCAACGAGGTGGCGCCGTTCGGCGGGGTCAAGGCCTCCGGCCTGGGCCGCGAAGGCTCGAAGTACGGCATCGAGGACTACCTGGAGATCAAGTACCTCTGCCTGGGTATCTGATCGCCGAAACGCGGGCGGCACCCGAGGCGCTGCACAGCGGCCACGGCCGACTATGCTGTTCCCCGGCCCGCCCGCGGGCCGCCGTGCGGCAGGTGCCCACGTTGGCGTTGCCGGTACCCGGCCCCTGACGGGGTCAGGTGCCGGTCTGGTAAACCACTAACCCCGGTGGCCGAGAGCGCCGCGGCAGTCGATCATCGTATGCTGCCGCGCCTGTAACCCGGCTGCCCCATCCTTGGACCACGCCGCACGATGAGCGGTGAATGAGGACCTTATGAGCAAGACCAACGAATCGCTGATGCAACGCCGTACTGCCGCCGTTCCCCGGGGCGTGGGCCAGATCCACCCGATCTTCGCCGACCGCGCGGAGAACGCCACGGTCACCGACGTCGAGGGCCGCGAGTTCATCGACTTCGCCGGCGGCATCGCGGTGCTCAACACCGGCCACCTGCATCCGAAGATCATCGCCGCGGTGCAGGAGCAGCTGACCAAGCTCAGCCACACCTGCTTCCAGGTGCTGGCCTACGAGCCCTACGTCGAGGTCTGCGAGCAGGTCGCCGCGCGGGTGCCGGGCGATTTCGCCAAGAAGACCCTGCTGGTCACCACCGGCTCCGAGGCGGTGGAGAACGCGGTGAAGATCGCCCGCGCCGCCACCGGCCGCGCCGGGGTGATCGCCTTCACCGGCGGCTACCACGGCCGCACCATGATGACCCTGTCGCTGACCGGCAAGGTGGCACCCTACTCGGCCGGCATGGGCCTGATGCCCGGCGGCGTGTACCGCGCCCAGTACCCCTGCGCGCTGCACGGGGTCAGCAGCGATGACGCCATGGCCAGCATCGAGCGCATCTTCAAGAACGACGCCGAGCCCCGCGACATCGCCGCCATCATCATCGAGCCGGTGCAGGGCGAGGGCGGTTTCTACGTCGCACCCAAGGATTTCATGCAGCGCCTGCGCGCGCTGTGCGAGCAGCACGGCATCCTGCTGATCGCCGACGAGGTGCAGACCGGCGCCGGGCGTACCGGTACCTTCTTCGCCATGGAGCAGATGGGCGTGGCCGCCGACCTGACCACCTTCGCCAAGTCCATCGCCGGCGGCTTCCCCCTGGCCGGGGTGTGCGGCAAGGCCGAGTACATGGATGCCATCGCCCCGGGCGGCCTGGGCGGCACCTATGCCGGCAGCCCGATCGCCTGCGCCGCGGCCCTGGCGGTGATGCAGGTGTTCGACGAGGAACACCTGCTGGAGCGCTCCAAGGCGGTCGGCGAGCGCCTGGTCGGCGGCCTGAAGGCCATCCAGGCCAAGCACAAGTCGATCGGCGACGTGCGCGCCCTGGGCTCGATGATCGCCGTGGAGGTGTTCGAGGACGGCGACCTGCACAAGCCCAATGCCGCCCTGGTCGGACAGGTCGTCGCCAAGGCGCGGGACAAGGGCCTGATCCTGCTGTCCTGCGGCACCTACGGCAACGTGCTGCGCGTGCTGGTACCGGTCACCGCGCCGGATGCCCAGCTGGACAAGGGGCTGGCGATCATCAAGGAGTGCTTCGACGAACTGGCCTGAACCCGCCGGTGAGTAAAGACCCGCTGCGGCGGGTCTTTTTTTGTCCGCCGTTCGCCTAGCGCAGCAGGCTGCGGGCGAACACCGGGGTGCCCAGGCCCCAGGCGCCGTTGAGCAGGAAGCCGATGAAGAAGCGCCCTGGCAGCTGGCGCAGGTCGAAGCCCAGGCCCTTGAGCGGAAACACCAGCGCCAGGGCCACTGTGGTCAGGGCGATGCCGCCGAACAGCAGTGCCTTGAGCCAGGGCTGCGGCTGGTCGCTGCGCCAGCCCAGCAGGGCCAGCATCAGCGTGCCCCAGAGCCCGCCCCAGAAGGCCGCGGACAGCCACGCCGGCAGGCCGAGCGGCCAGGTGGGCGCGCGGTTGAAGGGTGCGAACGGCACGACCTCGTAGCTGTGCAGCAGGCCGAGCAGCGGCTGGTGAAAGCAGATGACGGCCAGAAATCCGGCGAGAAAGAACAGGCTCAGGCGTGCCATGGAGGGCCTCACGGGTGGGTTGGCTGGTGCATCCTGGCATGCGTGTTGAAGATTCGTATAACAAAGCTCAACAGAACCCGGCCAATCTGTAACAAATCCGCGGGCTGCTCCTCTATATTCCACATTTGCCTTGGAGTTTCCCGTGCGCGCCATGCTCCCTTTGCTCGACCAGCTGGCCTTTCCGGCGATCCGCCGCGGCCATCTGGAAGCCCTGCAGATCAACCTGACCTACCGCTGCAACCAGCGCTGCCTGCACTGCCACGTCAACGCCGGGCCGACCCGCACCGAGGCCATGACCGACGAGAGCCTGGCCCTGCTGCATCGGGTCATCGACGCCCATCCGGTGCACACCCTCGACCTCACCGGCGGCGCCCCGGAGATGCATCCGCGCTTTCGCGAGATCGTCGTCCATGCGCGCCGCGAAGGCCTGCGGGTGATCGACCGCTGCAACCTGACCATCCTCGGCGAGCCCGGCTACGAGGACCTGGCCGAGTTTCTCGCCGAGCAGGGCGTCGAAGTCACCGCCTCCTTGCCGTGCTACTCGCGAGACAACGTCGACAAGCAGCGTGGCGACGGCGTGTTCGACGCCAGCATCAAGGGCCTGCAGCGGCTCAATGCCCTGGGCTATGGCCAGGATGGCAGCGAGTTGATCCTCAACCTGGTGTACAACCCCCAGGGACCGCGGCTACCGCCACCCCAGGCGGCGCTGGAGGCCGACTACAAGCGTCACCTGCTCGAGGATTTCGGCATCCACTTCAACCACCTGCTGACCATCACCAACCAGCCGATCGCCCGCTTCGGCAGCACCCTGGTCAGCAAGGGGCAATTCAACGACTACATGCAGCTGCTGCGCGACAGCTATCGCCCCGAGAACCTCGAGGGCCTGATGTGCCGCAGCCTGGTCAGCGTCGACTGGCAGGGCTACCTGTACGACTGCGACTTCAACCAGATGCTCGAGTTGCCGCTGCAGTTGCAGGGCCAGCTGATCGGCCGCGAGCGGGCGCACCTGCGTGACCTGCTCGACGGCCAGCTGGACGGCAACCCGATCGTCACCCGCGACCACTGTTTCGCCTGCACCGCCGGCCAGGGCTCGAGCTGCGGCGGTGCCCTCAATGATTAGCCCCGTTCGAGCAGGGTGCGTCGTGGGCACCCGTACAGGTCACGGTAGATGGGCACAGCGCACCCTAGGGTCTAAGGAGTAAGCAATGGAAGGAAGCAGCGTGATCGGGCTGTTTTTCTGGGGATTTCTGCTGGTCTATGGTGCGCTGATGGTGGCCCTGTCGCCCCGCGCGGTGACCCTCGGCGGCTTCTTCAATGGCGAGGACAGCCAGGGCCGCAGCGCCGCGCCCTGGCTGCTGACCTCGAGCATCTTCATCAGCTGGATCTTCGCCAAGTCGGTGACCAACGCCGCCAACCTGGGGGCCAGCTACGGCCTGGTCGGCGGCCTGGCGTACGCCACCTACTGGCTGTCGATTCCCCTCACCGGCCTGGTCATCTACCGCCTGCGCCGGCGCTTCGCGGCCACCAGCCTGGTCGGCTTCTTGCGCAGTCACTACGGCCGCGGCGCGGCCCTGGCGTTCTCGGCAGCGATCCTGATCCGACTGTTCAACGAGGTGTGGAGCAACACCGCGGTGGTCGGCGGCTACTACGGCGACTCGGGCAGCGCCGAGTTCATCGGCGCCGCCCTGCTGTTCACCGCCGTGACCCTGGCCTACAGCCTGCGCGGCGGCCTGCGCAGCTCCATCCTCACCGACGCGGCCCAGGCGGCGATCTTCGTCGTGGCCCTGGTCTGGGTGCTCGGCCTGGTGCTGCCGCAGCATTCCCCGGCGGAACTGGCCAGTACCAGTCACTGGGCCCTGGACGCCGGGGTCGATCTGCTGCTGGTCGCCGGCCTGCAGATCTTCAGCTACGGCTTCCACGACCCGGTGCTGACCGATCGCGGCTTCATCAGCGAAGAACGCACCATGCGCCGTTCGTTCATCCTCGCCGGGGTGCTGGGCTTCGTCGCCATCCTCGCCTTCAGCCTGATCGGCGTGCACGCCCAGCTGAGCGGCCTGGCCGCCTCGGACAACGTGCCGGCGGCGCTGGCCAAGAGCCTGGGCATCGGCGCCCTGCTGGTGATGACCGTGGTGATGGTCTCGGCCGCCGGCTCGACCCTCGACTCGACCTTTTCCAGCCTGGCCAAGCTGGCCGGGCGCGAGCTGCCGCTGCTGGCCGGCCGCGACCTGGGACAGAAGGCCATCGGCGTGGGCATGGCGGTGATGGTGCTGTTCGCCCTGCTCGGCAACCTGCCGATGATCGCCGGCACCGACATACTCAAGGCCACCACCATCAGCGGCACCATGGTCATCGGCATGGCCCCGGTGTTCATCCTGCACGGCCTGGTGCGCCCGACCCGGCTCGGTTTTCACCTGAGCTTCTGGTGCGGCATCGCCCTGGGCCTGGCCCTGACCCTCGGCTGGATTCCCCAGGCCTGGGCAATAGGCGAGGGCAAGTACGCCCTGTTGCTGGGCACCAACCTCTACGGCCTGGGGCTGTGCGTGCTGGGCTATCTGCTGCCCGGCTGGTGGCGGGGGCGCGGTTGATGCGCGCCGGGCGCGACTGCCCGCTGGACTACCGCCTGCCGCGCGATGCCTTCGCCGGCGAGGCGCTGTTCGACTGCGACAGCCTCTACGTGGTCGGCGGCCTGTACGGCAACCGCCAGGCCCTGGCTGCCGTGCAGCGCCTGCTGCGCGCCGAGCCGCAGGCCCGGCTGGCGTTCAACGGCGACGCCCACTGGTTCGACCGCGATCCGGCGGTTTTCCAGGCGGTCGAGCAGGGCCTGCAGGGGCACCTGGTGCTGCGCGGCAACGTCGAGACCGAGCTGGGGCGCGGCGCCGACAGCGGTGCCGGTTGCGGCTGCGCCTACCCGATGAGCGTCGACGACGCCGTGGTCGAGCGCTCCAACGCCATCCAGGCCGAACTCGGTCGCACCGTGCAGCGCCTGCCCGGCCTGGCTGCGCAACTGGCCGCGCGGCCAGCCTGCGCGCTGGTGAGTGTCGGCGGCCGGCGCGTGGCGATCAGCCATGGCGACGAGCGTTCCCTGGCCGGTTGGGACTGCGCCCGCGAGGCCCTGGCCGAGCCTGCGCGGCAACGCCAGCTGGACGACTGGTTCGCCGCCACCGGGGTGCAGGCGCTGGCCACCAGTCACACCTGCGCCGCCGCCGCGTTGAACCTGGGCAGCGGCGCGCTGATCAACAACGGCGCGGCCGGCCTGTCGAACTTCGCCGGTGGTCGCTACGGCCTGCTCAGCCGCATCGCCACTACCCCCCATCCCGACGCCCTGTACCGCTGTGAGCGCGCGGGCCTGTATATCGAGGCGCTGGCGCTGCACTACGACCACCACGCCTTTCTCGCCGAGTTCGACCGCCAGTGGCCCGCGGGCAGCCCGGCGGCCTCGTCCTATCGTTCACGCATACTGGCGGCCGGCCTGGAGCCGCCGCAGGCGGCCCTGCTGGGCGGCTTCACCCTCAACCCGCACAGTGGCTGTGCACCGGAGACACGCATCGGATGAACCTTCGCAAACTGCTGCTGGTGGCGCTGATCGGCGCCCTGATCGCCGCCTTCTTCTTCTTCGATCTCGGCCAGTACCTCAACCTGGAGGCAATCAAGGCCCAGCAGGCGGTCCTCAACGCTCAGGTCGCGGCCCACCCCTGGCAGGCCGCGGGGCTCTACTTCCTCGCCTATGTGGCGGTGACCGCCTTGTCGCTGCCGGGCGCGGCGCTGATGACCCTGCTGGCCGGTGCGCTGTTCGGCCTGCTCGAGGGCTTCGTCCTGGTGTCCTTCGCCTCCACCCTGGGCGCCAGCCTGGCCATGCTCAGCAGCCGCTTCGTGCTGCGCGACTGGGTGCAGAGCCGCTTCGGCAAGCGCCTGGCGAGCATCGACGCGGGCATCGAGCGCGAGGGCGCCTTCTACCTGTTCGCCCTGCGCCTGGTGCCGATCTTTCCGTTCTTCGTGATCAACCTGGCCATGGGCCTGACCCGCCTGCCGCTGCGCACCTTCTGGTGGGTCAGCCAGGTCGGCATGCTGCCCGGCACCCTGGTCTACGTGAACGCCGGCCGCGAGCTGGGCCAGCTCGAGGGCCTGGGCGGCATCCTCTCGCCGGGCCTGCTCGGCGCCTTCGTCCTGCTCGGCCTGTTCCCGCTGCTGGCGCGCAAGCTGCTGGACCTGCTCAAGGCGCGCCGGGTCTACGCCGGCTGGCACAAGCCCAAGCATTTTGAGCGCAACCTGCTGGTGATCGGCGCCGGCGCCGGTGGCCTGGTCAGCGCCTATATCGCCGCGGCGGTGAAGGCCAGGGTCAGCCTGGTGGAGAAGCACCAGATGGGCGGCGACTGCCTGAATACCGGCTGCGTGCCGTCCAAGGCGCTGTTGCGCTCGGCCAAGCTGGCCCACGAGCTGCGCAAGGGCGAGGCCCTGGGCCTGCGCGGGGTGAGCGGGGAGGTGGACTTCGCCGCGGTGATGCAGCGCGTGCAGCGGGTCATCGGCGACATCGCCCCCCACGACTCGGTGGAGCGCTACACCGAACTGGGCGTCGAGGTGATCCAGGGCGCGGCGCGCATCACCTCGCCCTGGACGGTCGAGGTGGGCGGCGAAACCCTGAGCAGCCGAAACCTGATCATCGCCGCCGGCGCCCGTCCCCTGGTGCCGAAGATTCCCGGCATGGAGCAGGTGCAGGCCTACACCTCGGACAATATCTGGACCCTGCGCGAACAGCCGCGCTGGCTGCTGGTGCTGGGCGGCGGGCCGATCGGCTGCGAGCTGGCCCAGGCCTTCCAGCGCCTGGGCAGCCAGGTGATCCAGGTGGAAATGGCCGAGCGCCTGCTGCCGCGCGAGGACAGCGACGCCAGCGCTGCGCTGCTGGCCAGCCTGCGGGCCGACGGCGTCGACGTGCGCCTGCAGCACCAGGCCGAGCGCTTCGAGCTGGTCGACGGCGAGCAGCGCATGGTCGCCCGTCGCCTCGACACCGGCGAGCAGGTGACCATCGCCTTCGACTGCCTGCTGCTGGCCCTCGGCCGGGTGGCCAACGTCAGCGGCTACGGGGTCGAGGAACTGGACCTCAGGCTGCGCGCCAACGGCACCCTGGAAACCGACGAGTACCTGGCCACGCGCTTCCCCAACATCTACGCGGTGGGCGACGTCACCGGCCCCTATCAGTTCACCCATGTCGCCGCGCACCAGGCCTGGTACGCCGCGGTCAACGCGTTGTTCGCTCCCTTCAAGCGCTTCAAGGCCGACTACCGGGTGATTCCCTACTGCACCTTCACCGCGCCGGAAGTGGCGCGGGTCGGCCTGTCGGAGGGCGAGGCGCGGCAGCAGGGGGTGGCCTACGAGGTCACCCGCTACGGCATCGACGACCTCGACCGGGCCATCGCCGACGAGGCCGCCCATGGCTTCGTCAAGGTGCTCACCGAGCCGGGCAAGGACCGCATCCTCGGCGTCAGCATCGTCGGCGAGCAGGCCGGCGAGCTGCTGGCCGAATACGTGCTGGCGATGAAGCACAACCTCGGCCTGAACAAGATCCTCGGCACCATCCACAGCTACCCGACCCTTGCCGAGGCCAACAAGTACGCCGCCGGCGAGTGGAAGCGCGCCCACGCGCCCCAGGCCCTGCTGCGCTGGGTCGAGCGTTTCCACGGCTGGCGGCGCGGATGAGCCGGGCGCTGCTGGCCCTGGCCCTGCTGCCGGCCCTGGCCGTTGCCGACGCAGCGGACAACCGCCTGACCCCCTGGACGGCCGGGCCGCCCGGCGGCGAGTGGTCGGCGCCCTGGCGGGTGGCCGACATTCCCAAGCTCGAGGCGCCGCAGCGCAGCCTGGTCGAGCGGGACGGCCGCCTGGCGCTGCACATCCGGGCCGACGCCGCGGCCGGCGGCCTGCTGCACCCTTTGGACCTGCCCGGCGACCGCCCCTGGCAGCTGAGCTGGCAGTGGCGCAGCGAGGGGCGCCTGGAGCAGGCGCGCTTCGCCACCCGCGAGGGCGACGACTACGCCGCGCGGGTCTACGTGCTGCTCGACTACCCGCTGGACGAGCTGCCGTTCCTGACCCGGCAGAAGCTGCGCCTGGCCCGCACCTTCTACGACCCCAGCCTGCCGGCGGCGACCCTGAGCTACGTCTGGGACAACCGCCGGGCGCCGGGCAGTCATGCCCGCAGCGCCTACACCGAACAGGTCGAGATGCGCGTGCTGCGCGGCCCCGAGGCGCCGCTGGGGCAGTGGCTGGAGGAGCGCCGCGACCTGCGCGCCGATGCCATCGCCGCCTTCGGCAGTGCGCCTTCGCGCATCCTCGGCGTGGTCTTCGCCGCCGACAGCGACAACACCGGCGAGCGGGTGGAGAGCTTCTTCGCCGCGCCCCACCTGCAACCCGCCGCCCCCTGAATACGCCTTGCACGACGGCCGCTGCTGCCGCCATCCTCTGCGTCTGCCCCGCCGTGAAGAGCCGTTAGCCGATGAACCACTACGACCTGATCCTGCTTGGCGCCGGCCACGCCCACCTCGGCGTGCTGCGCCGCTGGGCCCTGGTCGAGCGGCCGCCGGGACGCATCGCCCTGCTCAGCGCCGGCCCCCAGGCCTGGTACTCGGGCATGCTGCCGGGCCTGCTGGCGCAGCGCTTCGGCCCGGAGGAGTGCCGCATCGAGCTGGACCCGCTGTGCCGCGCGGCCAAGGTCGAGCTGATCGTCGCTCAGGCCGAGGGCCTGGACCCACAGCAGCGCCAGGTTCGCCTCGACGATGGCCGGCACCTGGCGACCCGCTGGCTGTCGCTGAACGTTGGCGCCGAGGTGGCTGCCCCGCCACAGCGCGGCGCGGCCATGCAGGCCCTGGCGGTCAAGCCCTTCGCCGACTTTCTCGCCGGCTGGCGCGCCTGGCAGGCCGATCCGCAGCCGTTGGCGATCCTCGGGGGCGGCGCGGCCGGGGTGGAACTGGCCCTGGCCCTGGCCGGCCAGGTGCCCGAGCTGTCGCTGTTCTGCTCCGCTCAGTTGCTCGAGGGCCACAACCCCGGCCTGCACATGCGCGCCTGGGGACACCTGCGCCAGCGCGGGGTGCGGGTGCGCGAGCATTGCCCGATCGACCTGATCGACGGCGACCGCCTGGTCAGCGGCGAGGATCCGGTCTGGCGCGGCGGCCGCCTGCTCCTGGCCAGCGGCGCCCGGGCGCTGCCCTGGCTGGGGCACAGCGATCTGGCCTGCGACGCGGGCGGCTTCGTGCAGATCGGCGCCACCCTGCAGAGCCACTCCCACCCCTGGGTCTTCGCCGTCGGCGACTGCGCCAGCCTGCCGGGGGCGCGCAAGAGCGGGGTCTACTCGGTGCGCCAGGGCCCGGTGCTGGCGGCCAACCTCGCCGCCGTGCTGCGCGGTCAGCCACTGCGCCGCTACCGGCCGCAGCGCCACAGCCTGGCGCTGCTGGCCACCGGTGACGGCGGCGCGCTGATGGGCTGGCAGCAGTGGAGCGCCGGCGGCCAGCTGTTCGGGCGCTGGAAGGACCATCTGGACCAGGGCTTTATCCGCCGACACAGCATCTCCGGTTAGCCTCGTTCGACCAAAGTGCGATGGCCGGGGCGCCCCCGGCATGCTCGAATCGACCGCACGCGAGGCCCGCCGGGAAGAGTCCCGAGGCGCCCCACGAGGCCGGTCGATTCGGCCTGGCATCGCCAGAACAACAACAACGAGGTCTGCCATGAATTCTGCCGCCACCCGCCATCCGCGGGCCTGCCTGCTGCATGCCCTGGGCCTGGTCACGCTGCTGCTGGTCGTACAGCACCTGCAGTTGTCGCCCTACGTCGCCGTGCCGCTGCTCCTGTTGCTCGGCCTGTGGCCCTGGCTCGGCGCCTGGCGCGGCGGGGCGCAGGCCGCGCCAGGGGAGGCTGTTGCCGCCGGCGGCTTCTTCGCGCTGAGCCAGAACCTGTCCCGCCACACCTGTCACAACGCCCTGTCCGCCGCCCAGGTGGCCCACGCCGTGCAGCAACTGGCGGGCAAGCTGCAGTCCCAGCTCGGCGCCATCGACCAGGTGAGCCAGGGCGCCGAAGCCATCACCGGCACCGAGCAGGACAGCGCCCAGCGTGCCCAGCAGACCCTGGCGGCCGCGCAGACCGTGCGCCAGAGCAGCGCCAGCGGTCAGCAGGAGGTGCAGCAGGCGATAGCGCGCATGCAGCAGCTCAGCGCCCAGACCGCCGCCAGCCGCGAGTTGATCGACGGCCTCGGCCGGCGCACCGAGCAGATCGAGCAGGTCACCCAGGTGATCCAGTCGATCGCCAGCCAGACCAACCTGCTGGCGCTCAACGCGGCCATCGAGGCGGCCCGCGCCGGTGAGCAGGGCCGCGGCTTCGCAGTGGTCGCCGACGAGGTGCGCAACCTCGCCGCCCGCACCGCCAGCGCCACCGAGGAGGTCGGCCAGATGGTCGCCGATATCCGCCAGCAGAGCGCCGCGGTGGTCAGCCATATCCAGCGTCAGGCCGATGAGCTGGAGCAGGCCGCGCGCCAGGTGGAACAGACCGGCGCGCAGCTGCACGGCATCGCCGAGCTGGCGGTGGACGTCGAGCGCCAGGTGGAGCAGATCAGCGCCGGCACGGCGAACAACCACGAACGCCTGGCCAGCCTGTTCGTCGCGGTGGAGCAGCTGCGCGGCGACGTGCGCGCCAGCGAGGGCCAGACCCGTCAGCTCGGCGGCGCCGCCGAGCAGCTGGTCGGCCAGGCCGAGGCGGTCAGCGAGCAACTCGCCGAGGTCGGCCTGGACGCCTACCACCAGCGCATCTACGACCTCGCCCGCGAGGGCGCGGCGGCCATCGCCGCGCGCTTCGAGGCGGACGTCCAGGCCGGACGCATCGCCCTGGCCGACCTGTTCGACCGCCAGTACCAGGCGATCGCCGGCAGTTTTCCGGCCAAGTTCAAGACCCGTTTCGACGGCTACGCCGACCAGGTCCTGCCGGCCATCCAGGAGCCCCTGCTGGCCCGCCATGAAGGCCTGGTGTTCGCCATCGCCAGTACCCCGGAAGGCTACGTGCCGACCCACAACAACGCCTTCAATCATCCGCCGACCGGCGACCGCGCCGTGGACACCGCGCGCAGTCGCAGCAAGCGCCTGTTCAACGACCGCACCGGCATCCGCTGTGGCAGTCACCAGCAGGCGCTGCTGCTGCAGACCTACATGCGTGACACCGGCGAGCTGATGCACGACCTGTCGGTGCCGATCCGCGTCCAGGGCCGCCACTGGGGCGGTCTGCGCCTGGGCTACAAACCGGAACCCTAGGATCTGCTGGCGGCGGGTCAATGTTTAGTGCGAACGAAACCGAGCATGCGAACAATCGAATTTAACCGGCGCTGAGCGCCGTGCGAGCCTTTGGTCATGTCTTCGCCAGCCCGTCGCTCCGCCCCGTCCGCCCATTGCCCGCGCCAGCGGGTAGGCGGCGTGCTCGGGGTAGACGGCAGCAACTCCCGCCTGCCTGAAATCCTCGCCTTCTGGGCGCTGTGGCATTGCCGCCACGCGCGCCCACCGGATGCACCTCTCGGCTATATCTGAATAGACCAGTCGCAACCCCTTGCGACCCTTTCCATCAGTGTCGTGCCGCCTGCTGCCGCGTCCGCGCCGCAGCTTCGCCGGCACAGTGCGCCGAGTCGGCGCTAACGAGAGCCCCATGTCATTCGCATCCGTGCAGGACGCCCAGGATTTCCTGGCGCACAACCCCGATATCGAACTGTTCGAACTGTTCATCCTCGACGCCAACGGCGTGCCGCGCGGCAAGCTGTTGCACCGCGACGAGCTGCTCGCCGTGTACCAGAGCGGCCGGCCGCTGCCCAGCACCATCCTCGGCCTGAGCATCAATGGCGACGATGTGGAGGACACCGGGCTGGTCTGGGAGGTCGGCGACATCGACTGCCGCGCCTACCCGCTGCCCGGCAGCCTGGTGCGCCTGCCTTGGCGGCGCATCCCCACCGCCGCGCTGCAGGTCAGCATGCACCCGCAGCAGGGCCTGCCGGCCACCGTCGCCGACCCCCGGCATGTGCTGGTGCGGATGATCGAGGGCCTCAAGGCCGAGGGCTTTCACCCGGTGATGGCCTGCGAGCTGGAGTTCTACCTGCTCGACCAGCGCCGCGATGGCGAGGGCCGGCCACAGCCGGCGCGGGATGCCGACGGCGGCCGCCCGCGCAGCACCCAGGTCTACGGCCTGCGCGAGCTGGAGCAGCTCGAACCCTTCCTCAAGGACCTCTACGCCGCCTGCAAGGCCCAGGGCATCCCGGCCCGCACGGCGATTTCCGAGTACGCCCCGGGCCAGGTGGAAATCACCCTGGAGCACGGCGACGCGCTGGCGGCCATGGACCAGGCCGTGCGCTACAAGCGCCTGGTCAAGGGCGTGGCCAACAGCCATGGGATGCAGGCCTGCTTCATGGCCAAGCCCTTCGACCACCTGGCCGGCACCGGCATGCACATGCATGTCAGCCTGGCCGACGCGGCCGGACGCAACCTGCTGGCCGGTGAGCCGAATGACCTCGACGGGCCGGCCGGCAGCCTGCTCAAGCAGGCCCTGGGCGGCATGCTCGCCAGCCTGCTCGATTCCCTGCTGCTGTTCTGCCCCAACGCCAACTCCTACCGGCGCTTCCAGGCCAACAGCTACGCGCCGCTGGCGCCGACCTGGGGCGTCGACAACCGCACCGTCAGCCTGCGCGTGCCGGGAGGGCCGGCCGTCAGCCGGCATATCGAGCACCGCATCTGTGGCGCCGACGCCAACCCCTACCTGGCCGCGGCGGCCATCCTCGCCGCCATCCACCGCGGCATTCGCGAGCGCCTCGACCCGGGCGCGCCCATCGAGGGCAATGGCTATGCCCAGGCCAAGACGCTGCTGCCGACCGAGTGGCTGACCTCGATCCAGGCCCTGCAAGGCTCCGCCTGGGCCCGCGAGGCCCTGGGCGCGGACTTCCTCAAGGTCTACCTGGCGGTCAAGCGCGCCGAGTACCGCCAGTTCATGGCCGAGGTTGGCGAACAGGACTGGCGCTGGTACCTGACCCAGGCCTGAGCCCGGTATCTATGGGTAGGGTGCGCGGGGGCGCCCAGCCTGTGCGCACCGATATATCTGTGTGCGCAGGGGCCAGGCGTCTCCGCGCGCCCTAAGACCTGCGGTGCGCACGGCGCACCCTACGCTAACGAGGATTACTCCATGAATGCTGTCACCCAGGCCGCACTTCCGGCCGCCGAGCGCTGTCCGTCCTACTACAGCGCCACCCTCAATGAGGAAACCCGCTACCCGACCCTGAAGGGCCACCACAGCGTCGACGTGGTGATCATCGGTGGTGGCTTCACCGGCGTGGCCAGCGCCGTGGAGCTGGCCGAGCGCGGCCTCAAGGTGGCCGTGTTCGAGGCGAAGAAGATCGGCTGGGGCGCCACCGGGCGCAACGGTGGCCAGGTCACCGGCAGCCTGTCGGGCGACGCCGCCATGCGCAAACAGATGGGCAAGCGCCTGGGCCGCGAGGTGGACGACTTCATCTGGCAGCTGCGCTGGCGTGGCCACGACATCATCGAGCAGCGGGTGGCCAGGTACGGCATCGCCTGCGACCTCAAGCACGGCCACCTGCACGCGGCGATGAAGCCCAGCCACATGGCCGAACTCGAGGCCGCCTATGAAGAGGCCGTGCGCCGCGGCATGGGCGCGGACGTCAGCCTGCTCGATGGCGCCGGGGTGCGCGAGCAGCTGGGCAGCGAGCTGTACTGCGGGGCGATCAAGAACAACCGCAACCTTCACCTGCACCCGCTCAACCTGTGCCTCGGCGAGGCCCGCGCGGCCGAGGGCCTCGGCGCGCTGATCTTCGAGCATTCCGAGGTGCTGCAGATCGTCCATGGCGCCAGGCCGGCGGTGATCACCGCCGAGGGGCGGATCGACGCCCGCCAGGTGCTGCTGGCCGGCGACGTCTACCACAAGCTGGAACCCAAGCAGCTCAAGGGCATGATCTTCCCGGCCATGGGCGGCATCGTCACCACCGCGCCGCTGGGCGAGCTGGCGCAGCAGATCAACCCCCAGGACCTGGCCGTCTACGACTGCCGCTTCGTCCTCGACTACCATCGCCTGACCGCCGACGGCCGCCTGCTGTTCGGCGGCGGCGCCAACTACTCCGGGCGCGATTCGCGGGACATCGCCGCCGAGCTGCGCCCGGCCATCGAGCGCACCTTCCCCCAGCTCAAGGGTGTGGCCATCGATTTTCAGTGGAGCTGCGCCATGGGCATCGTGATGAACCGCATTCCCCAGCTCGGCAAGCTGTCGGACCACGTCTGGTACTGCCAGGGCTACTCCGGCCACGGCATCGCCACCAGCCACATCATGGGCGAGATCATGGCCGAGGCGCTGACCGGCAGCCTGGGGCGCTTCGACACCTTCGCCGCCTGCAAGCACATCAAGGTGCCCCTGGGCGAGCAGCTGGGCAACCCGATGCTGGCGGTCGGCATGTGGTACTACCAGTTGCTGGAGAAGCTGCGCTGAGTGCGGGTAGCGCGCTACATGGTGCTGGCGCGGAGAAGGGGTCGTTTAGATTGGGCCGGTTTCAGCACATAAATAGGATGGGTTGAGTGAAACGCTACCCATCAGATACCCAGACAAACCAAAGTGCTGAGCCGGCGGCAGCATGGGTATCGCTGTGCTTAACCCATCCTACGAACTCTCAGGAGTGATGCTTGAATCCGGGCTGGCTTCAGCGGCCAGTTTTAACCGATCGGCTTTGCTTATGTACGTGGATTTTTTCTTGGGTGCCTTTTTGGCATTGGCCTTTTTGGCGTGCGCCTCGAGTAGCTGTTTGATTTTCTTGCGGCGATTCATGGGTTTAAGCCGTGTTAGTTAATAAGGGCATGCAAATAAAACGGGTTGCGTGAGTTGTCTAGCGGCTCGATGTCTCTGAGCTGATCATAAGTAGATCACTCCGCCCCTCCCTTTAGTTGATCATGGTTTGCTCCGGCTAGGACGGTAGTCGCTTGGAAGCGAATGGCGACTATCGGCCAATAGCGGTCATCGTTAGCCTACGTATACTGGCCAGATTGAAGGTACCGCTGTCGTGATCTAGGAGCAGCTGCCAAGAAAGCTCCAGCAGCAACCCCATTTACACAGGACTTAGTACACCCTTTTACACGATAATGCCAATCGCTCAGTGTGTAACCAGAGCTGTCTTGTTCGCCTCTAACGTATAACCGAGCGCAGTAGCTTTCACCCAGTCTGCAGAGCAATAGAGGAGAGACCACAGATATCAGCCTACCCAATCGAACAAAACTAAAATTAATCGTGGTCTGTCCCTTGTTATCACGTGGCCTGCCCCCTGTTATCATATTCGCTGCATCTTAATTAGAGGTATTACTATGCCAAAAGGCAAGAAACCAAACTGCCGCCGTGCTCCTGTGATGGTCGGCACTTTGCTTGTCGCACTCAGCTCGTCAGTGTTTGCGGCTGAATTAACGACCACATTCGCTGGTGGAAACGGCCAAAATGGGAATATGTTCGATATTTCGGCCACTGGCAGTAGCGGTTTCACTATTACTGGCATTGCTCAAAACTTTGATAGCGCACAACCGATTTCGGGGTACCAAATATGGGTCGCTACAGGAGGGGTTACAGGTAATACGCAAAATGCGTCTGCTTGGACTTTGCTCGCCAGCACGGGAAGTTTTGTTAGTAACGCGTTCGGGACCCCCACCTTATTGCCTTTTACGACTCCGCTTTCGATTGCCTTGACCCCGGGGCAAACAATCGGTCTTTACTTGACAAATACGGATGGCTCGTCGGTTGCGTATACGAACGGGTCAGGGGTTGGGAGCGTCGCAGCAAGCGATGAGCTGCTCACCATCTATGAAGGCTACGGGAAAGCGTATTCTGTTGATTTCCTCGGAAGTACCTTTTCTCCAAGAATTTGGAACGGGACGCTTTACTATTTCTCGGGCCCAGATGCTGCCAGTACTCTAGCTTCAATGCAGCAAAACGCTTCGGGTTTACGTAATATTTTCTCGTTACAAAGCTCTTACGTAAACCCTGGGTTAAGTTACGACTGCTCGATTTTTGATAAGAATGGTATCTGTGTTGCCGTCTCAGGTCGGAACACTGACACCAGCGGCGATGGCCCCGAGGCTACCTCGGGAGTTCTGACGGTTGCCTATGAACTCAATCCGAATATCAGGATTGGTGGCTTCCTTGAGCAATATGTTTCCGACTATTCAAGCGGTGGAGTCAACGTTAAAAACAACAACCCCGACTTCGGTATCTTTGGGGTCTGGTCTCAAACGGGTACTGACGAAGGGATCAAGGTTCGTGCCGCGTATCGATATGGCAAGCGAGACCTTAGCATCACGCGCGATGCGATAGATACCGCCGAGGCCGGTAGCGGGAGCTCCAAACTTGTTACTGAAGGTACGCAACTCACTACCAGTTATGGGTACACCCTCAGCAGCACCGTGCTGGCCAGCCCGTACCTAGGTGTTCGTTACACGAACATTGCCCGTAACGGCTACACGGAATCCGCTTCCGACACCGTGTCTGCACCGCTGCACTTCGATACCTTGCGTCAAGAATCGACGTCGTTGCTGGCTGGTGTGGATCTGTCGGCATTGGTTGCCCCTTCCGTGACGATCAATGGTTCTGTCGGCGTTGAAACTGATACGCAGCGTAGGGTTGGCGAATACTCTGCGACTGGCGTGGCCGATCTTGCCGCGATTGAATTCAACGGTGATACCCGCAAAACTCGCATGGTTGGCTCGGCAGGTGTGACTTACAAGATCGACCGCGCCCAGCAAATTAGTGCCCAGACCTGGTACCGCGAAGAGGCTTACGGCTCGACGGCAACGACAACCGGAATGGTCACTTATACTGTTGGTTTCTGAAACTCTGAACCGCCACGAAGAACCCGTCGGGAAATCTGCGGGTTTTTTATTTCTTCAACTGGCACATGGTGGAGTCAAACAATAACAAAGGGGTCGGGGTGATTTATTCTTATTCACTCCGGCCCCTTTATCATGTCATTCGAATTTGGTTGTTTTTTAGATTCTCAATATCCCAGCATGACCCGAACTCGTTATACCTACCGAGCCGATATTTATAGATTGATTTAGGCATGACCCTTTGCTTTAACTGCTGTGCGGCTTTTACGTTTACCGACCCCAAATCATCTACCGTGACAATTAACTTCACAAGCTCATCGTAAATGCTCTCAGCATCCATTGCGACTCTCCTAGTAACGGCGTTGCGCCATGAGTAAATCAGAGATTAATCACTCCAGTATATTTTTTGTGGACCGCTAACTGCCTGAGCCTGAGCATCCACCACCGGACGAAAGCCGGGGGCTATGGCTGCAACATCTGGCACAGGAGTCGGCGCTCATACAGGCACGTTGAGTGGGTCGCCGTCGCCATTGCGCATTGGAATGGGAGGGCTAACCTAAGCTAGATGCTTGGTAGCTGAACATGGGGATTGAAATGGACCTATTCCTTGCAGGGCTGAAGGAGATCGCCGGCGCTTCGTCGCAGCTCACTACATGGGCGCTGGCCATGCTCGGCGGCTCGGTAGCCGTCGTTATTGGATCTTCGCATTACAGTCCTGCTGGCCGGAGATGGCGTAGCTTCTATTTTCTCCTAGCTCCAGTCTGGATCTTTCTGCTGGTATCCGTTCGGGCGGGCAATGAGCTCTCGCGTAGCTACCTAGCTGCGTTGTTTACCAAGGGTGCCGCCCAGGATGAGGCGTTCAATCAGATCAACGCCGACTTCCAGGCCCAACTGGATTACCTATTCTACGGAGTCATCGCGTTTGCAGTTTGGCTCACAGCCTATCTTCTTTGGTGGGTGCTATTGCGCGACGTTGACTGTGGGGAGGGCGACGCATGAAGCCGAACTTCGGTGTCGGAATGCTGATCTGGATGGTTGCGACGAACGTTTCGGCGGACGTCACATGCAAGTGCGAGTCCTTCCCATTTTTGCCTTCGCCTCCTTGTCCAAAGGTATGCAGGGCTCTTTTGATAGAGAAAGCCGACATTGGCGCGCTTACGACAAGCCTAAAACTGTCGAACGACGAAGCCCTAGCAGTTGAGCGATATCGCCAGCGCTTTGGCTTCGCCAATACGCCAAACCCGCCGACTCATTGGGATGTAGAGCTTACGCCTGAAGAAATTGCCGATGTTGCGAAGGTAAAGCAGAAGGTTGTCGACCTCGAAAGCCAGCAGATCAAGCCTCTGATCAGGACAATCAAATCACCTGATCGGACAGTTCCCTACTCTGAGTGGGTCGAGCACAGGCAGGAATTTCAGCTACCGATTGAGCTAAAGGATAGTCTTCAATAGTCCGATGTTTTTGACTTACCAGTTCTGGCTGCGGCTGCCGAACCTGACAGGCAGCTTCTGGCCGGTTTCTGCCGGTTGCCACAGGCCGCTTCGGGTCGATCTCTGCCTTGCACTTCTTGGGCGCGCTAAATTCCATGCCCCTCAAGAGGCGTGCCACTTCGCACCTGTAAATAGGTGGGCTAGCGCGCGGACTTGTCGCCGGCCGCCAGGGCGCGGCCGGCCGGTGCCTGCTGCGCCGCGCGCTGGGCGGCCTCGCGGTCTTCGACGAAGCTGACGGCGGCCGAGCCGTCGGCGTTGTGCTGGAGGATCTCGCGCGGTTGGCCCTGCTCGTCGAAGAACACCTGGCCGAGACCGGCGCCGTTCCACAACCGTTCGCCGGCCTGGCTGCGGCTGGGGATGCGCGGCACCACCTGCAGGCGTCGGCGCTTGGTCAGCCAGTTGAGCGGCGAGCGCGGCGAGTAGAGCCAGCGGTTGAGGCGGTCGAACCAGTCGAGCAGGCGCCTCGGGAACTCGTTCTTCAGGCCGCTGCTGGTGATCTGCCAGATATGCGGGGCGCTCTTGCGATGGCGGATCAGCACCTGGTAGACGAAGGAGTAGTGCACGTCGCCGGACAGCACCACGTAGCAGCCCGGGGTGCGCGAGTGGCGGAAGATGTTGAGAATCACCTGGGCGGCGCCGCGATGGGCCATCCAGTTTTCCGCATCGACCATCAGCGGGTGGCCGATCCAGGTGAACAGCCGCTGCACCGCCTCGATCAGCTTGACCCCGAAGATCGGCGCCGGCGAGACGACGATCGCCGCCCGGTGGTCGAGCAGCGCCTGCTGCAGCTCGCACAGGCCTTCCCAGTCGAGCAGGCCGGACGGCCGCTGCGGATTGCGCTCGCTGCGCCAGCGCCGGGTGCGGGTGTCGAGCACCAGCAGCGCCGGCTCGGTCGGCAGCACGTAGTGCCAGTGGTGGAAGTGCAGCAGCCGATCGATCAGGGCGTCCTGGGCGCCGCTGTCCAGGTGGTTGCGCCCGTCGCGCCCGGCGTTCATGGCCTGCAGCTGCTCCACGGCCTCGCCGAACACCTCCGGGTCGTTGCCCCAGCCCTGGCACAGCAGGTAGGCGATCAGCGCATTGCCGATGATGCGCTTGGAGAAGGGGTGACCGTAGGCCGTTTCCTCCCACTGCGCCGACAGGTTCCAGTCGTCGGTGACGTCGTGGTCGTCGAAGATCATCAGGCTCGGCAGGTGGGCCAGGGCGCGGGCGACCCGGTCGAGACCGTCGCGGAAGTCGTCGATGTGCTGGCGTTCGCGCTCGTAGCGCTCGGCCCGTTCGGTATTCAGGGGCGGGCGCCGGGTACCGAGCAGGGTCCAGGGCGTCGGTGACCACACCAGCAGGTACATGGCCAGCATCTCGGCCAGGGTGACCAGGTGGTTGTCGGCGCTGCTTGTGGTGAAGATCGGTTTCTTCACCCCGCCGAAGAAGCGCTCGCGCAGGCTGTCGTTGTCGTCGTCCAGCGCCGGCAGCAGGTCGGCGCGCTGGTAGTAGCCGACCTCGTGGGCATAGAGGGCGTCGCTGTCCTCGACCAGGGCGCCCTCGAGGCGTTCGCCGAACAGGCCGAGGCGCTCGATCAGCTGGTGGATCGCCCGCAGCATGGGCCCGGCGACGTCGTCGGCGTACACCTGGTCGCCACTCATCAGCAGCAGCGCCGGGCGCTCTTGAGGCCCATGGGCTTCGCCCAGCAGGCGGTCGGCGCAGAGCAGGCCGTCGGCGGCGGGGTGGTGCGGCTTGCGGCAGGAGCCGTGGAGCAGCTGTTCGAGGCGCGCGCGCAGGACGAAATTCGGCCGCTCGGCACCGTCGTACAGCAGGTGCGGCGCCCAGTCGGCGATACCCTGGGTCTGACCGTCGTCGCCGGCGATCAGCAGGTCGTAGTCGATCTGCAGGTCGCTGGGCAGCGGCGTATCCAGATGCAGGTCGATCAGGTGGATGAAGGCGTGTTCGCCCACCTGCAGCACCTGGCAGTGCGCCTCGTCCAGCGGGTAGTCGCGCGGGCCAGTCGGCTCGCTGTCGAGGCGCAGGGTCAGCGACAGCGCCCGCGAGCCGACCAGCCAGAGCACCAGACGGTCCGGCTGCAGGCGCCGCAGCAGGGGGCCGGCGAGGACGGCTGGCAGGGCATCGGTGGCGGGCTGCTGCTGGGTCATCGGCACATCGGGCTCCGGCTGGCAGGTGGGCGGCGCACCGGGGGAGGATACACCCTCATGCCGCTGTCGGCCGCCAGGCTGGCCGCTACTGAGCCGCCTGGCGCAGGCGCGGCAGGTCGAGCAGCTCGATCTCGCCGTAGCTCAGGCGCACGATGCCCCGGGTCTCCAGCTCCTTGAGGATCTGGTTGGTGGTCTGGCGGGACAGGGCCAGCATCAGCGCCAGTTGCTCCTGGGCCAGGTGCAGCACCCGGCGCGGTTCGCCCTCGCCGTAGTTCTCGGCGATCAGCAGCAGGCGCCGGGCCAGGCGCGGCGCCGCCGGCAGCAGGCTCATCTCCTCCAGGGCGGTGAAGGTCAGGCGCAGCTTCTGGCTCATCAGCAGGGCGAAGTCGCGCCAGTGCCGGGGTTCGTCCCGCAGCAGCGCCAGCAGCTCGGCCTGGGGCACCAGCAGCAGGGTGCTGGCGCCCTCGGCGACGGCGTCGTGGGTGCGTGGCTGGCCGTCGAACAGGGCGATTTCGCCGAACCAGGCCGGCGCCTCGACCAGGCTCAGCAAGGCCTCCTTGCCGGCGCGGTTGACCGCGCCGATGCGCACGGCGCCCTCGAGGACCGCATACAGTCCGCTGGGCGCGTCGCCGCGGCGGAACAGGCGCTGGCCGGGCTCCAGCCGCTGCACCCGGGCCAGCGCCAGCAGGCTGTCCTGCAGGGCGGCCGGCAAGGCGGCGAACCAGTGGCCTTCGAGCAGGCGCGCGCGCTGGGCATCGTTCATCGGGCGTCTCCGGGGTTTGTCGGCTGGCTGACAGAGTGGCGCGGCGCGCCGGGCGCAAGATGGGCCGGACTGTCCAGCCCGAGGATCACCCGAATGAAAGGCCTAGTCGAGCACCTGGCGCAATACGCCGCCTACCACCGCGACCGGCGCAACATCGCCAGCCACTTCATCGGCATCCCGATGATCGTCCTCTCCGTGGCCGTGTTGCTGTCGCGCCCGGGCCTGGAGCTGGCCGGCCTGTGGCTGTCGCCGGCAACCCTGGCGGTGCTGGCGGCGGGGCTGTTCTACCTGCGCCTGGACCTGCGCTTCGGCCTGCTGATGGCGGTGCTGCTGGGGCTGTGCCTGTGGCTCGGTGCGGCGCTGGCGGTTCGGAGCACCGGCCTGTGGCTGGGCAGCGGGCTGGCGCTGTTCGTCATCGGCTGGGCCATCCAGTTCGTCGGCCACCATTACGAGGGGCGCAAGCCGGCCTTCGTCGACGACATCATGGGGCTGCTGATCGGCCCGCTGTTCGTCGCCGCCGAGGCCGCCTTCCTGCTCGGCCTGCGCCGCGAGGTGGAGCGGGCGGTGGTCGAGCGGGCCGGGCCGACCCGCATCCGCGGTGCCTGACCCGGCGCCGCCGAGCCGACTCAGGGGTTGAGGGCCATCCACTGCTGGGTCAGGGCGCGGCTGTGGCGATCCACGGTGATGGGGGCGAAGGGCCGGCCGGAGATGCTTTCCAGGGTATTGCTCTGGCTGTTCATGTCGCTCAGGGCGGCCTTCAGGTATTCCCAGCGCACCTTGAGCTTGTCGGCCTTGCCGCCCTGCGCCGCCAGTTCCTGGTCGATGGCCGGCATCAGCAGGCGCTCGTCCTGGCCCAGGTAGGTGTCGGGCTGTTCGCGGGCGATCTCGAAGCTGCCCATGTAGGCGCGGCTGAGGTACTGCACGGCGAGGTACTCGATCTTCGCGGACAGCTCGCTGGCGCCGCTGGCGGGCAATTGCCGGGCGGCATGCAGGAAGTCCCGCAGGGCCTTGCTCAGCTCCTTGGGGTAGCCCCAGGGCAGGTTGTCTTCGCCGGGGCCGAAGGACACCCCGCGGCGCAGCTGGGTGACCAGCTCCAGGTGGCTGGCGCTCAGCGTATCGCTGGACTGCGGCAGGCTCTGCACCGCGGCGGCGAGGGTCTGGATATCGCTTTCCAGGCGCTGCAGGTGGGCCTTCTGGAAACCTTCGCCGCGCACCAGCAGCAGGCTGCTGGTGGCGCGGCTGGCGTGCATCTGCACCTGCACCTGGGGGCTGGTGAACTCGGCAAAGACCAGTGGCGGGAGGCTGGCGAGGACGCCAAGCGTCCAGAGGAGTAACGGTCGAAACAACGACTGAATGCGCATCCGGGGTGCTCCTTGTTGTTTTTGTGAGCAGTGCGGAACAAGAGTGGCGCAGCGGGGCGCCGCACGGAAGAGTACTGCGAGTGCCGGCCCGAGGCATGCCCCAAAAGAGTGATTTCGTCGGAAACAGTCGGCCTGCCCTCGAGCACTCGGACGTCGCCGGGGAGCACAGGGCTGGTCGGTTTTTTCGCACAAGTGAATAAGCAAAGAAGTTTTTATTCTTTTTTATCTATGGGCGCTGCTGCCTACACTCGCCGCCGGAGCACGCCGCCGGAGGCCTTCTGCATGAGCAATGAACACATCCGCTACCTGATAGTACCGGGCTGGCAGGGTTCGCCCGCCGGGCACTGGCAGAGCCACTGGCAGCGCAGCCTGGCGGGCAGCGCCCGGGTGGAGCAGGCCGACTGGCTGGCGCCGCGTCGCGAGGATTGGGTCGCCGAGTTGCAGCGCTGCATCGCCGCCGATCCGCGGCCGACCCTGCTGATCGCCCACAGCCTGGGCTGCATCACCGTGGCGCACTGGGCGGCGCAGGCGCCGGCCGCGCTGCTGCAGCGGGTGAGGGGTGCGCTGCTGGTGGCGCCGGCGGACGTCGAACGGGACAACTGCCCGGCGGCCCTGCGCAACTTCGCGGCCATTCCGCGTCGGCCCCTGCCGTTCGCCAGCCTGCTGGTCGGCTCGGACAGCGACGCCGCCGCCAGTGCCGCGCGGGCCCTGGAGATGGCGGCTCACTGGGGCAGCGAGGCCCACGTGCTGGCCGGTGTCGGGCACATCAACGTGGCCTCCGGGCACCGGCGCTGGGAGCAGGGCTTCGAGTACCTCTATCGGCTGCAGGGAATGGTGGCCGCGCGGGACCGTCTGCGCGCCTAGTCGGAGGCCAGCAGCGACACCGACTTGATCTGCAGCCAGAGGGCCTGCTGCGGGTGGATGCCCAGCTTGTCGAAGGAGAAGCGGGTGATGCGGGCGATCAGCCGCTCGTCGCCGACCCGCAGGTTGACCAGCATCTGCCCCTGATCCTCCAGCGCCAGCCAGTGTTCGACCCGCGCCGGCAGCAGGTTGAGCAGGCTGGTGCCCTCGGCCCGGTGCAGGCTCAGGCTGACATCCCGCGCCTTGACCTTGATGCGCACCGCCTTGCCGGTCGGCAGCGGGCCGTGGGTCAGCTGCAGGCGGGCGTCGCCGCCACCGAGGCGGATGCTCAGCAGCTGGTAGGCCGGGTCATAGTCGCTGACCCGCCCCTCGACCACCGCCTCGGCATCGTCTTCCAGGATGAACGGCAGGTCGTGGCGCAGCAGGGTCTCCTTCAGCGGCCCGCTGGCCAGCACCCGACCCTGCTCCAGCACCACCAGGTGATCGGCCAGGCGCGCGACTTCGTCCGGGGCGTGGCTGACGTAGAGGATCGGGATCTCCAGTTCCTGGTGCAGGCGCTCCAGGTAGGGCAGCACCTCCTGCTTGCGCTTGTGGTCCAGGGAGGCAAGCGGCTCGTCCATCAGCAGCAGGCGCGGGCTGGTCAGCAGGGCGCGGGCGATGCCGACGCGCTGGCGTTCACCGCCGGACAGCCGCTCGGGCATGCGCTGCAGCAGCGCGGCGATGCCGAGCAGCTCGGCGGCCTGCTCCAGTTGCACCCGGCGCTGCGCGGCGGGAATGCGCTTGAGGCCGAACTCCAGGTTGCCGCGCACCGACAGGTGGGGAAACAGGTTGGCGTCCTGGAACACGTAGCCCAGGGCCCGCCGATGCGGGGCGAGGAAGTGCCCGCGGGCGCTGTCCTGCCACAGCTCGCCATTGACCCGCAGGTAGCCTTCGCGCGGCTGCTCCAGGCCGGCGAAGCAACGCAGGCAGCTGGTCTTGCCCGAGCCGGAGGGGCCGAACAGGGCGGTGATGCCGCGTCCCGGCAGACGCAGGTCGAGGTCCAGGGCGAAGTCGGGGTGTTCGATGCGAAAGCGCGCCTCGATCAGCCGCTCGGCGTCTGCGCTGGCGGCGTCGTGGCGTCCGCTCATCGCCAGGCCTGCCGGGCATGGCCGCTGGAGTAGAGCGCCAGCAGCACGATGAAGGAGAAGGCCAGCATGCCGCCGGCCAGCCAGTGGGCCTGGGCGTACTCCAGGGCCTCGACATGGTTGTAGATCTGCACCGAGGCCACCTGGGTCTTGCCGGGGATATTGCCGCCGATCATCAGCACCACGCCGAACTCGCCGACCGTGTGGGCGAAGCCGAGGATGGCGGCCGTGACGAAGCCGGGCCTGGCCAGCGGCAGGGCCACGCTGAAGAAGCTGTCCCAGGGCCCGGCGCGCAGCGTCGCGGCCGCCTCCAGCGGCGCCCGGCCGATGGCCTCGAAGGCGTTCTGCAGCGGCTGCACGACGAAGGGCAGCGAGTAGATCACCGAGCCGATCAGCAACCCGCTGAAGCTGAAGGTCAGGGTGCCGAGGCCCAGGCTCTGGGTCAGCTGGCCGATGAACCCGTGGGGGCCCATGCTCACCAGCAGGTAGAAGCCGATCACCGTGGGGGGCAGCACCAGCGGCAGGGCGACGATGGCGCCGACCGGGCGCTTCAGCCAGGAGCCGGTGCGCGCCAGCCACCAGGCGATGGGCGTGCCGAGCAGCAGCAACAGCACGGTGGTCAGCGACGCCAGCTGCAGGGTCAGGAGGATGGCGTCGAGGTCGGCTTGGCTCAGGGGCATCTGGGGGGCAGGACTCAGTGCTGGTAACCGTAACGGCGAATGATAGCGGTTGCCGCCGGACTCTTCAGATATGCCAGCAGCGCGGCGGCCACCGGGTTGTCCGCGCCGCGGCTGAGCAGCACCGCATCCTGGTGCAGCGGCTCATGCAGCGCGGCAGGCACCACCCAGGCCGAGCCCTCGGCGATCTCGCCGTCCCGGTAGACCTGGGACAGGGCGACGAAGCCCAGCTCGGCATTGCCGCTGGCGACGAACTGCAGGGTCTGGCTGATGCTCTGGCCCTCGACCCGCTTGCCCGCCACGGCTTGGCTGAGGCCGAGCTTGTCCAGCACCTGGCTCGCCGCCAGGCCATAGGGCGCGGCTTTCGGATTGGCCATGGCCAGGTGCCGGTACTGACCGGTCTTCAGCACCTGTCCCTCGGCATCGACGAAGCCCGGCTGCGCCGACCACAGCACCAGGGCGCCGGTGGCGTAGGTGAAGGCTGAGCCGGCGACGGCCAGGCCGTCGCGCTCCAGCCGCGCCGGCGTGGTCTGGTCGGCGGCCAGCAGCAGCTCGAAGGGCGCGCCGTTGCTGATCTGCGCATAGAGCTGGCCGGTCGCGCCATAGGCGACAAGTACCCGGTGGCCGCTGTCCTGTTCGAACTGGCGGGCGATGGCCTGCATCGGCGCGGTGAAGTTGGCGGCCACGGCCACCTGCACCTCGGCGGCCAGGACACTGCCGATGCACAAGGCGCTGGCGCAGAGGGCAAGCAGGGGACGGGCGAAATGTCGCATCGGTGAGCTCCTGGGGCGGCGAGGCGGGTAATGCCTACTCGCTGTTTGCTTCTGTACGGAGCGCTGGCGCCGTTGTCGCCGCAGAAGGCTGTGTGGCGGTTCAAGGGGCGTGATCGGCGGTTCCCGATGCCTGGTGCCAGGACCGATCGGCGGCCAGGCATCAGGGCAGACGGCATCTTGGAAATATCTGACTGCAAAATCAAGTGACGTTGGCAGCCGTTGCGGCACGCGTCGAATGCCCTGCGCTGCGCCCAGGTGGCCGCAGCGCAGGGCTTTTTCAGGCCGCCCGCTGCTCCGCTGCGCGCTCGGTCAGGCGGCGACTCAGCGGGCTCTCGGGGCGCACCGCCAGCCGCTCGTGGCACAGCGCCGTGGCCAGGCACTGCTGCCCGGCGCGGAAGGCCGCCTCGATCAGGGTCAGGTCGAGCAGGTCGCGCTGTGCGTGGCTGCCGCCGAAGCGCTGGGCGATGGCCCGCACCGGCCGCAGCAGGCGCACGGCCTGGGCATAGTGGCCGTCGCCGAAGGCCAAGATGGCCTGGGCCACCGGCTCGCCGACCTCGGCGGTGAAGCGCGCATTGTCGGTGTTGCCGCGCAGCATTTGCTGCTGCGCCTCGAGCAGTGCGCAGGCGGCCTCCGCTCGACCGGCGCCGACGAACGCGAGAATCGCGTGGACATCGTTGAAGGCGTAGTGGCCGGCTACGGCCAGGGACTGCCAGCGCTCGGCGAGGTCCTGCCAGCGCTGGCCGAGCTCCACGCCCAGCAGCTGCAGGCGCCAGAGCAGCGCCGAGGCGTCGACCAGGTCCAGCACTGCGCTGGAACCGGCGCCGTTGATCGGGCCGTCGAACAGCGCCAGCACCTCGTCGATCTCGCCCAGCTCCAGGTGGAACAGCGCCAGGTGCCACCAGTTGTGCACCTGAAAGAAGCTGTCCTGCGCCCAGGCCTGCGGGCCGGTGCGCATCCAGGCGATGCCTTCGCGCTGCCGGCACTGCATCTCCAGCACGTGGGCCACCGCATGCTGCGCCCAGCCATCGCGGGGCTCGAGCTCCACGGCGCGGCGCCCGGCGGCCTCGGCGGCGGCATAGTCGCCGGTTTCCTCGAGGCCGAAGGCATGCATGCCGAGCACCGCGTGATAAGCGGGCATGCCTGGCTGCCAGGCCGGCAGCGCGCGAGCGATGCGGTCGCGGAGCATGCGCGAGCGGCCGGTGAAGAAGTCCACCTGGTGCCCGGCCTGCAGGGCCAGGATATCGCGGGGTTGTTCGATCGACAGGTCCTCCAGGGTCTGCCCCGCCAGATGCCAATGGCCCGCGAGCAGCCGGCCGACGACCGCGACGTGACCGTGCTCCTGTGGGGTGGCCGGCAAGCGTGCGGCGCTGGCGTAGCAGGCCCGGGCGACCGCCAGGCCCGCGGGCTCGGTACCGAGCAGGTGCAGGTAGGCCTTGAGCACATGGGCCATGACGAACGCGGGACTGGCCGCCAGGGCCGCGTCGACGGCGGCCAGCGGGTCGCCGCGGTAGCACTGGAACTGGCGCAGGGCGTTCTCGTAGTGCGCCAAGCTGGTCGAGTCGGCCCCGGACAGTGTCAGGCCGAGCATGTCTCTGGTGGTCATCCGCATTACTCCTCTGCTGACGGCGAGGTGCCCCGGTGGGAGCCGCGAGGCGCCGGCTGGCACGTCGTGCGTGCCTGGCCAGTGCTAAGGTAAAGAGGTGGGTGCCCGGCGACTATGTCCAAGCCGCCTGCTCTGTTGACGCAGCCGCCGCCCGCGCTGCGAGGCGAAGCCTGATGGATACCCTGTCCGATGTGCTTGCCGCCGTGCGCCTGTGTGCGGTGTCCTTCCTGCATGCCGAGTTCACCGCCCCCTGGTGCATCGCCGCCCAGGTCGTTCCGGAGGACTGCCGCCCGCTCGGCGCCGTGCCGGCCCATATCATCGCCTACCACTACGTGGTTGACGGCCAGCTGTACCTGGAATTGCCCGGCGAGCCGGCTCTGCCCCTGCAGGCAGGCGACATGGTGCTGTTGCCGCGCAACGATGCGCACCGCCTGACGAGCGCCCTGGGCCTGCGCGCGGCGCCAGTGGACGAACTGATCCAGACGGTCGACAGCCCCGGCCTGGCCCGCCTGCGCTACGGTGGCGGCGGGGCCGCGACCCATGTCATCTGCGGTTTTCTCGGTTGCGAGGTGGCGGACAATCCGCTGCTGGCGACGTTGCCGGCGATGCTGCGCGTGCGGGTCGACGACGGCCCGACCGGGGTTTGGGTCGAGCAGTCGTTCCACCTGGCGGCGGCGGAGTTCGCCGCCGCCAGCCTGGGCTCGAGCACCGTGCTCAACAAGCTCGCCGAGCTGCTGTTCGTCGAGGCGGTCCGCCATCACCTGGCCAGCCTGCCGGCGGAGCAGACCGGCTGGCTGGCCGGGCTGCGCGACCCTTTCGTCGGCAAGGGCCTGGCCCTGCTGCACGGCCGTCTGGCCGCGCCCTGGACCACCGCGGCGCTGGCCCGCGAGGTCGGCCTGTCACGCTCGGCCTTCGCCGAGCGCTTCAGCAAGCTGATCGGCCAGCCGCCGATGAGCTACCTGGCGCACTGGCGTTTGCAACTGGCCGCCGCGCGCCTGCGCGACAGCGGCGACTCGCTGGCGCAGATCGCCTATGGCATCGGCTACGAGTCGGAGGCCGCGTTCAACCGTGCCTTCAAGCGCGAGTTCGGCCTGCCACCGGCCACCTGGCGCAAGCGCCACGCGACCGCCGGCCGGGCCTAGCCGGCCGCGCCTAGCCGGCTAAGCGCGGCGCCACACGCTGGCCAGCCAGGGTTGCTGGGCGCGCGGCAGGCCGGCGGGCCGGTAGTAGTGCTCGAGCTCGACGAAACCGGCGGCGCCGAGCAGCCTGCGCCAGTTGGCCAGGTCATGGTAGGCGCCATAGCGATCGCCGTTGAAGCCTTCCTGATTGTCGCCGCGCGGGTTGGAGCTCAGCAGCACGCCGCCGGGCTTGAGGGTGGCGTGCAGCTGGCGCAGCACCCGCGGCAGCTCCTGGCTGGGGATATGGAACAGCACGGCGTTGGCGAAGATGCCGTCGAAGTGGCCGCTCGGCAGCTCGAGGGCGAGGAAGTCCTGCAGCCAGACCTCGCAGCCGCTATCGGCGCGGGCCATCTCGACGAAGCGCGGGCAACCGTCCAGGCCGATGGCGGTGTGACCCAGGGCCTTGAAGGTGCGCAGGTCGCGCCCCGGGCCGCAGCCGAAATCGAGAATCCGCCAGGGCGCCGGCGCCTCGATGTGCTGCAGCAGGGCGGCGACGTTCTGGCTGACGTCGTGGTCGCGGGTGCCGTCGCGAAAATCCTCGGCGTGGTCCTGGTAGTGGCCCAGGGTCAGGGCGCTGATCTGCTGCAGTTGCTCGGGTGTCAGGGGCATGGGGCGGGTCTGCTGGTCGGGGTGGGCGGCGCGGGAGTGCCTATTTAACCCTATCGCGCGGCGCAGGTTATAGTGCGGCCGCCCTCCCGCCACAGTGGACGTACTGGTCATGGCCGCGCCCCAGCCCGAACTCGATTCCCCGCAACCGGTCAGCCTGCTGCAGGCCCTGGCCTTCTGGCTCAAGCTGGGCCTGATCAGTTTCGGCGGCCCGGCCGGGCAGATTTCCATCATGCACCAGGAGCTGGTCGAGCGGCGCCGCTGGATCTCCGAGCGGCGCTTCCTGCATGCCCTGAATTACTGCATGTTGCTGCCGGGGCCGGAGGCCCAGCAGCTGGCCACCTACCTTGGCTGGCTGATGCACCGCACCTGGGGCGGTCTGATCGCCGGGGCGCTGTTCGTGCTGCCCTCGCTGCTGCTGCTGATCGGCCTGTCCTGGGTCTATATCGCCTTCGGTGATGTGGCGCTGGTGGCCGGAGTCTTCTACGGCATCAAGCCGGCGGTCACCGCCATCGTCGTCCAGGCGGCCCAGCGCATCGGCTCGCGGGCGCTGAAGAACAACTGGCTGTGGGCGATCGCCGCGGCGGCCTTCGTCGCCATCTTCGCCCTCAACCTGCCGTTCCCGTTGATCGTCCTCGGCGCCGCGCTGCTGGGCTACCTGGGCGGGCGCCTGCTGCCGGATCAGTTCAGCGTCGGCGGTGGCCATGCTGCGGCGAACAAGTCCTACGGCCCGGCGCTGATCGACGACGACACGCCGACCCCGGCCCATGCACGTTTCCGCGCCTCGCGTCTGGCGCTGATCGTTCTGGTCGGCGCGCTGCTGTGGTTGTTGCCGATGGCCCTGCTCTGCGCGCTGTACGGCTGGCAGGGCACCCTGACCCAGATGGCCTGGTTCTTCACCAAGGCCGCGCTCTTGACCTTCGGCGGCGCCTACGCGGTGCTGCCCTACGTCTACCAGGGCGCCATCGGCCACTACGGCTGGCTGAGTCCGACGCAGATGATCGACGGCCTGGCCCTGGGCGAGACCACGCCGGGGCCACTGATCATGGTGGTGGCCTTCGTCGCCTTCGTCGGCGCCTACCTGCAGCCGATGCTGGCCGGCGACTCGGCCTTCGTCAGCGGCGCCGTGGCGGCCTGCCTGGTCACCTGGTTCACCTTCCTGCCGTCGTTCCTGTTCATCCTCGCCGGCGGCCCGCTGGTGGAGTCGACCCACAACCAGCTGCGCTTCACCGCGCCGCTGACCGGGATCACCGCCGCGGTGGTCGGGGTGATCCTCAACCTGGCGCTGTTCTTCGCCTACCACGTGCTCTGGCCCGAGGGCTTCGCCGGCCGCTTCGACTGGATATCGGCACTGATTGCCCTGGCCGCGGCCGTGGCGCTGCTGCGCTACAAGCGCGGGGTCATGGAGGTGCTGGGCGCCTGCGCCCTGGCCGGGCTGCTGATCCAGCTGGCGCAGGGCTGAACCGCCCACCGCCAGCCGGCAGGGTCCGTCGCCGCCTCAGAGAAACCAGCGGTACTCCCGCGCGCTCAGGTGGTGCATGAAGTCCAGGTGGTCGTGGCGCTTGTTCTCGCAGTAGACCATGACGAACTCGCTGCCCAGGCCCTGCTTGACCAGTGGGTGATCCTGCATGGCCGCCACCGCGCCGAGCATGTCCTGGGGGAAGTCGATGCCGCTGGCGCGGTCCTGGTTGAGCGGGGCGATCGGCTCCTTGGCCGCGTCCAGGCCGTGCTCCATGCCCACCAGGATGGCCGCCAGGACCAGGTAGGGGTTGGCGTCGGCACCCGCCAGGCGGTGCTCGATACGCAGGTTGCGGCCGTCCGACTCGGGGATGCGGATGCACGCATCGCGATCCTCGAAGCCCCAGCTGGCGCGACTGGCGGCATTGACCATGGCGCCGTAGCGGCGGAAGGCATTGTGGTTGGCGGCGAAGATCGGCATGCAGTGCGGCAGCAGCTCCAGGCAGCCGGCCACCGCGTGGCGCAGCGGCCGCTGGCCGTCCTGGTCGAGCAGGTTGCGGCCCTGCTCGTCATACAGGCTGACGTGCACGTGCATGCCGCTGCCCGGCGCCTGCAGGTAGGGCTTGCTCATGAAGCTGGCGCGGTAGCCGTGCTTGAGCGCCACGCCGCGGCTGCTGCGGCAGAACAGCGCGGCCCAGTCGGCGGCGCGCAGGCCGTCGTCGCAGTGGCCGAAGTTGATCTCGAACTGGCCGGGGCCGAGCTCGGCGGTGATCACGTTGGCGTCGACGCCCTGCTCGTTGGCCGCCTCGACCATCTCCAGGAGCACGTCGGAGAAGCGCGACAGGCGCTCGATGTGCATGTTCGGCTGGTCGTCGGTGTCGCCGGTCAGCACGTCGCGGGGAAACTGCGGCAGGCCGTCCTTGAGGGCGCGGTCGAACAGGTAGAACTCCAGCTCGAAGGCCACCACCGGACGGATGCCGCGCGCGGCCAGGCGCGCCAGTACCCGCGCAAGCACCTCGCGCGGCTCGAACTCGATGGGCGCCTCGGTGCCGTCCGAGCTGATCAGCATCTGCGCCAGCGGCTGTTTCTCCCAGCGCACCGGCTTGAGGGTGCCGGGGATCAGGCGGCGCGGTGCGTCCGGATCGCCGTCGTTGAAGCAGTAGTCGCCGATCGGGTGCAGGCCGCCCTGGGCGCCGAGCAGCACGCAGTTCTGCGGCAGCTTCAGCGGGCTGCCGGCGGCGACCTTCTCGAGCATGTCGATGGGGTAGCGCTTGCCGTAGAAGTGGCCGGGGATGTCCAGGCAGATCAGGTCGACGTAGCGCACCTCGGGGTGCCGGGTGCGGAAGGCGCGTACTTCGTCGAGCAGGTCGGTGCAGGCTTTTGCGGTTGTCATGTTGGGCTGTCCTGTGGGCCGGGTTCAGCGAAACACCCAGAGCACCCGGGTCGGCTGGTCGGAGAGGTTGGCGTAGCGGAACTGGCTGTGGGGCGGCAGCTGGAAGGCATCGTTGGGGCCGAGGATCACCGGCTCCGGGGCGTCGCCCAGCCAGATCGCCAGCTCGCCCTCGAGGACGAAAGCGCCCTGCTCGTCGCTGTCGTTGAGGTGGCCCTCGCCGCTGCTGGCGCCGGGCTCCAGGTAACTGTCGAGCATGGAGAAGCCGGCCGCCATGTTCGGCGACAGCAGCACGTCGGTGATGCCGCCGCCGTAGTACAGGGTGCGGCGCTCGCCGGGGCGGGTCACCCAGGGCAGCGCGCGGGGTTTGCTCAGGCTGTAGAAGTAGGTGGTCGGTACGCCCAGGGTTTCGCTGATCGCGGTCAGGTCGGCCACCGTCGGCCGCGACAGGCCGCGTTCGACCTGGGACAGGAAGCCCACCGAGCGACCGATGCGCTCGGCCAGTTCACCGAGGGTCAGGTTCTTGTGCTTGCGCAGGTCGCGAATCAGGATCGCCAGGCCTTCGACTTCTTCTTGCATGTCCATGGTGGGGTCCTCTGTCTCAGATCAGGTCGCGCAGCCGGTACCAGGCCTTGCCGGCGGCCTCCAGGGGCGCGGCGAGCCAGGCCCCGCCGGGGAAGCGCGGGTTGTGCAGGCCCTGGTACAGCGCCAGCAGTTCGGCGTCGCCGAGGATGGCGTCGGCTACCGCGCGGGCGCCGGCCAGGGTCGGCAGCACGCCGTGGCCGGAGAAGCCCTGCAGCCAGTAGCGCTGGCCCTGGCGGCCGATGTCCGGGGTGCGCTTCAGGCTCACGTCGATGTGCCCGCCCCAGGCGAACTCCAGCTCGACCCCGCGCAGTTGCGGAAAGGCACGCTCCAGGTAGGGGCGGGTGGCCGCCGCGACGTCCTCGGGGATGCCGCCCAGGTAGGTGCAGCCGCCGCCGAACAGCAGGCGCTGGTCCGGGGTCAGGCGGAAGTAGTCGGGAACGAACTGGTTGTCGATCACGCAGCTATTGCGCGGCAGCAGCGAGCGGGCCAGTTCGGGCGCCAGCGGCGCGGTGGCCACCTGGTAGGAGCCGACCGGCAGCAGGCGCCTGGCCAGGTCGCGATCGAGGCGGTCGATATAGGCGTTGCAGGCCAGCACCAGCACATCGCCGCGCACTTCGCCCTGGGCGGTGCGCGCCACAAAACCATCGGGGCCTTCCCGGTAGTCGAGCACCTGGCTCTGCTCGAAGATGCATCCGCCGGCCTGCTCGATGGCGGCGGACAGGCCCAGGGCCAGCTTGAGCGGGTTGAGGTGGGCGCCTTCGGGGTCGTACAGGGCGGCGAGGTAGCGGGGGCTGTCGATCCATTCGCCCAGCTCGCCGGCGCCGATCAGGCGCAGCGCGTCATAGCCCCACTTGCTTGCCGCCTCCTCCTGGGCCTGCTGCAACTGGCCGACGCGGCGTTGCTGCACCGCGGTCCACAGGCTGCCGCGGCGATAGTCCATGTCGAAGCCGTGGCGCTCGGGCAGCGCGCGCAGCTCGGCGGCGGCCCAGCGCATGCTGTCCCACAGCCGGCGGGCACGCTCCAGGCCCAGGGCCTTCTCCAGGGGCGCCATGTCGCAGGACCAGCCGAGCAACGCCTGGCCGCCATTGCGCCCGGAGGCCGCCCAGGCCACCCGGCTGGCCTCCAACAGGCACACCCGCTTGCCGGCCAGGGTCAGGCGCAGGGCGGTGTGCAGGCCGCTGAAGCCCGCGCCGATGATCAGCACCTCGCAGTCCTGGCGGCCCTCCAGGGTCGGGCGCAGCGGGATGGCGGCGGGGAAGGTGCCGGCGTAGTAGCTGGCTACATGCTGGGCGGAGTGCTTGAACACGGCGGGCTCATGAAATAACTAGTAGTTAATTTCATGAAAATATACGCCTATAAATTCATAAGGCCAAGCCGGCCATCGCTCGATGGCGCCGAGGCGGGTACGGTCTCGGGGTCCGCCGGCACGCCGGCGGATCCTTCAGTCGGCCAGGCGCACCAGGTTGCGGCCGTCGTGCTTGGCCGCGTACAGGGCCCGGTCGGCGCGCTCCAGCAGTTCGCCGGGACCGCTGTTGACGTCGGTGCTGGCGATGCCGGCGCTGAGGGTCACGGAGAACTCGGCGCCGTCGGCCATGAAACACAGGTCGGCGAAACGCTCGCGGATCTCATCGACAATCCGTCGGGCCTGTTCCGGCTGGCAATCCGGCAGCACCGCGAGGAACTCCTCGCCGCCATAGCGGCCGAGGCTGTCGATGCGCCGCAGGCGCTGGCGCAGCAGGTTGGCCAGGGCGCGGATGACGCTGTCGCCGGCGCTGTGGCCATGGTTGTCGTTGACCTTCTTGAAGTGGTCGATGTCCAGCATCACCACGCTGGCGCGGCTGCCGCTGCGCAGTGCGCGCTCCAGCTCGAGGGCGACCTGCTCCTTGATGTCGGCATGCTTGAGCAGCCCGGTCAGGCTGTCGCGCGCCAGGGCGTTGCTCAGCAGGCGAGCGCGCTGGGCGCGGGCGAACACCGTGGAAACCAGGGCGTTGTCGGACAGCGGCTTGCTGACGAAATCGTCGCCGGCCATGGTCAGCGCGCTCATCTGCCGGGCGACGTCGGTCTCCGCCGACAGGTAGATGATCGGCACTCGCAGCCAGTCGTCGTTGAAGCGGATGATCTGCGCCAGTTCGGGGCCGGTGCAGCCGGGCATGTTGACATCGAGCAGCACCACTTCCGGGTTGAACGCCTCCATGCGCCGGAAGATATCCGCCGGCTCGTGGATGATTTCCACCAGCATGTTGGCGGCGCGCAGCACCAGGCTGTAGCGGGCGGCCAGCTCCTGGTCATCGTCGATGATCAGCACCCGGTAGGGTTCGCCCTGCTGCTGGGCGAAGCAGCGCTCCAGGCGGTTCTCCAGCTGCGGGATGTCCACCGGCTTGGTGAAGAAGCCCTGGGCGCCTACGCGTACCGCCTCCAGCTGGGTGGCGAAGTCGTCGCAGGTGCTGATCACCAGCAGGGGCAGGGGCGCCTCGAGGCGCTGTTGCAGGGCCGCCGCGTAGTTCAGTCCGCTCTGTTGCGGGTCCTGCAGGTTGACATCGACGATCAGCGCATCGGGCAAGCGCCGGCCGATGGCGGCGTCGAGCGCCTCGCAGTGGGTGAAGTGCTCGGCGTGGTAGCCGAAGTTGCTCAGGGTCAGGCGCATGTTCTCGCCAACGCTGGCCTCGTCCTCGAGGATATAGATGCAGTACTCCTCGCGATCGGCCTTGGTGCTTCTGAGCGTCGAAGCCTGGCTTTCAGGTGCCGGCTCGGGCCGATGCTGCTGGCGGGCCAGCTGTTGCAGGCTGTCGATATAGGCCTGCAAGCCTTGTTGTTCCTGCTGCAGGGTGGCCAGCCACTGCTCGGCCTGCAGCTCCAGCTGGCGAGCGCGCTCGCCGAGGCTGACGAAGCCGAAGGTGCCGGCGGTTCCCGCCAACCGGTGCAGGCGGTTGCGCAGGCTGTTCAGGCAGCGCTGCTGTTCGGCCGGGGTGCAGGCGCGCAACAACTGCTGGGCGAGGTCGTCCAGTTGCTGCAGCTCCTCCTGCAGGCGCTCGGCGAACTGCTCGCCGAGCTGCTGCAGGTGGCGCTGCAAGTTGTCGCTCAGTGGGGTCTCTTCAGCCATCGGCCTGGTTCCAGATCTGTCGCACCTGGGCGGCCAGCTGCATCGGGTCGAAGGGTTTGATGATCACGTCGCGCGCCCCCAGGCTGCGGTAATGCTGGATCTCCGCCGGCTGCACCTTGGCGGTCATGAAGGCCACCGGGATCTGCCCGATATCCACCAGCTGGCGCAGTTTCTTCAGGGTCTGCGGGCCGTCCATGCCGGGCATCATCACGTCCAGCAGGATGAAGTCCGGGGCGAAGCCGAGGATCTGGTCCAGCGCCTCCTGGCCGGACGAGCAGCTGAGCACCTTGAAGCCCCCCACGGCCTCCAGGGCGACCTTGGCCACGGCCTGGATCGAGGGGTCGTCTTCCACATGCAGGATGCGGGTCAGTTCAGGCATGCCGATTCTCCTTGGCGGGTAGCAGGCGGCCGAGCAGTTGCAGGAAGTGTTGCCCATTGGTGCGCGATTTGGCTAGGACGGCCGCGACCCGATCGCGCTGATCGGCGGGCAGCTCTTGGGCCGAAAGTACCACGACCGGCAGGCCGGGGTGGTGCCGATTCAGCTCTTCGAGTAGCTCCAGGCCGCTGCCATCGGGCAGGCCAAGGTCGAGCAGGACCAGGTCGTAGTGGCCCTCGGCGAGGCGCTGGCGGGCCTGAACGAGGCTGCCGGCTGAAATGAACTCGGCCAGGGCTCGCGCCTGTTCGGCGATCACCTGGCGCAGGTCGGCATCGTCCTCGACATGCAGCACGCGCGAGCGGGCGGGCAGGCCCTGCAACAGCGGGGCGACCTGCGCCCGATCCTCGACCAGCAGCATCCAGGGGCCCTCATCCGCTCCGGCGGGCGCGGGCAGCGCCAGCTCGAACCAGAAGGTCGCGCCCTGGCCTGCGGTCGAGTCGAAACCAATGCGCCCACCCATGCGCTCGATCAGCTCCTTGCTGATCGCCAGGCCCAGGCCGGTGCCGCCCTTCTGCCGGCTGTCGGCGGCGTCGGCCTGGGCGAACTTCTGGAAGATCCGCTCGCGGAACGCCTCCGGGACGCCGGCGCCCTGATCCGCCACGCTGACCCGGATGCGCGCGCCATGCAGGGCGGCGGTCAGCTGTACCACGGCGCCCCGGGGGGAAAACTTGATGGCATTGGACAGGAAGTTGGCCAGCACCTGCTGCAGGCGCATGGCGTCGGCGCGCACCTCGATCGGCGGGCAGGGCCCTGCTGCCAGGAGCACCCCGTGCTGGTCGGCGAAGGCCTGGTTGCTGACCAGGCTGTCGGCGAGCAGGGCGGGCAGGTCGAGGCATTGCAGGTCCAGGGTCATCTTGCCGGCGACCAGCTTGTCCATGTCCAGCAGGTCATTGATCAGCTGGGTCAGACGCAGGCTGTTGTGGTGGGCGATCTCGAGCATCTGCTGCATTTCCGCCGGCAGTTCGCCCAGTGCGCCGCCCTGGATCAGTCCGAGGGAGCCGGCGATCGAGGTCAGCGGGGTGCGCAGCTCGTGGCTGACCGCGGAGACGAATTCGCGTTGCAGGCGCTCGATGCGCTTGTGCTCGGTGATGTCGTGCATCACCGCGACTGCGCCCAGCTGGCGGCCATCCGGGGCATACAGCGGATCGGCGTTGACGCTGACCAGGCGCGGTGCCTGACCCTTGGCGACAATGCTGATCGGCGCCGCACGCACCCGCTCGCCGCGCAAGGCGCACAGCAGGGGGATGTTGTCGCTCGACAACGGGGTCTGGCCGTCGGCCTGGAACAGGTCGTAGTGCTCGCTCCACTGCTCGGACGGCAACTGACTGATATCGGTGCCGTGCCATTGCCGCGCGGTGTCGTTGAACAGGGTCAGGCGCCCCTGGGCGTCGCAGGCGACCACCCCCACGGCGAGCGCCTCGAGCAGGCGCCGGTTCATTTCCTGCTGCTGCTCCAGCTCCGCCTGCTGCTGCTTGCGCGCGCTGATGTCGCTGATCACCCCGTGCCAGATCACCGAGCCATCGGCCTGGCGCTGCGGGGTGGCGGTGCCCTCGACCCAGATCAGGCCCTTGCGCGGATGGCGCACCCGGTACTCCTGGTGCCACTGGTGCAACTGCCGGGCCGAGTCGAGTACGGAGGCGCTGACCGCGGCGCGGTCGTCCTCGTGGATCACCGCGAATACCGCCTTGCTCTGCTCGAGCACATCGGCGGGGCTCAGCCCGTAGATATCGGCGATGCCCTCGCTGGCGTAGGGAAAGCGCACCGTTCCCTGCGCCGGCAGCTGCGCCTGGAACACCATGCCGGGCAGTTGTGCGGCGATCTGCTGCAGGCGCTGTTGGGCCTGCACGCGCTGGCTCAGGTCCTGGGCGATGGTGACATGGCCCAGCAGCGCGCCGGCCTCGTCACGGATCGCCGAGACCGTCAGCAGCACCGGCAGACGGCTGCCGTCGCGCCGCAGGTAGGTCCACTCGCCCGGTGCGCCACCGTGTTCTTCGGCCTCGCTGATCAGCAGGGAAAAGTCGGCCGGGCCGCCCCGGCCCAGTCTCTGACCCAGGGCCTGGGCGCGGCTGGCCAGTTCCTGCGGATCGAGCAGGGTGGCGGCCAGGGAGCGGTCGAGTAACTGCTGGCGGTTGTAGCCGAGCAGCTGCTCGGCCGCTGGGTTGATGCTGGTGATGCGCCCGGCCGGGCAGGTGGTGATCATGGCGCTGCCGGCGCTGTCGAGGATGGCCCGCTGCAGGGCCGCCTGCTCGGCATGCTGGCGCGCGCTCAGGCGCAACTCGAACTGGCGCTGGACCTGACGGGCCAGGCGTTGCAGGCCTTCGCGCTGCCCTGGGTTGAGCTGCCGGGGCCGCTGGTCGATCACGCAGAGCGTGCCGAGCCGGTGTCCGCTGCGGGTGGTCAGCGGCATGCCGGCGTAGAAGCGGATATGGGGTGGCCCGGTGACCAGTGGGTTGTCGCGAAAGCGTGGGTCCGCCAGGGCGTCGGGGACCTCCATCAGTGTCGGGGAGAGGATGGCATGGGCGCAGAAGGCGGATTCGCGGGGCGTCTCGCAGGCGTCCAGGCCGACCCGGCTCTTGAACCACTGGCGCTCGGCATCGACCAGCGAGATCAGCGCGATGGGCACTTCGCAAAGTTGCGCGGCGAGCAGGGTAAGGTCGTCGAACGCCTCCTCCGCCGGGCTATCGAGCAGGGCATAGCGTTCCAGTTCGGCGAGTCGTGCGGCCTCGTCGAGCGGCAAGGGGGCGCCGGGAAGGAATGGGCTCATGCCGGCTGCTCCTGTAAGGCGGGTTCGGCCAGCGGCAACTCGACCCAGAAGGTCGCGCCCAGGCCTTCTATCGAGTCGAAGCCGATCTGTCCGCCCATGCGTTCGATGAGTTCCTTGCTGATGGCCAGGCCCAGGCCGGTGCCACCTTTTTTGCGGGTGTCGGAGGCGTCGGCCTGGGCGAACTTCTGGAAGATGCGCGGGTGAAAGGCCAGGGCGATCCCGGGGCCTCGATCGCGCACGCTGACGCGCATGTATTGTCCGCGGCGTTCGCCGCGCAGCTCCACGTCCTGGTCCGGCGGCGAGAACTTGGCGGCGTTGGCCAGCAGGTTGCTCAGCACCTGATGCAGGCGCTGGCCGTCGACCCTGACCCAGTCCGCGCAGACGCCGATCTGCCGCAGGCGCACCCCGTGTCCCGCGGCGTAGGCCTCATTGCTCTGCAGCACCTGGTCGAGCAACGGCTGCAGGGCCATGGGCTCGCAGGCGATGGGCATGCGCTCGGCCTCGAGCTTGCCGATGTCCAGCAGGTCGTTGATCAGCAGACCCAGGCGCCGGCTGTTGTGCCGGGCTATCTGCAGCATTTGCCGCAGGTGTTCCGGGACTTCGCCGAGGGCGCCGGAGTCGATCAGCTCCAGCGGCCCGCTGATGGCGGTCAGCGGGGTGCGCAGCTCATGGCTGACGGTGGAGACGAACTCGTTCTGCAGACGCTGCAGGCGCTTGCTTTCGCGGATGTCCTGAACGTGCAGGATCCAGCCGTCGCCGCCGCTCGTGCGGCTGTTCAGGCGGGCGGCGCTGAGCGCTGCATCGATGGACTCGCCATGGGCGTCGATCAGGCACGCGTGCCCGCTGCCTGCGGAGCGCCCGTCGCGGGCGCCCAGCAGGCCGTCCAGATAGGCGCTCAGCGTCGGATCGCCGAAGCGCGCCAGGGGCTGGTCGAGCAGGTCCTCCGGCGCGCGCTGCAAGAGCTCGCACAGCGCCTGGTTGACGCTCAGCAGCCGCCCCTGGGGGTCGAGCAGGGCGAGGCCCTGGGGGGCCATCTCGAAGGCCAGGCGGAATTGCCGCTGGCTGTGATTGAGGGCCAGCAGCAGCGCGGCCTGGCGGTGCTGGCCGTGCAGGGTCAGGCCGATCAGGCTGCTGATCGCCAGGGCCAGGCTCCAGCCGAGCAGACGCAGCCAGCCGAGCGGCGGTGTCTCGGCGTGGGCCTCGCGGGCTTCGAGCCGCCAGTGGGCCCCGGCCAGTTGCACCTGCAGCGCCACCGTCGGGCTGCCGTCCGCGTCGTGGCCCTTGACCAGGCTGGCCGCGGCGCCATCGAGGCGTTCGAGGTGGATGGCCAGGTTGAGTTCGTCGGCTACCCGCTCGACCTCGGCATACAGCGGGTCGAAGTCGATCACCGTGCTGATCAGGCCCCAGTAGCCCTGGTCGTCGAGAAACACCGGCACCCTGTAGATCAGCCCGCTGCCGCCCTGGACCAGCTGCAGCGGGCCGACCAGGCCGGGTTTGCCGTCGGCGATGATGCGCTGCACGGCCGGCCACTGTTCTGGTCGATCCGGAAAGTAGAGGCCGAGCGCGGCTTCGTTGCCGGCCAGTGGGTAGATGAAGCTGATGCGGTTATCCGGCGCCAGGCCGATGTTGCGGATGTAGGGGCTGCGGCGTAGCAGGCCATCCAGCCAGGGTTGCAGCTCGGGCGAGTGCACCTGGCCATGGCGGGCGCTGATATAGGAGGCCAGGCCGGTTGCCAGGTGCAGGGTGGCGTTGAGCTCGCTGAGCAGCATCGCGCGCACCTCGCCGGCACGGGCGGTGAGGCGCTGTTGGGCCGCTTCGAACTGGCGCAGGGCGTACTGCTGCAGCAGCAGCTCGACGCCCAGGCCGAGCACCAGCAGCAGGGCCAGGCTGATCGTCCAGTTCAGGCGCCTACGGCGCCGCGAGCGGGCCTGCTGACGGGTCAATGAGGTCATGCCGGTGTCGCCTCGCTTAGCTCGATCCAGAAAGTGGCGCCCTGGCCTTCGGCCGAGTCGAAGCCGATGTTGCCGCCCATCTGTTCGATGAATTCCTTGCTGATGGCCAGGCCGAGGCCGGTGCCGCCCTTGTTGCGGGTATCGCTGGCGTCGGCCTGGGAGAATTTGGCGAAAATGTGCTCGCGGAAGCGCTCCGGCACCCCGGGGCCGTAGTCGCGCACGCTGACCCGCAGCAGCCCTGCGCGCTGCTGCACGCGCAGCTCCACGGCCTGGCCGGGGGGGGAGAACTTCGCCGCATTGGACAGCAGATTGGCCAGCACCTGCAGCAGGCGCTGCGGGTCGACCCGCACCCGGGCCGCGTCCGCGCGTTCGAGCAGCTCGAGGCGCACGTCGAACCGCTGGGCATAGGGTTGATTCTGTTCCAGGGCTTGCCCGATCAGCGGCATCAGTGGCTGTTCGCTCAGCTCGAGGTGCATCTTGCCGGCCACCAGCTTTTCCATGTCGAGCAGGTCGTTGATCAACTCGCTGAGGCGCTGGCTGTTGCCTTCTGCGATCTTCAACATCTGGCCCATGGCAGCGGGCACCTCGCCGAGCACGCCGCCGTTGATCAGGCCGAGGGAGCCGGCGATGGCGGTCAGCGGGGTGCGCAGCTCGTGGCTGACGGTGGAGACGAAGTCGTTCTTCAGCTTTTCGATGCGCTTGCGTTCGCTGATGTCGCGAATCACCGCGATGAAACGCGGCTCGCCCTGGTGGCTGATCTGCGAGACGGCCAGCTCGATGGCGAACTGTTCGCCATTGCTACGCAGGCCGGTCAGCTCGCGCACGCTGCCGACCAGCCGTGCCTCGCCGTTGTGGCGAGAACGCGTCAGGTAACCATCATCGGCCGCGTGGTCGGCCTCCGGCATCAGCAGCTTGACGTCGCGTCCGGCCACCTGCTCCAGGCTGTAGCCGAACAGCTGCTCGGCGGCGCGGTTGAAGGTCTCGATCCGGCCGAACTGGTCGATGGTGACGATGGCGTCGAGGACGTTCTCCAGCAGGGTGCGCAGGTAGTCCTCGCGCTCGCGCAGCGCCCGCTCGGCGGCGATCCGTTCGCTGAAATCCTGGATCTGCGAGACGAAGTGCACCGGCCGGCCCTGAGCGTCGCGCACCAGCGAGACGCTCAGCAAGGCCCAGACCGTGCCGCCGCGCTTGTTCAGGTAGCGCTTCTCCATCTGGTAGGCGTTGATCCGTCCGAGCAGCAGGTCCTCGACATTCTGCAGGTCCAGTTGCAGGTCGTCGGGGTGGGTGATGTGCTGGAAGTCGGTGCGCAGCAGTTCCTCTCGGCTGTAGCCGAGCATGTGGCAGAGCTGGTCGTTGACCTCCAGCCAGTGGCCCTGCGGGGAAACCAGGGCCATGCCCTGGGGCGCGGTGCTGAAGGCGCTGCTGAAACGCTGTTGGCTCAGTTTCAGCTGGTCCTCGACCGCCTTGCGCTCGCTGATGTCCCAGATGAACCCGGAGATCCACAGCAGCTTGCCCTGGCTGTCGTACTCGCCGCGGCCCTTCTCGCGCACCCAGACGCTGTGGCCGTCGGCATGCAGCAGGCGGTAGGTGCGCTCGAAGGCTTCCTGGCGGGTCACTGCCTCGATGATGCGGTAGGTGCTCGGCAGGTCGTCTGGGTGAATCACGCTGGTGTAGCTGCGCAGATGGTTGTCGACGAAGTCGCTGGCCGGATAGCCGCACAGGGCGACCACTTCCTCGCTCATGTAGCGCATGGTCCACTCGGCGTCCGTGTCGCAGCGGTAGACCACCCCCGGCAGGCTGCTGACCAGGCCGCGGAAACGGCTCTCGCTCTTTTGCAGGGCGCGGGTAACCTGCTGCAGGTCGCTGATGTCGCTGGCGATGCCGAGAAACCCGCTGATCCCCCCGCGGCCATCGCGGATGGCGCTGACGGTGAGATTGACCGTGCGGGTCTGACCGTCCTTGCGCACATAGGTCCATTGGCGGGTCTCGGCGGCACCCCGGCGGGGATTGTGGACGAAGACTTCGAAGCCCTCGACCGGCTGGCCGGCGATTTTGCTGAGCGTCTCGCCGCGCTGGCGCACCTCGTCGGCCCGGTGGAACACCGTCGGGCTGCTGCGTCCGATCATCTCGGCGGCGCGGTAGCCCAGCAGGCGCTCGGCGCCGGAGTTGAACAGGGTGATCAGGCCGTCGGGGTCGGTGGCGATGACGGAGACCCCGGTGGCCGAGTCAAGCAGCGCCTGGAGAAAGCTGCGCGCCTGGTGGATTTCCAGGTCGCGCTGTTTGCTGTCGCTGATGTCCTGCACGGTGCCGACCAGGCGCAGCAGCTGACCCTGCTCGTTCGGCTGCAGACGGCCCAGCTCATGGACCCAGCGGATCTCGCCGTCGGGGCGGATGACGCGGTGCACCACGTCATGGGCGCCGCCGGCCTCAGCCGCACGCTGGCTGGCTTCGACCAAGGCCCGATCTTCGGGGTGCACGCTCTGGTAGAAGGCCGCCAGGCTGGGCGTGAAGTGCCGCGGGTCGCGGCCGAAGATGTCGAAGATGACCCCGGACCAGCGCAGTTCGCTGTTGCGCAGGTCGAGTTCCCAATGGCCCAGGCGGGCGATCTGCTGGGACTCGTCCAGGCGCTCCAGCAGGGCTTGGCGCGCCTGCTCCTGCTGCTGGCGCTCCAGGGTGGTGTCGACCCAGCGGGCGAACAGCCGGAGGAATTCCAGGTCGGCCTCGTCGAAGGGCTGTTCGCGCGGCTCGGCGGCGGAAAAGTTCAGGGTGCCGAAGCGTCGGCCGCCGACCCAGATGGCGATGCCGATGTAGGTTTCCAGGGCAAATTGCCGATAGCAGGGGTGGCTGGCATGAGTCGACCGCGCCATGTGCTCGATGGCGAGCACCTCGTCGCTGGCCAGGGTGATGCTGCAGTAGGTATCGCCGAGCGGGAAGCATTGGCCGTCGGACAGGCTGCCCGGCGGCGAGACCTGGACCAGTACGCGGTAGTCCTCGCCCTCGACCTGGCTGATGATCGCCAGCGGCAGCTGGTAGAAACTCGCCCCCAGTCGCAGGGCCTCGCGCAATTGCTCCTGGCTGCTGCGTTCAGGCAGGGCGGCGATCTCGTTGAGCGCCCGCAGGGCGTCTTGCTGGCGTTGCAGGCGCTCCTGCTGGTATTCGCGCTGGTTATCGCGGCGCAGGGCATCGAACAGTTGGCCGAGGGTGGCGAGCAGAGGGTGCAGCTGTTCGATCAGTTCACGCGGATAGCCGCCGCCGCGGTTGACCAGGCCGAGCAGGCCGACCAGTTGCCCGCGGCTGAAAATCGGCAGGGCGGCGCAGGCGCGCACCGGCGGATGCGCCAGCGGCAGGCCACTGGGCGCTGAGCCGGGCGGCGCCTGATCGACGATCAATGGCTGGGCACTGCCCAGGACCTGGCCGAACAGGCTGTGCCGGTCGCGAATCTCCAGGCCCTGGCTCGGCTGGCGCTGCGAATCCGGCTCGCCGGCAAGGCCGCTGATGGCGCAGGTGCGCAGGTAGGGCGCGCCGTCGTCATCACCCAGGACTTCGCCGATGAAGGCGAACTGGCTGGCGCTCAGCTCAAGAATCCGTTGCAGCAAGGAGTCGAACACCTGGTACTGGTTCTGCGCATCGATATAGGCGGCCTGGGCCTGGCTGACGATGGTCAGCAGCTGCCGCGACTGCTCGCTCTGCTGGTGCCTTTGCTGCAGCGCCAGCTGGTGGCTGCGCATCAGCGACTGGGTGCTGTTGCGGGTGGCCAGCAGCAATACCAGCAGCAGCGCCTCGGCGCCCAGCCAGGCCAGCAGCCATTTGCCGAACAGCCAGTGTTGTTCGCGCTGGTGCGCGGCGAGCTGCTCGCTGACATCGCGCCAGACCAGGGCCATCGCCAGTGCGGGTGCGTTCGCTCGGTGCTGGTAGCCGGGCAGGACGATCTGGTTGAGCAGGTAGGTACGGCCCTGGTCGCTGATCAGCTTGAGGGTGGTGCCTGCCGCTGGATCCGGTAGCAGCAGGCGCTCCTGCCAGTGCCGCACTTGCGGACGGGAGGTTTCCAGCAGGTGCCAGTGTGCTGTCGGCGGCGTCAGCCCGCGCAGCTGTTCACCGCTGTCCGGCGCCTGCAGCAGACTGCGGTGCGCCAGCAGGGCGACGCCGGCCTGCAGTTCCTGGTCAAGGCGTTGTGGGTCGTCGAGCAGTCCGAGGTTCACCTCGATCGCCCCGACCGTCAGGGGGGCGCCACGGCCTTCCACCTGCAGGGGGGCGACCGCGGCCATGCCGAGCTCTCCGGGCATCAGTAGCAGACCGGCGCGGCTGCGGCCATCGACCAGGGCGTCACGCAGCATCGTCCACGCGGGGGGCTGGCTCTCGCCGAACCGCTCGGGCTCATGGACCCGCAGCAGCACTTCGGCCGCGGGCGCCAGATGGACGGAGAGGCGGAACGGGTGGCCGGCCTGCAGGCGGCGCCAGCGTGGCGCCAGGCGGCTGAACAGCTGGCCGCGGATATAGCCGCGGGCCTCGCCATCGCCAGGCCCCTCCGCCAAGGCGTGGGCCTGGCGGACCAACTCGACCACCCAGGCGTCGGCGGCCATGGCTTCGGCGAGCATCTGCGCCTGCTTGCGCAGGCTGTCCTGGCTGTTCAGCTGCGCCAGGCGCTGCATTTCGCCTTGCCGGGCCATTTGCCGCTGCCACAGGGCGTCGCGTGCCTGCTGCGCCTGCCAGCCGAAGGCGCTGAACAGCAGGGCGAGGATCAGGCTGCCGATGCCGACTATCCAGTAGAGCGCGCGGGCCTTTGGGGCAGGGCTCATTGGCGACATCCGGGTGCGGGCGTTGCACTCACCGTCAGGTCAGTCCGGCCAGGCGCCGCAGGCGTGCCAGGTCGTTGTGGTCCGGTTCGGGGTGCTGCTCGCAGATGGCCAGGCGCATGAGGATGGTTTCTCGTTTGACATTATTGCTGGCCAGACCATAGCAGGCACCGATCAGTTCGCGCAGCGGCGTCGGCAGGCGCCAGTGCGCTTTCAGGCGATAGGCCAGGACGTTGCTCGCCTGGTCCAACCCCTGTTGCAGCTGTTCGCTATCCAGAGGCTGACCGGCATTCTTCCACAGCTGCGCCTGGTGCAGCACGCACAGTTCGCCGATGCGGTGCAGCACCGCGGCGCTGTGCAGCGGCGCGGGGTCGAGATGGCACTGCTCGGCGAGCTGGGCGACCCGTTCGCTCAGGGATTCGGCCTGCTCGATATAGGCCAGGGCCTGCAGCTTCAACTCGCCGTCCTCGAGCTCGGCCGCCGGACGCAGGCCCAGGCCCAGGCCAATGTTCAGGGCGGTGGCCGGCCCCAGGGTATGCAGCGCCTCGGACAGGCTCAGGCAGGCCTGGTTGGCGCGATTGTATTGGCTGCTGTTGGCCGCGGCGATCAGGCGCGCGGTCAACGCCGGATCGCCTTGCCAGCGCTGGTTGAGCAGTTGCGCGCTCGGCGGCTGGTCGGCCGCCTGCTCCAGGCCGTCGAGCATGCCGGCCTGCAGCGGCAGGTCGAGGGCGCCGGCCGGCAGACCGGCCAGGTGATCGACGAAGCTGTCGCCGGCGATGGCGGCGGCGGACGATTCGGCCTCGTCCGGCGGCAGCAACTGTTGCAGGCACTCGAGCACCTTGGGCACCTGGAACGGCTTGGCAATGAAGGCGCTGACCCCCAGGGCCTTGACCTCGAGCACGCTGCTACGATCGGAGCGGCCGGTGACCATCACCAGGGGCACCTGGCTGTTGTCGCGGTGCACCTGCTCGAGCAGTTGGGTGCCCGAGTCATCGGGCAGGTTCCAGTCGGCGATCACCAGGTCGGCGGCGTGCTGCTGCCAGTCCAGCAGCGCCGCTGCCACGCTGTCCAGGCATTTGACCTGGGCGGCCGGCCGCAGGCTGAGGACGATCTGCTTGAGCAGGTCGGCGATCCAGGGGTCGTCTTCAAGAATCATCACGCGCATGACGTTTCCTTCGTATCGGTTGCTCGCCGTTCGTCGCTCGAACAAGGCCACTGGTTGGCCCGTGGGGCTCGGGAGGGCTGTGGCCATTCCAGCGGGGTGCGCAGGCGTCCAGGCGGCAGGTTCAGTTCCATTTGCATGCCCGGCAGTATAGATATCGGCACACTCGCAACATTCTTATCCAAAAGACCGACTGGTTTTCTGTCAGTCTCGGGGGATAATGCCGTGCAGCCTGATACTTTTGGGCAGGCTGCGTCATCCTTTTTCAGAGGCACTCGACTCCATGTGGTACAACGGATTTCTCGACCTGTCGGTCTGGCAACTGATCGCGGTCACCCTGCTGATGACCCACGTGACCATCGTCAGCGTCACCGTCTACCTGCATCGCTACTCGGCGCACCGCGCCCTGGAGCTGCACCCGGCACTGAAACACTTCTTCCGCTTCTGGCTGTGGCTGACCACCGGGCAGAACACCCGCGAGTGGACCGCCATTCACCGCAAGCATCACGCCAAATGCGAAACCGTCGACGACCCGCACAGCCCGGTGGTCAAGGGCCTGGGCACGGTGCTGCGCAAGGGCGCCGAGCTGTACCAGGAAGAGGCGAAGAACCAGGAGACCCTGCGCATCTACGGCAAGAACTGCCCGGATGACTGGATCGAGCGCCACCTCTATTCGCGCTACCCGATCGGCGGCGTGACCCTGATGGCGATCATCGACCTGGCCCTGTTCGGCGTGCTGGGCATGACCGTGTGGGCGATCCAGATGATGTGGATCCCGGTCTGGGCCGCCGGGGTGATCAACGGCCTCGGCCATGCCGTGGGCTACCGCAACTTCGAGTGCCGCGACGCGGCCACCAACCTGCTGCCCTGGGGCATCCTGATCGGCGGTGAGGAACTGCACAACAACCACCACACCTACCCGAACTCGGCCAAGCTGTCGGTGCGCAAGTGGGAGTTCGACATGGGCTGGGCCTGGATCAAGCTGTTCAGCCTGCTGGGCATGGCCAAGGTGCAGCGCGTGGCGCCCATCGCCCACCGGGTCGAGGGCAAGCGCCAGCTGGACATGGACACCGCCATGGCGATCCTCAACAACCGTTTCCAGATCATGGCCCAGTACCGCAAGCTGGTGATCGCACCGCTGGTCAAGCAGGAGCTGCTCAAGGCCGACGCCTCGGTGCGCCACCAGTTCCGCCGCGCCAAGCGCCTGCTGGCCCGCGAGCCGAGCCTGCTGCAGGACACTCAGCAGCTGCATATCGACGCCATGCTGGCGCACAGCCAGGCGCTCAAGGTGATCTACGAAAAGCGCCTGGCGCTGCAGCAGATCTGGGCCAGGACCAGCTCCAACGGCCACGAGATGCTGGAAGCGATCAAGCAGTGGGTGCACGAGGCCGAGGCCAGTGGCATCCAGTCGCTGCGCGACTTCGCCGAACAGCTGCAGAGCTACTCGCTGCGCCCGGCCGGCGCGCACTGACCGCGCCTGCAGTGCCGCCCAAGGCCCGCCGTTCGGCGGGCTTTTTCGTTGCGTGCCGTGGCGAGCCTCTATGCTGAGGGTATCGCCCAGGCATTCATCGGTACGGCGGTTTTATGGACGAGCGCAACCCCACCTCGACCGAGGTGGAAGAACTGACGCTGGCGCTGCTCCACTGTCGTGGTGAGGTAGCCCGGCTGCGTGAGCGGGAGCACCTGTTCAGTACGCTGGTGGACAGTCTCAACGCCGTGCTCTGGGCACTCGACTGGTACAACCATCGGGTGATCTACGTCAGCCCGGCCTACGAGCGGATCTTCGGCCGCTCGGCCGCGCTGCTGCTGGCCGACTACCAGGAGTGGCGCAACAGCATCTACCCGGACGACCTCGACTACGCCGCCGACAGCCTGGCCAAGGTGCTGGAAACCGGCGCCGTGGAGACCCGCGAGTACCGCATCATCCGTGGCGACGGCCAGCTGCGCTGGCTCAACGACAAGTGCTTCATCGGCCGTGAGGGCGAGGCCGGCGATCCGCACATCATCGTCGGCATCGCCGAGGACATCACCGAGAAGAAGCAGCTGGAGGGCGAGCTGCATCGTCTGGCCACCACCGATGTGTTGACCCAGAGCAGCAACCGCCGGCACTTCTTCGAGTGTGCCTTGCGCGAGTTCGAGCACGCCCGCCAGTTCGCCACGCCGCTGGCCTTCCTGCTGCTGGACATCGACGACTTCAAGCAGATCAACGACCGCTACGGTCACCAGATGGGCGACCAGGTGCTGCAGCGCCTGGCCCAGTGCGGGGCCTCCATCCTGCGCCGTGGCGACCTGTTCGGGCGTATCGGCGGGGAAGAGTTCGCCGCGCTGTTCCCCGGCTGCGAGCCGACCCTGGCTCAGCAGATTGCCGAGCGCCTGCAGCGCGAGGTCAAACGTCTGGGCTTCAGTCACCAGGGCAAGGCGTTCGCCATCACCGTCAGCCAGGGGCTGACCAGCCTGGAGCCTGATGACCAGAGCCTGGATGCGCTGTTTGCCCGCGCCGACGCGGCCATGTATGTGGCCAAGCGCCAGGGCAAGAACCAGATAGTCCGCGGCTAGGCTGCGGACGCCCGACCGCTTGTGGCGAAAATCCGCCGATGCCGGATTAAGGCTGGGCGGAAATCCGCCCAGCTGCCGCGGCTCATCGACCCCGCAGGCGCCATGCGGGCCCGCCCGATCCGCGCCCCAGAGCTCCCCCCGGTCACAGTTTCGAAATTGGCACAGTACCTGCGTAGGGCTCTTCAGACCCACGCCGGCCCCTTGGGCAGGCGCAGAATAACAACGAAGAGATCCGCGCCGATGAACCTCACCTGCCGCCGCTCCGTCGCTCCCTGGCCCGCCCCTCAGGCCCAGGCTCCGCGCTTCGTCGTCCGTCCCTGATAGCTACGCGCCCCGCCCCCCTTCGGCGCCCCGGGTAGCCCTGCGGCTGCCGGTCCGGACGGGGGCGGTGGCGACCGAATTCGACCGGCGCCTGTCTCTTCGCCCTGAAGCCTGCGCCGGCCGGTGCGTCACCCCTACCACACTGGAGTAAACCATAATGAATAAGACCTCCCTGGCGCTGGCCATAGCCGCCGGCACCCTGTCCCTGAGCCCCCTGGCCCAGGCCGAGTTCATCAAGGACAGCAAGGCCAGCCTGGAAGCGCGTAACTTCTACTTCAACCGCGACTTCCGCCAGGATTCTCGGCCGACCCCCAGCCAGGCCAAGCAGGAAGAGTGGGCGCAAGGTTTCATCCTGCGCCTGGACTCCGGCTATACCGAAGGCACCGTGGGCTTCGGCCTCGACGCCATCGGCATGCTCGGCTTCAAGCTGGACTCCGGTGACGGCACCGCGGGCAGTGGCCTGCTGGTTCCGGACCGCTCGGGCGGATCCCAGGACTACTCCTCCGACCTGGCCGTCGCCGGCAAGGTCAAGGCGTCCAAGAGCACCCTGCGCGTCGGCAGCATGCAGTTCAAGAACATGGCCATCGCCTCCAGCGACAGCCGCCTGACCCCGCAGGTGTTCCAGGGCGGCCATCTGCTGTCCCAGGAAATCGATGGGCTGACCCTGGACGGCGGCTACCTGCGCGAAGTCAACCATCGCAACTCCGGCGACTTCGAGGACATCGCCATCACCAGCGGCGGCCGGCGCGGCATCACCACCAGCGGTGGCACCACCACCGATTCCTTCCAGTTCCTCGGCGGCAGCTACAAGCTCAGCCAGGACCTGACCGCGGCCTACTACCACTCCGAGCTGGAGGACCTGTACAAGCAGAACTCCTTCAACCTGGTGCACGTGCTGCCGATCGCCGACAAGCAGAGCCTGAAGACCGACCTGCGCTACACCCGCTCCACCGACGACGGATCGCGCAGCAACGTCGACAACAAGGCGCTGAATGCGATGGTCACCTACAGCCTGGCAGGCCACAGCTTCGGCCTGGGCTACCAGAAGATGAGCGGCGACACCGGCTATGCCTACGTCAACGGCACCGACCCGTACCTGGTCAACTATGTGCAGATCAGCGACTTCGCCAACAAGGACGAGAAGTCCTGGCAGGCGCGCTACGACTTCAACTTCGCCTCCATCGGCGTTCCCGGCCTGACCTTCATGACCCGCTACCTGACCGGTGACAACGTCGAGCTGGGTGCCAATCGCTCCGAGGGCAAGGAGTGGGAGCGCGATACCGAGCTGATGTACGTGTTCCAGGCAGGTGCGCTGAAGAACCTCGGCGTGCGCTGGCGCAACGCCGCGGTGCGCTCCAACTTCGCCAACGACATCGACGAGAATCGCCTGATCGTCAGCTACACGCTGCCCTTGCTGTAAGGCTTGTTCCGTGCGTGACGGGATAGAAACATGACCGGTTAGTTGCAGACTGCTCGGTCGTGACGAGGTACGCAGAAGCCCGCCAATTGGCGGGCTTCTGCGTTTCGGCTTGCTTGGTGGGCAGAGTCGCGGACGGATGCTCTGAAGGGGAAGAGTGTTGCTCTTCAATATATAAAAAAATATATTGTTATTGTCTTAAGTGAGAGCGGCCAATGAATCCGTCCGAAACGTCCCTGGATATCCAGCAGCTGCGCGCCAACGCCGATGCCGCCGGACAGCTGCTCAAGGCCCTGGCCAATCCCGATCGCCTGCTGCTGCTCTGTCAGCTTGCCCAGGGCGAGCGCAACGTCAGCGAGCTCGAGGCCCAGCTGGGCATCCAGCAGCCGACCCTGTCGCAACAGTTGGCGGTGCTGCGCCGCGAGGGCCTGGTGGCCACCCGCCGCGAGGGCAAGCAAATCCACTACCGAATCAGCAGCCCGGAGGCCCTGGCGGTGATCGACACCCTGTACCGCCTGTTCTGCGCGGAGCAGCCAACATGAGTCTCGATTGGGCGCACTTCACCCCCTGGACGGCCTTGGCCGGCGGCGCGTTGATAGGCCTGGCGGCCGGTCTGTTCATGCTGCTCAATGGGCGCATCGCCGGCATCAGCGGCATGCTCGGCGCTGCCCTGGAGGGCGGCGAGGGGCGCTCGGAGAAGCTGCTGTTTCTCGCCGGGCTGCTGGCGGCGCCGCTGCTCTGGGGACTGTTCACGACGCTGCCCAGATTGCAGTTCCCCAGCGATGGCCTGGGGCTGGCAATCGCTGGCCTGCTGGTCGGCCTCGGCACTCGCTACGGCTCCGGCTGCACCAGCGGTCATGGCGTGTGCGGCCTGTCCAGACTGTCGCCGCGCTCGCTGGTGGCGACCCTGGCCTTCATGGCCAGCGGCTTCGCCACCGTGTATGTCATCCGTCATCTGCTGGGAGCTTGAGCATGCGCAAACTGACGGCGCTCCTGGCGGGCCTGTTGTTCGGTTTCGGTCTGTTGCTTTCGGGCATGGCCAACCCGGCCAAGGTGCTCGCGTTTCTCGACCTCGCCGGGGCCTGGGACCCGTCCCTGGCCTTGGTCATGGCCGGCGCCATCGGCGTCGCGTATCCGGCTTTTTCCTGGGCCAGGGGGCACCGTGAGTCGCTGCTTGGCGCGGCCATGCAGCTGCCAGGCAAGCGTGAGCTGGATCGCCAGCTGATCGGCGGCAGCCTGCTGTTCGGGGTCGGCTGGGGCATCGCCGGCATTTGCCCGGGGCCGGCGCTGGTCGGCCTGGCGGCTGGCTACTGGCAGATGGCGCTGTTCGTATTTGCCATGCTCGTTGGCATGGCGCTGTTCGCCGTCCTGCAACGCAGCCGCGGCGCCTGATCAGGCCCTGCAGCATGACGCTCGGCCGGTTATGCTGGCCGTCGCCCAAGGAGTGTTTATGTCACCCGAAATAGCCGCCTTCTTCGACCCGGCCACTTCCAGCTACAGCTATGTAGTCAGCGACCCGGCCAGCAAGCGCTGCGCCCTCATCGACGCCGTATGGGACTACGACGCCGCGGCCGGGCGTACCTCCCAGCAGGGCGCCGAGCGCCTGGTCGAACATGTGCGCGAGCAGGGCCTGCGGGTCGAGTGGGTGCTGGAAACCCATGTGCACGCCGATCACCTGAGCGCGGCGGCTGTCCTCAAATCCGAGCTGGGCGGACAGCTCGCCATCGGCGCGCGTATCACCGAGGTGCAGGCGACCTTCGCCAAGCTGTTCAACACCGGCAGCGACTTCGCCGCCGATGGCCGTCAGTTCGACCGGCTGTTCGAGGATGGCGAGCGTTTCAGCGTCGGCACCATTGCCGCGCAGGCGCTGCACACGCCGGGGCATACCCCGGCGTGCATGACCTACCTGATCGGCGATGCCGCCTTCGTCGGCGATACCCTGTTCATGCCGGACTACGGCACCGCCCGCTGTGACTTTCCCGGCGGCGATGCGCGCAGCCTGTACCGTTCGATTCACCGGCTGTTCGCGCTGCCCGACGACACCCGTCTGTTCCTGTGCCACGACTACAAGGCCCCGGGCCGCGACGAGTACCAGTACCAGACGAGCGTGGCCGAGCAGCGCCGGCACAACGTGCATGTGCGCGAAGGCATCGACGAGGACAGCTTCGTCGCCATGCGCCAAGGCCGCGATGCCGAGCTGGCCACGCCCAGGCTGATGTTGCCGGCGGTGCAGGTCAACATGCGCGGCGGCGAGTTGCCACCGGCCGAGGGCAACGGCGTCCGCTACCTGAAAATCCCGCTGAATCTGCTGTCATGAGGTGGCGTCCGGACTGGCTGCGCGGCTACGACCGCCGGGTGGCGGGCCAGGATGGCCTGGCCGCGTTGATCGTCACCCTGATGCTGATCCCCCAGGGCCTGGCCTACGCCATGCTGGCGGGGCTGCCGCCGCAGACCGGGCTCTACGCCAGCATCCTGCCGCTGCTGGCCTACGCCGCCTTTGGCTCCAGTCGCACCCTGGCCGTGGGCCCGGTGGCGGTGGTGTCCTTGATGACCGCCGCGGCCCTTGCCCCGCTGTATGCCCCGGGCAGCGCCGAGTACCTGGGCGCGGCCATGCTGCTGGCCCTGTTGTCGGCTTTGCTGTTGTTCGGCATGGCGCTGCTGCGCCTGGGCTTTCTCGCCAACTTCCTCAGCCACCCGGTGATTTCCGGCTTCATCAGCGCCTCGGGCCTGCTCATCGCGGTGGGCCAGCTCAAGCATATCCTCGGCGTTCCGGCGACGGGCCAGGCCCTGCCCGAGCTGCTTGCGGCGCTGTTCGAGGGTCTGCCGGCGACGCACCTGCCGACCCTGCTGATCGGCGCCGGCAGCCTGCTGTTTCTCTGGTGGGTGCGTGCTCACCTGAAAAGTAGCCTGACCGGCCTCGGCGTCGCGCCGGCGCTGGCGGGTAATCTGGCCAAGGCCGGTCCGGCGCTGGCCATACTGGTTGCGGTGCTGCTGGTGGGTGCCCTGCAGCTGGAGCAGGCCGGCGTTGCCGTGGTCGGCACGATCCCCCAGGGCTTGCCGACGCTGGCGCTGCCGCCCCTGGATTTCACGCTGATGCAGCAACTGCTGCCGGCCGCGGCGTTGATCAGCCTGATCGGCTTCGTCGAGTCGGTCTCGGTGGCGCAGACCCTGGCGGCCAAGCGGCGCCAGCGCATCGCACCGGATCGCGAGCTGCTCGGCCTCGGCGCGGCCAACCTGGCGGCGGCGGTCAGCGCCGGCATGCCGGTGACCGGCGGTTTCGCCCGCTCGGTGGTCAATTTCGAGGCGGGGGCGCAGACGCCCATGGCCGGTGCACTGACCGCCGTGGGCATTGCCCTCGGCGCGCTGCTGCTGACGCCCTGGCTGCATGACTTGCCCCAGGCGGTGCTGGCGGCGGCGATCATCGTGGCGGTGCTGGGCCTGGTCGACCTCGGCGCGCTGCGGCAGACCTGGCGCTACTCCCGCCAGGACGGTGCGGCGCAGGCGGTGACCCTGGCGGGAGTGCTGCTGCTCGGGGTCGAGGTCGGCATTCTGCTTGGCGTCGGCCTGTCGCTGCTGCTGTTCCTCTGGCGCACCAGCCGGCCCCATATGGCGGTGGTCGGTCAGCTGCCGGGCAGCGAGCACTTTCGCAACATCTTGCGGTTCAGCGTGGTACAGAGCGCCAGCGTGCTGTCATTGCGGGTGGATGAGAGCCTGTACTTCCCCAACGCGCGCTTTCTGGAGGAGCGGGTCGGCGAGCTGATCGTTGCGCGACCCGAGGTGCGGCACCTGGTGCTGATGTGTTCGGGGGTCAACCTGATCGATGCGAGCGCTCTGGAGAGCCTGGAGGCCATCGCCGAGCGCCTGCACAGCGCCGGGGTGCAGCTGCACCTGTCGGAAGTGAAGGGGCCGGTGATGGACCAGCTCAAGCGCTCGGATTTTCTCCAGCGCTTCGGCGGCGAAGTGTTCACCAGCCAGTATGAAGCGCTCTGCGCCCTGGACCCGGACAGCACCCGCCGGGCCCTGCAGCAGACGGCCTAGCTCGGGCGGCGGGCTGCCGCCCGACCCGGCGGGGTTCAGAGGGTTTGCGGCGCGGGCTGCTGCTGGGTGATGCAGTGGATATTGCCGCCACCCAGGAGGATTTCCCGACCCGGCACCATCACCACCCGGTGTTCGGGGAACAGCGCCTGCAGGATGGTGCGGGCCTGTTCGTCCAGTGGGTCGTCGAAGCTCGGCGCGATGATGCCGCCATTGACGATCAGGAAGTTGACGTAGGAGCCGGCCAGGCGCACGTCGGGGCTGCGCTCCTGGCTGCCGGCGACCAGGTCGACCCCGGCGCACTCCTCCTCGGTGGCATGCAGCGGCCCGGGAATAGGCATCTTGTGCACGATCAACTGGCGGCCCCTGGCGTCGCGCGCGGCTTCCAGCACCTTCATGGCCGCCTGGCAGCGCGGGTAGTTGGGGTTCTGCGGGTCGTCGGTCCAGGCCAGCAGCACCTCGCCCGGACGCACGTAGCAGCAGAAATTGTCGACGTGGCCGTCGGTTTCGTCGTTGAACAGGCCGTCGGGCAGCCAGATCACGGTGTCGATGGCCAGGTGCTCGCGCAGCACCTGCTCGATCGCCTCGCGGCCCAGGTGCGGGTTGCGGTTGCGGTTGAGCAGGCATTCCTCGGTGGTGATCAGGGTGCCTTCACCGTCGACATGGAAGGAGCCACCCTCGAGGACGAAGCCCTCGGTGCGGTAGCGCGCGCAGCGCTCGATCTCGAGGATCTTGCTGGCCACCTGGTCGTCGCGCACCCAGCTGGCGTACAGGCCGCCGTCCAGGCCGCCCCAGGCATTGAAGGTCCAGTCCACGCCGCGCACCTCGCCCAGGCCGTTGCAGACGAAGGTCGGCCCGGTGTCGCGCACCCAGGCGTCGTCCGTGCTGATCTCGACCACACGGATATTCCCGTGGTCCAGGCGGGCGCGGGCGTTCTCGTACTGCTCGGCGCTGACGCAGACGGTCACCGGCTCGAACTCGGCGATGGCCTTGGCCACCGCGGTGAAGGCAGCCTGGGCCGGCTTGCCGCCCAGGCGCCAGTTGTCCGGACGCTGCGGCCAGACCATCCAGGTCTGGCTGTGGGGTTCCCACTCGGCCGGCATGCGGAAACCGTCGGCGCGTGGGGTGCTGTTCAGGTTGGTCATCGGGGTTACCTGCTCAAGTGCGGCTGGGTTGTGCGTTACGGAAGCCTACCTGCCCCGGCGCCGCTGTGACAGCCGGGGCGTTCGTTTGGCGAGGCGCGATATCAGGACTCCAGCACGCCGTCGAGGGTCTTCACCGGGCCGTAGAGGTTCGGCCGGCGATCGCGGAAGCTGCCCCAGGCGCTGCGGATGTGCTCCAGCTGGTCGAGGTCGAACTGGTGCACCAGCACGCCTTCCTCGGTCTCGTTCAGTTCCTCGACCTTCTGCCCGAACGGGTCGGCGATGAAGGAGGAGCCGTAGAAGGTGATGTGGTAGCCGTCCTGGTCCTCGCGGCCGATGCGGTTGCTCGCCACCAGCGGCATCAGGTTGGCGCCGGCGTGGCCCTGCTGCACGCGCTGCCAGTGGTCGCGCGAGCTGATGCTCGGGTCATGGGGTTCGCTGCCGATGGCGGTCGGGTAGAACAGGACCTCGGCACCGAGCAGGGCCATGCTGCGTGCGCACTCGGGGAACCACTGGTCCCAGCAGATACCCACGCCGATCTTGGCGTAGCGGGTGTTCCACACCTTGAAGCCGGTGTCGCCCGGGTTGAAGTAGTACTTCTCGTGGTAGCCAGGGCCGTCCGGGATATGGCTCTTGCGATAGACGCCGAGGTTCTCGCCGTCGGCGTCGATGATCGCGATGCTGTTGTAGCGGGCGCGCCCGGCCAGCTCGAAGAAGCTGATCGGCAGCACCACCTGCAGTTCCTTGGCGACTTTCTGGAAGTGCGCGATGGCTGCGTTGGCCTCGACCGTGGTGGCCAGCTGCAGGTAGTCCGGGTTGGGCTTCTGGCAGAAGTACGGGGTCTCGAACAATTCCTGGATCAGGATGATCTGCGCGCCCTGGGCGGCGGCCTGGCGCACCAGCTTCTCGGCGTTGGCGATATTGGCGGCGCGATCCCAGGAACAGGCCATCTGGGTGGCGGCGACGGTGACGATGCGGGACATGGAACACCTCTTCAAAACGATAAGCGGCGAACAAACGAATGCGGAGGCCCCTCGGCGGGTCGATGGCGGCCGAGCGGCTGTCGACTTTATAGTCGATAAAAATCGGCTTTAGAAGCTTTTTTTATCTTAATGGAGATATTTATCGACGAAAATGCCGATAGTTATCTGTCTTTATGCGTCGAGAGGCGGGCACCGCTGTGGCTGGAAACCGGGTCGGGCAGGGCGGCCGTCACTCGGGCGACAGCGGCGCGTCCCGTTTCGGCAGGCAGGGCGGCAGGTACAGGCCCAGGTAGGCGTCGAACACGCGCATGCCTTCCTCGGCCAGGCGCGGGCTGATGTGGCCGTGCAGCTGCACCGAGCGGGCATAGACGCGATCGCCCAGCTCCATGGCCAGGGCGAAGACATCGATATCCGTCGGCAATGGCGGCAGGCGGAAGTGCCGGGCGAACAGTGCCTGCATCAGCTGGCCCAGTTCGATGTCGTGCTGGCGGTCGGCCTGGGTCACCTCGGCCAGGCCGTGCTGGGCGAGGATCAGCTGGCGGGCGGCGGCGTCGTTGGCATAGATCGCCAGCATGCGCAGTTCGACGGTGCGCGAGAGGTCGCGCCAGTCGCGCAGCTCGGCGTGCGCCACCGGCTGTTGCAGGCTGGCGCGGAAGGCGGCGTGAATGTCCGCGGTCAGGGCTTCGAGCAACGACGGCACGCTGGCGAAGAAGTGGTACACCGAGGACGGCGGAATCGCCGCGCGCTCGGCCACGCTGTAGATCGACAGGCTGGCCACGCCCTGCTCGGCGAGCAGTTCGCGGGCCGCGGTGAGGATCACGGCGATGCGGGCCTGGCTGCTGGCGCGGGGTTTGCGGGCGGTGCTGGGGCGCGGCATGACGGTCATCTCGGCAGGGGATGGCCTATTGGACGTCAGCCGTCGTCCCGGACGCAAGCCAACCGGGACTTGCGCCCGGCCGGCGAGTCAGTCGCCGCCGCGGAACTGGGCCCAGACCCGGTCGCGGACCACACCGTGCTTCTGCGGCATGGTTTCCAGGGCATACAGGCGACGTTTGGTGTCCCGGTCCGGGTACAGGCCGGGGTGGTTGCGCAGGCTTTCGTCGAGGAACGCCTGCGCGTCGGCGTTGCCGTTGGGGTAGAGGACCTCTTCGGTGATCAGCGCGGCGACCTCGGGACGCATCAGGTAATCGATGAAGCGGTGCGCCAGATCGGGGCGGAGGGCGCTGCGCGGGATCGCCAGGTTGTCGATAAACAGCACCGAGCCTTCGTCGGGCACCAGGAAGCGCACCGGCTGGCCGGCATCGGCGGCGGCGAGGGCGTCGCCCACCCAGGCCATGGCGACGCACAGGTGGCCCTGGTTGAGGTCGTCGATGTAGCGTTCGCTGTCGACGTAGCGCAGGTTGGGGCGCAGGCCATCGAGCACGCTGGCGGCGCGCTCGATGCGGCTCGGTGCGCTGCGGGCCAGGTTGCGGCCCTGGTAATTGAGCAGCAGCGACAGGGTCTCGTCCGGTGCATCCAGCACGCTGATGCCGCAGGTTGCCAGGCGCGCGCTCTGTTCGGCATCGAACAGCAGGCTCCAGCTGTCCGGCAGGGGGCCGCCGAACGCCGCCTCGGCCTGCGGCGTGTTGATCGCCAGGCCGACCGCGCCCCATAGGTAGGGCAGCGCATGGCGGTTGCCGGGATCGACCGCCGCCAGCTTGCTCAGCAGTTCCTTGTCCAGGTGCGTGCGGTTGGGCAGGCGCTGAAAGTCCAAAGGTTGCAGCAGGTTCTGGGCGATCAGCTGGGGCAGGTCGCTGTGGGTCGGCACCAGGACGTCAATGGCTTCGTTGCCAGCGAGGGCCGCGTGCATCTCCTCGGCGGTGCTGAAGGTGCGGTACTCGACGCGGATGCCGGTGTCGGCGCTGAACCGTTCCAGCACCTGGGGGGCGATGTAGTCGTTCCAGTTGTAGACGCGGATGACGTCCTCGGCGCAGGCCAGCAGGGGTGTCAGGCTGAGCAGCAGCGAAGCGAGCAAGCGGGGCATGGGAGTCTCCCTGTCGGCATGGTGGAGCGCGCCATCCGGCGCGGCCGTCGAGTGCTGCAGGCGCAAGTCTGGTGCGCGCTGCCGGTGTTGCGCGCGTACGGCCAGGCTTGGCTGAATAGAGCGACGCCGGCTCAAGGCCGGCGTCGGGGGTGTTGCTTACACGGTGTGCAGGTACCAGTTGTACTCGAGGTCGGAGATGGTGGTCTCGAACTCCTCCAGCTCGGCTTCCTTGCAGGCGACGAAGATGTCGATGTAGTCGGGGCTGATGTACTGGTTGAGCACTTCGCTGTCGTCCAGCTCGCGCAACGCATCGCGCAGGTTGTTCGGCAGGCTCTGTTCCAGCTGCTCGTAGGAGTTGCCCTCGATCGGCTCGCCCGGCTCGATCTTGTTGGTCATGCCGTGGTGAATGCCGGAGAGGATCGCCGCCATCATCAGGTAGGGGTTGGCATCGGCACCGGCGACCCGGTGTTCGATGCGCACCGCATCGGCGCTGCCGGTCGGCACGCGCACCGCCACGGTGCGGTTGTCCAGGCCCCAGCTCGGCGCGTTCGGCACGTAGAACTGCGCGCCGAAGCGGCGGTAGGAGTTGACGTTCGGGCAGAGGAAGGCCATCGACGCCGGCATGGTGTCGAGGATGCCGCCGATGGCGTGACGCAGCACGTCGCTCTGCAGCGGGTCCTCGGAGGTGAAGATGTTCTGGCCGGTCTTCTTGTCGAGGAGCGAGATGTGCACGTGCAGACCGTTGCCGGCCTGGCCCGGGTAGGGCTTGGCCATGAAGGTCGAGTCCATCTCGTGGTCGTAGGCGATGTTCTTGATCAGGCGCTTGAGCAGCAGCGCATAGTCGCAGGCCTTGAGTGCATCGTTGGTGTGATGCAGGTTGACCTCGAACTGCGCCGGGGCGCTTTCCTTGACGATGGCGTCTGCCGGCAGGGCCTGCTCCTTGGCTGCTTCGAGCATGTCCTGCAGACAGTCGACGTATTCGTCGAGGTCGTCGATCAGGTAGACCTGGGTGGAATGCGGGCGCTTGCCGGAGATCGGCGAGCGTGGCGGCTGCGGACGGCCGTTCACGTTCTCCTGATCGATCAGGTAGAACTCCAGTTCGAAGGCGGCGCAGATGGTCAGGCCTAGTTCGTCGAACTTCTGCACCACCTGGCGCAATACCTCCCGCGGGTCGGCGAAGAAGGGGGCGCCGTCCAGCTCGTGCATGGTCATCAGCAGTTGCGCGGTGGGTCGCTTCTGCCAAGGCTCGTTGCACAGGGTATTGGGGATGGGGAAACAGATACGGTCGGCGTCGCCGATATCCAGGCCCAGGCCGGTGCTTTCCACCGTGGAGCCGTTGATATCCAGGGCGAACAGGGAGGCCGGCAGGTTGATGCCTTTCTCGTACACCTTGTGGAGGCTGGCACGTTCGATGCGCTTGCCGCGCACCACGCCATTCATATCTGCAATGAGAAGGTCGACGAACTGGACCTCAGGATGTTCCTTAAGGAACGCGTTCGCTTCATTAAGCTGAACGGCACGCGGGGGTACCGACATGATGCAACACCTTTTTTGTTAAAAATATCAATCATGCGACTGCACGACCGTGAGTCAATCCTAAACACCATTCTCTGTCAAGAGAGGCGCAACGTGCCCCGCAAAAGGGCTCTGTGGCCATTTTCAGGGCGTTTCAGGGCAGCCTGAGCCGGGGCGCGGCCAGCGCAGGCGTGGTGCTCAGCCAGGTGTGTTCAATTTTTTACATGACTATTGTGTAAAAAAATGAACAAGGCTAAGCTCCGCTCAAACCCATAACAGCAATAAGACGGGTGTTCTATGTCGCGCCTGCCGTTGATCGGCGTAACCGCCTGTACCAAGCAGATCGGTCCGCATCCCTACCATATAACCGGCGATAAATATGTTCGCGCCGTGGTTGTCGGAGCCGGTGGTCTGCCACTGATCATTCCGGCGCTGGGCGAGCTGATCGACCAGCCGACCCTGCTCGATAATCTGCACGGTCTGCTGTTCACCGGCTCGCCGTCGAATGTCGAGCCCCATCATTATAGTGGCCCGCCGAGCAGTGTCGGCACTCAGCACGATCCGGCCCGGGATCAGACCACGTTGCCGCTGATCCGCCGGGCCATCGATGCCGGTATTCCGCTGCTGGGCATCTGCCGCGGCTTCCAGGAAATGAACGTGGCCTTTGGCGGCAGCCTGCACCAGAAGGTGCATGAGGTCGCCGGCATGCTGGACCACCGCGAGCCGCAGGAGCAGCCGCTCGAGGTGCAGTATGCGCCAAGCCATGCGCTGCAGGTGCAGCCGGGCGGCGTGCTCGCCGGCCTCGGCTTGCCGCGCGAGATCCAGGTCAACTCCATTCATGGCCAGGGCGTTGAACGTCTGGCGCCCGGCCTTCGCGTAGAGGCACTGGCGCCCGACGGGTTGGTCGAAGCCTTCTCCGTCGAAGGTGCGCCGAGCTTCGCCCTCGGGGTGCAATGGCACCCCGAGTGGCAGGTAGGATCCAACCCGAATTATCTCGCCATCTTCCAGGCCTTTGGTGAGGCTTGCAGGAAGAGGGCGGGGCAACGCTGAGCCGGCTATAAAGGAATCGGCTCTTTTCAACCCTGAGGTCTCTATGAGCACCAAATTGGACCAGCTTTCGAGCTGGCTGAAAGAACGCAAAATCACCGAAGTCGAATGCCTGGTCAGCGATCTTACCGGGATTGCCCGCGGCAAGATCTCGCCGACCAACAAGTTTCTCGACGAGAAGGGCATGCGCTTGCCCGAGAGCGTGTTGCTGCAGACTGTCACCGGCGACTATGTCGAGGACGACGTCTACTACGAGTTGCTCGATCCGGCCGACATCGACATGGTCTGCCGGCCGGACGAGAACGCGGTATTCCTGGTGCCCTGGGCCATCGAGCCGACCGCCCAGGTGATCCACGACACCTACGACAAGCAGGGCAACCCGATCGAGCTGTCGCCGCGCAACCTGCTGAAGAAGGTCCTGAAACTCTACGCCGACCGGGGCTGGAAGCCGATTGTCGCGCCGGAGATGGAGTTCTACCTGACCAAGCGCTGCGAAGACCCGGACTTCCCGCTGCAGGCACCGCTGGGCCGCTCGGGCCGCCCGGAAACCGGGCGCCAGTCGTTCTCCATTGACGCCGCCAACGAATTCGATCCGCTGTTCGAAGACATGTACGACTGGTGCGAGCTGCAGGGCCTGGACCTGGACACCCTGATCCATGAGGAAGGCCCGGCGCAGATGGAGATCAACTTCCGTCACGGCGACGCCCTGCAGCTGGCCGACCAGATCCTGGTGTTCAAGCGCACCATGCGCGAGGCGGCGCTCAAGCACGACGTGGCGGCGACCTTTATGGCCAAGCCGATCACCGATGAGCCCGGCAGCGCCATGCACCTGCACCAGAGCATCGTCGACCTGGAGACCGGGCGGAACATCTTCTCCAACGACGACGGCTCGATGAGTGAACTGTTCCTCCATCACATCGGCGGCCTGCAGAAGTTCATCCCCGAGGTGCTGCCGCTGTTCGCGCCGAACGTCAACTCGTTCCGCCGCTTCCTGCCGGACACCTCGGCGCCGGTGAACGTCGAGTGGGGCGAGGAGAATCGCACCGTCGGCCTGCGCGTGCCGGACTCCAGCCCGCAGAACCGCCGGGTGGAAAACCGCCTGGCCGGCGCCGACGCCAATCCCTATCTGGCCCTGGCCGCCAGTTTGCTGTGCGGCTACATCGGCATGGTCGAGCGCATCGAGCCAAGCGCGCCGGTGGTGGGGCGGGGCTACGAGCGGCGCAACCTGCGCCTGCCGTTGACCCTGGAGGCGGCGCTGGAGCGCATGGAGGTCTGCGAGACCGTGAAGGAGTACCTGGGCGACAAGTTCATCAGCGGCTACGTCGCGGTCAAGCGCGCCGAGCACGAGAACTTCAAGCGGGTGATCAGCTCCTGGGAGCGCGAGTTCCTGCTGCTGTCGGTCTGAGTGAGCGGGGGCCGGCTTCGGCCGGCCCCCAATCAATGCATGCAATTTGAGGTAGCTATGAGCAATCCCGTCAACAACCCGAAAACCCGTGAATGGCAGGCCATGAGCCGCGATCATCACCTGGCCCCCTTCAGCGACTTCAAGCAGCTGGCGGAGGTCGGCCCGCGCATCATCACCAGGGCCGCGGGCGTGTACCTGTGGGACAGCGAGGGCAACAAGATCCTCGACGGCATGGCCGGCCTGTGGTGCGTGGCGGTTGGATACGGGCGCGAGGAGCTGGTCCAGGCGGCGGCTGCGCAAATGCGCGAGCTGCCGTTCTACAACACCTTCTTCATGACGGCCCACCCGCCGGTGCTGGAGCTGGCCAAGGCCATCGCCGAGATCGCCCCCGCAGGCATGAACCATGTGTTCTTCACCGGTTCCGGCTCCGAGGGCAACGACACCATGCTGCGCATGGTCCGCCATTACTGGGCGGTCAAGGGCAAGCCGAGCAAGAAGGTCATCATCGGCCGCATCAACGGCTACCACGGTTCCACCGTCGCCGGCGCCAGCCTGGGCGGCATGAAGTTCATGCACGAGCAGGGCGACCTGCCGATCCCGGGCATCGAGCACATCCCCCAGCCATACTGGTTCGGCGAGGGCGGCGACATGAGCCCTGACGAATTCGGTATCTGGGCCGCCGAGCAGCTGGAGCAGAAAATCCTGGAGGTCGGCGAGGACAACGTCGGCGCCTTCATTGCCGAGCCGATCCAGGGCGCCGGTGGGGTGATCGTGCCGCCGGACAGCTACTGGCCGAAGATTCGCGAGATCCTCGCCAAGTACGACATTCTGTTCGTCGCCGACGAGGTCATCTGCGGTTTCGGTCGCACCGGCGAATGGTTCGGCAGCGACTACTACGGCAACGCCCCGGACATGATGACCATCGCCAAGGGCCTGACCTCCGGCTATGTGCCCATGGGCGGGCTGATCGTGCGCGACGAGATCGTCGAGGTGCTCAACCAGGGCGGCGACTTCAACCACGGCTTCACCTACTCCGGGCATCCGGTGGGCGCCGCGGTGGCCCTGGAGAATATCCGCATCCTGCGCGAGGAGAAGATCGTCGAGCGGGTCAAGGAGGAGACGGCACCCTATTTGCAGAAACGCCTGCGTGAGCTGGCCGACCACCCGCTGGTGGGCGAAGTACGCGGCGTCGGCCTGCTGGGGGCCATCGAACTGGTGCAGGACAAGGCGACCCGCGCGCGCTTCCCGGGCGAGGTGGGCGTGGGCATGATCTGCCGCGGCCATTGCTTCAACAACGGGCTGATCATGCGCGCCGTCGGCGACACCATGATCATTTCGCCGCCCCTGGTGATCAGCAAGGCGGAGATCGACGAGTTGGTGGAGAAGGCCCGTCTGTGCCTCGATTTGACGGCCAAGGCGGTACTGAACTGAGCAGGACGCTGTCAGCGCTTTCGGAGCCTTAGGCCTGAAAGTTGTAAAAAGTGCCAGGACCTTGCCAGACTGCATCCGTGCGTTGGCCAGGCTCACCGGGAGGTGGTGCAGTGAGGCTGCGCCACCTTCCGGAATACTTCTACGACAACAGGAGCTGTACGCATGAAAAGATTCGGCAAAACCCTTCTCGCCCTGTCCCTGGCGGGCGCCGTAGCCGGTGCCGCCCAGGCCGAGGACAAAGTGCTGCACGTCTACAACTGGTCGGACTACATCGCCGAAGACACGCTGGCCAACTTCGAGAAGGAAACCGGCATCAAGGTGGTCTACGACGTTTTCGACAGCAACGAGACCCTGGAAGCCAAGCTGCTTTCCGGCGGTTCGGGCTACGACGTGGTGGTGCCGTCCAACCAGTTCCTCGCCAAGCAGATCAAGGCCGGCGTGTTCCAGCCGCTGGACAGGTCCAAGCTGCCGAACTGGAAGAACCTCAATGGCGACCTGATGAAAGCCCTGGAAGCCGCCGACCCGGGCAACCAGTACGCCTTCCCCTACCTGTGGGGCACTACCGGCATCGGCTACAACCCGGCCAAGGTCAAGGCTGCGCTGGGCGTGGACAAGCTCGATTCCTGGGGCACGGTGTTCAACCCGGAGAACATGGAGAAGCTGCAGTCCTGCGGCGTCGCCATGCTCGATGCGCCGGAAGAGATCTACGCCGCGGCGCTGCACTACCTGGGCAAGGACCCGATCGCCAAGAGCCCGGCCGACGTCAAGGCCGCTGAAGAGTTGCTGCTGAAGGTGCGTCCTTACATCACCTACTTCCACTCCTCCAAGTACATCTCCGACCTGGCCAACGGCAACATCTGCGTGGCCGTCGGCTGGTCCGGCGACGTGTTCCAGGCCCAGGCCCGCGCCGAGGAGGCGAAGAACGACGTGCCGGTCGCCTACGCCATCCCCAAGGAAGGCGCCGCCACCTTCTTCGACATGATGGCCATCCCGGCCGACGCCAAGAACACCGAGCAGGCCTATACCTTCCTCAACTACATCCTCACCCCGGAAGTGATCGCGCCGATCTCCGACTACGTGGCCTACCCGAACGGCAACGCCGCCGCCACGGCGCTGGTCTCCGAGGAGATCCGCAACAACCCGGGCATCTACCCGACCGAGGAAGCCTCGAAGAAGCTCTACACCTTCACCGAACTGAGCCCGAAGGTGCAGCGCGCCATGACCCGCAGCTGGACCAAGGTCAAGTCGGGCCGTTAAGTCACACCAAGCCAACCGGCTACCGGCGGGGCAGCCCGCCGGTGGCACGAACAATAAGAAGGGAGCTTGTATGCGTATTTCCACGCTTCTGGTCGGAGTTCCGGCCGGGCTGATCGTCGGTGCGTGTTCGCGCGTCGAACTGTCTATCGCCTGGCTCCGCCGGCGCTTCAGCGTTGCCTGGTGCTAGGCCGCTCAACAGCCGCGAATTTTTCCGATAGAGTGCCGGCCCTTTTGCGGGCCGGCCGATGAAGAAAGAGGACACACGCATGCGAATTTCCTTCGGCAAGACCCTCGCCGCCGGCGCCCTGATCCTCGGGCTGACGCCCCTGGCCCAGGCCGCCGGAACGGTGCATATCTACAACTGGAGCGACTACATCGGCGAAACCACCCTCGCCGACTTCGAGAAGGCCAGCGGGATCAAACCGGTCTACGACGTCTTCGACTCCAACGAAACCCTCGAAGGCAAGCTGCTGGCCGGTCGCTCCGGTTACGACCTGGTGGTACCGTCCAACCACTTTCTCGGCAAGCAGATCAAGGCCGGCGCCTTCCAGAAGCTCGACCGCAGTCAGCTGCCCAACTGGGACAACCTCGATCCAGCGCTGCTCAAGCAGCTGCAGCACAACGATCCGGGCAACCAGTACTCTGTGCCTTATCTCTGGGGCACCAACGGCATCGGCTACAACGTCGAGAAGGTCAAGGCGGCGCTCGGCGTCGAGCGCATCGACTCCTGGGCGGTGCTGTTCGAGCCGCAGAACATGCAGAAGCTCGCCAAGTGCGGGGTGAGCTTTCTCGACTCGGCCGACGAGATGATTCCGGCGGTGCTCAACTACCTGGGCCTCGACCCCAACAGCACCAACCGCGACGACTATGCCAAGGCCGAGGCCAAGCTGCTGGAAGTGCGCCCCTACATCACCTATTTCCACTCCTCCAAGTACATCGGCGACCTGGCCAACGGCAACATCTGCGTGGCCGCCGGTTTCTCCGGCGACATGCTGCAGGCCGCCGCGCGCGCCGAAGAGGCGGGCAAGGGCGTGCAGATCCGCTACGCGATCCCCAAGGAGGGAGCCAACCTGTGGTTCGACATGCTGGCCATCCCTGCCGATGCGAGCAATGTGCGGGAGGCCCATGCCTTCATCAATTTCCTGCTGGAGCCGGCGGTGATCGCCGGGGTCAGCGACTACGTCGGCTACGCCAACCCCAATCCCAAGGCCGCTGAGCTGATGGATCCGGCGGTGCGCGACGACGAGCGGGTGTACCCGCCGCAAGCGGTTTTGGACAGGTTGTTTATCTCGGCGGAGTTGCCGACCAAGGTGCAAAGGCTGATGACCCGTAGCTGGACCAAGGTCAAATCGGGCCAATAATTTCAAACGTCCGGCCGCAGGGGTTGGACGCTTCTTTCCGGGAGTTTTGGTAATGGCAGTCGCTTCTAGTGCCTACAAGAAGATCCTCGAGGGCGATCAGCAGCCCAAAGAGGTGCTGGTCAAGATCGATCGGGTGACCAAGAAGTTCGACGAGACGGTCGCCGTCGACGACGTCTCGCTGACCATCAACAAGGGCGAGATCTTCGCCCTGCTCGGCGGCTCCGGCTCGGGCAAGTCCACCCTGCTGCGCATGCTCGCCGGCTTCGAGCGGCCCAGCGACGGGCGCATCTTCCTCGACGGCCAGGACATCACCGACATGCCGCCCTACGAGCGGCCGATCAACATGATGTTCCAGTCCTACGCCCTGTTTCCGCACATGAGCGTGGCCGACAACATCGCCTTCGGTCTCAAGCAGGACCGCATGGGCAGGGCCGAGATCGAGGCCCGCGTCGACGAGATGCTCAAGCTGGTGCAGATGACCCAGTACGCCAGGCGCAAGCCGCACCAGCTGTCCGGTGGCCAGCGCCAGCGCGTGGCCCTGGCCCGTTCCCTGGCCAAGAGCCCCAAGGTGCTGTTGCTCGACGAGCCGATGGGCGCCCTCGACAAGAAGCTGCGTTCGCAGATGCAGCTGGAGCTGGTGGAGATCATCGAGCGGGTCGGCGTGACCTGCGTGATGGTCACCCATGACCAGGAAGAAGCCATGACCATGGCCCAGCGCATCGCCATCATGCACCTGGGCTGCATCGAGCAGGTCGGCAGCCCGGTGGATGTCTACGAGACGCCGATCAGCCGCCAGGTCTGCGAGTTCATCGGCAACGTCAACCTGTTCGACGGCCAGGTGGTCGAGGACATGGAGGGGCACGCGCTGATCGACAGCCCGGACCTGGATCGCAACATCTTCGTCGGCCACGGGGTCAGCACCTCGGTGCAGGACAAGAGCATCACCTACGCCATTCGTCCGGAGAAGCTGCTGGTCACCACCGAGCGACCCGAGGGCGAGTACAACTGGTCCCACGGCAGCGTGCACGACATCGCCTACCTGGGCGGTCACTCGGTGTTCCACGTCAAGCTGCCCAGCGGCAAGATCGTCCAGTCCTTCGTCGCCAACGCCGAGCGCCGTAACGCGCGGCCGACCTGGGACGACGAGGTCTTCGTCTGGTGGGAGGACGACAGCGGGGTGGTGTTGCGCTCATGAACATTTCCCGAAGCATCGGTCGCCGGCTGCCCAAGGGCCGGCACTTCGTCATCGGCGTGCCCTTCGTCTGGCTGTTCCTGTTCTTCCTGCTGCCCTTCATCATCGTGCTGAAGATCAGCTTTGCCGAAGCCGACCTGGCCATCCCGCCGTACACGGAGATCTACACCTGGGCCGACGGCCAGCTGTCGCTGGTGCTCAACCTGGGCAACTACATCTTCCTCAGCGAGGACGACCTGTACCTGTCGGCCTACCTCGGTTCGCTGCAGATCGCCTTCTTCAGCACCCTGCTGTGCCTGCTGATCGGCTATCCGATGGCCTACGCCATTGCCCGGGCGCCCAAGGAGATGCAGACGGTTTTCCTGCTGCTGATCATGATGCCGACCTGGACGGCGATCCTGATCCGCGTCTATGCCTGGATGGGCATCCTCAGCAGCAACGGTCTGCTCAACAGCTTCCTGCTGACCCTGGGGGTGATCGACTCGCCGGTGCGCATCCTCAACACCAACGTCGCGGTGTACATCGGTATCGTCTACTCCTACCTGCCGTTCATGATCCTGCCGCTCTACGCCAACCTGGTGAAGCACGACCAGAGCCTGCTGGAGGCGGCGGCCGACCTCGGTTCGAGCAACTTCAACAGCTTCTGGAAGATCACCGTGCCGCTGTCGAAGAACGGCATCATCGCCGGCTGCATGCTGGTGTTCATCCCCTCGGTCGGTGAGTTCGTCATCCCCGAGCTGCTCGGCGGACCGGAGACCCTGATGATCGGCAAGGTGCTGTGGCAGGAGTTCTTCAACAACCGCGACTGGCCGGTGGCAGCCTCCCTGGCGGTGGTGATGCTGGCGGTGCTGATCATTCCGATCATCCTGTTCAACCGTAACCAAGCCAAGGAAATGGAGGGCAGAGCATGACGATCCCTCGCATTGCGCCAAGCAGCCTGTTCAACCGGCTCTCCCGTCAGGGCCGAGCCAAGGAAATGGAGGGTCGCGTATGAAGCGCCTGAGTTTCTCCACCCTCATGCTGTGGGGCGGGCTGCTGTTCATCTACCTGCCGATGCTGATCCTGGTGATCTACTCGTTCAACGCCTCGCGCCTGGTCACGGTGTGGGGCGGCTGGTCGGTGAAGTGGTATGTCGGCCTGCTCGACAACACCCAGCTGATGAACGCCGTGGGGCGTTCCCTGGAGATCGCCTGCTACACGGCGATCGCCGCGGTGGCGCTGGGCACCCTGGCGGCCTTCGTGCTGACCCGGGTGACCCGCTTCAAGGGGCGCACCATGTTCGGTGGCCTGGTCACCGCGCCGCTGGTGATGCCCGAGGTGATCACCGGTCTGTCGCTGCTGCTGCTGTTCGTGGCCATGGCCCAGCTGATCGGCTGGCCGGCCGAGCGCGGCCTGCTGACCATCTGGATCGCCCACACCACCTTCTGCACCGCCTATGTGTCGGTGGTGGTGTCCTCGCGCCTGCGCGAGCTGGACCTGTCCATCGAGGAAGCAGCGATGGACCTGGGCGCGCGGCCGTGGAAGGTGTTCTTCCTGATCACCATCCCGATGATCGCGCCGTCCCTGGCGGCCGGCGGCATGATGTCCTTCGCCCTGTCGCTGGACGACCTGGTGCTGGCCAGCTTCGTCTCCGGCCCCGGTTCCACCACCCTGCCGATGGAGATCTTCTCCGCCGTGCGCCTGGGTGTGAAGCCGGAGATCAACGCCATCGCCAGCCTGATCCTGCTGGCCGTGTCGCTGGTGACCTTCCTGGTCTGGTACTTCGCCCGGCGTGCCGAGGAGCGGCGCAAGAAGGCCATCCAGCAGGCCATGGACGAAACCACCGGCGCCAGCCAGAGGCCCGGCAGCCGCCGCGATTCGTCGCAGCAGGCGGCGGTGGCCTGATCGGTCAGGCGTGCGGGTGAAATGAATAGGGGTCACTTCGGTGGCCCCTTTTTCTTTAGAGCGAACCCCGGGACAGGGTCGCAGCTGCTTCGCTACGATCAGGGCGCCGCGGTTTCGGACCACTCGCAGAAGCAGCCCACCGCCAGGGTGTTGCTGGCATCGACCGCCCGCCCGGCCGCCAGGGCCTCGAGGATCGGCTCGATGAAGCTGTTGCTGGCATTGCAGGTCAGGCCTTCGCTGTAGGGGCCGAAGTAGGCCAGTCGGCCGTTCTTGTCCCAGATGGCCACCGCCGGGCTCGCCGGTATCCGCTCGGCGCCGGGCAGGGTCGGCAGCGCCTGCAGGTCGCCCAGGTTGGCTGGCAGGCGGCCCTGGCTGCCGGGCTTCTGCACGGCGTAGAAGGCCACGCCGCGAGGCCCGAACGCCTCCATCAGCTCGCTCAGGTGTTGCTGGTTGCCGACGTTGCAGGGGCAGGCGGGGTCCCAGAAGTGCACCAGGCGAATGGGCCCCGGGCCGGCCAGGTCCTCGGGCAGGCGCAGCTCGGCGCCGGAGAACAGCGCGGCGCGCTCGTCGAAGGGGCGCAGGTAGCGGCCCTCGAACCAGCGGACGGCGAGGACAAGGGCGGCGATCAGCAGCAGCGTCAACAGGGCGGCGAGCAGGGTCTTGCGGCGGGGCATGGCATGGCGGTCGCGGAAAGGGCGCCTAGCTTGCCACGTTGCACGTTGCGACTGAACATCTGCGCGCGGCTGCGGCACAATGGCGCCCAGCGCGACGTCCTCCCCGCCTATGGAAAGCCTTATGCCAGAGCGTTTCAATCCCGAGCACCTGCGTCCTCTGCTGCGACCCTTGGCCGCGGCGACGCTGGAGCTGCCGGCGGTGCAGGCATACCGGGCCTTCTATGGTCTCGACCTGGCGCAGCAGCACGCCCGCCTGGATTGCCGCCTGGGCGGCTTTCAGGTGGCCGGCTACCAGATCGCCGCGCACCTCTGGGCACCCCCCGAGCCGCGGGCGACCCTGCTGCTGGTGCATGGTTACTACGACCATATGGGGCTGTACCGCCATGTGATCGACTGGGCGCTGCGCATGAACTTCGCGGTGCTGGCCTGCGACCTGCCCGGGCACGGCCTGTCCAGTGGGGCCCGGGCCAGCATCGACGACTTCGCCGAATATCAGCAGGTGCTGACCGCGTTGCTCGACGAGGCGGCGCTGCTGGCGCTGCCGCAGCCCTGGCACCTGTTCGGCCAGAGCACCGGTGGCGCGATCCTGCTGGACTACTTGCTCAATGGCGCGCCACGGCCGGAAGTCGGCCAGAGCATCCTCCTGGCGCCGCTGGTGCGGCCGCGGGCCTGGGCCTGGTCGCAGCTCAGCTATCGGTTGCTCAGTCCGTTCGTCAAGGCGATACCCCGGCGCTTCAGCGAGAACTCCCACGACCCCGAGTTCATCGACTTCGTGCAGAATCGCGACCCCCTGCAGCCGCGCAATCTGCCGACGGCCTGGTTCGCCGCGCTGCGTGACTGGGTGCCGCGCATCGAGGCGGCGCCGCGCAGCGCCGCAAGCCCCTTGGTCGTCCAGGGCGAGGCGGACCTGACGGTGGACTGGCCGCACAACCTCGAGGTATTGCAGGACAAGTTCGCCGCGCCGCAGATCCTGCGCCTGGCGGAGGCGCGCCATCACCTGGCCAACGAGGTGCCGGCGTTGCGTCAACGCTACTTCGATTTCCTCAGCGAGCGCCTGGCCTGAGGCTCAGATCCCCTGGGGCGCGGGCTCCAGCTCGGCGCTGCTCTGGCCCACCGCCAGGCCGGCGCGGATCGCCGCCAGGGCCGCGCGGTAGTAAGCCTGGCCGTCGGCGGACTGGGCGAAGCTGACGAACTCCTCCAGCTCCGGATCGGACAGCTCGCGGTAGACGTGCAGCAGGGTGTTGTCCAGGTCGGCGCCGATCTGCTCGATCAGGTGCTGGCGCTGGGAGTTGAGCAGGGTCTGGGCAGCGCCGCCCCCGAGCAGCCCGGGCAGCATCTGGCTCAGGCTGTCGGCGGCGACCCCGGCCAGCGCCAGGCTGATCTCGGCGCCGGCCTCTTCGGCCGGCAGCGCCTGGGCCAGGTGGCGAATCAGCAGGCGCCGGGTGGCGCTGGCCTCGCCGCGCGGCAGGCCGTTGGCGTGCAGTGCCAGTTGCTCGCGGCTGGTGGCCAGCAGTTCGGCGGCGACTATCTTGCGGCCCAGCGGCGACTGGAAGAACTGCAGTGCTGGCGTCGCGTCGGTCAGCAGCTCGCGCAGGCTGTACTGGGCGCGCTGGTCCATTGCCCGTGGGTCGAAGCGGCGGTTGCTGTTCTCCACCAGGGCCTGGTACACCGCCGGCGGCAAAGTGGGCCGGTAGCGCTCCTGGGCGGCGCGCAGGGCGTCGTTGAAGTTCGCCCGCTGTTGCGGCCAGCCGGCGGCCTGGTACAGCTGGAGGTGGCCGTCGGCCAGGCTCGGCAGGCTGAAGATCAACAACAAGACAACGCAAAGGGCGCGCATACAGACTCCTGTGTAGCGGGCGGCTATTTTCAATGGCCAGTCGCTGCTTGTCGAGGCGCGGCGCCTTGCCACGCGGTAGAATCGCCGGCATGCCTACCGACGCCCCTGACCTGCCGCTTTCGAACATCGTCGACGACCTAGCCGAACACGGCTGGTCGCTGCAGCCGCTGTTCGCGCCTATTGCTCTGACCCTCGAACTGGCCGATGAGTGCCGCAGGCGTGCGGCCCGGGGTGCCCTGACCCCCGCCGGGGTCGGCAAGGCCCAGGAGGTGCGCGAAGGTATCCGCGGTGATCGCATCGAATGGCTGGATGCCGGCCAGTCGGTGGCCTGCGACCACTACCTGGCGCTGCTCGACGAGTTGCGCCTGACGCTCAATCGCGGGCTGTTCCTGGGCCTGGAGGACTACGAGAGTCACTTCGCCCTGTACCTGCCCGGCGCCTTCTACCAGAAGCACCTGGATCGCTTTCGCGATGATGACCGCCGCGCGGTGTCGGTGGTGCTCTACCTCAACCAGGATTGGCAGCCTGAGCACGGCGGCGCCTTGCGGCTTTACCTGGAGGATGGCTCGACCCGCGACATCGCCCCCCAGGCCGGGACGCTGGTGGCCTTTCTCTCGGCCGAGATGCTCCACGAGGTGTTGCCGGCAAACCGCGAGCGCCTGTCGCTCACTGGCTGGTTCCGTCGGCGGGGCGCCGGGCCGCTTTAGTCGCGCGCGGGCGTGACGTCGCAGAGGAGGAATTATGCAGAAGGTGCTGGTCAGTCGCTGTCTACTGGGCCACCCGGTGCGCTACGACGGGGGCGCCCACGGTCCCTACGGGCTACTGGAACGCTGGCAAGCCGAGGGTCGGGTGGTGGCCCTGTGTCCCGAGGTGGCCGGCGGCTTGCCGACGCCGCGGCCGCCTGCGGAAATCCCTGGCGGCCAGGGCGCCCAGGTGCTCGACGGTCTGCTACCGGTGCTCAGCGTGGACGGCGACGACCTCAGCGCCGCCTTCCTCGCCGGAGCACGGCAGGCGCTGGCCCTGGTCGAGCGCCAGCAGATCCGCCTGGCGGTGCTCAAGGCGCGCAGCCCGTCGTGCGGCAACCGCGAGAACTACGACGGTAGCTTCAGCGGGCGCAGGGTTGCCGGTGAGGGCGTCACCGCGGCGTTGCTGCGCCGGGCCGGGGTGCAGGTGTTCAGCGAGGAGCAACTGGCCGAGGCGGAGGCGGCGCTTCAGGCCCTGGAGCGCCGCTGAGGCCTTTCGCAGGCATGAAAAAAGGGAGGCCATCGGCCTCCCTTCCTCATGACGCGACGTGGCTTAGAACAGCACGCGGCTGCGAATGGTGCCGTGCACGTGCTGGAGCTTCTCCAGGGCCAGGTCGGAGTACTCGGCGTCGACGTCGATCACCACGTAGCCGACCTTGTCGTTGGTCTGCAGGAACTGACCGGAGATGTTGATGCCGTTGTCGGCGAACACCTTGTTGATCTCGCTCATCACGCCCGGCACGTTGGCGTGGATGTGCAGCAGACGGTGCTTGCCCGGGTGCGACGGCAGGGCCACCTCGGGGAAGTTGACCGAGGATACCGAGGTGCCGTTGTCGCTGTATTTGACCAGCTTCTCGGCCACTTCCAGGCCGATGTTGGCCTGGGCCTCGGCGGTGGAACCACCGATGTGCGGGGTCAGGATCACCCGGTCCAGGCCGCGCAGCGGGCTCTCGAATTCCTCGTCGTTGGACTTGGGCTCGACCGGGAACACGTCGATGGCGGCGCCGATCAGGTGTTCGTCCTTGATCGCCTCGGCCAGCTTGTCCAGCTCGACCACGGTGCCGCGGGCGGCGTTGATCAGGATGCCGCCCTTCTTCATGGCGCGGATTTCCTTCTCGCCGATCATCCACTGGGTGGAGGCCAGCTCCGGCACATGCAGCGAGACGATGTCGCACATGCCCAGCAGCTCGTAGAGATTGCCGATCTGGGTGGCGTTGCCCAGGGGCAGCTTGGTCACCACGTCGTAGAAGTACACCTGCATGCCCATGGCTTCGGCCAGCACCGAGAGCTGGGTGCCGATCGAGCCGTAGCCGATGATGCCGAGCTTCTTGCCGCGGATCTCGAAGGAGTTGGCCGCGCTCTTGATCCAGCCGCCGCGGTGGCAGGAGGCGTTCTTCTCGGGGATGCCGCGCAGCAGCAGGATGGCTTGCGCCAGCACCAGTTCGGCCACCGAGCGGGTGTTGGAGTAGGGCGCGTTGAACACCGCGATACCGCGCTCGCGGGCGGCGTCCAGGTCGACCTGGTTGGTGCCGATGCAGAAACAGCCGACGGCCACCAGCTTGTTGGCGCAGTCGAAGACCTCGGCGGTCAGCTGGGTGCGCGAGCGGATGCCGATGAAGTGGGCTTCGGCGATCTTCTCTTTCAGCTCGTCGCCTGACAGGGCGCCCTTGAGGTACTCGATGTTGGTGTAGCCGGCTGCCTTGAGGGTGTCCACGGCATTCTGGTGGACGCCTTCGAGGAGAAGGAACTTGATCTTGCTCTTGTCGAGAGAGGTCTTGCTCATCGGAGTACCTGTTGTCCCACAAAATAGTGTCAGGAAAAGCGTCAGCAGCGTTGCTGATCGCGCCCGCGCAGCGGCCCAGGGGGGGCGATTCACGGGGTGCGTATGCTAGCATGATCTCCTTTTTCCATGCTTGGTTGCGACCTGAATGGTTCTCAGGGCGACCATGAATTGTTTGAGAGTTCACTTGATGACCACAGCTGCCCTGATCGAAGAACTGAAGACCCTGGTCGAGCCCGGCAAAGTGCTCACCGATGCCGATTCCCTCGCCACCTACGGCAAGGACTGGACCAAGCACTTCGCCCCGGCGCCCTGCGCCATCGTCTTCCCCAAGAGCACCGAGCAGGTCCAGGCCATCGTGCGCTGGGCCAATCAGCACAGGGTCGCCCTGGTGCCCTCGGGCGGCCGTACCGGCCTGTCCGCCGCCGCGGTGGCGGCCAACGGTGAAGTGGTGGTGTCTTTCGACTACATGAACCAGATTCTCGAGTTCAACGAGTTCGACCGTACCGCGGTCTGCCAGCCGGGGGTGATCACCCAGCAGTTGCAGGATTTCGCCGAAGACAAGGGCCTGTACTACCCGGTGGACTTCGCGTCCGCCGGTTCCAGCCAGATCGGCGGCAATATCGGCACCAATGCCGGCGGCATCAAGGTGATTCGCTACGGCATGACCCGTAACTGGGTGGCCGGTCTGAAGGTGGTCACCGGCACCGGCGAGCTGCTCGAGCTGAACAAGGACCTGATCAAGAACGCCACCGGCTACGACCTGCGCCAGCTGTTTATCGGCGCCGAAGGCACCCTCGGGTTCGTCGTCGAGGCCACCATGCGCCTGGACCGCGCGCCGCGCAACCTCACCGCCATGGTCCTCGGCACTCCGGATTTCGACTCGATCATGCCGGTGCTGCATGCCTTCCAGGGCAAGCTCGACCTGACCGCCTTCGAATTCTTCTCCGACCGCTGCCTGGACAAGATCCTCGACCGCGGCGACGTGCCGGCGCCCTTCGAGACCCGCACGCCCTTCTATGCGTTGCTGGAGTTCGAGGCGACCACCGAGGAAGTGGCCGAGGCCGCCCTGGCCACCTTCGAGCATTGCGTCGAGCAGGGCTGGGTGCTGGACGGGGTGATGAGCCAGAGCGAACAGCAGCTGCAGAACCTGTGGAAGCTGCGCGAGTACATCTCCGAGACCATCTCGCATTTCACCCCGTACAAGAACGACATCTCGGTCACCGTCTCCAAGGTGCCGGCCTTCCTCGCCGATATCGACAGCCTGGTCAACAGCAACTACCCGGACTTCGAGGTGCTCTGGTACGGCCATATCGGCGACGGCAACCTGCACCTGAACATCCTCAAGCCAGACGCGCTGAGCAAGGACGAGTTCTTCGCCAAGTGCGCGACGGTGAACAAGTGGGTGTTCGAGGTGGTGCAGAAGTACAACGGCTCGATCTCCGCCGAGCACGGCGTCGGCATGACCAAGCGCGATTACCTGGGCTACAGCCGCTCCGCGGCGGAAATCGGCTACATGAAGGCGATCAAGGCGGTGTTCGACCCGGCCGGCATCATGAACCCCGGGAAGATCTTTCCGCTTTGATCGGCACCCCTAAGCCTTTGGTAGCAGCGACAGCCCGTGCTGGCTCGGCCAGCATGGGCGATTGAGCAGAGAACAGATCCAGGAGTCGGTGATGAGTTACCAGCACCAGTATGTCGATGGCACCCATATCCATTTTCCCCTGGGCAAGGTCGTGTGCATCGGCCGCAACTATGCCGAGCACGCCAAGGAGCTTAACAATCCGGTGCCCAGCGAGCCGCTGCTGTTCATCAAGCCGGGCAGCTGCGTGGTGCCGCTGGACGACGGCTTCAGCATTCCCGAGGGGCGCGGCGCGGTGCATTACGAGGCGGAAATCGCCGTGCTGATCGGCAAGCCGCTGTCGCGCAGTCCCGATGCCGAGGAGGTGCGCGACGCCATTTCCGGTTTCGCCCCGGCGCTGGACCTGACCCTGCGCGAGGTGCAGGCCCAGCTCAAGGAAAAGGGTTACCCCTGGGAGATCGCCAAGTCCTTCGACGGTGCCTGCGTGCTGGCCCCCTTCGTCCCGGGCGATGCCATCGAGGCGTTGCAGGACATCGGTATCCGCCTGAGCATCAACGGCGAAGTCCGCCAGGACGGCAACAGCTGCGACATGCTTAACCCCATCCTGCCGCTGATCCAGCATATCTGCGGGCACTTCAGCCTGCAGCCGGGCGATGTCATTCTGACCGGCACGCCAGTGGGTGTCGGCCCCCTGTACAAGGGCGACGAACTGGTGCTGGAATTGGTGGGCCACTCGAGTTTCACCAGCCGCACGCTATAAGGCGCACGGCTACCTCGGGCGCCCGTTGGGCGCCTTTCGTCGAGGTAATCGAACCTTAACGACAGGACGTTAGTCTGACTTGGGTCTTCTTTCCGAGTAGTACCCCGATGCCTGCAATCCTGTCCCGCCTGCCACGCCCAGGTGTTTTAGCGCTGCTGGCGCTGGTCGCGCTGGCGGCCCTGTCGATCGACTACCTGCAATGGCACAAGCGCGCCTATTTCTGGTTCAAGGAGCAGGGCCTGAGCCTGGTCGAGCAGCAGGCAAGCATCTGGCTGCCGGGCTACCGGGCGGTGTTGCGGGGCAAACCGCTGGCAGGCCTGGAGGGTGACGAGACTTCCGGTCTGACCTATCACCCCGGCCGCGACACCCTGTTCACCGTCACCGGCAAGCACCCGCAACTGGTCGAGCTGTCGCTCGATGGCGAGGTGTTGCGGCGTATTCGTCTCGAGGGCTTTGCCGATCCAGAGGGCGTCGAGCTGGTGGGTGATGGGCGCCTGGCGATCATCGACGAGCGCCGCCGCACCCTGACCAGCTTCCACCTGGCCGATGATGCCCGGAGCATCGATGCGCGCGATTACCCGGCCTTCGACCTGGGTTTCGCCGATGCCGGCAACAAGGGTTTCGAGGGCATTGCCTGGGATGCGCGCCGCCAGCGTGTGCTGCTCGCCAAGGAGCGCGGCCCGCTGGGGTTGTTCAGCCTGCCGTTTCCCGGTGAGGAGGGAGCGGCCGGCACCCTGCAGGCCATGCCGCATAACCTGTTCGTGCGTGACATTTCCTCCCTGACCCACGACGCGCGTACCGACCACTCCCTGGTGCTCTCCGACGAGTCGAGTCTGCTGCTGGAGCTGGACGAGCGCGGCGAGCCGGTCAGCTTCATCAGCCTGACCAGCGGCCGCAACGGCCTGCTGGAGGGTATCGAGCAGGCGGAGGGGGTGACCATGGACGCGGCCGGCAATATCTACATAGTCGGCGAGCCCAACCTGCTGTACGTGTTCAAGCGTCGGGTGGAAACCTAGTCCGCCGCGCCGCTTGGCTCAACGGGTGAGGCGCTTGACGCCCTCGGCGGTGCCGAGCAATAGCAGGTCGGCCGGGCGCGCGGCGAACAGGCCGTTGGTGACCACGCCGACGATGTTGTTGATCTGCGCTTCCAGTTCGCTCGGGTTGACGATCGACAGGTTGTGCACGTCGAGGATCTGATTGCCGTTGTCGGTGACCACGCCTTCGCGGTACACCGGGTCGCCACCCAGCTTGACCAGTTCGCGGGCCACATGGCTGCGGGCCATGGGGATCACTTCCACCGGCAGCGGGAAGGCGCCGAGCACCGGCACCAGCTTGCTGGCGTCGGCGATGCAGATGAAGGTCTTGGCCACCGCCGCGACGATCTTCTCGCGGGTCAGGGCGGCGCCGCCGCCCTTGATCAGGTTCAGGTGCTCGTCGCTCTCGTCGGCGCCGTCGACATAGAACTCCAGGTCGCTGACGGCGTTCAGTTCGTAGACCGGAATGCCATGGCCCTTGAGGCGGGCGGCGGTGGCTTCGGAGCTGGCCACGGCGCCGTCGAATTCCATCCGGTGCTGGGCCAGGGCATCGATGAAGCAGTTGGCGGTGGAGCCGGTGCCGACGCCGACGACGCTCTTGGCGTCGAGCTTGGGGAGGATGAAGTCGACGGCGGCCTGGGCGACTGCCTGTTTCAGTTGATCCTGGGTCATCGCGGTTTTTGCGCCTGATTGAAGTCGGAAGGCGCGAATTATAGCCCGATGCGCCGGCAAAACCCCGCCGTTCGTATGGTCGCTCGGCGCAGGCCTGGGGTAGACTCCGGGGTTCCCTAGCGCAACCGCCTGCGATATCGCCATGCTCGAACAGTACGTCAAGAAGATCCTCACCTCGCGCGTCTACGACGTCGCGGTGGAAACCCCCCTGCAAGCCGCCAATCAGCTCTCCGAGCGCCTGGGCAACCAGATTCTGCTCAAGCGCGAAGACCTGCAGCCGGTGTTCTCCTTCAAGATTCGCGGCGCCTACAACAAGCTGGCCCAGTTGAGCAGTGAGGAACAGGCGCGTGGGGTGGTGACCGCCTCGGCCGGCAACCACGCCCAGGGCCTGGCCCTGGCGGCCAAGGTGCTGGGGGTCAAGGCGACCATCGTGATGCCCAAGACCACCCCGGAGATCAAGGTCAATGGCGTGCGCTCGCGCGGCGGCAAGGTGGTGCTGCACGGCGACAGCTTCCCCGAGGCCCTGGCCTACTCGCTGAAGCTGGTGGAGGAGAAGGGCTACATCTATATCCACCCCTACGATGACCCGCACACCATCGCCGGCCAGGGCACGGTGGCGATGGAGATCCTCCGCCAGCATCCCGGCCAGCTGGACGCCATCTTCGTCCCGGTGGGCGGCGGCGGGCTGATCGCCGGCATCGCCGCCTACGTCAAGTACCTGCGCCCCGAGGTCAGGATCATCGGCGTCGAGCCGGACGATTCCAACTGCCTGCAGGCCGCCATGGCCGCGGGTGAGCGGGTGGTGCTGCCGAGCGTCGGTCTGTTCGCCGACGGCGTGGCGGTGGCGCAGATCGGCCAGCACACCTTCGACATCTGCAAGGACCACGTCGACGAAGTGATCACCGTCAGCACCGACGAGATCTGCGCGGCGATCAAGGACATCTACGACGACACCCGCTCGATCACCGAGCCGGCCGGCGCCCTGGCGGTGGCCGGGATCAAGCGCTATGTCGAGCGCGAGGGCTGCAGCGCGCAGGTGCTGGTGGGCATCGACTCGGGCGCCAACGTCAACTTCGACCGCCTGCGCCACGTCGCCGAGCGCGCCGAGCTGGGCGAGAAGCGCGAGGCGATCATCGCCGTGACCATTCCCGAGCAGCCGGGCAGCTTCAAGGCCTTCTGCGAGGCGATCGGCAAACGCCAGATCACCGAGTTCAATTACCGCTATCACACCGACAAGGAAGCGCACATCTTCGTCGGCGTGCAGACCCACCCGGAGACCGACCCGCGTGCGGCGCTGGTGGCGAGCCTGGCGGAGCAGGGGTTCCCGGTGGTCGACCTGACCGACAACGAGCTGGCCAAGCTGCATATCCGCCATATGGTCGGTGGCCACGCCGCGCGGGTCAGCGACGAGGTGGTGCTGCGCTTCGAGTTTCCCGAGCGTCCCGGCGCCCTGTTCAACTTCCTGCAGCGCCTGGGCGGGCGCTGGAACATCTCCATGTTCCACTACCGCAACCACGGCGCGGCCGACGGCCGGGTGGTCGCCGGCCTGCAGGTGCCGCCGGCCGAACGTCATCTGGTGCCGGCGGCGCTCGACGAAATCGGTTACCCCTATTGGGACGAGAGCGACAATCCGGCCTACAAGCTGTTTCTGGGATGAGCCGGCTCGCCGGCGAGGTGCATGAATGGAACACTATCAGTTGCTGAAAATTGCCCACAGCCTGCCTGCCGTCCTGCTCGTGCTCGGCGTGCTGGCCCATGTGCTGATGCTCTGGAAGGCGGCGCGTAGCGGCGACGCGGCGGTGCTGCAGCGCAAGCTCGCGCGCACCCGCTCGATCAGCCTGCCGGTGCTGGGCCTGCTGGCGCTGAGTCTGCCGGTGAGTGGCTGGTTGCTGGTGGATGGGGCGGGCTGGTCGCTGGGGCAGACCTGGCTGCTGGCCAGCAGCGTGCTGTTTGGCCTTTTGGTGGTCTGCGGTCTGTTGCTGGGTGGACGCCTGAAGGCCTGGCAGGCGCTGGGTGAGGCGCCGGCTTCGAGCGGGCTGCTGCGGGTTACCGCCGCCTATGCCGGGCTGAGCCTGCTGTTGCTGCTGGTGATTCTGGGGCTGATGGGGGCCAAGCCGGCCTGAGCGCCGAGCCGCCATGCAAAACGCCGCCCATCGAGGCGGCGTTTTGCTGTGCAGCGGGGCGTTCAGCGTAGCGAAATGATCGGCCAGCCGCGCTGCTGCGCTTCGGCGCGCAGCTTCGGGTCGGGGTCGACCGCCACCGGCCGGGTCACCTGTTCCAGCAGCGGCAGGTCGTTCAGCGAGTCGCTGTAGAAGCAGCTGTCGTCCAGGCTCAGACCGGTTTCCGCGAGCCAGCGATTGAGGCGGGTGACCTTGCCTTCCTTGAAGCAGGGCACGTCGGTGGTGCGGCCGGTGTAGCGCCCGCCCGCCATCTCGCACTCGGTGGCCAGCAGGGTGTCGACCCCCAGGCGCGCGGCGATCGGCGCGGTGACGAAGCGGTTGGTGGCGGTGATGATCAGCAGCTTGTCGCCGGCGGCGCGGTGCTCGTCCAGCAGGGCCTCGCCCTTGGCCAGGATGATCGGTTCGATGCAGTCGCGCATGAACTCGCGGTGCCACTGTTCGAGCTGGGCCATTTCGCTGCGTCCGAGGATCTCCAGGCTGAAGTTCAGGTAGTCGCGGATATCCAGGCGGCCGGCCAGGTAATCCTCGTAGAAGGCATCGTTGCGCGCCTTGTAGGCCACGCCGTCGAGGATGCCGCGCTCGCACAGGTAATCGCCCCAGGCGTGGTCGCTGTCGCCGCCGAGCAGGGTGTTATCGAGGTCGAAGAGGGCCAAGCGCACGCGGGTCACCTTTTTATCGCAGAAACCGAGGGGCGCCAGAATAGCGGCTTTTCCAGGCCATTCCTACTTGCCGGACGGCCGCGTTGCCGCTGCCGCGGGCTTTGTGGAACAATGCCGAAACATGCGTTTACGAGGTTGTGCGCCGTGATCGACCCTGATGGTTTTCGCCCGAATGTCGGCATCATCCTGACCAATGATGCCGGTCAGGTGCTCTGGGCGCGTCGGATTAACCAGGACGCCTGGCAGTTCCCGCAAGGCGGGATCAACGACCATGAGTCGCCGGAAGAAGCGCTGTTTCGCGAATTGAACGAGGAGGTCGGCCTGGAGCAGCAGGACGTGAAAATTCTCGCCTGCACCCGTGGCTGGTTGAGGTATCGTCTGCCTCAACGCCTGGTCCGTACCCACAGCCAGCCGCTGTGCATCGGCCAGAAACAGAAGTGGTTCCTGCTGCGTTTGCAGTCGGATGAGAACAAGGTGCGTATGGACCTGACCGGCAAGCCGGAGTTCGATGGCTGGCGCTGGGTCAGTTATTGGTATCCGCTGGGCCAGGTGGTCACATTCAAGCGCGAGGTATACCGTCGCGCCCTCAAGGAACTCGCTCCGCGCCTGTTGGCTCGGGACTGACACTGACTAGAGCCGAGCCATGCTCAATACGCTGCGCAAGATTGTCCAGGAAGTTAATGCCGCCAAGGACCTCAAGGCGGCGTTGGGCATCATCGTACAGCGCGTCAGGGAGGCCATGGGCAGCCAGGTCTGTTCGGTCTACCTGCTCGACCCGGAGACCAACCGTTTCGTCCTGATGGCCACCGAGGGCCTCAACAAACGCTCCATCGGCAAGGTCAGCATGGCCCCCAGCGAAGGTCTGGTCGGCCTGGTCGGCACCCGCGAGGAGCCGCTGAACCTCGAGGACGCCGCCGCCCACCCGCGCTACCGCTACTTCGCCGAGACCGGCGAGGAGCGCTTCGCCTCCTTCCTCGGCTCACCGATCATTCACCACCGGCGGGTGATGGGCGTGCTGGTCGTCCAGCAAAAGGAGCGCCGCCAGTTCGACGAGGGCGAAGAGGCCTTCCTGGTGACCATGAGCGCGCAGCTCGCCGGGGTGATCGCCCATGCCGAGGCGACCGGCTCGATTCGCGGCCTGGGTCGCCAGGGCAAGGGCATCCAGGAAGCCAAGTTCATCGGCGTGCCCGGTTCGCCCGGCGCCGCGGTCGGCACCGCGGTGGTGGTGTTGCCGCCGGCCGACCTGGAAGTGGTGCCCGACAAGGCCATCAACGACATCGACGCCGAGCTGGCGCTGTTCAATACCGCCCTGGAAGGGGTGCGTGCGGACATGCGCAACCTTTCGGCGAAGATGGCCAGCCAGTTGCGCCCGGAAGAGCGCGCGCTGTTCGACGTGTACCTGATGATGCTGGAAGACGCCGCCCTGGGTAACGAGGTGGTCAACGTCATCCGCACCGGCCAGTGGGCCCAGGGCGCCCTGCGCCAGGTGGTCGGTGAGCACGTCAACCGCTTCGAGCTGATGGACGACGCCTACCTGCGTGAGCGCGCCTCCGACGTCAAGGACCTCGGTCGCCGTCTGCTCGCCTATCTGCAGCAGGCGCGCCAGCAGACCCTGGAGTACCCGGACAACTGCATCCTGGTCAGCGAGGAGCTGTCGCCGACCATGCTCGGCGAGGTACCCGAGGGCAAGCTCGCCGCTCTGGTCTCGGTGCTTGGCTCGGGCAACTCCCACGTGGCGATCTTCGCCCGCGCCATGGGTATTCCCACGGTGATGGGCGTGGTGGACCTGCCCTATTCGAAGATCGACGGCATTCAGCTGATCGTCGACGGCTACCACGGCGAGGTGTTCACCAACCCCAGCGAGCTGCTGCGCAAGCAGTACGCGGATGTGGTCGAAGAGGAACGCCAGCTGACCCAGGGCCTCGATGCCCTGCGCGGTTTGCCCTGCGAGACCCTGGATGGTCACCGCATGCCGCTGTGGGTCAACACCGGCCTGCTCGCCGACGTGGCCAGGGCCCAGGAGCGTGGCGCCGAGGGCGTTGGCCTGTACCGCACCGAGGTGCCGTTCATGATGAACGAGCGCTTTCCCAGCGAGAAGGAGCAGTTGATCATCTACCGTGAGCAGCTGGCCGCCTTCCATCCGCTGCCGGTGACCATGCGCAGCCTGGATATCGGCGGTGACAAGGCGCTGTCCTACTTCCCGATCAAGGAAGAGAACCCCTTCCTCGGCTGGCGCGGTATCCGCGTCACCCTCGACCACCCGGAAATCTTCCTGGTGCAGACCCGCGCCATGCTCAAGGCCAGCGAGGGCCTGAATAACCTGCGCATCCTGTTACCGATGATTTCCGGCACCCAGGAGCTGGAAGAGGCGCTGCACCTGATCCACCGCGCCTGGGGCGAGGTGCGCGACGAGGGCACCGATGTGCCGCTGCCGCCGATCGGGGTGATGATCGAGATTCCCGCCGCGGTCTACCAGACCCGCGAACTGGCGCGCCAGGTCGACTTCCTCTCGGTGGGCTCCAACGACCTGACCCAGTACCTGCTGGCGGTGGACCGCAACAACCCGCGGGTCGCCGACCTCTACGACTTCCTCCACCCGGCCGTGTTGCAGGCGCTGCGCAAGGTCATCAGCGACGCCCACGCCGAGGGCAAGCCGGTAAGCATCTGCGGCGAGATGGCCGGCGATCCGGCGGCGGCGGTGCTGCTGATGGCCATGGGTTTCGACAGCCTGTCGATGAACGCCACCAACCTGCCTAAGGTCAAGTGGCTGCTGCGCCAGATCAGCCTGGGCAAGGCTCAGGAGCTGCTGGCGCAGGTGATGAATATCGACAACCCGCACCTGGTCCACAGCACCCTGCAGCTGGCGCTGCGTAACCTCGGCCTGGGGCGCATGATCAATCCGGCGTCGGACATCCAGGCCTGATCGGTCGCGCGGCGCTTCGCCTTGCGGCGAGGGCGCCAGCGCGTTTCGCTCTGCTCAGACCTCCAGCTCGATTTCGCCCAGTGGCTCGCCAAAGGGGCCGTAGCGTCGCTCGACCAGCTGCCGGGTGCCGTCGGCGCGCATCAGCAACGCCGTGCTGGCGAGGGTGCCGTAGCTGCGGGTGGCGATGAATATCCCAGAGAGCAGACGTTCGGTGTTCAGGCCGACGCCGGTGTCGGGCAGCGCCTCATCCGCGGGCTGCTGGGCGTCGTGCAGCAGGTCCAGCAGGGCTGGCGCCTGGGGGGTGATCAGGCACTCGCTGAGCAGCGCCCTGCCCTTTTCCACCTTGGGCCAAGGGGTGTTCAGGGCGGCATTGGACAGGCCATAGATGCCTTCCGACAGTTGCTGGGGGGCGTTCTCGCGGGAGTTCAGCAGCCACAGCTGGCGGGCGTCGCCGGCCAGCAGATTGAAGGCCGAATACTCTCCGGCACGGCCGGCCAGCTCCGCGAGGAACGCCTCCGGGCCCAGCTCGCCGCTGAGGAACTGCACGGGCAGCTCGCCGCGGGAGCGGCCGAACGGCGGCTGGCGCGGGTCGCGGATATTGGTCAGCGCGGCGAAGCGCCCCTCGGGGCCCACCGCGAGCCAGGTGCCGCCGGCCTGCAGGTCGCGACCACCATAGATGCCTGGAAAGTCCTCCCAGGCCGCCAGTGGCTGGCTCGGGCGGTCATAGAACTCATCGCGGTTCGCGGCCAGCACCAGCGGCAGGGGGTGGGAGGGGCGCCAGGCGAATACGATCAGGCACATAGAAACTCCTTGAGTGGCGGACTCCAAAGATGCGTCTCGGCGGCCGACCGTGACCTCACCACGGCCCAGGCAGGCCAGAGTCCAGTTCCAGCAGATGTGTTTTCTTGTTGTGACAGTTCGCTGTTGAAGCGCCCAACATTTGCCCGACAGCTTAGGCGTTTGCGACCTGCGAGGGAAAGGGGCAATCGGCAAATTGGGATGCTGTAGCGGAACGCCCCCACGGCAATCGGTGCGCTGCCGTCTGGGTGGCACCGAAGGGACGTGCCCGCGGTCGTCGGCGGTGGAGTGCGCAGGCCCGCATCCGGTACCATGCCGCTTTGGTATCGGGGGCGTCGATGGAGCTGGGGCTGTATTTGCTGCTGGGAGCGGCGGCGGGGGTGCTGGCGGGCCTGTTCGGGGTCGGTGGCGGGATGATCATCGTCCCGGTGCTGGTGCTGAGCTTCACCGCCCAGGGGTTCGATCCGCTGGTGCTGACCCACCTGGCGGTAGGCACCTCGCTGGCCACGATCATCTTCACCTCGATCAACTCGGTCGTCGAGCATCACCACCGCGGGGCGGTGCGCTGGCCGGTATTCGCCTGGATGACCCTTGGCATCATCTTCGGCGCCGGACTGGGTTCGCTGACCGCCGCGGCGATTCAGGGGCCGTTGCTGCTGAGGATCATCGGCGTGTTCGCGATCCTGGTCTCGCTGCAGATGGCCCTGGATATCAGGCCCAAGGCCTCCAGCGCGGTGCCGGGGCGGCTCGGTCTGGGCGCCGCCGGCGGGCTGATCGGCTGGGCCTCGGCGATCTTCGGCATTGGTGGCGGTTCGCTCAGCGTGCCCTTCCTGGTCTGGCGCAGCCTGTCGATGCAGCAGGCGGTGGCCACCTCGGCGGCCTGTGGCCTGCCGATCGCCGCAGCCGGCGCCCTGAGCTTCATCTGGCTGGGCTGGGACAACCCCCAGCTGCCGGAGTGGAGTCTGGGGTTCGTGTATTTGCCGGCGCTGGCCGGGGTGGCCTGCACCAGCATGTTTTTCGCGCGCCTCGGCGCGCGCCTGGCCCACCGCTTGTCGCCATTGTTGCTCAAGCGCCTGTTCGCCCTGCTGTTGTTCGGTGTGGGCCTGAATTTTCTGATTTGAGGAGTGTTGCATGCTGCCTTTCCCGCAGATTGACCCGGTGGCCATCGCCCTGGGGCCGCTGAAGATCCACTGGTACGGGTTGATGTACCTGATCGGCATCGGCGGCGCCTGGTGGCTGGCTTCGCGCCGCCTGCACGCGTTTGAGCCGAACTGGAACAAGGAGAAGCTCTCCGACCTGGTGTTCTGGGTGGCCATGGGGGTGATCCTCGGCGGCCGCCTGGGCTATGTGCTGTTCTATGACCTGGCCGCCTACCTCGAGCAACCGAGCCTGATCCTCCAGGTGTGGAAGGGCGGCATGTCGTTCCACGGCGGCTTTATCGGGGTGCTGCTGGCCACCTGGTGGTTCGGCAGTCGCAACGACAAGGGCTTCTTCCAGCTGATGGACTTCATCGCCCCCCTGGTGCCGATAGGCCTGGGCGCAGGGCGCATCGGCAACTTCATCAACGCCGAGTTGTGGGGCAAGGCCACCGACCTGCCCTGGGCCATGGTCTTTCCCACCGACCCGCAGCAGCTGGCGCGCCATCCCTCGCAGCTGTACCAGTTCGCCCTGGAGGGGGTGGCGCTGTTCGCCATCCTCTGGTTCTACTCGCGCAAGCCGCGACCGACCATGGCGGTGTCGGGCATGTTCGCCCTGTGCTACGGCCTCTTCCGCTTCATCGTCGAGTTCGTCCGGGTGCCGGACGCCCAGCTCGGCTACCTGGCCTGGGGCTGGCTGACCATGGGCCAGGTGCTGAGCCTGCCGATGATCCTAGGCGGCCTCGGCCTGATCGCCTTCGCCTACCACCGTCAGGGAGCCTCCCGATGAAACAGTACCTCGAGCTGATGCGCCGGGTGCGCGAGACCGGCACCTTCAAGAGCGACCGTACCGGCACCGGCACCTACAGCTTGTTCGCCCAGCAGATGCGCTTCGACCTGGCCGAGGGCTTTCCCCTGGTCACCACCAAGAAATGCCACGTCAAATCCATCATCCACGAGCTGTTGTGGTTCCTTCAGGGCGACACCAACATCAAGTACCTGAAGGACCACGGCGTCAGCATCTGGGACGAGTGGGCCGACGAGAACGGCGACCTGGGCCCGGTGTACGGCTACCAGTGGCGCAACTGGCCGGCGCCGAACGGTGAGTCGATCGACCAGATCAGCCAGCTGATCGCCACCCTCAAGAGCAACCCGGACTCGCGCCGGCTGATCGTCTCGGCCTGGAACCCGGCGCTGGTCGAGCAGATGGCCCTGCCGCCCTGTCACGCCCTGTTCCAGTTCTATGTCGCCGAAGGCCGACTCAGCTGTCAGCTGTACCAGCGCTCGGCGGACATCTTCCTCGGCGTGCCCTTCAACATCGCCAGCTACGCCCTGCTGACCCTGATGGTCGCCCAGGTCTGCGACCTGCAGCCCGGCGAGTTCATCTGGACCGGTGGCGACTGCCACCTGTACGCAAACCATCTGGAGCAGGCCGACCTGCAGCTGACCCGCGAGCCGCTGCCGTTGCCGACCATGCGCCTGAACCCCGCGGTGAAGGACCTGCTCGCCTTCCGCTACGAGGATTTCGAGCTGATCGGCTACCAGGCCCACCCGCATATCAAGGCGCCGGTGGCCGTATGACCGCGCAGGCGGCCTGAGGCCCTCGGTAGGCGGCCGCTCAGCCCAGGGACTGGGCATGCTTTGCTGGGAAGCCGCCGCGCATTTGTTACCCTGACCGCTTTCGTGTGTTGGGGAGGAACCTGTTTATGCCGAGGATTCTGAGCGTCGTACTGCTGCTCTTGCTGGCCCTGCCGGGGTGGGCTGCCGAACCGTCGGGGCCGTTGTTGCGCGTTGGCATCAGCGAAGTGCCGCCTTTCGTCATTCGGGAGGAGAGCGGCGAGTGGCGCGGCATCAGCATCGACCTGTGGAAGGACATCGCCACCCAGGCGGGCTACCGCTTCGAGTTGCAGCCGATGCCGTTCAAGGAGCTGCTGCCCAGTCTCGAGGCCGACAAGCTGGACGTGGTGGTCGGCGCCCTGACCATGACCGCCGAGCGCGAGGCGCGCTTCGACTTCACCCACCCCTTCTACCAGACCGGCCTGGCCATCGCCGTGCCGCGCGAGGGCGAGGGCGGCGGCTGGCATGCGCTGCGGGCGCTGCTGTCCTGGCAGTTCCTCAGCCTGGTGCTAGGGCTGGCGGCCTTGCTGCTGCTGGTCGGCGCGCTGGTCTGGCTGTTCGAGCGGCGGCGCAACCAGGAGCAGTTCGGCGGCAGTCCGGCCCAGGGCCTGGGCTCCAGTTTCTGGTGGGCGGCCGTGACCATGACCACGGTCGGCTATGGCGACAAGGCCCCGGTCACCCTGGGCGGGCGCCTGATCGGCCTGGTCTGGATGTTCGCCGGCCTGATCATGGTGTCGACCTTCACCGCGGCGGTGACCAGCACCCTGACCGTGGGCAACCTGCAGGGCGGCATCCAGGGCACCGAGGACCTGCGCCGGGCCCATGTCGCCACCATCGACAAGACCGTCAGCGCCCGCTACCTGGAGAACCAGCGCATTCGCCACAGCGACTACCCGAACCTGCTCGGCGCCATGGCCGCAGTGCAGCAGGGCGAGGCGGATGCGGTGGTGTATGACCTGCCGATCCTGCAGTACCGCAATGGTGAGCTCGGCCAGGGCGGCCTGCGGGTGCTGCCCGGCACCTTCGAGAACCAGTCCTATGCCTTCGCCCTGGCCAGCGGCAGCCCCTACCGTGAACAGCTCAGCCAGGCGATCCTGCGGGTCACCGGCAGCGACGACTGGCGCAAGCTGAAGGAACTCTACCTGGGCGCGCCCTGAGGCCGGGCCAGGCGCGCCAGCAGCTGGCTGGCCAATTGCTCCAGCGCGTCCTGGCGCTCGGCGCCGTCGCGAAAGCTGCCCTGTGCCAGGCTCGACCACTGCGGGTGGGCACGGGCCTTGCGCAGGGGCTCGGGCAGCGGCTCATCGCGCCATTGGGCGTCGCTGGGCGCGTCCAGGCGCAGCGTGGCGGTCGCCGCGTGGCCGCGGGAGGCCAGGGCGTCGAGCAGTTGGCCCTGGCGCAGGGCGAGCAGGCGCAGCACGGCGTCGTCCACCGTCAGTTCATGCTCGCCGCGGAATTTGCCGAGCAGGCGCGTGCCGTAGTTGCGCGCGGTCTGCAGGCCGCCGCCGGCCAGGGCGCCGATCAGCGCAGCGGCGCCGAGGGTGATGCCGCCCACCAGCAGGTCAATGCCGGCGCCGGTGGCCGCCCCCGCGGCCATGCCGCCGCCAACCTTGACGCCGAGCTGCTTGAGGGTCTCCGGATTGAACAGGTCGTCGCCCCAGCGGCCGTCGAGCAGCGGCAGATCGCCGGCCTGGGCGTCTTCCGGGCCAAAGGCATGCAGGCGCAGCAGGGCCTCGACACAGCGCTGCTCGCGCTGGCGGATGGCCGCGCGCAGCTGCTGGATCGCCTCCTGCTCAATTGATGGCTGGGCCGCGACGCTGCGGCGGCAGGCGGCGCAGTCGAGCAGCAGCTCGGCGATCAGCCGGGCGCCGGCCTGGCGGCGCTTCTGCCGCTGCGCCTCGTGGTCGTCGATCAGCCGCTGCAGCGGCGCCTGGGCCTTGTCCAGCAGCAGCGCCAGGCTCTGGTACAGGCGCCGCTCGCCATCCAGTGGCGGCGCCACGCTGTCGAAGGCAACCCGCGCATGCAGGCCGAGGCGTGACAGGGCGGTGTTCCAGTCGTCTTCGCGGTGCTGGCGACCGGCGACGAAGTTGAGCACCGGCAACAGGGGGCGGCCGCTCAGGCTCAGCACCGCCAGTTCGTCACGGTACTTGGCCAGCACAGGTTCGCGGGCGTCGATCACATAGAGTCCGGCGTCCGAGGCCAGCAGCTGGCGCAGCACCTTGGCCTCCTGCTCGAAGCGCTGGCGCGCCTCGCTGCCGTCGAGGAAGCGGCTCAGGCGGGCCGGGCCGTCGAGGCGCTCGCCGGGCCGTTCCTGGCGTTCCAGGTAGTCGAGCAGGGCGATGGCGTCTTCCAGCCCCGGGGTGTCGTACAGCTCCAGCAGCGCCTCGCCGTCCACCGACAGCCGCGCGCCTTCGACGTGGCGGGTGGTGCTGGCCCGTGGCGACACTTCGCCGAAGCCGACATCGCGGGTCAGGGTGCGCAGCAGCGAGGTCTTGCCGACATTGGTGTGGCCAACCACGGCCAGCTTCAGGGGGCTAGTCATGGCCCGTCTCCAGCCAGGTCAACGGCGCGCCCGCGCCATGGGGCAGTTGCAGTTGCTCCAGGGCACAGTGCCAGTCGGCCAGGCGCGCGTCGTCCAGGGCCTCGCCGGGCGGCGCCGGCAGCAGCCAGATGCGCGTGCTGGCGGCGCTGCGCGCCAGTTCGCCGAGCAGCGCCAGGCTGCCCCGATCCGGCGAGCGGCGTGGGTCGCAGGCCACCAGCAGGCGCGCCGGCGGAAAGCGGCTGAGTTGTTCCAGCAGGCGCTGGCGCTGTTCGCGGCTGTCGACCACGCCGGCATCACTGATGCCCTTGGGCAGGGCGGGCGGCCAGGGGCGGCGCTCGTCCAGTTCGATCGCCACCAGCAGCGCGCCCTGGCTGTCCTGGGCGGTGGGTGCAGTCGGCAGGTGGGGCAAGGGGGGCGGCGCCGCATCGCAGACACCGAGGCGCTCGCTGCCCGGCATTAATCGCTCGCGCAGCAGGTCGTAATCGGGAAGCCTGGTGTCCAGTTCCAGTCGTGCGCAGCCGCGGCGCCAGCGCCACAGGCACAGCAGCATCAGCAGCAGGCGCGGCAGCAGGCCGTAGACCAGCAGCACGCCGAGCAGCCAGGCGGCCCAGGCCTGTCGGGCCGCCTCGCTGGTCAGGGCGCTGGCGCCGCTGGCGCGGATCTGCTCGGCATCCGGCTGGGCGAAGCCGAGCAGCGCCGGCAAGGCGCCGAGGGCCTGGGTCAGGGCGATAAATATGTCACCGCCGAGAATGGTGCTTTCCCAGACGAAGCCGTAGCGGCGAGTCGAGAGCAGGGCCAGCAGGCCGAGCAACGCGGCGAGCAGGGCCAGCAGCCACAGGCCGTGGACCAGCACGCCCAGGCCCCAGCGGCCAAGTCGCGCGCGCTGCAGCAGCAGGAGCAGGGCCGGGGCCAGTTGCGCGGCCCGGGCATCGCGGGCCAGCCGATCGCTGAGCCACAGCCACAGGCGACCCAGGGCGCTGGCGTCACCGCCACTCAGCAGCAGGCCCAGGGCCCAGCCGAGCAGCAGCAACAGGTTGAGGCCGAGCAGGCTGCCCAGGGCCCAGAACACGTTGACCGGGCGCTGGCCATCGCCCAGGGCGGCCAGCGCCAGGCCGGCGCCGCTGAGCAGGGCCAGCAGCAGCAGGGCGGCCAGGGCCAGGCGAGCCCCCTGCAACCAATGCTCCAGGGCCTGCAGCTGACCATCGCGTTCGGCGAGCAGCCGGGCACGGGTCTGGATGCGCGTCGCCAGGTCGCCGCCGGCGGCCCGGGCCCGGCGGTTGGCCTCGGCGTCTTCCAGGGGGCCGGCCTGTTCCTCGCGCAGGCGAATCGCTTCGCTCAGCCACAGGCGCTGCAGGCGATCGAGGGTCGGTCGTTCGGATGGGCTCACGCGGCGTTCCAATGGCGGGTGGAAGACAGAGCATAACCGCAGCGTCACGGCCATGGCACAGCCGCGCGGGTATACTCAGCCGCTCCGGTTGGCGCGCCCGGTTGCGCGTGCCAGCGGATCAGCCCGGGCCGACCGCTCAAGTGAAGGACACGAATGCGAGTGCCGTCTTGAAGTTTCCGCACCTGGACTGGGTCAATCAGGATTCACCCTACCTGCGCCAGCATCATCAGGGCTTCAGCGCCCTGAGTTTCGACGCCGAGTTGGAGGCGGCGTTCCGGCGCTATCACGCCGATGTCTTTCTGCGGCGCATGCGCTGGGCGTTGCTGGTGGCCATGTTGCTGGCGCTGCTGTTCGTCGTGCTGGATTTCATCAACCTGCCGGAGCCGTTGCGCGGGCAGATCCTCAGCCTGCGCCTGGGGGTGATCCAGCCGGCGCTGATCCTCGCCTGGCTGGCGACCTATCGCCGTGGGCTGCGCGATTACCTGCAGTTGATCGGCGGCGCCGTGGCCTTGCTGTGCGGGCTGGCGGTGGCGGGGGTCATCGGCATCGCCCGTTACCATGCATTCCCCTTGCCCTACGAGGGCATCATCCTGGTCACGGTGTTCTTCTACTTCCTCGCCGGTCTGCGCTTCGCCACCGCCGTGCTGTGCGGTTGGCTGACCCTTGTCGCCTACCTGGCGGTGGAAATGAGCATCGGCTCGGCGGGCGAAGCGCTGATCAGCAACGCCCTGTTTCTGGCGTTGGCCAATGTCATTGGCTCGGTGGGCTGCTACTCCCAGGAGTACGCCACCCGGCTGAATTTCCTCGCCCATGGGCTGCTGCAGGATCTGGCCGACAAGGACTTTCTAACCGGTCTGCTGAACCGTCGTGCCTTCACCGAGCGGGCTGCGCGCAGCTGGCGCCAGGCCCAGCGCGAACAGCGCGCCCTGGGGGTGGTGATGATGGATGTGGATTTTTTCAAGCGCTACAACGACCACTATGGCCACGCCGCCGGTGACGAGGCGCTGCGCCAGGTGGCCAGGGTGATAGGCGAACACGCCAGGCGTCCGCTGGACTGCACGGCCCGTTATGGCGGCGAAGAGTTCGTCGGCTGCTGGTACGACCTGAATGAAGGGCAGATGCTGGCGATTCTGCAGGACATCCGCAGCCGCATCGAGGCCCTGGGCCTGGCCCATGTGCAGTCGGATGCGGCCGCCGTGGTGACGCTCAGCATCGGCCTCGCCTACCTGACGCCGCAACCGCACCAGAGCCTGGAAGACGCCCTGCGTCTGGCCGATGTGGCCCTGTACCTGGCCAAGGAGCAGGGGCGCAACCGGGTGGTGAGCAAGAAACCCTGACGGCGCGAGGCTTCAATCATCGGCGCCGAGTGGTTATCCTCGCGCCATGAAAACGACCCTACCGCTCTGCCTGATCGCCGCCCTCGCCGACAACCGCGTGATCGGCCGCGACAACCAACTGCCCTGGCACCTGCCGGCCGACCTCAAGCACTTCAAGGCGCTGACCCTGGGCAAGCCGATCATCATGGGCCGCAAGACCTGGGACTCCCTGGGGCGGCCGCTGCCCGGCCGCCTCAACCTGGTGGTCAGCCGCCAGCCGGGGCTGCAGCTCGATGGCGCGGAAGTCTTCCCCTCCCTCGACGCCGCGCTGCAGCGGGCCGAGGCCTGGGCGCGGGAGACCGGCGCCGAGGAGCTGATGCTGATCGGCGGTGCGCAGCTCTATGCCCAGGGCCTGGAGCGGGCCGATCGCCTGTACCTGACCCGCGTGCGCCTCAGCCCCGAGGGCGACGCCCATTTCCCCGAGTTCGGCGGCGCCGATTGGCAGCTGAGCGAGCGCCGGGAGCAGGCGGCGCTGGACGGGGCGCCGGCCCACGCCTTCGAGACCTGGGAGCGGCGCGCCTGAGCGGTGGGCCCTGCGCCCGATGAATGCGGGCTAGAGCGTCAGTTCGATCAGCTCGCCGCGCACCCCCTTGGCGTCGATATGCAGCAGGCCCAGGCTCACCGGTAGCTTGAAGCGCCGCGGCCCGGCGCTGCCGGGGTTGAGGTAGAGCACGCCCTGGCGCGTCTCCAGCAGCGGTTTGTGCGAATGGCCGGCGATCACCACGCCGATCCCCTCGGCGCCTGGGTCGATGTCCAGTTGCTTGAGGTCATGCAGCAGGTAGACGCCGATTTCGCCGAACCTGAGGCGCAGCCGCTCCGGCAACTGCTGGGCCCAGTCGGCCCGGTCGTTGTTGCCGCGCACCACCGTCAGCGGCGCGATGGCTTCGAGGCGGGCGAGAATCTCCGGGTTGCCGATGTCGCCGGCATGGATCAGCCGGTCGCAACCCTGCAGCTGGGCCAGCGCCTCTTCGCGGAGCAGGCCGTGGGTGTCGGCGATGACGCCGATGCGCAGGCCTGGCGTTGACGATTGCGGCATTTTCCCTCCTCCTGAAACGGCGAAGCCCGGCCAGGGCCGGGCTTCGCGCGACTGCGGCTTGGCTCAGTCCTCGAGCAGGCTCTTGTCGCGCACGGCGCCCTTGTCGGCGCTGGTGGCGAGCAGGGCGTAGGCCTTGAGCGCGGTGGTCACCTTGCGTGCGCGTGGGAGCGCCGGTTTCCAGCCCTTCTTGTCCTGGGCGATGCGGCGGTGGGCCAGTTCTTCATCGCTGACCAGCAGCCTGATGCTGCGGTTGGGGATGTCGATCAGCACCTTGTCGCCATCCTGCACCAGGCCGATGGCGCCGCCGGCGGCGGCCTCGGGCGAGGCGTGGCCGATCGACAGGCCGGAGGTGCCGCCGGAGAAGCGGCCGTCGGTGAGCAGGGCGCAGGCCTTGCCCAGGCCCTTGGACTTCAGGTAGCTGGTGGGGTAGAGCATTTCCTGCATGCCCGGGCCACCCTTCGGCCCTTCGTAGCGGATGATCACGATGTCGCCGGCCTTGACCTCGTCGTTGAGGATGCCCTTCACGGCGCTGTCCTGGCTCTCGAAGATCTTCGCGTTGCCCTCGAACACCAGGATCGACTCGTCGACCCCGGCGGTCTTCACCACGCAGCCGCCCTCGGCGATGTTGCCGTAGAGCACGGCCAGGCCGCCCTCCTGGGAATAGGCATGCTCGACCGAGCGGATGCAGCCGTTTTCGCGGTCGTCATCCAGGCTGTCCCAGCGGGTGCTCTGGCTGAACGCGGTCTGGGTCGGGATGCCGGCGGGGCCAGCCTTGAAGAAGGTGTGCACGGCCTCGTCCCGGGTCTGGGTGATGTCCCACTCGGCGATGGCGTCGGCCATGCTCGGGCTGTGCACGGTGGCCACGTCGGTGTGCAGCAGGCCGCCGCGGGCCAGCTCGCCGAGGATGCTGAAGACGCCGCCGGCGCGGTGCACGTCTTCCATGTGGTACTTCTGGATGTTCGGCGCCACCTTGCACAGTTGCGGGACCTGGCGCGACAGGCGATCGATGTCGCGCAGGTCGAATTCCACCTCGCCTTCCTGGGCGGCGGCCAGCAGGTGCAGGATGGTGTTGGTCGAGCCGCCCATGGCGATGTCCAGCATCATGGCGTTCTCGAACGCCTTGAAGTTGGCGACGTTGCGCGGCAGTACCGATTCATCGTTCTCGCCGTAGTAGCGCTGGCACAGTTCGACGATCAGGCGGCCGGCGCGCAGGAACAGCTGCTCGCGGTCGGCGTGGGTGGCCAGGGTCGAGCCGTTGCCCGGCAGGGACAGGCCCAGGGCTTCGGTCAGGCAGTTCATCGAGTTGGCGGTGAACATGCCGGAGCAGCTGCCGCAGGTCGGGCAGGCGCTGCGCTCGTACTCGGCGACCTTCTCGTCGCTGGCGCTTTCATCGGCGGCCACCACCATGGCGTCGACCAGGTCGAGGCCGTGGCTGGCCAGCTTGGTCTTGCCGGCTTCCATCGGCCCGCCGGAGACGAATACCACCGGGATGTTCAGGCGCAGAGCGGCCATCAGCATGCCGGGGGTGATCTTGTCGCAGTTGGAGATGCAGACGATGGCGTCGGCGCAGTGGGCGTTGACCATGTATTCCACGGAGTCGGCGATGATCTCGCGGCTCGGCAGGGAATAGAGCATGCCGTCGTGGCCCATGGCGATGCCGTCGTCGACGGCGATGGTGTTGAATTCCTTGGCCACGCCACCGGCCCGCTCGATCTCGCGGGCAACCAGCTGGCCCATGTCCTTGAGGTGCACGTGGCCGGGCACGAACTGGGTGAAGGAGTTGGCGACGGCGATGATGGGCTTCTTGAAGTCGTCGTCCTTCATCCCGGTGGCGCGCCACAGGGCGCGGGCGCCGGCCATGTTGCGGCCGTGGGTGGAGGTTTTCGAGCGGTAATCGGGCATGGCGGTCAATCCTGCGAAGGCTGGTCAGGTCACGGGTACGGGGCCCGCTGATAGTACGTATGTTGAGCGCGATGCGCGCCGCTGGCAAACGCCAGTGAGCGTCTGCCAGTGAGCGGGGCCGAATGGCAGGGCGGGATCACCGCTCGCTCGGCCTGGGCTCAGGAGTCCGCCTGGGTTGGGGCAGGGAATGGGGGATTCTAATCCCAGGCGGCGCGTGGGCGAAAGCGTGGGCCGACGTCGGGCGCCCTATTCGATCAGCTCGATGCCGCGCAGGCGTTCGGCGCGGCGGCGCAGCAGCTCGATGGTCACCAGCAGGGCGATGGACACCAGGATCAGCAGGGTGGCAATGGCCAGGATGCTCGGGTTGATCTGCTCGCGCAGGCCCGAGAACATCTGCCGGGGAATGGTGCGCTGCTGGGGACCGGCCATGAACAGGATCACCACCACCTCGTCGAAGGAGGTGATGAAGGCGAACAGCGCGCCGGAGATCACCCCCGGACGGATCAGCGGCATGATGATGTCGAAGAACACCCGCAGCGGCGTGGCGCCCAGATTGATCGCCGCGCGCACCAGGGAGTAGTCGAAGCCGGTGAGGGTCGCGGTCACGGTGATGATCACGAAGGGTGTGCCCAGCGCCGCGTGGGCCAGGATCACCCCCAGGTAGCTGCCGGCCAGGCCCAGGTCGGCGTAGAAGAAGAACATCCCGGCGGCGGTGATGATCAGCGGCACGATCATCGGTGACAGCAGCAGGGCGGTGATCAGCCGGCGCTGGGGCATGTCGTCGCGCGATAGCCCGACCGCCGCGCAGGTGCCCAGGGCGGTGGCGATCAGGGTGGCGAAGAAGCCGATGAAGAAGCTGTTCTGGATCGCCAGGATCCACTTCGGGTCGTCGAATATCTGCGCATACCAGCGCAGCGAGTAGGCCTCGGGGTCCAGGCGCAGCATGCCCTCGGTGAAGCTGAAGAAGGGTTCGACGTTGAACGACAGCGGCACTATCACCAGGATCGGCAGGATCAGGAACAGCAGCACCAGCCAGGAGCTGGTCTGCAGCAGCCAGGCGCCGAAGCGGTGCCAGAAGCCGAAGTAGGCGGGAATCTTGCTCATCGGTTTTCTGCTCCTAGCCCAGCTTGATATTGCTGGCGCCGACGAATCGGTCGTACAGCCAGTACAGCACCAGGATCAGCCCCAGCAGCAGCGAGCCGAGGGCGGCGGCCAGCTCCCAGTTGTTCGAGCGCTGCATGTGGAAGGCGATGATGTTGCTGATCATCTGGCCATCGGTACCGCCGACCAGGGCCGGGGTGATGTAGTAACCGACCGAGATGATGAACACCAGCAGCGCCCCGGCGCTCAGGCCCGGCAGGGTCATCGGGAAGTAGATGCGCAGGAAGGCCGGAATCGGCCGGGCACCGAGCGACATGGCCGCGCGCAGGTAGCTGGGGTCGATGCCGCGCATCACGCTGTACAGCGGCAGGATCATGAACGGCAGGAGAATATGGGTCATGGCCACCACGGTGGCGAACGAGGTGTAGAGCATCTCGAAGGGCGTGCCGATCAGGCCCGTGCCGAGCAGGAAGGAGTTGATCACCCCGTTGGTCTGCAGCAGCGCGATCCAGGCCGTGGTGCGCACCAGCAGCGAGGTCCAGAACGGCAGCAGCACCAGCACCAGCAGCAGGTTGGCGCGGTTCTCCGGCAGGCCGGCCAGGTAGTAGGCCAGCGGGTAGCCGAGCACGGCGCAGAGCAGGGTGATGACCAGCGCCATGTTCAGGGTCTTGGTGTACAACTGCAGGTAGATCTGCGTGTCCTCGCGCACCTGGATGCCCTGCTCCTGGTCGATCTCCAGGTCCATGGCGGTCAGGTAGTAGTCGTAGGTGTAGGGCTGGCCGGCGCGCTGGATGGCGAACCACAGCTCCGGTTTCTCCCAGTTGCGGTGGGCCTTGAGCACCGTCCCGGCGCCCTGGCTTTGCAGCTGTTCGGCATCGAGCCGGCGAACCTTGCGGGCGGTGGACTTGACCACGCTGGACATGCCGGCATAGGCGCGGTTGATCTCCTCGGCCAGCTTGCCGGACAGGCGCTGCTTGGCCAGCCCGTGCAGTTCGGTGGCGAACACGCCGAAGGTCTGTTGATCGGGGGTGGTCTTGCCGTCCCAGCGCTCGAGTTCGGCCAGGGTCAGCGGAATCAGTTCGGCCACGGTCGGGTGGTGCACGCTGCGCCACAGCATGGTGCCGATCGGGGCGACGAAGGTCAGCAGGATGAAGGCCAGCAGCGGCACGACGAAGAGGAAGGCGGTGATGCGCTTCTTGCGACGGGCGCTGGCGGCTTGGCCGGCTTCTGTATGGGTCAGGGAAGACAAGCGGCGACTCCTAAACGACGCGGTGGCGGCGCTCATCCCGCAACGCAGGATGAGCGCCTGGGGGCGTTACTTAAGCAGCCATTCGTTGAATTTTTCGCCGAGGGACTCGCCATAGTCGGCCCAGAACTCCGAACCGGCCTGGAGACCGACGTCCAGGTGCGCAGTCGGCAGGTGCGGGGCGGCGGCCGGGTCCATCATCGGCGCGGAGGACTTGCGGGTCGGGCCGTAGGCCACGTCCGACATGCCCGCCAGCGGCTTGGACTGGGTCGCATAGGCGATGAACTTGAAGGCCAGGTCCTTCTTCGGCGAGCCCTTGAGCACCGACCAGGCGTCGAGGTCATAGACGTGGCCGTCCCAGACGATCTCGAAGGGCTTGCCTTCCTGACGGATGGCGTCGTAGAAGCGCCCGTTGGCCGACTGCACCAGCACCGCGCCGCCGTCGTTGAGCAGTTGCGGGGCCTGCGACCAGGAGTCGAACCAGACGATGTCGTTCTTGATGGTGGCCAGCTTGTCCAGGGCGCGCTGCTGGCCTTCCGGGGTGGCCAGCACCTCGTAGACTTCTTTCGGATCTACGCCATCGGCGAGCAGGGCCCACTCCATGTTGACCTGGGGACGCTTGCGCATGGCGCGCTTGCCGGGAATCTTCTTGGTGTCGAAGAAGTCTTCGATGGAGGCGGCGGGGGTGCCACCGATGGTGTCCTTGTTGTAGGCGAAGACCACCGACCAGACGATGTTGCCGATGGCGCACTCACTGGCCAGGGCCTCGGGAATGAAGTCCTTCTCCGCCGGGGTGCCGTCGGCGCCGGCCGGCAGGATGTCCCGTGGAATGGTTTCAAGCAGGCCTTCGGAGCAGGCGCGCTCGAGGTCGATCACCTCGACGTCGACCACGTCCCACTGGATGTTGCCGGACTCGACCTGGGCCTTCATTTCCGCCACGCCGCCGGAGTAATCCTCGAACAGCACCTTGATCCCGGTGTCCTTCTGGAACGGATCGATCATGTGGTTCTTCTGCGCCGCGCCGTAGGCGCCACCCCAGGACACCACGGTCAGGCTGTCCTCGGCGCTGGCGGCGAAGGACGCCGTGCCCAACGCCGCAGCCAGGGCGAATACGGAAAAGCTGGTAGTCAGTGATCTAGCCATTGCTGTGCTCCATTGCCTGTTGTTGTGTTTTCAAGACGCCGCCGGAACGGCGGGGCGATCCAGGGCCTGGCTGTCCTGGGGCAGCCAGGCCAGGGCGACCTCGTCCTTGGCGCTGAGTTGCGGGGCTGAACTGTCGTTCAGGTTTTTCACCACCAGCTCGGTGCCGTCGGCGGTCTCGAAGTGGTAGCGGATGTATTCGCCGACGTAGTGGCGGGTGACGAAGCGCGCCTTGACCTGATTGCCGGCTGTGCCGAGGCGGTCGGTGAAGGTGAGCTTTTCCGGGCGCACCGATACGGTGGTCGGCAGGCCGACCTCGGTGCAGTTGGCCTTCAGCGTGTCGACCTTGGAGCCGTCCTCCAGGCGCACGCCGACGGTGTCGTCACCGACGTTTTCGATCACGCCCTTGAGCTTGTTGCTCTCGCCGATGAAGTCGGCGACGAACAGGTTGGCCGGGCGCTCGTAGAGCACGTCAGGGCGCGCGCACTGCTGGACGATGCCGTTGTTGAACACGGCGATGCGGTCGCTCATGGTCAGGGCTTCGGTCTGGTCGTGGGTGACGTAGATCACGGTGAAACCGAGCTGCTCGTGCAGGCGCTTGATCTCGAACTGCATCTGCTCGCGCAGCTTCTTGTCCAGAGCGCCGAGGGGCTCGTCCATCAGCACGATGTCGGGGGCGAAGATCAGCGCCCGGGCCAGGGCCACCCGCTGGCGCTGGCCGCCGGACAACTGGCCCGGGTAACGGCCGCCGAAGTCCAGCAGCTCGACCAGGGACAGGTACTCGTCGACCTTGGCGCGGATCTCCTCCTTGGGGCGCTTGCGGATCTTCAGCGGGTAGGCGAGGTTTTCCCGCAGGGTCATGTGCGGGAACAGCGCGTACTGCTGAAAGACCATGCCGATATTGCGTTGGTAGGGCGCGATGCTGGTGACCGAGCGGCCGTTGATCAGGATCTCGCCGCTGGTCACGTCCTCGAAGCCGGCGAGCATCATCAGGCAGGTGGTCTTGCCCGAGCCGGAGGGGCCGAGCAGGGTGATGAATTCGCCCTTGGCCACATCCAGGTTGAAGTCCTTGACCACCAAGGTCTTGTGGTCATAGGTCTTCTTCACATTGGTGAATTGCAGGAACGGTTTGCCCCCAGCCTGATCCGCCATATCCCTCCCCAGCCTCCGATCTAAACAGGCACCGGCTCGTGGCCTTCGCCTGACTGCGTGAGTCGACCTTTGCGTTCGCCAATGTTACGAACGGTCGTTATATCCATAACTAAAAGCAATAAGCACGCCAGTCTCAAGTGAGCCCTGGCGACCCGCGAGTTGCTGCAGCTAAGGCTAGTTCAGCTTTGCGTTTGCGCGAGGCGGATGTGCAAAGCGGTAACAGTACGGAGGGGGAAGGCACCTGCCGACACGCACTCGGCAGGTGCGGCGTGCTCAACTGTTGGGCAGCAGGCGGCAGGTCAGGCTCTTGATGTAGCGGGTCTCGGCGATGGCCGGGTGCACCGGGTGGTCCGGGCCCTGGGCGCCGCGTTCGAGCAGCTGGATGTTGCGGTCCAGGTGGCGGGCGCTGGTCAGCAGGATGTTCTGCAGGTCGTCTTCGGGCAGGTGCATGGAGCAGGAGGCGCTGACCAGGATGCCGTCCTTGCCCAGCAGGCGCATGGCCTGTTCGTTGAGGCGGCGATAGGCGGCTTCGCCGTTCTTCAGGTCCTTCTTGCGCTTGATGAAGGCGGGTGGGTCGGCGATCACCACGTCGAAGCGTTCCTCGGCAGCCTTCAGCTCCTTGAGCGCGGCGAACACGTCGCCTTCCACGCAGGTGACCCGTTCGGCGGCGCCGTTGAGCGTGGCATTGCGCTCCACGCCGTCCAGGGCGAAGCCGGAGGCGTCGACGCAGAACACTTCAGTGGCGCCGAAGGCCGCGGCCTGCACGCCCCAGCCGCCGATGTAGCTGAACAGGTCGAGCACTCGCTTGCCCTTGACATAGGGGGCCAGGCGCGCGCGGTTCATGCGGTGGTCGTAGAACCAGCCGGTCTTCTGTCCCTCGATCACCGGCGCCTCGAACTTGACCCCGTTCTCCTCCAGGGCGACCCACTCCGGCACCACGCCAAAGGCGGTGTCGACGTAACGCTCCAGGCCTTCGGCGTCGCGCGCCGAGGAGTCGTTCTTGAGCAGGATGCCGCTGGGCTTGAGCACCTGGACCAGGGCCGCGAGCACCTCGTCCTTGTGCTGCTCCATGGTTGCCGAGGCCAGCTGCACCACCAGGATGTCGAAGAAACGGTCGACCACCAGGCCCGGCAGCAGGTCGGAGTCGCCATACACCAGGCGGTAGCAGGGCGTGTCGAACAGCCGCTCGCGCAGGCTCAGGGCGACATTGAGGCGGTGCACCAGCAGGGACTTGTCCAGCACATGCTTGACGTCGCGCGACAGCAGGCGCGCGCAGATCAGGTTGTTCGGGCTGAGCGCGACGATGCCCAGGGGCTTGCCGCCGGCGGCCTCGAGCACCGCCTGGGCGCCGGGGCCGAAGCCGTTGAGCGGGGTGGCGGCGACGTCGATCTCGTTGCTATACACCCACAGGTGGCCGGCGCGCAGGCGTCGATCGGCGTTGGCTTTCAGGCGCAGGCTGGGCAGGGTCATGGGGTGCTCTCCGGAAAAAAGAGCGGAATTATAACCCAGGCCAAGGGGGCAACGGTGCTGCCCGGGGACGGCTGCACAGCACCCGCGACTATCGCTAAACTGTGCGCCCCTCACCGTCCAGTAGTCGCCCGCATGGCCCACGAAATCAGCGCAGAACAGATCCAGAAGGCCCTGCAGGGCATCAGTGTGCCGCCGCAGCCGCAGATCATGGTCGACCTGCAGATGGAGCAGGTCATGCCCCACCCGGATCTGCGCGTGATCGCCCGCCTCATCAGTCAGGACCCAGGCCTGTCCGGCGCCCTGCTGAAGATCGTCAATTCGCCCTTCTTCGGCCTGGCCAATCGCATCGCCTCGATCCAGCAGGCGGTCAACCTGCTCGGCTGCGACTCGGTGATCAACCTGATCAATGCCCAGTCGATCAAGGGCGAACTGACCGACGAGGCGATCGTCACCCTCAACCGCTTCTGGGACACTGCCCAGGACGTGGCCATGACCTGCCTGACCCTGGCCAAGCGCATCGGCTATCAGGCGCCCGACGAGGCCTATACCCTGGGGCTGTTCCACAATTGCGGCATTCCGCTGATGGTCAAACGCTTCCCCGACTACATGACGGTGCTGGAGGAGGCCTATTACAGCGCCGGCGGCGAGCGCCGCGTGGTGGATACCGAGAACCGCCTGCTCAACACCAACCATGCGGTGGTCGGCTACTTCACCGCCAAGTCCTGGAACCTGCCGCTGCACCTGTGCGAGGCCATCGCCAGTCACCACAACGCGCTGTCGATCTTCAGCGACGATTCCGGGCGCGACGCCCAGTTGAAGACCCTGCTGGCGATCCTGAAGATGGCCGAGCACATCTGCCAGACCCACTGGATCCTCGGCAACCAGAGCGAGGACCACGAATGGCAGAGCATCGAGCAGCTGGTATTGGAATACGTCGGCCTGTCCGAATACGACTTCGAGAACCTGCGCGAGAGCATCCGCGAGCTGGGTACCGTCTGACGCCCGCGTGGGTCGTGACTTGAACCGCCTGATAAGCTAAGGGCCCTTTTCCCGCCACTGTGTCGACCGATAGCCCATGCCCGAATTGCCCGAAGTCGAAACCACCCGCCGCGGCATCGCGCCCTACCTGGAAGGGCAGCGCGTCAGTCGGGTGATCGTGCGCGAGCGCCGCCTGCGCTGGCCGATCCCGGAGGACCTGGATGTGCGCCTGTCCGGCCAGCGCATCGAATGCGTCGAGCGGCGCGCCAAGTACCTGTTGATCAAGGCCGAGAGTGGCAGCCTTATCAGTCACCTGGGCATGTCCGGCAGCCTGCGCCTGGTCGAGTGCGGCCTGCCGGCGGCCAAGCACGAGCATGTGGACATCGAACTGGAGTCCGGGCTGGCGTTGCGCTACACCGACCCGCGGCGCTTCGGCGCACTGCTCTGGAGCAGCGACCCGCTGCAGCATGAATTGCTCAGCAAGCTCGGCCCCGAACCGCTGACCGAACTGTTCGATGGCGAGCGCCTGTATCAGCAGTCCCGCGGTCGGGCGATGGCGGTCAAGCCCTTCATCATGGACAACGCGGTGGTGGTCGGGGTCGGCAATATCTACGCGGCCGAGGCGCTGTTCGCCGCCGGTATCGATCCGCGCCGTGAGGCCGGTACGATCTCGCGGGCGCGCTACCTGAAGCTGGCAGAGGCGATAAAGCGCATCCTCGCCCACGCCATCGAGCGTGGTGGCACCACCCTGCGTGACTTCGTCGGCGGCGACGGCCAGCCGGGCTACTTCCAGCAGGAGCTGTTCGTCTACGGCCGCGGCGGCGAGTTCTGCAAGCAATGCGGCGGCACCCTGCGCGAGGTGAAGCTGGGTCAGCGTGCCAGTGTGTTCTGCCCGCGCTGCCAGCGGTAGGCGAGACGCAGGGCGCTGGGAGTGGCCTGATCGGCCCCTCGTTGGAAAGCCCAGGTAACGGCTTTTGCGGCGATTGACGGCCGTCACGCTGACAATTGCCGGCGCGCTGTTATAGTTACTGCCACTGCCTCCTAATAGCTGAAGGATCGCCCCATGAATCTGTTTCGCTCGACCGCTGTTGTCCTGGCGCTGACCACTGGCCTGCTGGCGCTGCCGGCCCAGGCGGAAGTGATGCAGCAGAATACCAGTGGAGACCCGATCTATACCGCGGAGGCCCCCAGGGCGTTCTCCATGATCGGCGACCTGGTGATTGCCCGTCCGTTGCTGATCGGCGCCACCGCCATCGGCGCGGTGGCCTTCGTTGTCAGCCTGCCGTTCACGGCGTTGGGTGGCAATGTCGCCGAGGCGGGGGAGGCCCTGGTGCTCGAGCCGGGCCGGTCGGCTTTCGTGCGCTGCCTGGGCTGTACCACCACGGGCTACAAGCGCGACTGATCCAGCGTTCGAACAAGAAAAGCCGGCTGAGAGGCCGGCTTTTTTGTGCGTGAAGGATCCAGAAACGAACGCTACTCGGCTAATACCACCGCGGTGCCGATGCCGCGTGGATCGCTGGCCGCCTCGACACGGGCCCCCGGCTTGTCCCAGAGCAGCACCTGCTGATTGCCGTACTTCCGATTCACGCTCTTGAGCTGATGGCCGCGGGCCTCGAGCGCGGCCATCTGCGCGGGGCTGAAGGCGTCGGGCTCGTGTTCGATCAGGTCCGGCAGGAACTGGTGATGATAGCGGGGCACGCTTGGCCAGCGCGCGATCGGCTGGCCGTCCAGGTATTCGAGGATGGCCAGCAGCACCATGCTCGGGATGCGGCTGCCGCCGGGCGTGCCGAAGCTGGCGAATGCCTGCGGGCTCTCGATGAAGGTCGGGCTCATGCTCGACAGGGGCCGCTTGCCGGCGGCGATGGCGTTGGCCTGGCTGCCGGCCAGGCCATAGGCATTGGCGCCGCCCACATCCGCGGCGAAGTCGTCCATCTCGTCGTTGAGCAATACCCCGGTGCCCGGCACGGTGAAGGCGGCGCCGAACGGCAAGTTGATCGACAGAGTGGCGGCCACCGCATTGCCCTCGGCGTCCAGCACCGAGAAGTGGGTGGTGTGGTTGCCCTCGTGCCAGCCACCGGCCGGCGGCAGGCTGGCACTGGGCGTGGCGCGCTGGGGGTCGATGCTGGCGCTCAGGCGGTCCAGGTAATCGTCGGCCAGCAGTTGGTGCGTCGGGTTGGCGACGAAGTCCGGATCGCCCAGCAGGCCGCGGTCGCGGTAGGCGCGGCGCAGGGCTTCGACGACATAGTGGACGCGCTGCTCTGGCTCGGCCTGGCGCCAGGGCAGGTCCTGCAGCATGAGCAGGCTCTGTCCCAGGGCCAGGCCGCCGGCCGAAGGGGGCGGTGCGCTGATCAGCTCGCGCCCCTCGGCGAGTTTCACGCGCAGGGGCTGACGCTCCACCGTGCGGTACTCGCGCAGGTCCTCTAGCGACCAGATGCCGCCGGCCGCGCGTACGCCGGCGACCAGGCGCTCGGCCGTCTCGCCGGCGTAGAAGCCGTCGCGGCCGTCACGGGCCAGGCGCTCCAGGGTGCGGGCCAGCTCGGGCTGGCGCAGCAGGCTCAGCTCTACGGGAATTTCACCATCGGCGAGAAAGATTCGCGCGCTCTCGGGGTCGTCGCGCAGGGCTGCCAGGCGCCAGGCGGCACGCTCGCGGTAGACCCGGTCGATGCCCACGCCGTCGCGGGCCAGGCGAATGGCCGGCGCCAGGCTGTCGCGCAGCGGCAGTCGGCCGAAGCGCTGCGCCAGCTCCACCAGGGCTGCCGGCAGGCCGGGGATCGCGGCCGCCAACGGACCGTTCAGGGACAGCGCCGGCTGGACTTCGCCGTCGCGGCGGTAGAGGTCGGCATGGGCGGCCAATGGTGCCCGCTCGCGGGCGTCGAGAAAGCGATAGGTCGGGCTCTCGCTCGCTTCGCGCAGCAGGAAGAAGCCGCCGCCGCCGAGGCCCGAGCTGTAGGGCTCGACCACCGCCAGGGCGGCGCTGATGGCCACGGCCGCATCGAAGGCGTTACCGCCCAGGGCCAGGGTCTCCTGGCCGGCAACGGTGGCGGCGGGGTGGGCGCTGGCGATGGCCGCGCGCCCAGGGGACTCGGTCGCTTGCGCGGCCAATGCGAGCAGCAGGAACAGGGCGCTGGCGAGCGCTCGCCAGCCGAGGTGACCGCGGTTCGGGCGGCGCACCGGTCAGGCCTTGCCGGTGATGATCAGGTACTTTTCCATCAGCTCGTCCTTGCTTTCGACATGGTTCTCATCGAGGGGAATGCAGTCCACCGGGCAGACCTGCTGGCACTGCGGTTCGTCGTAGTGGCCGACGCACTCGGTGCACAGGTTGGGGTCGATCACGTAGATCTCCTCACCCTGGGAGATCGCGCCATTCGGGCACTCGGGCTCGCAGACGTCGCAGTTGATGCAGTCGTCGGTGATGATCAGGGACATTGGATAAGCGCTCCAGCCGGGGCCTGCGGCCGCGGCACTGTCAGACAACGATGGGCGAATTGTGCCGGATTGTCGGGACAGGCGCCATGTGTCGACGGATTCGGCCGACGACACATGGATGCGCGGGGCTCAGCGCTTGAAGCGTTGGGCCAGGGCGTCGGCGACGGCCGGGTGAACGAACTTGGAGATGTCGCCCCCCAGGGCGGCGATTTCCCGCACCAGGGTCGAGGAAATGTAGGAGTACTTCTCCGACGGGGTGAGGAACAGGCTCTCGACGTTCGGTGCCAGTTGACGGTTCATGTTGGCCAGCTGGAATTCGTACTCGAAGTCGGAGACCGCGCGCAGGCCGCGCAGGAAGACGTTGGCACCCTGTTCCCCGGCGAAGTTCGCCAGCAAGCCGGAAAAGCCCATGACTTCGACGTTCGGCAGGTGCTGGGTGACTTCGCGGGCCAGCTCCACGCGCTGGTCCAGGGGAAACAGCGGGTTCTTCTTCGGGCTGGCCGCCACGGCGATGATCACGGTGTCGAACAATCGCGATGCACGCTCGACCAGGTCACCATGACCCTTGGTGATGGGGTCGAAGGTGCCTGGGTATAACACTCGATTCATCGTGACATCCTGGCGCGATCCGTTCGGGACTCGGATGGTAGCGCAGCAGTCGGTGACGGCCAAGTCACGCTGGCCGGGCGCCAGCAGGGCGCGACACGCTTGAGCCTAGCCGAGAGGCCTAGGCGCGCCTGGGCCGGCAGTCGGCATCAGGCGCTCTTCAGGCGCTCGGCCAGGCCCGTCGCCAGCTTGGCTGTCAGGCCGAAGATCGACAGCTGGGGGTTCGCGCCGATGCTGGTGGGGAACAGCGAACCGTCATGGATCGACAGATTGGCCAGCTGGTGATGGCGGCCGAGGCTGTCGGTGACCGCCTGGCGCGGGTCTTCGCCCATGGCGCAGCCGCCCATCACGTGGGCGCTGCTCAGGCGCGTGCGGTACAGCTCCAGAGCCAGTTGGTCGATCAGCCGGCGGGCTTCGTCCAGGGTGGTGGCGTAGCCGGCATCGGCATGCAGGGGCAGCACGGCCTTGGCTCCGGCGGCGAACTGGATTTCCGCCATGCTGTGGAAGGCGCGGCGCACGCCGTCCCAGCTGTAGTCGGTCATCCGGTAGTCGAGCACCGGGCTGCCGTCGCCGCGCAGCTCCACCCGGCCCTCGGCACTGTCGGGGTGGAAGCCGTCACGCATCAGCGCGAGCATCACGTTGGTGTGGGGCAGTTGCGCCATGCGCAGGGCGTTGTCGATGCCGAAGCGGCCGAGCAGGGTGGCGGACAGCGCGGGGTGCAGGGGCGGCACTTCCAGTTTGTAGGAGAGGCGCCCGGTGGGGCCGTCCTGCCATTGGAAATGGTCGGAATAGATCGACTGCGGAGCCCCATAGAAGGGGTTGATCACCTGCTCGAACTGGGCGGCGGAGAAGTTGACCAGATGCAGGAAGGTGCGCCTGCCGGCGCGCTGGTGCGGGTCGGGGGCGCCCGAGCGCAGCAGCAGGCCCGGGGTGTTGATGCCGCCGCCGGCGAGAATGTAGTGCTTGGCCTTGACCCGGATCCTGCGACCCGTCGGCTCTACGCCGCGGGCGTCCAGGCCCAGACACTCGATGCCGGTGACCCGCTCGCCGTCGATCAGCAGGCGTTCGGCGCGGGCCAGGTAGAGCAGCTCGCCGCCCTGCTCCAGGGTGGCCGGAATGGTGGTGACCAGCATGGATTGTTTGGCGTTGGTCGGGCAGCCCATGCCGCAGTAGCCCAGGTTCCAGCAGCCGCGCACGTTGCGCGGAATCACCTGCCAGCTGTAGCCGAGTCGTTCGCAGCCGCTGCGGATGACCTGGTTGTTGGCGTTCGGCGGCACGGCCCAGGGGGCGACGCCCAGGCGCTGCTCCATGCGTTCGAACCAGGGCGCCATCGCCTCGGGGTCGTGACCTTTGACGTCGTGCTCGCGGGCCCAGTGTTGCAGGGTCTGTTCCGGGGTGCGAAAGCTCGAGGTCCAGTTGACCAGGGTGGTTCCACCGACGGCGCGGCCCTGGAGGATGGTGATGGCGCCGTCCTTGCTCATCCGCCCGATGCCTTCCTGGTAGAGGCTGGCGTAGGCCTCGGCCTCCTGCATCTTGAAGTCGCCGCTGGTCTTCAGCGGGCCTTCCTCGATCAGCAGTACCTTGAACCCGGCGGCGCTGAGGATTTCCGCGCTGGTGCCGCCGCCGGCGCCGCTGCCGACGATGGCGACATCGGCCTCCAGGGTCAGGTCCTGCTCCAGGCGTGAGCCATTGTGGGTTTTCCAGCCGCGGGCCAGGCCTTCGGCGAACAGATCGGGTACGGGCATGTCGGCAACTCTCGGAAAATTCTGTGGGATCAGGCCTGTATCAGGGCAGGGATCAAACCGTTGGCGGCCCGGGGTAGCCGCACTGGCTCCAGGACTCGGCGCGGCTGTACCAGGCCATCAGCACCAGTTGCAGCAGGGAGGCGTGGCCCATGCGCAGCAGGTCAAACGAGCTGTTCTGCCAGCGCTCGAGAAAGGTGCGTAACTGGGCCGTCGAGGCGCCTTGCCAGCCACCCCAGACCCCGGTCAGCGGGCCGCGGGTGATGGGCAGGGCGAGTACATCGAAGAGCTGCAGGGTGAGCCCGCGCATCTCCGGCGACAGGTGGGCGAGGCTGTAGTCGAGGCTTTCCAGGGTGCCGTCGACCGCCTGGGGCATCTGCGCCGGCTTCACCGCACCCTCCAGCAACACCGGAATCAGCGCCCGCAGAAAGGGCAGGTCGGCGGCGCGGAGCACCGCGAAGCCGTTCGGCGGGGTGCTGCGCGAACAACCGCCGAGCGTGGCGGTCAGGCCAGCGCCGGCCAGCAACATCGAGCCTGCCAGGCCGACCTTCAGCAGACTGCGACGTGACAGCTCTGGTGCTTCGGTAGGGGGCGCGATCATGGGTGTCCTCATCCGTGGGGGCTCCAAGGCGGCGCGGTCAGCGCACGAACAGGCGGTAGACGAGTTTCTGCAACGCCTTGCCATAGGGCGGATAGATCAGCCGGGCGGCGTTGAAGCGCTGTTTGATCAGCACCCCCTTGGCCTTGCTGAAGGTCAGGAAGCCCTCGTGGCCGTGGTAGTGGCCCATGCCGGACGGGCCGATGCCGCCGAAGGGCAGGTCGTCCTGGGCGACGTGCAGCAAGGTGTCGTTGAGGCAAACGCCGCCGGAGTGGGTCTCGTGCAGCACCCGCTGCTGCTCGCCTTTGTCGTAACCGAAGTAGTAGAGCGCCAGCGGACGGTCGCGCTGGTTGACGTAGGCGAGGGCATCGTCCAGGCGCTCATAGGGGATCACCGGTAGCAGGGGGCCGAAGATTTCCTCCTGCATCACCCGCATCTCGTCGGTTACGTTCAGCAGCAGGCAATGGGGCATGCGCCGCCCCTGAGGCTCGGGGTGCAGGGGAATGACCGTGGCGCCCTGGCTTCGGGCATCCTCGAGGTAGCCGTTCAGGCGCTGCTGCTGACGCTCGTTGACGATCGCGGTGTAGTCCGGGTTGTCCTTCAGCTGCGGGTAGAAACCGGTGACAGCGCTGCGGTAGGCCTCGACGAAGCCCTCGACGCGATCCCTGGGCACCAGCACGTAGTCCGGCGCCACGCAGGTCTGCCCGGCGTTCAGGGTCTTGCCGAAGGCGATGCGCTCGGCGGCGTCGCGCAGCGGCACGTCGGCCGAGACGATGGCGGGCGATTTTCCGCCCAGCTCCAGGGTCACCGGGGTCAGGTTGTCGGCGGCGGCGCGCATCACGTGGCGGCCGACGCTGGTGGCGCCGGTGAACAGCAGGTGATCGAACGGCAGCCTGGAGAAGGCCATGCCGACCTCCGCCTCACCCAGGACTACGCTGACCAGATCCTCGGGGAAGACTTCGGCCAGCAGCTCCTTGAGCAGTTGCGAGGTGCTCGGGGTCGACTCGCTCATCTTGATCATCACCCGGTTGCCGGCGGCAAGCGCGCCGACCAAGGGACCGATGGCGAGAAACAGCGGGTAGTTCCACGGCGCTATGACCCCCACCACGCCCAGCGGCTGGTAGACCACCTGGGCCGAGGCCGGCATGAACTGCAGGCCGACGCGGCGCCGCGAGGGCTTCATCCATTTCTTGAGGCGTTTGGCTGCGTAGTGGATGCCGTGCAGGCTGGGCATCAGTTCGGCGAGCAAGGTTTCATCGGCGGAGCGATTGCCGAAATCTTCGGAGATCGCCTGGATCAGCGCGTCCTGGTGAGCGACCAGCGCTTCGCGCAGGGCCTTCAGCCACTGGGTGCGCTGTTCGGCGGAAGGCATAGGGTGCTCCTGGAACGCCTGGCGCTGGCGGGCGAAGGTCGTCTGCAGGGCGCTGATCTGCTGTTGGCTTTTCTCGAGGTAGGCGACGTCGGCGACCATGTGCGGCTCCTGGGTGATCCAGCGGTAAATCCCGGGCGCGACCGCGCAGCTGCTGGGCGCTCCCGTCAGGGTGAACTGGATTTTTAGAGCAATTACTCTAAAGTGTCAAATGGCGGGTCGCGGTTAGTTGCGATCGGACGCTAGACCGTGCGGAGCGTCGCTGTGCCACGCGCCCCGCTGTACCCTTGCTGTATCGAGTGAGCCCAAGTCGAGTTGTCCATGCCACCTGCCCTGAAGACCCGCGAGCGCATCGTCCTAGCCAGCCTGGAGCTGTTCAACGACCAGGGTGAGCGGGCTGTCACCACCAACCATATCGCCGCCCACCTGGGGATTTCACCGGGCAACCTCTACTACCACTTCCGCAACAAGCAGGCGATCATCGCCGAGCTGTTCGAGCAGTACGAACGCCAGGTGGACGCCTTCCTGCGCTTGCCGGAAGGCCGGGCGCTGACCCTCGCCGACAAGCCCCGCTACCTGGAGGCGCTGCTGGCGGCGATGTGGCAGTTCCGCTTCCTGCATCGCGACCTGGAGCACCTGCTCGACAGCGACGCTGGCCTGGCCGTGCGCTACCGGTCGTTCGCCCAGCGCTGCCTGCACAACGCCCAGGCCATCTACCAGGGCTTCGTCGACGCCGGCATCCTGTTGATGGGCCCGGCGCAGATCGAGGCCCTGGCACTCAACGCCTGGATCATCATGAGCTCCTGGGTGCGCTTTCTCGGTACCGCCGGCAACCCTGCCGGCGACCTCAGCGAAGACATGTTGCGCCGCGGCATCTACCAGGTGCTGGCTTTGGAGGACGGCTATATTGCCCCTTCGGCCCGGTCGGCCGTCGAGGAGTTGCACCGCAAGCTGTTCGTGCCCTTGGTACAGGTGTTCTAATAGCCGCCGCATGCCGACCCGGGGTCGTGCATGGGGGCGCCGGACCGCGACGATTGTGGCCGGGATGCGGGCTGGTCGAGGATGGCTGGCGCAGAAGCAGGTTCAAGGTCGGGAGTTTTCGGCCGATATGCCCTGACTGAATGGCAGCAACTTGGGTCATGAGCGACTGTCGGCGCTCATGCTGCCGTATGTCGGATGGGCACAGACTGTCATTGGGGGCAGCTTGGTGGCGAGTGATGGCCCCGCGCTAGCATTCGCCGTTCGTTGCGTTGACTAACCAAAAATTACCTGCGGGTGCCCATCGAGGCGCCTCGAGCAATCTATGCCTCTCTTCACTGGCTATGGAAGCGGCCTAAGCACTCTCGTCACTACAAGTTGGCTGGCCTGGCGCTCGCGGGTGTCGCTCGCCGGCAAGCTGGTGGTGTTATGTGCTCTGTCGCCGCTGGGCCTGTCCGAGGCGCTGGCCGCTGCGCCGGCAACACCCAGCAGTCCGCAGAGCGTGGCGCTCTGGTACGCCGACAACCCGCCGCTGGCGGAACTCAGCCAGTTTCACTGGAGCGTGCTCGAGCCGGCCCATGTGGATCGCAAGGCCGTGGCGTTCCTTCGCGCTCAGGGCAGTCAGCCCTTTGCCTACCTGTCGGTCGGGGAATTCGCTGGCGATACCGCAGCCTTGGAGCAAGGTGCGCTCGATGGCGCCGCCAGCCCGGTGCGCAACCAGGCCTGGAACAGCCAGGTCATGCGCCTCACTTCGCCGCTCTGGCGTCAGCACCTGCTGCGCCGCGCCGCCGAGTTGCGCGAGCAGGGCTTCAGCGGCCTGTTTCTCGACACGCTGGACAGCTTTCAGTTGCTCCCCGGGCCCGAGCGGGAGGCTGAACGCATTGCGCTGCGGGACTTTCTCGCCGAGTTGAAACGCAAGGAATCTGGGCTACAGCTGTTCTTCAACCGGGGCTTCGAGGTCCTGCCGGAGTTGCCTGGGGTTGCGGCTGCGGTGGCCGTCGAGTCGATCCATGCCGGCTGGGATGCCGCCAATCGAGCCTATCGCTCAGTGCCTCAAGGCGACCGGGACTGGCTGGAGGCCCATCTGGCGCCCTTGCGTGCCCAGGGCGTGCCGCTGGTGGCCATCGACTACTTGCCTCCCGAGCGCCGTGAAGAAGCGCGAAAGCTGGCCACTCGCCTGCGCGCTGAGGGCTTCGTGCCATTCGTCACGGTGCCTGATCTGGATTACCTCGGGGTCAGCAGCATCGAGGTGCAGCCGCGGCGCATTGCCCTGATCCATGACCCGCGTGAAGGTCCTTTCGAACAGGGGGGTGGGCACCGATATCTGGGCGGTCTGCTCGAGTACCTCGGCTTTCGCGTGGACTACCTGGCAGTCGATCAGTTGCCTGCCCGTCCGGCCAGCGGCCTCTATGCCGGCGCCGTCCTCTGGATGACCGGCGGCCCTCCGGCGAATTCGGCGGCGTTCAATCAGTGGTTGACGGCGCGACTGGACGAGCAGGTGCCCCTGGCGATATTCGCCGGACTACCGATCGACAACGACGGCCTGCTCAAGCGCATGGGCCTGCGCCGAGTGGCGCAACCCATGCGCGGCAAAGCCGAACTGGTGGGCTACGACGCCGAAACCCTGGGGCATTTCGAGGCGCCGCTGCGCCTGCGCACGCGGGCCCTTCCGGCGTTGACCGTCCTGGAGGAGGGCGCCGAGGCGCTGCTGACCCTCGCCGATGGCGAGGGCCGTCAGTACGTGCCGGTGGCGGTCGGCGCCTGGGGGGGCATGGCGCTGTCGCCCTACCTGCTCGAGGACGGACTGGAGCGTAGTCGCTGGATTCTCGATCCCTTCGCCTTCCTTCAGCGCGCCTTGCGCCTGCCGGTGTTCCCGCGCCCGGATGGCACCACCGAGAACGGCCGGCGCATTGCCACTGTGCACATCGACGGCGACGGTTTCGTCTCGCGGGCGGAGGTGGTGGGAACCCCCTACGCGGGCACGCAGGTGCTGGATGACTTCATCAAGCCCTACCCGTACCTGACTTCGGTGTCGGTAATCGAGGGCGAGGTCGGGCCCCGGGGCATGTACCCTCACCTGGCCCGGGAGCTGGAACCGATCGCCCGGGAGATATTCGCCGAGCCCAAGGTGGAGGTGGCCACCCACACCTACAGTCACCCATTCTTCTGGCAGCCGAAGCGGGCCGCGCAGCGCGAGGGGCTCGAGGCGCAGTACGGTTTCAAGATGGCCATTCCCGGCTACGACAAGATCGACTTCGCGCGCGAGGTCGCCGGCTCCGCGGCCTATATCAACGAGCGCCTGACCACGCCGGACAAGCCGGTGAAAATGATCTTCTGGTCGGGCGATGCGATGCCGGACGAGGCGACCATCAAGCTGGCCTACGCCAACGGCCTGGCCAACGTCAATGGCGGTAATACCATTCTGACCAAGGCCTACCCCTCGGTGAGCGGTCTCTATCCCTTGTTTCGCCCGACCGCCGGCGGATTGCATTACTACGCGCCGGTGATCAACGAAAACCTCTACACCAATCTGTGGGAGGGCCCCTATTACGGCTTTCGCGATGTCATCGACACCTTCGAGCTGACCGATGCGCCGCGACGTTTGCGCGGCCTGCACCTCTATTACCACTTCTATTCAGGCACCAAGCAGGCTTCGATTCGGGTGATGCACCAGATCTACAGCTTTCTGGACCAGCAGCAGCCGCTGTCGCTCTGGATGAGCGACTACATCACCCGCCTGCACGGCCTCTATCAGGCCAGCCTGGCCCGCCGCAGCGATGGCAGCTGGCAGGTTCGCGGACTCGATGGCTTGCGCACGCTGCGCCTGGACCCTGCCCAGGGCTGGCCGGACCTGTTGCGTTCCAGCGGCGTGGCCGGGGTGCGCGACCTGCCCCAGGGACGCTACCTGCACCTGAGCGACGACCGGGCTCATCTGGTCCTGCGCGATAGCCGTGATCCGCGCCCGGCGCTGGAGGAGGCGAACACGCCGCTGACCGCCTGGCGCTATGACAGCGCTGAGCGGGTGCGTTTTTCCTTCGCCGGACAGCTACCCCTGGACTTCAGCGTTCGCGCAACCGGCAGCTGCCGGGTCGAGATCGGCGGCAAGGTTTTCCCGGGGACTCGGCAGCAACAGCTCTGGCGCTTCAAGCTGCCAATGACTCGGGTGCGGGATGCGCAACTCGTCTGCCGCTAAACCCACCCGCCTGCTCAGTCCCTGGGCCTTGCTGCTGCTGGCGCTGGTGGTGGGGGGGCTGCTGTACCTGACCCATAGGAGTGAGGAGGTCTTCCTGCCGGCGGGCAAGCAGCCCGACGCCGTGTGGGTCAGCTACGCCGAGCTGCTGCTGGAGGCCCACCCCGAGAACCATGAGCTGCGCCTGAACCTGATCGAGCAGTTGGTCAAACTCGGCGACTATCCCCGAGCGCGCCGCCACTTGAGCGAGCTGCGGGTGGATGAAACGGACAGCTTGCGCTTCTACCGGGTCGAGCTGGATGTGCTCGAGGCCCTGGCCAATCGCAAGGGCATCGAGCGTCCCGAGCGCCTGGAGCTGGTCGAGCGCCTGAGCCGCCTCAGTCGTGCGCAGCTGCCGACCGAGCTGCTGCTGCGTCAGGCTCGCTACGCCCTGTCGTTGTCGGCGCCGGGCCTGGCCGCCGAGGTCTATGCCGATCTGGCCGGGCGCGAACCGCAAAAGTCGGCCGAGTGGCTGGGGGAAGCGGCCAGGTGGTTTGTCGCCGGCGGTCAGCCACAGCGTGCGGCGCAGCTCTATATCGATCTGCTGGAGCAGGCCGACTCTGCCGAGATGCGATCACAATGGTTGGCCCAGGCATTCGCCGCCCTGCGTGCGGGCGACCGGGGCGAAGCGGCGGTGGAGTTGATGAGTCGCCACCTGGCCGAACTGCGCGACGCCGACCCGAGCCTTTTGGCCGGGGCCGTCGACGCGGCTATCGGCAGTCGTCGCCTGGACCTGGCCACAGTGTTCCTCCGCAGCTGGCGTGCCTGGCGTCCCGATGACCTGCAGGCGATGGCCCTGGAGTTGCGCGTGCGCCTGGCCGAGGGTGATCTGGAGCAGGCCTGGGCGGTGGGTCGGGTACTAGTCGAGTCGCGCAGCGATGACCCTGACCTGCTGCGGCAGATGGCCCTGCTGGGCGAGTGGGTCGGTGATCCGCAAGCCGCCCTGGGCTACTGGATCCGCCTGCTGCAGGTGCGTGAGGATGAAGAGACCCGTGAGCATGCCTGGCGTCTGGCGGCCCAGATGTTCGATTTCGCGCGGGCCATTCCGCTGCTGGAGGCCCTCAGCGAGCGGCGCCGGCTGAGCGACGTCGAGCTCGATGCCCTGGTCTACAGCCAGCGTTCGCGCGGTACGCCGGAAGCCCTGGAGCGTTGGTTGCGTGCCTACCTGCAGCATCACCCGGAGCACCGTAGGGCCTGGTCCGCCTTGCAGCTGCTGCTCGATCACAATCAGCGGTTCGAGGCCGAGACCGAGGTCTGGGCGGCGATGGACAAGCGCTTCAACCTGACTGTCGCCGAGCGCCTGAATTGGGCCGAGGCGCATTGGCGCCGGTTCGATGCGGCCGCCGCCTGGCGGGTGCTCGACGCCATCGACTCTGCTGCTATCGATCACAAGGGCTACTGGCGCTTGCGCGCGGCCCTGGCCTGGGAACTTGAGCAGGATGCCGATGCGCGTCAGGCCTACGAGCGCCTGCTGGCGCTGCAGGTGACCTTGGACAATGGCGATGAGCAGCAACTGATCACCCTGTACCGTGAATCGGCGCCGGAGAAGGCGCTGGCGCTGTTGATCCAGCGCTGGCAGCGTACCCGAGACCCGTCCAGCCTGACCGAAGCCTTGCAGCTGGCCGAGGAACTGGCGGCCTGGGCGCAGCTGCAGGCCCTGGTCGATGAGGCCATGGTGATGCCAAGCAGTCGCCAGGTGCCGGCGCTCTGGCAGGCCCGTGCGCGCCTGGCCGAGCGGGGCGGGCGCGCTCAGGAGGCCGAGCGCCTGTATCGCCAGGCCTTGAGCTTGTTCCCCGGACAGAGCCTGTTCCGCGAGCGACTGCTCTGGCTCTATATCGACCAGGGGCGCCGCGCCGAGCTACCGGCCTTGCTCCAGCAGTGGCGCGGCCTGGCGCGGCAAGACAGCGTGCTGTGGCTGCCGTTCGCCAGCGCCAGCCTGCTGCTCAATCGCACCGAGCAGGCTCTGGCCTGGTACCGGCTCTACCTGCGGACCAATCCCGACGATTGGTTGGTGCAGGCGGCCTACGCCGATGCCCTGGACAGCGGCGGGTACGCCGATGCCGCCCAGCGCGTGCGCCGGGGTCTGCTGGTAAAGGTCGATCAGCGCCAGCTCGCCGGCGCCATCGCGCCTTACCGGGTCTACCTGCGCCTGGTCAGCAGCAGCCGTTCCGCGCGCAGCGCCCTGAACCAGGCCTGGCGCTGGCAGGACGGCACCCAGATGATGCTGCAGCTGTGGTTCGAGCAGTTCATGGCGCGCCTCGACGGTACCAGGCAGGAGTCCCTGAAGGACGAGTGGCTGGCCTGGGCCCGCAGTCAAGGCCTGGAGGTCGACCGCTACGAGCTGTTCCAGGAGGCCATGCGTGGCCAGGATCGTGATGCGCTGGTCCGGCTGCTGGCCGGCGGCGGCCTGGATCAGGCCCAGCGGGTCGAGGCCCTGACGCGCCTGGGTCGCGGTGGCGAGGCCCTGGGCGAAGGCCTGAGCGGTCTGTCGGACGAGCAGCCTGGCAGCATCCGTGGCCAGTTGTTGCGTCAGACCGTCGAGCTGCATCAACGCACCCCCCAGGGCGCGCAACTGGGCTGGCAGAATCGCGATTTTGGCGAGCTCGACCTGCGCGGGCCGAGTGCCACGCTGGCCCGCCATCTGGGTAATGACTGGTATGGCGAGCTGCGGCTCGACCAGGGCAGCTACGATGCATCGACCCTGGATGAGCGGGTCTTGGGCGACGAGCGCAACGCGCGGCTGAGTCTGCAGCGTGAACTCAGTGATGGCGTGCTCGACCTGGTAGTCGATGGCAGCTGGCGCAACGATGAGGATCGCCTGGGATTGGGCGTGGCACGACGGCTGCTGCTGTCGTCTCGCGACGAGCTGGAAGTCAGCCTGGACTGGCAGCGCGAGGCCGACGAGAGTGGCCTGCTGCGCGCCCTGGGCATGCGCGATGGTCTCGGCATCGCCGGTCGACACAGTTTGAGCGCCCGCGACCAGCTGAGCTGGTCGCTGGCCCATCAGCGTTACAGCACCCGTCAGGGCGACGCCCTGGGCAGTGGTCAGCAGTTCAATCTCGAAGCCACTCACGCGCTGTTCTTCGAGGGGCCGACCTGGTTGTTGCGCAGCGGTATCAGCTATCAGCGCAACGCGCTGGAGAGCGAGCTGCCGGACAGTCTGTTTGCTTCGATCGAGGTCGATGGTCTGCCACAGCCCCAGGGCGGCGCTCTGATCCTGGATGGCGCGACCCCGGAAGATCTGCTGCAGGAACGCTTCGGTCAGCTGTATCTGGGCAGCACCTGGCGCCGCGGCTTTCCCGGCACGCTCAACCGCGAGCGGGCGCAGTACACCTGGCTGGTCGATGTGCTGGCCGGCTGGCAGTGGACCGAGCAGGAATTCAGTTACGCCATCAACACCGGGGTCGGCCTGGAGCTGCTCGGCGATGACGAATTGGCCTTCACCTTCGGCTACCAGTCCGCACCGCGCAGCGGTGGCGGCGAGCCGGGTGGAACCATGGGTATCAGCTACAGCGCCCGCTTCGGGCGCTGAGCACGGATTCAACAGGAGGATCGAATCATGCAATCCATACGCAGTCTGGCCCTGGTGGCCATCGCCCTGCTTGTCGCGGGCTGTTCCAGCTTCACGCGGGAAAGCGGTCCCGCTTTCCCGCAAGGCGCGCAGTGGGGCCTGCTGCCACTGGTCAACTTCTCCCAAACGCCCCAGGCGGGTGAGCGCGCCGAGCAGATCCTGCTCAGCGTGCTGGCCGAGGAAGGCCTGCGCCCGCGCCTCTACCCGGCGGTCAGTCAGGCCGACCTGCCACTGCTGGACGATCGCGAGCGCCTGACCCAGGCCCTGGCCTGGGCGCGCCAGCAAGGCCTGGCCTACGTGGTCAGCGGCAGCGTCGAGGAGTGGCAGTACAAGAGCGGCCTGGACGGCGAGCCCGCCGTGGGCATCAGCCTGCAGGTGATCGAGCCCGCCAGTGGCCGCGTACTGTGGAGCAACAGCGGCGCCCGCGCCGGCTGGTCGCGGGAAAGCCTGGCGGGTACCGCGCAGAAGGTGCTGCGCGAGCTGGTTGGCGACCTGCAGTTCGAGTAATGGCGATGGAATCCGCGCACAAGGACTTCACCCTGGCGCCACGGGCCAGCAGCAAGGTGTCCTGGCTGGAGACGCTGCTGCTCAGCGCGCTGGCCATCGGCCTGGGTTTCTGGCTGTCGCCGGCCGACCCGCTGATGGTCGAGGCGGCCTTTCCCTGGGTGATCATGGCGCCGTTGTTGCTGGGCATGCGCTACGGCTTCATGAACGGCCTGGCCAGCGCCGCCATGCTGGTGCTGGCGCTGTTCCTCTGCCGTGCCTACGGCGATGGGCTGTACCAGGAGATGCCGGCCTCCTTCATCGTCGGCGTGTTGATCAGCGGCATGCTGGTCGGCGAGTTTCGCGACATCTGGGAGCGCCGTCTGGAGCGCCTGGACCTGGCCAACGACTACCGTCAGTTGCGTCTGGATGAGTTCACCCGGGCCCACTACATCCTGCGCATTTCCCATGACCGTCTGGAGCAACGGGTGGCCAGCACCGACCAGAGTCTGCGCAGTTCGTTGCTGGGGTTGCGCAGCCAGTTGCGCGCGCTGCCGCGCGGCGATGACGCCCTGGCTACGCTCGCGGCGTCCATTCTGAATCTGCTGGCGATGTACGGCTCGTTCCGCGTCGCCGGCCTCTATCGCGTCGACGCCCAGGGGCGGATCGACGCCGAGGCGCTGAGCCGCATCGGCGAGGTTTCGCCGCTGCGCACAGATGACCTGCTGGTGCGTCAGTGCCTCAAGCGCGGCGAGCTGGTCAGCGTGCGCGAGGCCCTGCTGGAGAGCGGCGAGCATCGCCAGCACTCGATCTATCAGGTGTGCGTCCCGCTGGTGGACACCGAGGGGCGAGTGTTGGCGATGCTCGCCGTCGAGCAGATGCCCTTCTTCGCGTTCAACGAGCGCACCCTGAGCCTGCTGATGATTCTCGCCGGACACATCGCCGACCTGCTGCTCAGCGACCCTTTGGCCCTGCAGCTGCCCGACAGCGACGCCCAGGGGTTCAGCCAGAACCTCAAACGTTCGCTGATCGATGCGCAGACGCATGCGCTGGAGGCCTATCTTTATGCTTTCGAACTCGAGCCCAGGGCGCACAGTGACGAGCTGCTGCGCCTGATCGAGGGCAGTCAACGCGGCCTCGACCTGCAGCTCAGGTTGTCCAATCAGCGGGGCCATGCCTGTGTTCTGGTGCTGTTGCCATTGACCTCGGCAGAGGGCGCCCAGGGCTATCTCCTGCGCCTGAGCAAGCTGCTGCACGAGCGCTTCGGCCTCGACCAGGGACTCGACAGCCTGGGCGTCATAACCCATGCCTACGACCTGGACGCGCGCAACGAGCGCGAGGCGCTGCGACATTTTCTTTATAACGAGTGCGCCTTCAGTGACCAGCAAGTGGCTATTTAGCGGCGCCTTCCTGTTCGAACTGAGCAGCTGGGCGGCCCTGTCCGCGCAGCTGCCGGTCGGCCAGGCGGCCCTGCTCTACGCATCGGCCCACGCGCTGGGCAGCCTGCTGCTCAGCGCCGGGATCTGGCTGCTGCTGCCGCGGCGCTACAAGTTCCCCTTGCCCTGGAGTCCGCTGTTCATCTTCGCCCTGGCGTTCTTCGTGCCGTTGCTCGGCGCCGTCGGTGTCATCCTGGCGGTCTTTCCCGCCCTCTACTTGCCCCGCAAGCAGCAGGAACAGGCGTGGGATTCGATGAGTGTGCCGGAGCTGCCGTTTCGCCCCCAGGATCAGCGCCGCGACCTGATGTTCAGCGATGGTGGTCTGCGCGACGTGGTGCGGCATGCGCCCAGTACCGAAAAGCGCCTGAACGCGCTGTTCGCGACCCGGCGCATGGAGGGACGCGACTCGATCCCTATCCTCAAGCTGGCGCTGCGCGATCCGGCGGACGATGTGCGCCTGCTCGCCTATTCCATGCTCGACCAGCAGGAAAGCGGGATCAACCAGCGTATCGAGACGGCGCTCGGCCAGCTGGCCGCGGCGGCCGAGGAGCAGCGGCCGGCGCTGCATGCCACCCTGGCGCGCTGGTACTGGGAACTGGCCTACCTGGGCCTGGCCCAGGGCAGCGTGCTCGAGCACGTGCTCAATCAGGCCCGCGAGCACGTCGAGCAGTCCCTGGCCGGGGTGAGCAACGGCGAGTCGCACCTGCTCGCCGGCCGTATCGCCCTGCAGCAGGGGTTGCTGGAGCAGGCCGAAACGCATTTCCAGCAAGCCGAACTGGCGGGCGTCAGCCCGCAGAAGCTGGTGCCGTTTCGCGCCGAAATGGCCTTCATTCAGCGCCGCTACGAGGAGATTCCCGCGCAGCTGGCGACCTTGCCCGAGCCCTTGTTGCAGCGGCCACCCTTCGCAGAGTTGGCGAGATACTGGTTATGAAGAAGTCCACCGAACCGCTGCCGAGCGCCGACATCTGCCTGCTGCTGGAGGGCACTTGGCCCTACGTCCGCGGCGGCGTCTCGAGCTGGGTCAACCAGTTGATCCTGGGCCTGCCGGAGTTGACCTTCTCGGTGTTCTTCATCGGTGGCCAGCGCGAAGCCTACGGCAAGCGCCAGTACGCGATTCCGACCAACGTCCTGCACATCGAGGAGCACTTCCTCGAGAGCGCCTGGCAGCCCGGCGCCGCAGTGACGGCGGCGCGCCGCGAAGGGCCGCGAGAGGTGCTGGGCGACCTGCATCATTTCCTCCACCATCCCGACGAGCCGACCCCTGAGCAGGGGCAGGCGGTCCTGGCAATGCTCGCCAAGGGTTCCCTGAGCCTGGACGACGTGCTGCACAGCAAGGCCAGCTGGGAGGCCATCACCGATGGCTACGCGCGGCACTGCAGCGATCCTTCGTTCGTCAACTACTTCTGGACCCTGCGCACCATGCAGGCGCCCCTGCTGATGCTCGCCGAGGCGGCGCAGCGTCTGCCGCCGGCCCGGGTCTTGCACTCGATCTCCACCGGCTATGCCGGCCTGCTCGGCAGCATCCTGCAGCAGCGCTGGCAGTGCAGCTACCTGCTCAGCGAGCACGGGATCTACACCAAGGAGCGCAAGATCGACCTGGCCCAGGCCAGCTGGATCTCGGAAAACCCCGACGAAGCACTGAGCACCGGCCTGGATACCGAGGTCAGCTATATCCGCCGCCTGTGGATTCGCTTCTTCGAGCGCATCGGCCTGCTGGCCTACCACTCGGCCGAACCGATCATTGCCCTCTACGAAGGCAATCGCCAGCGGCAGATCGCCGATGGCGCCGAAGCGGCGCGCACCAAAGTCATCCCCAACGGCATCGCCATGGGCGGCTGGGACGGCGTCCTGGCGCGACGGCCGGAAGGCATTCCGCCGGTGGTGGGGCTGATCGGCCGGGTGGTGCCGATCAAGGACCTGAAGACCTTTATCCGGGCGATGCGTTCGGTGGTCAGCGCCATCCCCGAGGCCGAGGGCTGGATAGTCGGGCCGCAGGAGGAGGACCCCGACTATGCCCAGGAGTGCCATAGCCTGGTGACCAGCCTGGGCCTGGAAGGCAAGGTCAAATTCCTCGGCTTCCAGAAGATCCATGAGGTGATGCCCAAGCTCGGCCTGATGGTGCTGACCTCGATCAGCGAGGCGCAGCCGCTGGTGATTCTCGAAGCCTGGGCCGCGGGCACGCCTGTGGTCAGCACCGATGTGGGTTCCTGCCGCGAGCTGATCGAGGGCGCCGACGAAGAGGACCGCGCCCTCGGCAGTGCGGGTGAGGTGGTGGCCATTGCCGATCCACAGGCGACCGCGCGGGCGATCCTCGACCTGCTGAGCAACCCACAGCGCTGGCAGGCCGCCCAGGCCGTCGGCCTGACCCGGGTCAACCGCTACTACACCGAGGACCTCATGCTCGAGCGCTATCGCAACCTCTACCAACAGGCCATGGGGGCCGTCTGAAATGGCCGGTATCGGTTTCGAACTGCGCAAGATCCTCGCCCGCGACTCCTACTCGGCAACCCTGCGGGCCTACGTTTACGCCGGCCTGATCAGTTCGGGTCCCTGGGTGCTGTCGATCATCAGCGTGATGCTGATCGGCGTGCTGAGCCTGGGCGTGGTGGTGCCGGAGCTGCTGATTCGCCAGTTCCTGGTCACCGTGACCTACCTGATGGCCGGCTCGCTGATCTTCACCGGTGGCGCCCAGCTGTTCTTCACCCGTTTCATTTCCGACCGTTTGTTCGAGAAGCGCAGCGACCTGATCCTGCCCAATCTGGTCGGCATCCTGCTGCTGGTGACCCTGTCGTCGGGCGTGCTGGCGGTGCTTACGCTGGCGCTGCTGTTCGACCAGCCGTTGCTCTACCGCCTGCTGGTACTGGCCAACTTCGTGGTGCTGTGCAACCTGTGGCTGGTGATCATCTTCCTATCCGGGATGAAGGCCTATAACCGCATCCTGCTGGTGATGCTGGCCGGCTATACCCTGATGGTGATCTGCGCCCTGCTGCTGCGTTTCATGAAGATGGAGGGCCTGTTGCTGGCGCTGCTGATCGGGCATGCCAGCCTGCTGTTCATGTACCTCTACGACATCCTGCGCGAGTACCCGGCGCCGCGCCTGGTGGCCTTCGACTTCCTCGACCGGCGCCAGGTGTTTGTCAGCCTGGTGGTCACGGGCCTGTGCTACAACCTCGGCATCTGGATCGACAAATTCATCTTCTGGTTCAACCCCAACACCTCGGACCAGGTCATCGGCCCGCTGCGCGCGTCGATTCTCTACGACTTGCCGATCTTTCTCGCCTACCTGGCGATCATTCCCGGCATGGCGGTGTTCCTGGTGCGCATCGAAACCGACTTCGCGGAATGGTACGAGCGGGTCTATGCGGCGATTCGCGGCGGCGAAACCCTGCAGCACATCGGCCAGTTGAAGGAGCAGATGATCCTCGCCATCCGTCAGGGGCTGCTGGAAATCTGCAAGGTCCAGGGGCTGACCGTGGTCCTGCTGTTCCTGCTCGGGCCGCAACTGCTGGAGTGGCTGGGGATTTCCTCCTACTACCTGCCGCTGTTCTACGTCGACCTGATAGGGGTGAGCGTGCAGGTGGTGTTCATGGCCCTGCTCAACGTGTTCTTCTACCTCGACAAGCGCGTCATCGTCATGCAGTTGTGCCTGCTGTTCGTGGGGCTCAATGGTGTCTTGACCCTGCTCAGCCAGTATCTGGGGCCGAGCTTCTTCGGTTACGGCTTCACACTGTCGCTGCTGATCTGCGTGCTGATCGGCCTGGCGCGCCTGACCCGCTCCCTGGACGATCTCGAGTACGAGACCTTCATGCTCAGTCGCTAGGGCGCGCGCTATTGGCCGGCGGCTCTGGCCGCCAGCCACTGCGGGATGCGCCGCTCCAGGTAATAGCCCGGGCGCCGTGGCGAACCGTCGACGAAGCCGACGTGACCGCCGTGGGCGTGCAGTTCGAACTGGATGCTCGGCGCCAGCTCCCCCGGCTCCGGCAGGCTGTGGCGGAACACGAAGGGGTCGTCGGCGGCCTGGATGATCAGCGTCGGGGTGTGGATGCGGCCGAGGAAGTAGCGGCTCGAGGCGCGCCTGTAATAGTCCTGGGCATCGCTGAATCCGTGCAGCGGCGCGGTGATTCGCCCGTCGAAGTCCCAGAAGGTGCGCATGCCGTCCAGTGGGCCGAGGCGTTCCAGGGTCGACAGGCGATCGGCCTGGCCCAGGTCGGCGAACAGCCGCTGCTTGCTGCGCACGTAGGCGACCATCTCGCGCATGAAGTGCGCCTGGTAGACCCGGGAGAAGCCCTGGCCGATGCGGTCGGCACACTGGTCCAGGCGAAACGGCACGGACACCGCCACCGCGCCGCGCAACTGACTGGCGTTGCCGGCTTCGCCGAGGTGTTTGAGCAACACGTTGCCGCCCAGGGAGTAGCCGACCGCGTACAGCGGCGCCAGGGGCCGTTGCGCGCAGAGGTGGGCGATGGTTTCCGCCAGGTCCTCGCTGGCGCCGGAGTGGTAGCCGCGCGCCAGCAGGTTGGGCTCCCCGGAGCAGCCGCGCCAGTTCAATGCCACGCTCGCCCAGCCCCGGGCGGCCAGGGCCAGTTGCAGCCCCACCACATAGCGCGAGTCGGACGAGCCGGTCAGTCCGTGCAACACCAGCACCAGGGGCGCGGTGGCACTGTGCGGGCCATGCCAGTCGAGGTCGAGGAAATCGCCGTCCGCCAGCCACAGGCGCTCGCGCCGGCGCCTCAGCGCCGCCGGCTTGCGGCACAGCGGGTTCCACAGCGTCTGCAGGTGCGGGCCGGGCAGCCACCAGGCGGGTTTGAAGGTTATGGGCATGGACCGTGTCTGCATGCTGAAATCAGGCCGCTGCTTGATCCGAGGCGAGTGTGTCCGGATTGTCCGCGCCGCTTCGGGCTTGCGGCAATGCCGGCTTTTTCAGTGCCGACGCTTGCGCAGTATGCGCCAGGCACACCAGGCAAGTACCAGCAGGGCGGCAATGCGCTGGTTGGCCAGGCCGATGGTGATACCGAGGTTCGGGTTGTGCGGTATCGAACGTGCCAGGTGGAGCGCAATTTCCTGCTGACTGAACAGCACCGGCAACGCCAGTGCGATCAGCAGCAGGTAGGGCAGGTGGGTGTAGATGAAATCCTTCATCCGCGCTGCCACAAGGCGTAGTACACCTGACCGGCCTGTTTCTCCCGGTGCAGCCGCCAGTTGCCGGGCAGGCCCAGGTTAGAGGGCGGCGTTTCGCTCTCGCTGTAGATCCAGGCGTGGGGGCTGAGCCAGCCGCGACTTTCCAGCAGGTTGCAGATCGGCGGCAGCAGGCCCTGGTGGAACGGCGGATCGAGGAACACCAGGTCGAAGGCCGTGGTCGGCTGCTGCTGCAGGTAGGCGAGGGCGTCGGCCTGCAGCAGCTGGCCGTGCTCGCAGCGCAGGGTCTGCAGGTGGCCGCGCAGGGCGGCCACCGAGTCCGGGTTGAGGTCCAGGGCCAGGGCGCTGCTGGCGCCACGGGACAGCGCCTCCAGATAGAGGGCGCCGCTGCCGGCGAAGGGGTCGAGCACCCGTGCGCCCTCGACATAGGGCGCCAGCCAGTTGAACAGGGTCTCACGCACGCGGTCGGGCGTGGGGCGCAGACTCGGGCCATCGGGGAAGGCGAAGCGGCGCGAGCGCCACTCGCCGCCGATGATCCGTAACTGGCCCTGGCCGCCATGGGCCTTGGCGGGTTTGACGGGGGATCTGGGCATCAGTGCTCCGGAACGCCGGTGGGTTGCTCGGCGGGCTTGTCGCTCGGTGGTGGCAGCGGTTGCTGCGCCACGTCCGGACCGGCGGTGACGATCACCAGGGAATCGGGGTCGAGGTGCCTGGCCATCGCCGCCTTGACCTGCTCGACGTCGAGGGCCTGGACCTGGGCCATGAAGGTCTCCAGGTAGTCCAGCGGCAGGTCGTAGAAGCCGATGGTGCCGAGCTGGCCGACGATCGCCGCGTTGCTCGCGGTGGAAAGCGGAAAGCTGCCCGCCAGCTCGCGCTTGGTGTCGTCCAGTTCCTTCTGTGTCGGGCCTTCTTCCAGGTAGTCGCGCAGCAGGTCCTTGACCAGCTGCAGGGTGCCAGCGCTGAGTTCGGCGCGGGTCTGCAGGTTGATCATGAAGGGGCCGCGCGCCTGCATGGCGCTGAAGCCGGAGTAGACGCCGTAGGTCAGACCGCGTTTCTCCCGCACCTCCTCCATCAGCCGGGTGCCGAAGCCGCCGCCGCCGAAGATCTGGTTGCCCAGGTAGAGGGCGGCGTAGTCCGGATCGCGGCGGTCGATGCCGAGCTGGGCGAGCATCAGGTGGGTCTGCTCGGACGGGAAGTCGATGTGACTGGCGCCGGCCTGCGGAGGCTCCGGCTGGGCGATGCGTGGCAATGCCGGGCCTTTCGGCAGGGCCGCCGATACCTGGGCGACGAGGGCCTCGGCCTCGCTGCGCGAGAGGTCGCCGACCAGGGCGATCACCGCATTGCCGGCGGCGTAGGCTTTGGCGTGAAAGGCCTGCAGCTGCTCGCGACCGATCGCCGGGATCGACGTTTCGTTGCCGTCGCTGGGATGGGCGTAGGGATGCTCGCCGTACAGGCGCTGGAACAGCTCCAGGCTGGCCAACTTGCCGGGGTCCTGCTTCTGGTACTCGAAGCCGGCCATCACCTGGTTCTTGATCCGCCCCAGGGCGTCCTCGGGGAAGGTCGGCTGGCCGACCACCGTGGCGAACAGCTTCAGCGCCGGCTCGCGGATCTCGGGCGCGCTGAGGGCGCGCAGGCTGGCCACCGCCATGTCGCGATAGGCGCCGTTGCTGAACTGGGCGCCGAGGTTCTCGAAGCCGGCGGCGATGGCGCCGACGTCCTTGCCCGGCACGCCCTCGTTGAGCATGGCGTTGGTCAGCATGGCCAGGCCCGGCACGCCGTCATCCTGGCTGCTGCCGGCGGCGAAGGTCAGGCGCAGGTCGAACATCGGCAGCTGGGGGGCGGCGACGAACAGCACCTTGGCGCCCTCGGCGGTTTGCCAGGTCTGAATCTGCAGGTCGCGGCGCGTCGGTGCCTGGCCGTTCAGTTCGGTGAGGGATTCCAGCTTGCCGGCCTCGGCCGGCTTGGCGGGCGGCGCGGCGGCGTCCTCGCGGGTGACCGTCAGCAGCACCAACAGCGCCAGGCCCAGGAGGCCATAGCGCAGAGCGTTGCGTTCATTCATCACGCGCCTCCTCGGGCAGGACATGGGCGACGCTGAGGCGGTCGCGGGTGAAGAAGGTGCGGGCGGCGCTCTGGATGTCGGCCGGGGTGACCGCTTCCAGCTCGGCCAGCTCCTGATCGATCAGTTGCCAGGACAGGCCGACGGTTTCCAGCTGGCCGATGGTGGTGGCCTGGCTGGTGATCGAGTCGCGGTCGTAGACCAGCTCGGCGATGACCTGGGCGCGCACCCGCGCCAGCTCCTCGGCCGAAGGCGGGCTCTGCTGCAGGTCCTGCAGCTCGCGCCACAGGCCGGCTTCCGCCTGTTCCAGGCTCTTGCCGGTCTGCACGTTGGGGGTGGCGGACAGCACGAACAGGCTGTCGCCGCGGGCGTAGGCGTTGTACCAGGCGGATGCGCCGGAAACCAGTTCCTGGCCGCGCTCCAGACGAGACGGCAGGCGCGCGCTGTAGCCGCCGTCGAGCAGGGTGGCGATCAGGCGCAGGGCATGCACCTGGCGCGGCTGCTCGGCGGTGGCCAGGCCGGGCACGTTGAAACCCATCAGCAGGCTGGGCAGCTGGGTCTTCAGGTGCAGGGTGAGGCGCCGCTCTCCAGGGGCCGGCAGTTCGCGCGGGGGCTTGGCGCTCGGCACGGGGCGACGGGGAATGGGGCCGAAGTAGCGCTCGGCGAGCTTATGCACCTCGTCGGCCGTTACGTCGCCGACCACCACCAGGGTGGCGTTGTTCGGCGCATACCAGGCCTGATACCAGGCGCGCAGCTCCTCGACGCTCATGCGTTCGAGGTCGGCCATCCAGCCGATGGTCGGGGTGTGGTAGCCGCTGGCCGGGTAAGCCATGGCCTTGAAGCGTTCGTAGGCCTTGCCCGAGGGTTTGTCTTCGGTGCGCAGGCGGCGCTCTTCCTTGATCACTTCGATTTCGCGCTGGAACTCGTCGGCCGGCAGGCGCAGGCTGGCCAGGCGGTCGGCTTCCAGCTCCAGGGCCACCGCCAGGCGGTCGCGGGCCAGCACCTGGTAGTAGGCGGTGTAGTCGTCGCTGGTGAAGGCGTTCTCCTCGGCGCCCAGCTCGCGCAGGATGCGCGAGGCCTCGCCGGGGGCGATCTTGTCGCTGCCCTTGAACATCATGTGCTCCAGGGCGTGGGACAAACCGGTCTGGCCGGGCGTCTCGTAGCTGGAGCCGACCTTGTACCAGATCTGCGACACCACCACGGGGGCGCGATGGTCCTCGCGGACGATGACCTTGAGGCCATTGTCCAGGCTGAATTCGTGGGTCGGTTGGGGGGCGGCGGCGAGCGCCATCAGCGGCATGCAGAGTGCGCCGAGGACTGCGGCGACGGCGCGGCGGGCAATCATATTCATTAACTGTCGACCTGTCGGGCGGCCCGCTTGGACTTAGCGTCGGCGGGCGCGGAGGTGCTAGGATACTCATCCGTTTTACCGGCGGCCATGCCTGTTAAGCCAGCTGAAAACTGTTGCGCAACTTCTCTCGAGGTTATCTGCGCGGCTTTTGCGATGTTTTCAGACCAGCCTAGCGGCGCGTCGCTCCTTTGAGATAGCCGTCCTCCATGTTTGGTTCCAACGACGACAAGAAGACTCCCGCCACACCTGCGGCCGAGCAACCTGCCGAGAAAGGCGCGGACAAGACTGCGGAAAAGAAGGGCCTGTTCGGCTGGCTGCGCAAGAAGCCGCAGGCGCCTGCCGACAACGCCGCGCCTAACGCTCCCGAGCCATCTCCTGCTGCCGACGTGGCGCAGGTGCCGGCAGCAGAGCAACCGGTACCTGCGCCGCTTGCTCCGCCTGCCGATAGCGCCGTGTCCGCGGCCGCTGAACCGTCTCCCCAGGCCGCTTCCGCAGAGGCACCGCCAGCCACCGAACCGCCTGCGGCGCCGTCCGCCGGCTACCTGCCAGAGGCGCCGGCCGCCCCGCAATCTGCGCCGGGGTCGACGCCAGCCGCAGCGCCCAGCGCCTCGCGCTTTCGCATCAACGCCGGTAGCGAGGTGCTGCACACGCCGCTGCCGACCCCTGCGCCCGAGCCCGCCGAGCCGCCTCCGCCAGTGGTCGTGGCGCCGGTCGAGCAGGCCAAGCCCGGCGACAACCAGGGCGGCTGGTTCGCCCGTCTCAAGCAGGGCCTGTCGAAGACCAGCGCCAGCCTCGGCGAGGGCATGGCCAGCCTGTTTCTCGGCAAGAAGGCGATCGACGACGACCTGCTCGACGAGATCGAGACCCGCCTGTTGATGGCCGACGTCGGCGTCGAGGCCACGACGGCGATCATCCAGAGCCTGACCCAGAAGGTCGCGCGCAAGCAGCTGACCGACAGCGGCGCGCTCTACCAGGCGCTGCAGGGGGAGCTGACCGCGCTGCTCAAGCCGGTCGAACAGCCGTTGCGCATCGACCACGCCAAGCGTCCCTACGTGATCCTGGTGGTCGGGGTGAATGGCGTCGGCAAGACCACCACCATCGGCAAGCTGGCGAAGAAGCTGCAACTGGAAGGCAACAAGGTGATGCTGGCCGCCGGCGACACCTTCCGCGCCGCGGCGGTGGAGCAGCTGCAGGTGTGGGGCGAGCGCAACCAGATCGCGGTGATCGCCCAGCACACCGGCGCCGACTCCGCCTCGGTGATCTTCGATGCGGTGCAGGCCGCCAAGGCCCGCGGCATGGACGTGCTGATCGCCGATACGGCCGGGCGCCTGCACACCAAAGACAACCTGATGGAAGAGCTGAAGAAGGTGCGCCGGGTGATCGGTAAGCTGGACGACAGCGCGCCCCATGAAGTGCTGCTGGTGCTGGATGCCGGCACCGGGCAGAACGCCATCAACCAGACCAAGCAGTTCAATCAGACGGTCAGCCTCAGCGGTCTGGTGCTGACCAAGCTGGACGGCACCGCCAAGGGCGGGGTGATTTTCGCCCTGGCCAAGCAGTTCGGTTTGCCGATCCGCTATATCGGCGTCGGTGAAGGCATCGACGACCTGCGCACCTTCGAGGCCGAAGCCTTCGTCCAGGCGCTGTTCGCGGAGAAATAGGGATGATTCGATTCGAGCAGGTCGGCAAGCGTTACCCCAACGGTCACGTCGGGCTGCACGAGCTGAGTTTCCGCGTGCGCCGCGGCGAGTTCCTGTTCGTCACCGGCCACTCCGGTGCCGGCAAGAGCACCCTGCTGCGGCTGATCCTGGCGATGGAGCGGCCGACCAGCGGCAAGCTGCTGCTGGCCGGGCAGGACCTGGCGCAGATCACCAGCGCGCAGATTCCCTACCTGCGGCGGCAGATCGGCGTGGTGTTCCAGAATCACCAGCTGCTGTTCGACCGCAGCGTGTTCGACAACGTCGCCCTGCCCTTGCAGATTCTCGGACTGGGCAAGGCCGAGATCGGCCAGCGGGTCGGCGCCGCGCTCGAGCGGGTGGCCCTGTCGGACAAGGTCGAGCTGTTTCCCGGCGACCTATCCACCGGTCAGCAGCAGCGCGTCGGCATCGCCCGCGCCATCGTCCATCGTCCCGCCCTGCTGCTGGCCGACGAGCCGACCGGCAACCTCGATCCGCGCCTGGCGGCGGAGATCATGGGCGTGTTCGAGGACATCAACCGTCTGGGCACCAGCGTGTTGATCGCCAGCCACGACCTGGCGCTGATCGCGCGCATGCGCCACCGCATGCTGACCCTGCAGCGCGGCCGCCTGATCGGCGACGGGGAGGCGGTCTGATGAGCGCCACCCGCATTCCGCCACCGCAGCCGGCCCAGCGCGTCGGCGCCGCGCCGAAGAAGGCCGAGCAGAAGACCCCGGACGACGGCCCGGACTTTCGCAGCCAGTTGCACGCCTGGCTGGAAAGCCACCGCGCCAGCCTGGTCGACAGCCTGCGCCGGCTGGCCAAGCAGCCGGTCGGCAGCTTCTTCACCTGCCTGGTGATGGCGGTCGCCCTGAGCCTGCCCATGGGCCTGGCCCTGCTGCTGGATAACGTCGAGCGCCTCGGCGGCTCCTGGCAGCGCGCGGCGCAGATCTCCCTGTTCCTGCAGATCGACGCCAGCGATGCCGAGGGTGAGGGGCTGCGCGAGCTGATCGCGGCGATGGAGGATGTCGCCGAGGCCGAGTGGATCAGTCGCGAACGGGCGCTGGACGAGTTCCAGCAGCAGTCCGGCCTGGGCGAGGCGCTCAAGGAGCTGCCGGAAAACCCCCTGCCCGGCGTGGTGCTGGTCACCCCCAGGGAAATCGACAAGGCCACCCTGGAGGCCCTGCGCCTGCGCCTGGCCGAGCTGCCCAAGGTGCAGCAGGCCCAGCTCGATCTGCTCTGGGTCGAGCGCCTGACGGCGATCCTCAATCTGGGCGACCGCTTCGTCTTCGGCCTGACCCTGCTGCTGGTGCTGGCCCTGCTGCTGGTGATCGGCAACACCATTCGCCTGCACATCGAGAACCGCCGCACCGAGATCGAGGTGATCAAGCTGGTCGGCGGCACCGACAGCTACGTGCGTCGGCCCTTCCTCTATATGGGCGCGCTGTACGGCTTCGGTGCCGGCCTGCTGGCCTGGTTGGTGCTGGCCTATGGCCTGGGCTGGCTCAATGGCGCGGTGGTGCGCCTGGCCGGTCTGTACGGCAGCAACTTCGCCCTGGCCGGGGTGCCGGTGGCCGACGGTCTGTCGCTGCTGCTCGGTGCGGTGCTGCTGGGTTACATTGGCGCCTGGCTGGCCGTCGCGCGCCATTTGAGCGAGCTGGCGCCCAGGTAGTAACTGATTGATTTGCTTAATATTGACTATCTGTAACGGAACTTGTATACGCTTATTCAGTCGTATTCGGCAGTGCTAAACTGCACGCGTTTTGTGAGTCGGAGGGTTCGAATGTCAACGTCCTTGCAACCTGTTCATGCCCTAGTCCCAGGCGCCAACCTGGAGGCTTACGTGCACGCGGTCAACAGCATCCCGCTGCTGAGCCCGGAGCAGGAGCGCGAGCTGGCCGAGAGTCTGTACTACAAGCAGGATCTCGAGGCCGCGCGGCAAATGGTCCTGGCCCACCTGCGCTTCGTCGTGCACATCGCCCGCAGCTATTCCGGTTACGGGCTGGCCCAGGCCGATCTGATCCAGGAAGGCAACGTCGGCCTGATGAAGGCGGTCAAGCGCTTCAACCCGGAAATGGGTGTGCGCCTGGTATCCTTCGCCGTGCACTGGATCCGTGCCGAGATTCACGAGTTCATCCTGCGCAACTGGCGCATCGTCAAGGTCGCCACCACCAAGGCCCAGCGCAAGCTGTTCTTCAACCTGCGCAGCCAGAAGAAGCGCCTGGCCTGGTTGAACAACGACGAAGTGCATGCGGTGGCGGAAAGCCTGGGCGTCGAGCCCCACGAAGTGCGCGAGATGGAGAGCCGTCTGACCGGTCACGACATGGCCTTCGACCCGGCCAGTGACGCCGACGACGACAGCGCCTTCCAGTCGCCGGCCCAGTACCTGGAAGACCACCGTTACGACCCGGCCCGCCAGCTGGAGGATGCCGACTGGAGCGACAGCGCCACGGCCAACCTGCATGAAGCCCTGGAAGGGCTCGACGAGCGCAGTCGCGACATCCTCTACCAGCGCTGGCTGGCCGAAGAGAAGGCCACGCTGCACGACCTGGCCGCCAAGTACAATGTCTCCGCCGAGCGCATCCGCCAGCTGGAGAAGAACGCGATGAACAAGCTCAAGGGCTCGATCGCCGCGTAAGCCGCCCAATCGAACAAGCCGCACCCGGGTGCGGCTTTTTTCTGCCTGGAGATCACCCGTGAAGCTGCCTCCCCTGGGTCCCTGGCACTGGCTGGTATTCGTCGCCGTCGCCTCGTTGTTCTTCGCCTGGGGCGCCTGGCTGGTGCGCGCGGCCCAGCCGGCTGCGCCGCTGCCTTGGCTGGCCGAGTGGCAAACCGAGGTACTGGCACCGCTGGCCGACGAGCGCCTGCGTCTGGCGGAGCTGGGCGCCCAGGTTGGGGGCGAGCTGTGGCTGCAGCCACGTCCGGATGGGGCGCGCCTGCTCTATCGCGGCGACTGGCGGACCGACGGCGAGACATGGCGGCTGGAGGCCGAGATCGCCTTGACTGAGGCTGAGCGCGAAAGCCTGATGGCGGCGGCCGGACTGGGGGGCGACGACGCCGAGCAGCCGTTGGCCGCGGCCTTGCTGGCGCAGCTGGGCCATCACGGGATCATCAGTCTGACGCTCGAACCAGTGGCCGATGTGCCCGTCGAGCGCGTGGGGGCCAGTCTCGGCCAGCCGCGCCTGCGCCTGCAGCTGGCCGAGGGCGAGGCCTGGGTCTACCCGGACCTAGGGCTGACCGCCCACGCCGCAGGCGAGCAGCTGCGGCTGCTGCAGGTCGTGCCGCGCCGGGCCTTGAGAGCGCGCTGAGTCGACTGGCAACGTGCGGCGGCCGCTACAGCCAGTCCGGCCACCATTGCGGGCGAGCGCCCCGCAGCCGGTTCAGGTAGTGGCTGCCGCCCAGCTGCCACATCTGCTGGCGAATCCAGGCCGCGCGGCGACCGACATGGCTGTTCGGCCGGCTGGCGCTCCAGTTCCGCGGGTTCGGCAGCACGGCTGCCAGCAGGCTGGCGCGCTGGCGCGACAGGTAAGGTGCTGCGGTGCCGAAATGATGACGCGCGGCGGCCTCCGCGCCGAACACCCCTTCACCCCACTCGGCGCTGTTGAGGTAGACCTCGAGAATCCGTTGCTTCGGCCAGAGCAGCTCGATCAGCGCGGTGAACCAGACCTCCACGCCCTTGCGCAGCCAGCTGCGGCCGGACCAGAGGAACAGGTTCTTGGCCACCTGCTGGCTCAGCGTGCTGGCGCCGCGCACCGAGCCGCCCTGGCGGTTGTGGCTGAGTGCCGCGCGGATCGCCGCGATATCGAAGCCCCAGTGTTCGGCGAACTTCTGGTCCTCGGCGGCGATCACCGCCAGCTTGAGGTCGTCGGGCAATTCGCTCCAGGGGCGCCAGCTCCGTTGCAGGTCGATCGGCTGGCCATCGATCCAGGATTCAACCTTGCGCTCGACCATCAGCGCCGTACCGGGCGGTGGCACCCAGCGCAGCAGCAATACCAGCAGGGCCGTGGCGGCCATGAAGTAGAGCAGCAGTTTCAACAGTTGGCGGCGGATGGAGCGGAACATGCGAGCTTGGCCGGCGGGGGAATGGCGGCCATTATACTGGTCGCCTTCGAATTGTCTGGAGTGACCCATGGCTCGTCTGTGGTTGTTGTTGGCCGCCTTGGCCGGATTCACCGGGGTCGCCTTCGGCGCCTTCGCCGCCCATGGTCTGAAGAGCCGGCTCAGCGTCGACCATCTGGCGGTATTCCAGACCGCCAGCCACTATCAGCTGATTCACGGCCTTGCCCTGTTCGGCGTCGCCCTGCTGGCGCGCCAGGTCCCCGGGCGTCTGATGAACCTGGCCGGGGCGCTGTTCGCCCTGGGCATCCTGCTGTTCTCCGGCAGCCTGTACCTGCTGGCGCTGAGCGGCTACAGCAGATTCGGTATCATCACCCCGTTCGGTGGTCTGGCCTTTCTCGGCGGCTGGCTGTGCCTGGGGTTGGCGGCCTGGCGACGGACCTGACCCGTGCGTCAGGAAGGCTGGACGAATGGCGCCCTTTAGCCTTGGTCGGCGCCGATGATCGGGCTAGAATGCCGTCCCCCTCTCAAGATGTGACCGCTCCGTCATGCACATTCAGTTGAACGGTGAAGCATTCGAGCTGCCCGATGGCCAGACCGTCGCCGACCTGCTCGGCCGCCTGGACCTGGCCGGCCGGCGCATTGCGGTGGAACTCAATCTGGACATAGTGCCACGCAGCCTGCACGCCAGCACCGCGCTTCGCGACGGTGACCGGGTCGAAGTGGTGCATGCCATCGGCGGCGGCTGAGGCCGCCGCCAACCACGTCCCCGTCATCAGCCCCGAGGAGTCTTTCATGAGCCACGTTCGCAGCGACAAGCCCTTCACCCTGGCCGGCCGTACCTACCAGTCCCGCCTGCTGGTCGGCACCGGCAAGTATAAGGACCTCGAGGAGACCCGCGCGGCCATCGAGGCCTCGGGTGCGGAGATCGTCACGGTCGCGGTGCGCCGCACCAATATCGGTCAGAACCCCGGCGAGCCGAACCTGCTCGAGGTGATCTCGCCGGAGCGCTACACCATCCTGCCGAACACCGCCGGTTGCTACGACGCCGAGGAAGCCGTGCGCACCTGCCGCCTGGCCCGCGAGCTGCTGGACGGGCACAAGCTGGTCAAGCTGGAGGTGCTGGCCGACCAGAAGACCCTGTTCCCCAACGTGATCGAGACCCTCAAGGCCGCCGAAGTGCTGGTCAAGGACGGCTTCGACGTGATGGTCTACACCAGCGACGACCCGATCATCGCCCGCCAGCTGGCCGAGATGGGCTGCATCGCGGTGATGCCGCTGGCCGGCCTGATCGGCACCGGCCTGGGCATCTGCAACCCCTACAACCTGCGCATCATCCTCGAAGAGGCGACGGTGCCGGTGCTGGTCGATGCCGGGGTCGGTACGGCCTCCGACGCCACCATCGCCATGGAGCTGGGCTGCGAGGCGGTGCTGATGAACAGCGCCATCGCCCATGCACAGAACCCGGTGCTGATGGCCGAGGCGATGAAGTACGCCATCGAGGCCGGACGCCTGGCCTACCTGGCCGGGCGCATGCCGAAGAAGCTCTACGCCAGCGCGTCCTCGCCGCTGGACGGCCTGATCCGCTGAGTGCTGGCCGACTCTCGACCTATCGATTCCAAGAGTGCCCCATGACTGAATCCCACGACCCCTCGGCTGAGGCCGAGGCCACGCGCCCATTGCGCACCATCAAGAGCTTCGTCATGCGCGCCGGGCGCATGACCGAAGGCCAGCAGCGCGGCCTCGACCAGGGCTGGCCGCGATTCGGTCTGCGCCTGGAGGACGCTGCCCAGGACTTCGACCAGGTGTTCGGCCGCAGTGCGCCGCGCACCTTCGAGATCGGCTTCGGCATGGGCCACTCCCTGCTGGAAATGGCGGCGGCCGCTCCGGAGCAGGACTTTATCGGCGTCGAGGTGCACCGACCGGGCGTCGGCGCGCTGCTCAACGGCCTGATGACGCAGAATCTGAGCAACGTGCGCGTCTACAGCTGCGATGCCCTGGAGGTGCTGCGCCAGTGCGTGGCCGACGCCAGCCTCGACCGCCTGCTGCTGTTCTTCCCGGACCCCTGGCACAAGGCCCGTCACCACAAGCGGCGGATCGTCCAGCCGGCCTTCGCCGAGCTGGTGCGGCAGAAGCTCAAGATCGGTGGCGTGCTGCATATGGCGACCGACTGGCAGCCCTACGCCGAGCATATGCTCGAAGTGCTGAGCGCGGCGCCGGGCTACAGCAACCAGGCGGTGGACGGGCAGTACGTGCCGCGCCCGGCGGAACGGCCGATCACCAAGTTCGAGCGCCGCGGCGAACGCCTCGGCCATGGCGTGTGGGACCTCAAATTCCAGCGCACTACCTGAGCCGAACCCGTAGACTCCCGGCGCTGCTCGAGCAGCGCCGCCATCGGGATGATGGCAGAAGATCGGGACCACCCGACGCCAGGACGGCACCCCACCTCGACGACTCCGATAAAGCGCGGTCACTAACGCGCGAAATAAGAAAAGGCGGCGCACGCTCGGCTGCGCCGTGAGGAGAATGCTGTGTTGCGAACACTTCCACTGCTGTTGTTGGCGGCCCTGGCGCTGCCCGCGCAGGCCAAGATCGACGCCGTCCAGGCTGCGCGCCTGGGCCAGGACCTGACGCCCCTGGGCGGTGAGCGGGCCGCCAGTGCCGACGGCACCATCCCCAGCTGGCAGGGTGGCCTGGCCCAGCCGCCGGCCGGCTACCGGGCGGGTGCGCACCATCCCGATCCCTATGCCGCCGACACCCCGCTGCACCAGGTCGACGCCGGCAATCTCGAGCAGTTCCGTTCCCGCCTGTCGGCCGGTCACCAGGCACTGCTGGCGCGGCACCCCGACTACTTCCTGCGCGTCTACCCGACCCGGCGCAGCGCCGCGGCGCCGCAGCGGATCTACGACGCCACCCGCTTCAACGCCCTCAACGCCGAGCTGATCTCCGGCGGTAACGGCGTCGCCGGAGTCGCCGCGGGGGTGCCCTTCCCGGTGCCGGAGAACGGTCAGCAGGCGATCTGGAACCACATCATGCGCTACCGGGGCGAGCAGATTCGCATGGTCACCAACCAGGCGGCGGTGCTGGCCAATGGCGCCTATACCCTGCTCAAGCTGGAGCGCGACATCTACTTCCGCTATGGCCGCGAAGACGTCAGCCCGCAGGACCTGGACAACACCCTGTTCCATTACCGCTACAAGGTGGTCGCCCCGGCCAAGCTTGCCGGCTCGGCGCTGCTGGTGCAGGAGACCCTCGATCAGGTGCTGGCGATCCGCAAGGCCTGGCGCTTCAGTCGCGGCGAACGCCGGGTGCGGCGCCTGCCGATGCTGGCCTACGACAGCCCCCAGCCGGACACCAACGGCATGGCCACCGCCGACATGGTCGACACCTACAACGGCGCCCCGGATCGCTATACCTGGCAGCTGCTGGGCAAGCAGGCGCTGCTGGTGCCCTATAACAGCTACGCGGTGCACCAGCGCGGCATCCCCTACGACAGCATCCTGCAACGCAACACGGTCAACCCGGGGCTGCTGCGCTATGAACTGCACCGTGTCTGGCTGGTCGAGGCCGAGCTGCGCAAGGGCTTCCGCCATCCCTATGCCAAGCGCCGCTTCTACCTGGACGAGGACAGCTGGCAGATCCTCGCGGTGGACCTGTACGACGACGAGGGGGAGCTGGTCGGCCTGCAGGAGAGCCACCCGATCAGCTACTACGAGGTGCCGATGTTCGGCAGCACCCTGGAGACGCTCTACGACTTGAAGGGGGGACGCTACTTCGTCGACGGCCTGGACAACAACGAGCCGATGTACGATTTCGCCGCCGACCTTGGCCCGCGTGACTTCACCCCGCAGGCGCTGCGCCGCGTCGGCAACTGAGAACGGGCTAGTTATCGTGGAAAAGCCGCCGCATCAGGCGGCTTTTTCGTGTCTGGGGCTGGCGCTAGCCGCGATCGGCCAGCACGCCGATGAGGAAGAACACCAGCAGCAGCACCGGGGCCAGGGTGTAGTTGTTGAAGTGCCCCAGACCCTGGGACAGCCAGGGGGTCAGGAAGACGATCGCCAGGCCGTAGCCCAGGGCGCAGACCAGCACGAAGATCAGGGTGCGCAGGAAGAAGTTGAGGCTGCCGATGCTGCGCTGCACCCAGGCGTTGATCCCCGGGCCGAACAGCACGAACAGGGTGGCCATGATCGCCAGGGAGATGTCGTACAGGTGGCCGCGGCTCCAGCGCGACAGGGTGGCGATCAGCTCGAGTAGCAGGTCCATGCGGGGTCCTTAGCGCCGCGGGCGCACGAAGAGTCGGTCAGGGTAGGAAGTGTTGCAGCAGGTCGTTGAGAAACAGCTGACCCTCGCGGGTCGCGCTCAGCCGTGCCGGATCGCGGTGCAGCAGGCCGCGGCGCTCGGCCTCGGCGCGGGCGCCGGCGAGCAGCGCCAGCGGCAGGCCGGTGCGCTCGCTGAACAGCTCGCTGGCCACGCCGTCGGTGAGGCGCAGCACGTTCATCAGGAATTCGAAGGGCAGTTCGTCCGTGCCCAGCAGGCGTTCGCCGGCGCTGAAGCGCTTGTCGGGGTCCAGGTAATCCTTGGGCAGGCGGGTCTTCCAGTTGCGCTTGATCACGCCCTGCGGGCTGCTCAGCTTGGCGTGGGCGCCGGCGCCGATCCCGAGGAAGTCGCCGAAGGTCCAGTAGTTGAGGTTGTGCCGCGCCGCCTTGCCCGCTTGGGCGTAGGCCGACACCTCGTACTGGGCGTAGCCGTGCTCGGCGAGCAGGGCCTGGCCGGCCTCCTGGATGTCCCAGAGGATGTCGTCTTCCGGCAGCGTCGGCGGCTGGCTCCAGAACACCGTGTTCGGCTCCAGGGTCAGCTGGTACCAGGACAGGTGCGTCGGCGCCTGGCTGATGGCGATGCGCAGATCGCCCAGGGCGTCGTCGAGCGACTGGTCCGGCAGGCCGTGCATCAGGTCCAGGTTGAAGTTGTCGAAGCCGGCGGCGCGCGCCATGTCGGCGGCGCGGATCGCCTCGTCGCCGTCGTGGATGCGTCCCAGGGCCTGGAGTTTCTGCGCCTGGAAGCTCTGCACGCCGATCGACAGGCGGTTGATGCCGAGGGTCCGGTAGGCGGCGAACTTGGCCTGCTCGAAGGTGCCGGGGTTGGCTTCCAGGGTGATCTCGATGTCGGCGGCGAACGGCACGCGGTGCTCGACGCCTTCCAGCAGTCGGCCGAGGGCCTGGGCGGAGAACAGGCTGGGGGTGCCGCCGCCGAAGAAGATCGAGGTCAGCGGGCGGCCATGGACCTGGGGCAGCTCTTCATCGAGATCGGCCAGCAGGGCGTCGACGTACTCCTGTTCCGGCAGCGTCGGGCCGGCGGCGTGGGAGTTGAAGTCGCAGTAGGGGCACTTCTTCACGCACCAGGGAATGTGGATATAGAGCGCCAGCGGCGGCAGCTGGAAGCCTGCGCCCGCAGAGTGGCTCATGGGAGCCCCAGGCGCTGCTTGAGCAGGGCCATGGCGCGGGCGCGGTGGCTCAGCTGGTTCTTCTCCGCCGGTGCCAGTTCGGCACTGGCGCACTGGCGCTCCTCGACCCAGAACAGCGGGTCGTAGCCGAAGCCCTGGTCGCCGCGCGCCTGGTGCAGGATGCGTCCGTGCCACAGGCCTTCGCAGAGGATCGGCAGCGGGTCTTCGGCGTGTCGCAGCAGGGCCAGGGCGCAGACGAACTGGGCGCCGCGCTGTTCATCGGGGACGTCCTTCAGCGCTTCGAGCAGCTTGGCGTTGTTGGCGGCATCGCCCTGGCGGTCAGCGAAGCGTGCCGAGTAGATGCCCGGGGCACCGCCGAGGGCATCGACCGCCAGGCCGGAATCGTCGGCCAGGGCCGGTAGTCCCGACACCCGGGCGGCGTGGCGCGCCTTGAGTATGGCGTTTTCGACGAAGCTCAGGCCGGTCTCTTCCGGTTCGACGCTGCTGAACTCGCCGACCGAGCGCACCCGCACGGCATCGCCGAGCATGGCCTGGAGTTCCTTGAGTTTGCCGGCGTTGTGGCTGGCGAGTACGAGTTCGGTGATGGGCATCATTCGTCGGGGAAGAATTCCTGGCTGAAGTCGAAGCTGTGGGCGACGGCGTCGCCGGCCTTGACGTTGATGGTGAAACGCAGCACCTCGCGGCTCTCGAAGGGGAACTGCGCCAGGTAGTAGATCGCCGTGCCCTCGTTGACCTGCTTGAACTGAAGGGGATAGTTCTGCCCGAGCAGGTTCTTCACCGTGCCCTCGACACTGGCGGTCATGGGTTTGCCGGCCTTGAGCACGGAGATGTTGACCACGCCCTGGGTCTTGCTGCGCACCAGGCCGGCGGCTGCGGCGACATCCGGCTGGAGAAACCCGGAGTTGAAGGCGATGTAGTGCACGTCCAGCTCGCCGAAGCTCTGCTTGCGCTCGGCAAGCGCCGGCAGGCTCAGGCACAGGGCGATAAAGAATAAGGCGATGCGGCGCATGGTGGCTCTCCTGCAAGGTTGGGCCTGGAGGGGCGGACGGCTCAGCTGGCGGTCTGCGTGTCCAGGGCGGTGGGCCCGCTGATTCGGTAGATGCCGATCTCACCTAACAGATTAGGCCAAATACGACTGGCCCAGCCGTGGCGGTGGTCGCGGTCGACCGCCAGGCGCTCCTGGATGCTGGCCTGCTGCGCGTGGCACAGACGCTCGAAGTCCTCGAAGGTGCAGAAGTGGATGTTCGGCGTGTTGTACCAGGTGTAAGGCAGGAAGTCGGAGACCGGCATGCGCCCCTTGCTGGTCAGGTACCAGCGGCAACGCCAGTGGCCGAAGTTGGGGAAGGTGATGATGCAGGTGCGACCGACCCGCAGCATTTCCGCCAGGACCTTGTCGGGGAAGTGCAGGGCTTGCAGCGACTGGGTCATCACCACCACGTCGAAGCTGGCGCTGGCGAAGTTGCCGAGGCCCTGGTCGAGGTTCTGCTCCACCACATTGACGCCGCGCTCGATGCAGCGGGCGATCTTGTCCGGGTCGATTTCCAGGCCGTAGCCACTGACCGCCTTGTGCTCGGCCAGCCAGGCCAGCAGTTCACCGTCGCCGCAGCCGAGGTCGAGCACGCGGCTGCCGGCGGGAATCCATTCCTGGATGATGTCGAGATCTGCACGCATGGCGGGGTTACACCTGGATTCGGTTCATGTAGCTGGAAAAGGCCTGCAGGTAGCGCGGGATCGGCATGAGGAAGGCGTCGTGGCCCTGGGGCGCGTCGATCTCCAGGTAGCAGACGTTCTTGCGGGCGGCCATCAGCGCGTCGACGATTTCCCGCGAGCGCAGCGGGGAGAAGCGCCAGTCGGTGGTGAAGGACATCACGCAGAAGTCGGCGCTGGCCGTGGCCAGGGTCTTGGCCAGGTTGCCATCGTGGTCGGCGGCCGGGTCGAAGTAGTCCAGGGCCTTGGTCATCAGCAGGTAGGTGTTGGCGTCGAAGCGCCCGGAAAACTCCTCGCCCTGGTAGCGCAGGTAGCTCTCGACCTGGAACTCGACGCTGTGAAAGTCGTAGTTGAGCTTCTCGCTCTTCAGGCCGCGGCCGAACTTCTCGCCCATGGCGTCATCCGACAGGTAGGTGATATGCCCGACCATGCGCGCCAGCATCAGCCCGCGCTTGGGAATCACCCCCTGTTCCTGGAAGTGCCCGCCGTGGAACTCCGGGTCGGTGAGGATGGCCTGGCGCGCCACCTCGTTGAAGGCGATGTTCTGCGCTGACAGCTTGGGCGCCGAGGCGATGGCCAGGCAGTGACGCACGCGCTCGGGGTAGCTGATGGTCCATTGCATGGCCTGCATGCCGCCGAGGCTGCCGCCGACCACCGCGGCCCATTGCGCGATGCCCAGGGCATCGGCCAGGCGCGCCTGGCTGTGCACCCAGTCTTCCACGGTCATCACCGGAAAGTCCGCGCCATAGGGCTTGCCCGTGGACGGGTTGAGGCTTGAGGGGCCGGTCGAACCGTTGCAACCGCCGAGGTTGTTCAGGCTGACGACGAAGAACTTGTCGGTGTCGATCGGCTTGCCCGGGCCGATGCAGCTGTCCCACCAGCCCGGCTTGCGATCCTCCGGGCTGTGATAGCCGGCGGCATGGTGGTGGCCGGAGAGGGCATGGCAGATCAGCACCGCGTTGCTGCGCGCCTCGTTCAGCCGGCCATAGGTCTCGAAGATCAACTGGTAGTCGGCCAGGCTGCGCCCGCAGGCCAGCGCCAGGGGCGCGGCAAACTGCAACACCTCGGGCGTTACCAGGCCAACGGAATCGGGGGGGAAGGCAGTCGGCATCGACCCTGCTCGCGAAAAAGGAAGGAAAAACGAAGTGCAGCAGTCTAAAGAGCGCTGCCCCCCGCGGCAAGCGCAGGGGGCGCGGCACCTGGCGTCGTCTTGCGGCTATTCGGCGGCGCTGAGCAGGCGGTTGGCGCCCGGCAGGCTGACCACCTTGCCCTGGCGCTGAATCGGCGCCGGTCGACGCAGGGTGCGCAGCATCTCGCCGGCCTGGGCCAGTTGCTGCTCGAGCTCGCTGCAGTAGCGCGCCAGTTGCTGGCTGCGCTGGCGGCTCTGCTGGGTTTCCTGGGCCAGGGCCTTGAGTCGCAGCATGTGGGTTTCCAGCAGCTGCTTGTGTTCCAGGGTGTGCTGCATCAGCGGCATCAGGGCGTCGGCGGCCCACTGTTCGGCCTCCTGGCGCAGGCGCTGGTGCAGGCCGATGACTTCCTGCACCAGGGTGGCGAAAAAGCGCCGGGTCAGGCTGCGTTGTTCGGTGAGCAAGGTCTTGAGGTGCAGGCGGAACTGATCGGCCTTGGCCTGCTGCTGGTTGAGCTCGGTCAGGTAACGGGTGACGTCGAACTGCGGCGCGTCGACGCCGTGCAGCGGGTTCTCCTCGTTGTGCCGGCGGTAGATGGCGGCCACCATCTTGTTGGCCATCTCGGCCTCGTGGGCCAGGCTGTGCAGGTCGTTTTCCACCGAGTGGAAGAAGTGCAGGATGGCCTGGTTGATGCCCAGGGTGGTCCAGCTGCCGGTGAGGTTGCGGCGCACCTTGTTCAGGTGCTCGTCGAGGCGTTCCGCTCGGGCCGCGGCGCAGAGCAACTCGCCCTGGCGCTTGAGCAGGCGCTGATTGGTCTTGAGTCCGAGCAGGCGGCGATGGTGGCGGCCATGGTCCTCCTTGGTCTTGGCCGTCAATTCGAACAGCAGCTGACCGTTGTCCTGCTGGTGGTTGCTGAGCAGGGCCTGCTGCTCGTTGACCTTCTCCAGGCGCAGGTTGAGCACATGCTGGCTGTTCTGCAGCAGTGCCAGCACCTGGCTGACCACGCGGTTCTCGATCAGGCGTTCCTTCTGGCTGACGATGCGCTCGCACAGCAGGGTTTCCAGGCCGCCCATCTGGCTGCGGGCGAGCAGCGCCTGATCCTTGCGCACCTTGGCCAGCAGGGCCTGTTTGGCCGAGAGTGGCAGCACGTCCTCGGTCTTGATGCCGAGCTGCTTGGCGGTGGTGGTCTGGATGCGGGCGATGGCGTTCTGCACGAAGGCCTCGCCGGCCAGGTCGTCCCACAGCACGTCGATCTTGTTGAGCACGGCGAACAGGCTGGTCTGGGTGTCGTCGTCGAGCTGGCGGATGTGCTGCTGCCAGATGTCCATGTCGCTGGCGGTGACGCCGCTGTCGGCCGAAAGCAGGAAGAGGATCGCCTGTGCGTTGGGCAGCATCGACAGGGTCAGTTCCGGTTCGCTGCCCAGCGCGTTGAGGCCCGGCGTGTCGAGGATGCGCAGGCCCTGGCGCAGCAGGGGGTGGTCGAAATTGACCAGGGCGTGGCGCCAGGCCGGCACCAGCACCTGGCCGGGCTTGCCGGTGCGCTCCAGCATGTCCGGGTGGAAGCCCAGCTGGATCGCCTGTTCCACCGGCATCGGTTTGGTTCGCGCGACCTGGGTGAAGGCCTGGATCATGTTGTTCGGATCGCTGGGGTCCAGCGGAATGTTCACCCAGTGCCCTGGAATGCGCTTGAACTGCGACACGTTGGCTTCGGACAGGCGCGTCTCGATCGGTAGCAGGCGAATATAGGAGCGTTCCGAGCGGGGGTCGAAGAACAGCTCGGTGGGGCACATGGTGGTGCGACCGGCCTGGGAAGGCAGCATGCGCTGGCCGTATTCGGAGAAGAACAGGCTGTTGATCAGCTCGGTCTTGCCGCGGGAGAACTCGCCGACAAAGGCCAGGGTGATGTGGTCGGTGCGCAGCAGGCGCAAGGCGCGCTCGAGTTTGGCTTCCACTGCGTCGGAGGTCAGGCGATTGGTCGCCAGCCAGCTGCGATAGCGGGTGATTTCGCGCATCAGCTCGCGCTTCCAGGCGACGAAGGCATCGACCTGTTGACTGAGACGTTCCATGCTCATCCGGGCGTTCCTCTCGGTAGCGCATCCGTGGGACGCGGCCGCGGTGCAGGTCTCATCCGGGCCAGCGGGGTATCCGCTGCGGCGCCCCGCCTGTGCCGCAAGCGACTGCGCGTGACGCCTGCCGAGGCGCCCCGCGACCCGCACCTTCGCGTGCGAGCCTGGCAGGCATTATGCGCAGCGGGCCCCGTGCGTCAATTGGACAGCGTCACAGTCCCGCCTTGTGGTCGCCCGGGCGGAGCGAACGGTCAGCGCCGCTGGTCGGGCGCGCGCCGCGGCGCCTGGTCTGGACTCACCAGGGCCGCCGCGGCGAACCCTTTAGATCGCCAGGCTGAGCCCGCGAAACATGCCGGTCATCATCGCCAGGTTGCGAATCACCAGCATGTCGACCAGGTTGAGCGCCAGAAAGGCGACGATAGGCGAGAGGTCCAGGCCGCCCAGGTTGGGCATGAAGCGGCGGATCGGCGCCAGCAGCGGCTCGCACATCTGGTTGATCAGCTCCACCGCCGGGTTGTGGCTGCCCTGGGCGACCCAGGAGAGGATCACGCTGATGATCAGGGCGAAGAAGAACACCTTGAGGAACAGGGCGGTGACGCCGATGATCGACCAGACCAGCAGTTGCAACGGGTTGCCGACGCCGTAGCCCATCAACATCATGGTCAGGGTCATCAGCAGCAGCTGCACCAGAATGGCCAGCACCAGCGAGGCCAGGTCGAGGCCGGCAAAGCCGGGGATGACCTTGCGCAGCGGCTTGAGCAGCGGCTGGGTGGCGCGCACGATGAACTGGCTGAGCGGGTTGTAGAAGTCCGCGCGTACCAGTTGCAGGATGAAGCGCAGCAGCACCACCAGCAGGTACAGGCTGCCGAGGGTTTGCAGGATATACACGGCAGCGGTATCGAGTCCGATCATCATTAGCTCCTTATTGACCCAGCTGTTCGGCCAGTTCCGCCGAGCGGCGGGCGGCGGCGTTGAGCGCCTGTTCGACCAGGGCTTCGAAACCGCCGGCCTGGAAAGTCTTGATCGCCGCCTCGGTGGTGCCGGCGGGCGAGGTCACCCGGCGGCGCAGTTCCGCGGCGTCGACATCACTGGCCACGGCCATCTGCGCCGCACCGAGGGCGGTGTACTGGGTCAGCTGGGCGGCGGTCTCGCGCGGCAGGCCGAGTTTTTCGCCGGCGGCGGTCATCGCCTCGATCAGCAGGAAGAAGTACGCCGGACCGCTGCCGGATACCGCGGTGACCGCATCGATCAGCCGCTCCTCGTCCAGCCACAGGGCCAGACCGACGGCGCCGAGCAGTTGCTCGGCCTGCTGACGCTGGGTGGCCGACACCCGGGCGTTGGCGTACAGGCCGCTGACGCCCTGGCGCAGCAGGGCCGGGGTATTGGGCATGCAGCGCACGATGGCGCGCGGGCCCAGCCAGCCTTCCAGGCTGGCGCTGGTGATGCCGGCGGCGACCGAGACGATCAGCTGACCCTCGCCCAGGTGCGCGGCCAGGTCCAGGCAGACGTCCTTCATCACCTGCGGCTTCACCGCCAAGACGATGACCTCGGCGCCGGCGACCGCCTCGGCGTTGGCGGCGAAGGTCTCGATGCCATGTTCGGCGGTGATCTTGGCGCGCTGCTCGGCGCCGTGGTCGCTGGCGCGAATCGCGCCGGCCTCGACGCCTTGGGCGCGCAGGCCGCCGATCAGGCTGGCGGCCATGTTGCCGGCGCCGATGAAGGCAATGCGGGGAGTGGTCATATCGAGTTTCCTATAGTAGTCGGTGGGGGCAGCGGCTAAGGCTGCCCATAGTCGCGGGCGCCGAACAGGGCGGTGCCGATGCGCACCCAGGTCGCGCCCTCGGTGATGGCCGCCTCCAGATCATGGCTCATGCCCATGGACAGGGTGTCGAGATCGAGCCCCAGGCCTTCCTGCAGCTGGCGCACGCGGGCGAACGCCGCGCGCTGGGCGGTCGGGTCGTCGGTGGGTTCGGGGATGCACATCAAGCCGCGCAAGCGCAGATGGGGCAGCCGTGCGACCGCCTCGGCCAGGGCCGGCAGCTGCTCGGGGGCGCAGCCGGATTTGCTGGCCTCGCCGCTGACGTTGACCTGCAGGCAGACGTTCAGGGGCGGCAGCTGGGGCGGGCGCTGGGCCGAGAGGCGCTCGGCGATCTTCAGGCGATCGACCGAGTGGACCCAGGCGAAATGCTCGGCGATGGCGCGGGTCTTGTTCGACTGGATGGGGCCGATGAAGTGCCAGGTCAGCTCCAGATCGCCGAGCTCGGCCTGCTTCTCCAGGGCCTCCTGCAGGTAGTTCTCGCCGAAGTCGCGCAGCCCGGCGGCATGGGCCTGGCGCAGCGCGCCGGCGGGCTTGGTCTTGCTCACCGCGAGCAGGCCGATCGACGCACAATCGCGCTGCGAGGCTTGCGCCGCCTCACGGATGCGCGCTCCGACCTTTGCAATATTCTCTGCTATCGTGGACATTACTCGCGCTCTGCAGCCCCGGTCGTTAAGCGTTCGCGGCATTCTACCTGCTTGCTTGTCATTAGGGAGTCCCATGGATATCACTGAGCTGCTTGCCTTCAGCGCCAAGCAAGGCGCGTCGGACCTGCATCTCTCTGCTGGTCTGCCGCCGATGATTCGGGTCGACGGCGATGTGCGCCGGATCAACCTGCCGGCCCTGGATCACAAGCAGGTGCACGCGCTGATGTACGACATCATGAACGACAAGCAGCGCAAGGACTTCGAAGAATTCCTCGAGACCGACTTCTCGTTCGAGGTGCCCGGGGTCGCGCGTTTCCGGGTCAACGCCTTCAACCAGAACCGCGGTGCCGGCGCGGTGTTCCGGACCATTCCGTCCAAAGTGCTGACCATGGAAGACCTCGGCATGGGCGATGTGTTCCGCAAGATCACCGACGTGCCGCGCGGCCTGGTGCTGGTCACCGGACCCACCGGTTCGGGCAAGTCGACCACCCTGGCGGCGATGCTCGACTACCTCAACAGCACCAAGTACCACCATATCCTGACCATCGAGGACCCGATCGAATTCGTCCACGAGTCGAAGAAGTGCCTGGTCAACCAGCGCGAGGTGCACCGCGACACCCTGGGCTTCTCCGAGGCCCTGCGCTCTGCGCTGCGGGAAGACCCGGACATCATTCTGGTCGGCGAAATGCGGGACCTGGAGACCATCCGCCTGGCGCTGACCGCCGCGGAAACCGGTCACCTGGTGTTCGGCACCCTGCACACCACCTCGGCGGCCAAGACCATCGACCGGGTGGTCGACGTGTTCCCCGCCGAAGAGAAATCCATGGTCCGCTCGATGCTCTCCGAGTCCCTGCAGGCGGTGATTTCCCAGACCCTGCTGAAGAAGATCGGCGGCGGTCGGGTGGCGGCCCACGAGATCATGATCGGCACCCCGGCGATCCGTAACCTGATCCGCGAGGACAAGGTGGCGCAGATGTATTCGGCGATCCAGACCGGCGGCTCGCTCGGCATGCAGACCCTGGACGCCTGCCTCAAGGGGCTGGTGGCCAAGGGGCTGGTCAGTCGCGAGAGCGCCCGGGAGAAGTCGAAGAACCCGGAAAACTTCTGATTCAGCATTTCCCGTGCGCCATCGGGGTGTGCGGGGTTCGGGCCAGTGGCGAGTCACGCGCCTCGGCAGCTGGTCCTCGTGTAGGCGCGTGATGCAGATGGGCGAGACAACGCATGGAATTCGATAAACTGCTGCGCCTGATGGTGGAAAAAGGCGGCTCGGACCTGTTCATCACCGCCGGCGTGCCGCCTTCGATGAAGGTCAACGGCAGGATCATGCCGGTCACCAAGAATCCGATGTCGCCGGAGCAGACCCGGGAAACCGTGTATGCGGTGATGAACGAGCAGCAGCGTCGGGAGTTCGCCGAGAACCACGAGTGCAACTTCGCCATCAGCGCCCGTGGCGTCGGCCGCTTCCGTGTCAGCGCCTTCTACCAGCGCAACCTGGCGGGCATGGTGCTGCGCCGCATCGAGACCAACATCCCGACCCTGGATGACCTCAAGCTGCCGGAAATCCTCAAGAAGCTGGCGCTGACCAAGCGTGGCCTGGTGCTGTTCGTCGGCGCCACCGGTACCGGCAAGTCGACCTCGCTGGCGGCGATGATCGGCTTTCGCAACAAGAACAGCAGCGGCCACATCATCTCCATCGAGGACCCGATCGAGTACATCCACCAGCACCAGAACTGCATCGTCACCCAGCGTGAGGTGGGCATCGACACCGAGTCTTACGAGGTGGCGCTGAAGAACACCCTGCGCCAGGCGCCGGACGTGATCCTCATCGGTGAGGTGCGCACCCGCGAGACCATGGACCACGCGGTGGCCTTCGCCGAGACCGGCCACCTGTGCCTGGCCACCTTGCACGCCAACAACGCCAACCAGGCCCTCGACCGGATTATCAACTTCTTCCCGGCCGATCGGCAGAACCAGGTGTGGATGGACCTGTCGCTCAACCTCAAGGCCATCGTCGCCCAGCAGCTGGTGCCGACGCCGGATGGCAAGGGACGCCGCGCGGTGATCGAGGTGCTGATCAACACCCCTCTGGCCGCCGACCTGATCCGCAAGGGCGAGGTACATGAGCTCAAGAGCCTGATGAAGCGCTCCACCGAACTGGGCATGCAGACCTTCGACCAGGCGCTGTACAACCTATACAGCCAGGGCGAGATCACCTACGAGGATGCGCTGTTGTATGCCGACTCGGCCAACGACCTGCGCCTGATGATCAAACTCGGCTCTGAGACCGATGGCGATCACCTGTCCCAAATGAGTGAAGGCCTGTCCCTGGAGACCGCATCGGAGGATCCGGGGCGGCGCTACCGCTGAGCCTGAGCGCTTCTATCAGCCCGCGTTCGCGGGCTTTTTTATCGGCTGGCGAGGCTCCGCGCCCAGCCAGCCTTTCCGTCGCAGTCTGCAGTGCAGGAGCAAGATATGGATGCGAAGCAGGACACCCACAGCAAGCTCATCGGCTATCTCTTGTGGATATTCGGCTTCCTCGGTGCTCACCGCTTCTACTACGGCAAGCCGGTGACGGGGACGATCTGGTTCTTCACCCTCGGCCTGCTGTTCATCGGCTGGATCATCGACCTGTTCCTGATCCCCGCCATGGACCGCGAGGCCGACCTGCGTTTCACCGCCGGCGAGACCGACTACAACGTCGCCTGGATCCTGCTGACCTTCCTTGGCGTCTTCGGCGTGCATCGCATGTATCAGGGCAAGTGGCTCACCGGGATCATATACCTGTGCACCGGCGGCCTGTTCCTGGTCGGTGTGCTCTACGACTTCTGGACCCTGAATACCCAGGTTTCGCTGAAGAACGCCGAGGGTGGCTGAAGCGACTGGATAGAAAAGCCCGCCATTTGGCGGGCTTCTTTATGGCTATGTACCAATAGCGTGTTGCAGGGTTCTGCCTACCGCCTCCTGAATGCAGTGAGCCGGCCGAATATTCCGCTGATAGCGCTCTAGCATGCGGCGCCAGCCCAGGTAATTCGGGAGGTAGCGGGTGGCCACGCCATGAAAGCGGGTCATCCAGCTCTTCAAGCGGCTGTGGTAGGCGTTGACGTTCTGAATATGGAAAGCGCCTTGGCGCACGCGCTGGCCGGGGCGGGCATGCACGACCTGATGGGTGATGCCCTGTGTCCGGGCAAAGCTGGCGTAGACCGCTGCCCCGTCACTGCAGAGCACGGCCTCCCGGTCGATCAGCGGCATCAACGCCTCTCGCACATGATTGGCATCGAGCTTGGCCAACTTGAAGTCAGCGGTGTGGCCCTCCCGGTCGCGCACCACCATCACCGGGATCTGGTCTTTACCCGTGCCGCGGGTCACGCTCACCCCACCTCGTTTACGGGGCGGCCGAGGCAACTGCCTCTGGCCCTTGAAGGACTCCAGAAAGAACGTCTCATCCACTTCGACAATCCCTGCCTCATGCGTGGCGTGATGCTCAGCCGCTGCAGCCAGGAAGCGGTGCCTCCAGAGGAAAGCGGTGTTTTTGCTGATGCCGCATGCCTGGGCCGCCTTGCGCACGCTAAGCCCGTCAATCAGTGCCTGGGCGTAGTCTTTCCAGCGTTCGGGGTAGTGCAGGCGGGCAAGGCCTGTTGCTGAGCGCGCGGTGCAAGTCCGTCGACAACTACGGCAACGATAGCGGCGCAGACTGCGCGACCAACCCCAGGGCGCAAGCTGATTCGCATTGGTCTGGCAATGCGGGCAACGCTGCAGCGCCGGCAGGCAATCGAGCACTTCTGTCGCCGGCGGGTTCTGCAGTGCTCGGTGAAGGGTGGAATGCTGCTGGGTGCTGAGCTGGCTCAATTGAGCCAGCCAGTGGTGAAAGGCTTGAGTATCCATGATCGACGGACCTCCTGACTGGATGCCTGCCGTTTAGATTAGTACTCGCAACACATCGTTGGTACATAGCCTTCTTTATGGGGCGATCATCCGGCCTGGTAGCTGAGGTGGCCGTCGACCAGGGTGTAGCGCACCGTGCCCGGCAGGCAGTGGCCGATGAAGGGGCAGTTGCTGCCTTTCGAATACCAGGTCTCGCCCGCCAGGGTCGAGCCGTTCGGGTCGAACAGCAGCAGGTCGGCCGGGGCGCCCACGCTGAGGCGGCCGGCCGGCAGGCGCAGGGCGTCGGCCGGGCCGGCGCCGAGGCGGGCGAGCAGCTGCGGCAAGTCCAGCAGGCCGTCCTGGACCAGGGTCAGGGCCAGGGGCAGCAGCAGTTGCGCGCTGCTGATGCCGGGCTCGGTGGCGCCGAAGGGGGCCAGCTTGGCATCCCGTTCGTGGGGCTGGTGATGGCTGGCGATCGCCTGGATCACCCCGGCCTTGACCGCCTCGCGCAGACCATCGCGGTCGCTGCGGGTGCGCAGCGGCGGCTGCACGTGGTAGAGGCTGGAGAAACCGGTCAGGGCCTCGTCGGTGAGGATCAGCTGGTACAGGGCGACGTCGGCGCTCACCGGCAGGCCGCGGGCCTGGGCATTGGCGATCAGCTCGGCGCCGCGGGCGCTGGTCAGTTGGCTGAAGTGGGCGCGCACGCCGGTCTGCTCGACCAGCAGCAGGTCGCGGGCCAGGGCCACGGTCTCGGCCGTCTCGGGAATGCCGGGCAGGCCGAGGAAACTGGCGGTGGGGCCTTCGTGGGCCAGGCCGCCCTCGGCCAGGTCGTGGTCCTGGGAGTGGAAGATCACCGTCAGGTCGAAGGTCGCCGCGTATTCCAGAGCGCGGCGCAGGGTGCGGCTGTTGCGAAAGTTGTCCAGGCCGTTGCCGAACGCCACGCAGCCGGCGTCGCGCAGGGCCACCAGCTCGGCCAGCTGCTCGCCGGCCAGGTTCTTGCTCAGGGCGCCGATGGGGAAGACCTTGGTGTGGCCGGCCTCGCGGGCGCGGTCGAGCACCAGTTCGGCCACCGCCGGGGTGTCCAGGATCGGCTTGGTCAGCGGCGGGCAGCACAGGCTGGTGACGCCGCCGGCGGCGGCCGCCAGGGTCTCGCTGGCGATGCTGCCCTTGCGGCTGTAGCCCGGCTCGCGCAGGGCGACGGACAGGTCGACCAGGCCGGGGGCGGCCACCAGGCCCTGGGCGTCGAGGGTCTGGTCGGCGTCGAAGGCGGCCGGCGCCTGGCCGATGGCGGCCAGCTTGCCGTCGGCGATGTACAGGTCGGCGAGCTGGTCGAGGCCACTGCTGGGGTCGATGACGCGGGCGCCGAGGATACGGGTGCGCATCAGTTCTGCTCCTCGGAGTTGAGTTGACGTTGGGCGGTCTGGCCGCTCATGGCCATCGACAGCACGGCCATGCGCACGGCGATGCCGTAGGTGACCTGGTTGAGGATCACCGACTGGGGGCCGTCGGCCACCGCCGACTCGATCTCGACGCCGCGGTTGATCGGGCCGGGGTGCATCACCAGGGCATCCGGCTTGGCCAGTTTGAGACGCTGCTCGGTGAGGCCGAAGAGGCGGTAGAACTCGCCCTCGCTTGGCAGCAGGCCGCCCTGCATGCGCTCGCGTTGCAGGCGCAGCATGATCACCACGTCGACATCCTTGAGGCCGGCGGTCATGTCGCTATGAACGCTGACGCCGTACTGCTCGATGCCGACCGGCAGCAGGGTCTTCGGCGCGATCACGCGGATGTCCTGGCAGCCCAGGGTCCGCAGCGCGAGCATGTTGGAGCGCGCTACCCGCGAGTGCAGGATGTCGCCGACTATGGCCACCGAGAGGTTCTCGAAACCGCCCTTGTGCCGGCGGATGGTCAGCATGTCGAGCATGCCCTGGGTGGGGTGGGCATGGCGGCCATCGCCACCGTTGATGATCGCCACATCCGGGCAGACGTGCTCGGCAATGAAGTGGGCGGCGCCGGAGTCGCCGTGCCTGACCACGAACATGTCGGCGGCCATGGCCTCGAGGTTGCGCAAGGTGTCGAACAGGGTCTCGCCCTTGCTGGTCGAGGAGGTCGACACATTCAGGGTGATCACGTCGGCCGACAGGCGCTGGGCGGCCAGCTCGAAGGTGGTGCGGGTGCGCGTGGAGTTCTCGAAGAACACATTGCACACGGTCTTGCCGCGCAGCAGCGGGACCTTCTTCACCGCCCGCGCGCCGACTTCGAGAAAGGAGTCGGCGGTGTCGAGCAGCTCCGTCAGCAGCTCGCGGGGCAGGCCGTCGAGCGAGAGAAAATGGCGCAGCTGGCCTTGGTCGTTCAGCTGCAGCGGGCGCTGGGCGTCAATCGGCGTCATCGCGAGGGTCTCAGTTGGCGAGCGTCTGGAGTTCGAGGGTGAGGGGCGTGGGGCCGGACAATTTTATCCGCTGATTCGCCGGCAGCGACAGGGTGGCGCCCACCACATCGGGGCGGATCGGCAGGTCGCGGGCGTTGAGGTCGAACAGGCAGACCAGGGTCACGCTGGCGGGCCGGCCGTAGTCGAACAGTTCGTTGAGGGCGGCGCGGATGGTTCTGCCGCTCATCAGCACGTCATCGATCAGCACCAGGTGCTGGCCCTCGATCTCGAACGGCAGCTCGGAGGGCTGCACCTGGGGGTGCAGGCCGCTCTGGGTGAAGTCGTCGCGGTAGAACGAGACGTCCAGCACGCCCAGTGGCGCCGCGTTGCCGAGGGCTTCCAACAGGGCCTGGGCCACCCACACGCCGCCGGTGCGAATGCCGATGAAGCGCGGCTCGGCGATCTGTCGCTGGTTGAGGTGGCCGATCAACGCGCCGGCCATTTTGGGCAGCAGTTCGGCGGGGGACGGTAAGGTCATCGAAAACTCCTTGTGGGCCAGGCCCGGGCTCAGCTCGGGGCGTGTTCGGCCAGCCAGCCTTCGAGCAGCAACGCGGCGGCCAGGGCGTCGACCGGGCGCTCGCGGTAACCGCCGTTCTGCCCCTGCTGCAGGCGCTCGCCCTTGGCGGCATAGGTGGTCAGGCGTTCATCGTGGGTGTGCACGGGCAGGTTGAAGCGGCCGTTGAGGCGTCGGGCGAACTTCTCCGCGCGGGCGCTCATCTCGCTGGGCGTGCCGTCCATGTTCAGCGGCAGGCCGACCACGATGGCGTCCGGTTGCCACTCGCGCAGCAGGGCCTCGACCTTCTGCCAGTCCGGTACGCCGTTCTGCGCCTTGAGCACGCACAGCTCGCGGGCCTGGCCCGTGATCGCCTGGCCGACGGCCACACCGATCTGTTTGCTGCCGTAGTCGAAGCCGAGCAGCAGGCGCAGCGGTTTGGCGCTGGCGTCGGCCATCAGGCGTGACCGGCTTGCGAGGTGAGCAGGCTGAGGTCGACGCCCAGGCGCGCCGCCGCCGCATTCAGGCGCTGGTCGAAGGGCAGGTCGAAGAGGATGGCGGTGTCGGCCGGACAGGTCAGCCAGGCGTTGTCGGTCAGCTCGGTCTCCAGCTGCCCGGCCTCCCAGCCGGCGTAGCCGAGGGCGATCAGGTACTTGTCCGGGCCGCTGCCGTCGGCGATCGCGAACAGCACGTCCTGGGAGGTGGACAGGCCCAGCTCGCCGAGTTCGAGGGTGGCCTGGAACTGCAGGCCGGCCGGGTGCAGGACGAAGCCGCGGTCGGTCTGCACCGGGCCGCCGGAGAAGATCGGCAGCGCCTGGCAGACGGCCGGCGCCTCGTCGTCCGGGCGCAGCTGCTCGAGGACGTCGGCCAGGTTGAGGCCATTCGGGCGGTTGATCACCAGGCCCATCGCGCCCTGCTCGTTGTGCTCGATCAGGTAGATAAGCGTGTGCGCGAAATGCGGATCGGCCATGTGCGGCATGGCGATCAGGAAGTGGTGCTTGAGGAAGCTTGGGCTGGCGTCTTTCATGCGCGTTAGCTTAAAGCCTGCGGCCGGAGCCTGGAAGCTAAAACGCGAATCCGGAGTGTCGCGCCGGTTCAGTTGCTCGACAGTCGGTCGCCGCGCTCGAAGCGCCAGGTGCGGATGATCTCCAGGCGATCGACATCGGCCAGGTCGCCGGTGAAGGGCGCGAAGGGCGCGGCCAGGCGGACGATGCGCAGGGCGGCCTGGTCCAGTAGGCGCTGGCCGGAGGACTCCAGCACCTGCACTTCGTAGAGGGTGCCGTCGCGGTTGATCGACACCAGCAGGCGCAGGCTGCCGTAGATCCGCTGGCGACGCGCGTCGTCCGGGTAGTTGAGGTTGCCGATGCGCTCGACCTTCTTGCGCCATTCGTCCTTGTACCAGGCACCCTTGTCGCGCATGGTCGAGGCGGCGTTGAGGCGGTGGATCTTCGGGCGCTTGGCGTACTGCTGGATGTCCTGGGCCAGCTCGGCTTCCAGGCTGGCGATCTCCGCCGACAGCTGCGCGCTGTCGAACACCGGCGCCGGCTGGACCTGGGGCGCGGGTTTGCTCTCTTCGCGTTTGACCGGGGCCTTCTGCGGCTGCGGCGTGCGGGTGGCGATCGCGGCTTTCGGCGCCTCCTGACGGGCCACCGGCGGTTGCGGTGCGGCCGGCGGCGTCACGCGCTTGACCTGGGTGTCCTGAAACAGCGCCTGCTCGGTGGTCTTGGGCTTGGCCTTGTGCTCCAGGGTGCCGCTGCCCTGCTGGTTGTCCTGGGCGAGGAAGTCGGCCTCCTTGGGCTTTTCCTCGCTCTTGAAGGTCGACAGGGTGATTTCCAGGGTCTTGCTGATCTGACTCGGCTCGGCCAGGGAGAAGCCCAGGCCGAGGATCAGCGCGGCATGCAGCGCGGCGGCGAGGAACAGGGTAAACCCCAGGCGGTCCGCCGGGCGGACGCCGGCGGACGGGGGTGCAGTGGGCTTGGCGGCGGCGGTCATCGCGATACGGGTCGGTTCAGGTTGCCGCGCAGTCTGCCGAGGGCTCGGGCAAAAGTCTATGAAGCACTGCGCGCATTGAGCTTCTCGGCGATCTTGTCCATCAGGCGCTCGCCGATGCGGGTGTCGAAGGCCGCGTCGATCTCGCGGATGCAGGTGGGGCTGGTCACGTTGATCTCGGTCAGGTAGTCGCCGATCACGTCCAGGCCGACGAACAGCAGGCCTTTCTCGCGCAGGGTCGGGCCGACACCGGCGGCGATCTCGCGGTCGCGTTCGCTCAGCGGCCGCGCCTCGCCGCGACCGCCGGCGGCCAGGTTGCCACGGGTCTCGCCGGCGGACGGGATGCGTGCCAGGCAGTAGGGCACGGCTTCGCCGTCGATCATCAGGATGCGCTTGTCGCCCTCGCTGATGGCCGGCAGGTAGCGCTGCGCCATGATCTGTTGCTGGCCGTGGGCGGTGAGGGTCTCGAGTATCACCGAGAGGTTGGGGTCGCCTTCGCGGTGGCGAAAGATCGAAGTTCCGCCCATGCCATCGAGGGGTTTGAGAATGATGTCACGCTGCTCTTTGGCAAACTCGCGCAGAATGTCGGGTCTGCGGCTGACCAGGGTCGGTGGCGTGTATTGGGGGAACAGGGTGGCGAACAGCTTCTCGTTGCAGTCGCGCAGGCTCTGCGGGCGGTTGACCACCAGCGCGCCTTCCCGTTCGGCCTGCTCCAGCAGGTGGGTGGAGTAGAGGAACTCGTTGTCGAAGGGTGGATCCTTGCGCATCAGGATCACGTCCAGCTCGCTCAGCGCCAGGTCCTGCTCATCGCCCAGTTCGAACCAGCGCTGGGGGTCGTTGAACACCTTGAGCGCGCGAGTGCGGGTGCGGGCCTGGCCCTTGGCCTGGTAGAGGTCGCGCTGCTCCATATAGAAGAGAGACCAGCCGCGTGTTTGCGCGGCCAGCAGCATGGCCAGCGAGCTGTCCTTTTTGAAGGCGATTTGCGTGATAGGGTCCATGACTATGCCGAGGCGAACGCTCATGGGGGGTCTCCGTGAAGGGCGGTAGCTGAGAGGCGCGTAGACTTGCGTGTGGCGCCAGGGTGGCGCCGACTGGACGGGCGGTCAAGGGGAAAACCCCGGCCTTCCGTGGCTTGTGGCTTGCATTGGGAGAGTGTGCTAAAAAGGCCCGACGATCGGGTTGCGGCCCGTCGGCGGCAGGGCCTCAGGCGCACTGGTTCAACGCGAAAATAACGACTCACCGAGGCGATGGTAGGGCAAACATGGAACAGCATTCCGAGGGTTTGAGGGTGATGGTGATCGACGATTCGAAGACGATTCGTCGTACCGCGGAAACCCTGCTGAAGAAGGTGGGTTGCGAGGTGATCACCGCAGTAGACGGCTTCGATGCCCTGGCAAAGATCGCCGACAGTCATCCGAATATCATTTTTGTCGACATCATGATGCCGCGGCTCGATGGCTATCAGACCTGTGCCCTGATCAAGAACAACAGTGCGTTCAAGGCCACGCCGGTGATCATGCTGTCCTCCAAGGATGGCCTGTTCGACAAAGCCAAGGGACGTATCGTCGGTTCCGATCAGTACCTGACCAAGCCTTTCAGCAAGGAAGAGTTGCTCGGCGCGATCAAGGCCCACGTACCCGACTTCACTCCTGTGGACCAGGCCTCCTGACGTCCAGTCGCAAAGTCCTAGACGCCTATTCATGTATTGGGAAACACCATGGCTCGAATTCTGATTGTTGATGACTCGCCGACCGAGATGTACAAGCTGACCACCATGCTGGAGAAGCACGGGCATCAGGTGCTCAAGGCGGAAAATGGCGCCGATGGCGTCGCCCTGGCGCGCCAGGAGAAGCCGGATGCGGTGCTGATGGATATCGTCATGCCGGGCCTCAATGGCTTCCAGGCGACTCGCCAGCTGACCAAGGACGCCGATACCAGTCACATTCCGGTGATCATCGTCACCACCAAGGATCAGGAGACCGACAAGGTCTGGGGCAAGCGCCAGGGCGCCAAGGACTACCTGACCAAGCCGATCGATGAAGACACCTTGCTCAAAACCATTAATGCCGTATTGGCCGGCTGATGCCGGGCCAGTCCGCAATTAGATAAGAAGAAGGCCAAGGTTGGCATGTCGGACGCGCAGACACCGTTTCAACTCCTACTCGAAATCGACCAGCGTTGTCGGCAGCTGGCGGCTGGCCTGCCGTTGCAGCAGACTGCCGTGCAGACCTGGAGCGGTATCGGCTTTCGCATGGGCGAGCGGTTCTTCGTGGCGCCCATGGGCGAGGTCGGTGAGGTTTTGCACGAGCCGCGCTACACCCTGCTGCCCGGGGTCAAGAGCTGGGTAAAGGGAGTTGCCAACGTGCGCGGCCGACTGCTTCCGGTGATGGACCTGTGCGGTTTCTTCGGCAACGAGCTGTCGCCGCTGCGCAAACAGCGGCGGGTGTTGGTGGTCGATCATCAAGACGTGTTCGCCGGCCTGACGGTCGATGAAGTGTTCGGCATGCAGCATTTTCCGGTGGATGCCTTCTCCGAGCAGCTGCCGCCGCTCGAGGCGTCCATCAAACCCTTTATTCACGGTGTTTTTCAACGCGAGCAACCCTGGTTGGTGTTTAGCCCTCATGCGCTGGCCCAGCATCAGGGGTTTCTCGACGTGGCGTATTAACAGCTTTTCGGTGGGGTCGGCGTTGCCGGCCTTTTGGCGTTACATGGGAACCGTAGTGCGGTCGGTCCAGGCGGGGGCCAGATAATGAAAAAACTCAACACAGGCAACTTATTCGCGGGTACGCGCAGCAGCACGCTGATCGCCGGACTGTTCATCGTCCTGATCGTCTCCATCGTGCTGTTGTTCGCGAACTTCGCCTACCTCAACACCCAGTCCAACTACGATACGGAATACATCAGCCACTCCGGTGAGCTGCGCGTATTGTCCCAGCGTATCGCCAAGAACGCCTCCGAAGCGGCGGCGGGTACCGCCGAGGCGTTCGGCCTGTTGCGCGAGGCGCGCAACGACTTCCAGACCCGCTGGGGGTATCTGACCGACGGCAACAGCGCCAGCGGCGTGCCCGCGGCGCCGAGCGCCGTGCAGGCGCAGATGGCGGCCGTGCAGCAGGACTGGGACAGCCTGCGGCAGAACACCGACGCCATTCTGGCCAGCGAGCAGACGGTACTTTCCCTGCATGAGGTAGCCGCCACCCTGGCCGAGACCATTCCGCAGCTGCAGGTCGAGTACGAGGAAGTGGTCGACATCCTGCTGGAGAGCGATGCGCCGGCAGCCCAGGTGTCGGTAGCCCAGCGCCAGTCGCTGCTGGCCGAACGTATTCTCGGCTCGGTGAACAAGGTGCTGGCCGGTGACGAGGACTCGGTGCAGGCTGCCGACATGTTCGGCCGTGACGCCAGTCTGTTCGGCCGTGTCCTGAGTGCGATGCTCGAAGGCAACGCGGCGATGGAAATCTCCAAGGTGACCGACGAAGAGGCCCTCGAGCGTCTGGCGGAGATTTCCGAGCTGTTCGAGTTTGTTTCCGGCTCGGTGGACGAGATTCTCGAGACTTCGCCTGAGCTGTTTCAGGTGCGTGAGTCGGCCAACACCATCTTCAGCGTGTCGCAGACCCTGCTGGACAAGGCCTCCGAACTGGCCGCCGGCTTCGAGCAACTGGCCAACGGCCGGGCCCTGAACACCCTCGCCGGATATGTGCTGGGCGGGTTGGCCTTGGCTTCGATCATCCTCATTGGCCTGGTCATGGTGCGCGAAACCAACCGCCAGCTGCACGAGACCGCGGAAAAGAACGAACGCAACCAGACCGCGATTTTGCGTCTGCTCGATGAGATCGCCGACCTCGCCGACGGTGACCTGACCGTGGCCGCAACCGTAACCGAAGACTTCACCGGCGCCATCGCCGACTCGATCAACTACTCCATCGACCAGCTGCGCGACCTGGTAGCGACCATCAACCTGACCGCCGTACAGGTTGCCGGCGCCGCCCAGGAAACCCAGGCCACGGCGATGCACCTGGCCGAGGCCTCGGAGCATCAGGCCCAGGAGATTGCCGGTGCGTCCGCGGCGATCAACGAAATGGCGGTGTCAATCGACCAGGTATCGGCCAACGCCTCGGAGTCCTCCGCGGTAGCGGAGCGCTCCGTAGCCATCGCCAACAAGGGCAACGAAGTCGTACACAACACCATCACCGGCATGGATAACATCCGTGAGCAGATCCAGGACACCTCGAAGCGGATCAAGCGCCTCGGCGAATCGTCCCAGGAGATCGGTGACATCGTCAGCCTGATTAACGACATTGCCGACCAGACCAACATCCTCGCCCTGAACGCCGCGATCCAGGCCTCCATGGCCGGTGACGCGGGCCGTGGCTTCGCCGTGGTAGCGGACGAAGTACAGCGTCTGGCGGAACGGTCCTCGGCGGCGACCAAGCAGATCGAGGCGCTGGTCAAGACCATTCAGACCGACACCAACGAGGCGGTGATCTCGATGGAACAGACCACCTCCGAGGTGGTGCGTGGGGCCCGTCTGGCGCAGGACGCCGGGGTGGCCCTGGAGGAGATCGAAAAGGTATCCAAGACCCTCGCGGCCTTGATCCAGAACATCTCCAACGCGGCGCGCCAGCAGGCCTCTTCGGCCGGTCACATCTCCAACACCATGAACGTGATCCAGGAGATCACCTCGCAGACCTCATCGGGCACCACGGCCACGGCGAAGAGCATCGGCACCCTGGCCAAGATGGCCAGTGAGATGCGCAAGTCGGTGTCCGGCTTTACCCTGCCGGAAGCCGGGGAGCAGGCATAAGCGAATGCGCGGCGGCGACCGGAGGCGGTCGCCGTACCCGGCCGATGGCCATGAGCGAGGGGCACGACATGCAGTCAGGCGTCTGGGCCTTGCAACCCGTGGTGGACATGTCCGCCGCGGAGTTTCGTGATTGGCAGACCCTGCTGGAAGAGCGTACCGGCGTGGTGATCAGCGAACAGCGTCGGGCATTTCTGCAGACCAACCTGAGTGCGCGGATGCGTGAGTTGGGCGTGCCGGACTACGCCAGCTACTACCGCCAGGTCACGGATGGACCACGCGGCGCGGTGGAGTGGTCGACCCTGCTGGATCGTCTGACCGTGCAGGAAACCCGCTTCTTCCGTCATCCCGCGTCATTCGAGGTGCTCGAGCGGCATCTGGCCGCGCGGTTGCAACAAGGCCTCGCACGTCCCTGGGAACTCTGGAGCGTGGGCTGCTCCAGCGGCGAGGAACCCTATTCGTTGGCCATCAGCGCCGCCCAGGTTCTGCGCGACAGCGAATGGCCCGAGCACTTCGGCGTGACCGGTACGGACATCAGCCTGAACGCCCTGAGCAAGGCGCGGGAGGCCGTGTACGGGCCACGCCGGCTCGAACAGATGGCAGAAGACCTGCGTCAGCGCTATTTCGCGACCCAGGCCGATGGCCGCTTCAAGGTAATACCGGGTCTGGCGGCGCGCGTCTGCTGCGCCAGGCTCAATGTGCTGGAACTGGCGAAGGCGCCAATGTCCGGTATGGACGTCATTTTTTGTCAGAACTTGCTGATCTATTTTCGCCGCTGGCGTCGCCGTGAAATCCTCAATCGCCTGGCTGAGCGCCTGGCACCAGGAGGGCTGCTGGTGGTGGGGGTGGGTGAAGTGGTCGGTTGGCAGCATCCGGAGCTGATACCGGTGGCCGACGAGCGAGTACTGGCGTTTACCCGCAAGGGATAGAGCTTTATGAGTGGAGTGACTATGGGTGATCGGCACGACTATGTCGCCCTGGAGTGGGTCAAGGGCGAAATCGCGGAAACGCTGAAGCAGGCCCGTCAGGCCCTGGAGGCGTTCGTCGAGAATCCCCAGGACTCGACGCGCATGCGTTTCTGCCTGACCTATGTGCACCAGGTGCATGGCACCCTGCAGATGGTCGAATTCTACGGTGCGGCCCTGCTCGCCGAGGAAATGGAGCACCTGGCCCAGGCCCTGATGGAGGGCCGCGTGGCCAACCAGGGGGAGGCGCTGGAGGTGCTGATGCAGGCGATCCTGCAGCTGCCGGTGTACCTCGACCGGATCCAGACCGCCCGCCGCGACCTGCCGATGGTCGTGCTGCCACTGCTCAACGACCTGCGCGCCGCGCGCGGCGAGAAACTGCTCTCGGAAACCAGCCTGTTTTCCCCGGACATGTCCGCGCGGGCGCCGATCCTGTCGGTCGAGTCCCTGGCCCGCTTGCGCACCGCCGAATTGCCGGTGCTGCTGCGCAAGTTGCGGCAGATGTTGCAGATGGCCCTGGTCGGGGTGATCCGCAACCAGGACATGGGCACCAACCTGGGCTACATGGCACGGGTCTTCGCCCGCCTGGAAACCCTGTGCAAGGACGCCCCGCTCGGTCCGCTTTGGCAGATCGCCTCGGGCCTGGTCGAAGGCCTGGCCAACGGCGGGGTGGTCAACGGCACCTCGGTACGCACCCTGCTGCGCCAGGTGGACAAGGAACTCAAGCGCCTGCTGGAACAGGGCGCCGAGGGCATCAACCAGCCGGCCTCCGATGAGCTGACCAAGAACCTGTTGTTCTACATCGCCAAGGCGCCGGCGCAGTCGCCGCGTATCAGCCGCCTCAAGGAGCAGTACCGTCTCGACGACGCGCTGCCCAACAGCGAGGTGGTGGACGAGGAACGGGCCCGCCTGGCCGGGCCGGATCGCGACGCCATGCGTTCGGTGGTCGCAGCCCTGTGCGAGGAGTTGGTGCGGGTCAAGGACAGCCTCGATCTGTTCGTGCGCGGCGATCGCCGCCAGGTCGCCGAGCTCGACGCCCTGCTGGCCCCGCTCAAGCAGATCGCCGATACCCTGGCGGTGTTGGGCTTTGCCCAGCCGCGCAAGGTCATAGTCGACCAGATCGACGTGGTCCACGGTCTGTCCCTGGGCCAGCGTGCGCCCGACGACGCGGTGTTGATGGATGTCGCCGGAGCCTTGCTGTACGTCGAGGCGACGCTGGCCGGCATGGTCGGTCCGGTGGAAGAGTCCGGCCGCGAGGAGAGCCATCTGCCGACCACCGACGTGGCGCAGATCCATCAGCTGGTGATCAAGGAAGCGCGCAACGGCCTGGAGCAGGCGAAGGACGCGATCATCGAGTTCATCGCCTCGCAATGGAACCACGAACACCTGGCCCGAGTGCCCGAGCTGCTCACCCAGGTGCGCGGCGGCCTCGGCATGATCCCGCTGACCCGTGCGGCGGAGCTGCTGAAGGCGTGCAATCGCTACATCCAGGAGCAGCTGCTGGCGCGCAAGGCCGTGCCCAACTGGCAGCATCTGGACACCCTGGCCGACGCGATTACCAGCGTCGAGTACTACCTGGAACGCCTGGCCGAAGACCACGCCACCCAGGGCGACCTGATTCTCGATGTGGCCGAAGAAAGCCTCGAGAGCCTCGGCTACCCGCTGAAGGAGAAACCCTCGATTCTCGACCGCGTCGAGCCGCCAGAGGCGCCAACCGCCCCCTTGGCCGATCCGCTGGATGAAATCGAAGTGCTCGCCGAAGAACCGGCTCCGACCTTAGATCTCGACCTCGCGGAGCCCGCGCCCGATGGCGCGACTGCTGCACTCGAGTCGGCCGACGACGAGTTGAGTGCGGAGTTTGCCGAGCTTGATGTCCAGACCGACCTGGGCGAGTCGCCGCTGGACGAGGCGGGCCCGGTCGTCGAGCCGGTCGAGGCAGAACCGGCAGATTTCCTCGACTCAGCGCTCGAGGGCTGGGCAGATGGCGAATCGGCTGCGGACAGCGAGACCACAGCCGACGACGCGACCTTGCAGCTGGAAGAGCTGAGCCTCGACGAACCGGCCAGTCCTTTGCAGTGGGATGAAGCCGAACTGGCCGCCCTGGATATTCCTGAGGTCGAGCTGCCTGGCGCGGCACTGCCGGCCGAGGGCGCCGACGAGCAGCAGGCGGCTGAGGACAAGCCGTTGTCGCTGGCCGATGTCATGGCCGCGCCGCAGCAGGCGATCAATCCGCCGGCCAGCGACGTGCCGCCAAGCCTGCTGCCGCCACCGGCGGACGAGGAGCCGATCGACGAGGAGCTGGCGGAGGTCTTTATCGAAGAGGCCGGCGAAGTGCTCGAGACCATCGGCCAGTACCTGCCGCAGTGGTGCGCCGATACGGGCAACAAGGACGCGTTGATCGAGGTGCGCCGCGCCTTCCACACCCTAAAGGGCAGCGGCCGCATGGTCCGCGCCCTGGTCATCGGCGAGCTGGGCTGGTCGATCGAGAACCTGCTCAATCGTGTGCTCGACCGCAGCATTCAGCCCGATGCGGATGTCCAGCGGGTGGTTGGCGATGTGGTGGCCCTGATGCCGGAGCTGGTCGAGGAGTTCGCCGCCAAGGCCCAGCGCCAGCGTGACGATGTCGACCTGCTCGCCGCCAGCGCCCACGCCTTGGCGAAGGGCGAAAGCCTCCCAAAGTCTGACGCCCCGGTTGCACAGGTAGCCGCGCCAGAGGGCGAAAGCGAGGCTGCCGCCGCGGTAGACGAGCACCACGAAGCGCTCGATCCGCAGCTGTTGGATATCTTCCGCAACGAAGCGGAAACCCACCTGGATACCCTGGTCAGCTTCCTCGGCGATTGCGCCCAGGAGCTGCCGCAGCCGGTCACCGACGACCTGCAGCGTGCCCTGCACACCCTCAAGGGCAGTGCCTACATGGCGGGCATTCTGCCGGTGGCGGAGATCGCCGCACCGTTGGAAAAGATGGTCAAGGAGTTCAAGGCCAACCTCATCCCCATGGACATGGCCGAGGCGGAACTGCTCGGCGCCGCGGAAAAGTTGTTCCGTGCGGGCCTGGAGCAACTGGAAAGCCAGCCCCTGGCGCCGTTGCCTGGTGCCGTCGAATTCCTCGAGCGCACCCATAAACTGCACCAGGAGCGCCTGGCTGCTGCCGAAGATGGGCGCAAGAGCGAGCAGGGCGAGACGCGGGATCCGCAGCTGATCAGCATCTTCCTCGCCGAGGGCATGGATATCCTGCTGGACGCCGAAGACCTGCTGCGCCGCTGGCACGAGCATCCGTCCGAGCGCCAGGAACTCAGCGCCCTGCTGGAGGAGTTGACCACCCTGGGGCGCGGTGCCGATATGGCCGAGTTGCCGCAGATCGAGGAGCTCTGTGAAGCCCTGCTCGATCTCTATGGCGCGGTGGAAGAGGGCAGCCTGGCGGTCAGTGAACGGTTCTTCAGCGAAGCCGAACTGGCCCACGAAGCCCTGATCGGCATGATGGATCAGGTTGCCGCGGGCCTGCAGGTCAGCGCCCAGCCGGCGCGCGTGGAGGCCTTGCGCAGTCTGCTGGCCGAGGCCCTGGACCCGAGTGCCTTGGCGCTGCTGTCCGGCGATGGTCACGCCGGCCTGGAGATCGTCGAGCTGGACGAGGCCACCGCGACTGCCCAGCGTGAACGCTGGGGAAGCGATGGCGATGACGAGGTCGCCACGGAAGTCGAACTGGAGCTGGAGCAGGCAGCGGAGCCCGAGGCTGCACCGTCCGAACCGGCCGTCGCCTACGATGTGCTGGACGAGGAAATGGTGGCGATCTTCCTCGAAGAAGCGGTCGACATCCTGGAAAGCGCCGGCAAGGCCCTCGAGCGCTGGCTGGCCGATCCAGAGCAGAAGGCGGCACTGTCTGCCCTGCAGCGCGACCTGCACACCCTCAAGGGTGGCGCGCGGATGGCACAGATCGATCCGATTGGCGACCTCGCCCATGAGCTGGAGTCACTTTACGAAGGGCTGCTGGATCGGCGCTACAGTCACGGCACGCCGTTGGCCGGCCTGTTGCAGCAAAGCCATGACCGCTTGGCGGTGCTGCTCGAGCAGCTGCTGCGGCGCGCCGAACTGCCGGAGCCCACTGATTTGATCGAGGCGATTCGGGCGTTTCGTCAGGGGCGCATCGCGGACTTGACCCCGGCGCCACGCAGCGACGAGGCTCCTTGCGAAGCCGAAGCCGAAGCCGAAGCCGAAGCCGAAGCCGAAGCCGAAGCCGAAGCCGAAGCCGAAGCCGAAGTGCCGGAGTTGGACGAAATCCTCGCGTCCGAGTCCGAGTCCGAGTCCGAGTCCGCGCCGTGGTCGCCGCAGGCCGCCGCGGAGCCGGACGTCTTGGACGGTCAGGAGGCGGTGGAGCATCAGCTGCCCCCGGTGGCCGCATCCAGCGAAGGCAGTTCGGCCGGCGAGGTCGAGCGCGATTCGGAGCTGGTGGAAATCTTCCTCGAGGAAGGCTTCGATATCATCGACAGCGCCGGCTCGGCCTTGCAGCGCTGGATCGAAGACGTCGACAACAGTCTCGAGCTGGAGGCCCTGCAGCGTGATCTGCACACCCTCAAGGGTGGGGCGCGAATGGCGGAGATCCGTGAAATCGGCGACCTCGCCCATGAACTGGAGTTTCTCTACGAAGGCCTGTGCGGCGGCCGCCTGCGTGCCAGCCCGGCGCTCTTCGTGCTGCTGCAGACCTGTCACGACAACCTTGCCGAAATGCTCGACGCGGTGCGCGAGCAGCGGGCCGTGCCCAATGGCCAGGCGCTGATCGAGACCATCAAGGGTTTCCGCGCCAATCCAGACGAACAATTGAGCATGCCGTCGGCGGTGCAGCTCAAGGCCGTGGACAGCGTAGATGACGAACCCGCAGCCGAGTCGGACATCCTCGACATCTTCATGGAAGAGGCCGATGACCTGCTGGAGTCCATGGAGCTGGCCATCGGTCGCTGGGACGAGCGCCGTGACGATGGCGCCGCTATCGACGACATGCTGCGCGTGTTGCACACCCTCAAGGGCGGCGCCCGACTGGCCGGTCAGAAACGGCTGGGCGACCTGACCCACGACCTCGAGCAACACCTGACCGAGGCTCAGCAGCAGGGCGCGCCCTGGCCGGAAAGCCTGTTCCTCGACGTCCAGTCGGGTTTCGAGGGGCTGCAGGCCGAGCTCGATCAGCTGCGCCAGCACTTGCACGACAGCCTTCCGGCTGACTCAGTGCCGGTCAGGGAGGCCCAGCCTTCGGCGGAAGCCGCGCCGTCGCGCCTGCCGGCGCTGGCGACGCCGATCGTCGCGGCCAGTGAGCTGCCGGCCGAGGAGCTGGTGGCCAAGGTGTTGCCGTTCATGCAACGCGCCGAACAGGCCGCCCAGGACGCGGCCGCCCGTCGCGCGCCGCAGGAACTGGTGAAGGTGCCGGCGGAACTGCTCGAGGGACTGGTCAACCTGGCCGGTGAAACCTCGATCTTCCGCGGCCGGGTCGAGCAGCAGGTCAGCGACTTCGGCTTCACCCTGAGCGAGATGGAAGCGACCATCGACCGGGTCCGTGATCAGCTGCGGCGCCTGGATACCGAGACCCAGGCGCAGATCCTCAGCCGCTATCAGGCCGAGGCCGAGCGCGCCGGCTATGAAGACTTCGACCCGCTGGAGATGGACCGCCACTCCCAGTTGCAGCAGCTTTCGCGCGCATTGTTCGAGTCGGCGTCCGACCTGCTCGACCTGAAGGAGACCCTGGCAGCGCGCAACCGCGATGCGGAAACCCTGCTGTTGCAACAGGCACGGGTCAACACCGAACTGCAGGAAGGGCTGATGCGCACCCGCATGGTGCCGTTCGATCGCCTGGTGCCGCGCCTGCGGCGGATCGTCCGTCAGGTCGCCGGTGAGCTGGGCAAGCAGGTCGAGTTCGTCGTCGGCAACGCCGACGGGGAAATGGACCGCACCGTGCTGGAGCGCATCGTCGCGCCGCTGGAGCACATGCTGCGCAACGCGGTCGACCACGGCATCGAGCCGGCCGAGGTGCGCCGCGCCGCCGGCAAGCCGGAGCAGGGCAATATCCGCCTGAGCCTGGGCCGCGAGGGCGGCGACATCGTCCTGACCCTGGCCGACGACGGTGGCGGCATCCGCCTCGAAGCGGTGCGCCGTAAGGCCATCGAGCGCGGCCTGATGGACGAGGATTCGGATCTTACCGATCACGAGATCCTGCAGTTCATTCTCGAAGCCGGCTTCTCCACCGCGGAGAAGGTCACGCAGATTTCCGGGCGTGGCGTTGGCATGGACGTGGTGCATTCGGAGGTCAAGCAGCTCGGTGGCTCGATGAGCATCGACTCGACGCCCGGCGAAGGTACCCGCTTCAGCATTCGCCTGCCGTTCACCGTGTCGGTCAACCGCGCGCTGATGGTGCTGTCCGGCGAGGATCTATACGCCATCCCGCTGAACACCATCGAGGGTATCGTGCGGGTTTCGCCCTACGAGCTGGAGGCCTACTACCAGCCCGATGCCCCGCGTTTCGAGTATGCCGGTCAGGCCTACGAGCTGCGTTACCTGGGCGACCTGCTGAACAACGGACAGCAGCCGAAGCTGGTCGGCCAGAGCCTGCCGCTGCCGGTGATCCTGGTGCGCTCCAGCGAGCACGCCGTGGCGGTCCAGGTCGACAGCCTGGCGGGCTCTCGCGAAATCGTGGTGAAGAGCCTCGGCCCGCAGTTCGCCGGGGTGCATGGCATCTCCGGGGCGACCATCCTCGGTGATGGCCGGGTGGTGGTGATTCTCGACCTGCTGGCGACCATCCGGGTGCTCCATGCCCATCTGGTCAGCCAGGCCCAGCCGCGACTGGCGGCCAGGGTCGCGAGCGCCGAAGAGGTCGAGGCCGATCGGCCGACCCTGGTCATGGTGGTGGACGACTCGGTGACCGTGCGCAAGGTCACCAGCCGCCTGCTCGAGCGCAACGGCATGAACGTGCTGACGGCCAAGGACGGGGTGGACGCCATCGCCCAGCTGCAGGAACGCCGTCCCGACATCATGTTGCTGGATATCGAGATGCCGCGCATGGACGGTTTCGAGGTGGCGACCCTGGTGCGCCACGACGAGCGCCTGCAGGATCTGCCGATCATCATGATCACCTCGCGCACCGGCGAGAAGCACCGCGAGCGAGCCATGGCCATCGGCGTTAACGAGTACCTCGGTAAGCCCTACCAAGAGTCCCTGCTGCTCGACAGCATCCTACAACTGGTCAAACGGAAATGACTGAGAAAAGCGCGGCACGTATTGCGGTCATCGCCGACACCTCGCTGCAGCGCCATGTGCTGCAGCAGGCTCTTAGCGGCAGCGGCTACCAGGTGGTGCTCAACAGCGACCCGGCGCGTCTCGATGAAGAAGCCCTGGGCGCCTGCGAGACCGATCTGTGGCTGGTCGATCTGGCTCAGTCGGAGGACTCGCCACTGGTCGACAGCCTGCTCGAGCGTGTTACCGCACCGGTGCTGTTCGGTGAGGGCCATGCCCCGGAGCGCCATTCGGAAAACTATCCACGCTGGGAGCGGCGCCTGTTCGGCAAGCTGAAGAAGCTGGTCGGCGATCCGTCCCAGGCCGTCGGCCCGAGCCTGGCGGCGCTGCTCGCCGAGGCGCAGCGGCCAACGCGCCTGGAGCTGCCGCACTCCTTGGCGGCCACGCCGCTGGCCGCCGGCGCGCCGGCGCGCCAAGTCTGGTTGTTGGCCGCCTCGCTGGGTGGTCCGGCGGCCGTCAAGGCCTTTCTCGATGCCCTGCCCGGCGGATTGCCGGTGGGCTTCGTCTATGCCCAGCATATCGATCCGAGTTTCGAGGCGGCGCTGCCCCAGGCCGTCGGCCGCCACAGCCAGTGGCACGTCACCGCGGCACGCCACGGCGAGCCGATTCGCTGCGGCGAAGTGGTGGTGGCGCCCATCAGTCGCGAGCTGGGATTCAGCGACGAGCGCCTCATGCAGGTCGCCGAGCGGGGTTGGCCGGAGCCCTACAGCCCGTCGATCGACCAGATGATGCTCAACCTCGCCCAGCATTTCGGTGCCCAGTGCGGGGTCATCAGCTTCAGCGGCATGGGTAGCGACGGCAGCGCCGCGGCGGCCTACGTGCGCCGCCAGGGCGGGGCGATCTGGACCCAGCGGGGCGACAGCTGCGTCTGCCCCAGCATGCCGGACAGCCTGCGCGAGGGCGGCTACAGCAGTTTCAGCGGCGACCCGCGTGAGCTTGCAACGGCACTGGTCAGCCAGCTGGCCGAGCAATGCACTTAACCCGGGCAGCCGCCCAGCACAGGACCTATCCATGAGCCAAGCCCTTGCCACCCAGAACAGTGTCAGCAGCCTGACCGCCTTGCAGGTGCCGTTGGCCGACCGCACCCTGTTGCTGCCCAACGTGGCGGTCGCCGAGCTGATTCCCTACCGGGCGCCGCAGGTCAGCGCCAGCATGCCGGCCTGGTTTCTCGGCCAGATCGCCTGGCGCGACCTGCGCCTGCCGCTGCTGTCGTTCGAGGCGGCCTCGGATGGTCAGGCGCAGGTCGGCCCCGGCTCACGGGTGGCGGTGATCAACGCCCTCGGCGGACGGCCCAGGGTCAAGTTCATCGCGCTGCTGGTGCAGGGGATCCCCCGTTCGATCAAGGTCGATGGCGAGCTGCCGCGCGCCGACGAGCCTCTGGCGCCGCTGGAGCTCGATGCCGTGACTTGGGGCGAAGACACGTTGAAGATTCCTGACTTGGTCGGTCTGGAGCAGAAGCTGGCCGACGCGGGTCTAATCTAGTGCTCACTGGCCTTCGGGCCGTCATGCCGCTCTAACTCCCCCCAGATTGCGCGGTCGTGTTCCACGGCCAGCGAGCCTGCTTGGCGCTGTGCGCTCGTCGTCTTGCGCCGGCCTATGCCGCGCTGCGGCGCAGTGCGCAGTGCGCAGTGCATAAGGCGCTGGACACGCAGCCACAAAAAAGCCCCGCGGGCCAGGCTCCAGATCTGTGGAGCATGGCGCGCGGGGCCTTTCAGTCGCCGTTAGCGGGCGCTTTCGGGGCTCGGCACTGCGGCGGGCTCTTCGGCGTCGTCAGTGGCGGCGGAGCCTTTCTTGCCGGTCCAGTAGTCGGCGTTCTTGATGCCGAGCTTCTCCGGGTCGAAGACCGGGTCGAGGCCCTGCTTCTTCTGCGCTTCATAGTCCTTCAGGCAGGTGTAGGCGACCTTGTGCATCAGCAGGATGGCGCCGATGTTCAGCCAGGCCATCAGGCCTACGCCCAGATCACCCAGGCCCCAGGCCAGGTCGGCGGTCTTCACGGTGCCGTAGACGGTGGCCGCGATGATGCCGAACTTCAGCGCCAGGGTCAGCCAGGGGCGGTGAATCTTGCGGTTGATGAAGGCGATGTTGGTTTCAGCGATGTAGTAGTAGGCGATGATGGTGGTGAAGGCGAAGAAGAACAGGGCGATGGCCACGAAGTAGGAGCCGAAGCCCGGCAGGATGTTCTCCATGGCGGTCTGCACGTAGCCCGGGCCGGCCGCGATGCCGGCGATGCCGGTGTGCAACGCCTCGCCGTCAGGGCCCTGGACGTTGTACTGGCCGGTGATCAGCAGCATGAAGGCGGTGGCCGAGCAGACGAACAGGGTGTCGACGTACACGGAGAAGGCCTGCACCAGGCCCTGCTTGGCCGGGTGGGTGACCGCCGCGGCGCTGGACGCGTGCGGGCCGGTGCCCTGGCCAGCCTCGTTGGAGTACACGCCGCGCTTCACGCCCCACATGATGGCTAGACCGAGGATGGCGCCGAAGCCGGCTTCCATGCCGAAGGCACTCTTCAGGATCAGCGCGACCACGCCGGGCAGCTGGTCGATGTTCAGGCCGATGATCACGCAGGCGACGATGATGTAGCTCAGCGCCATGAACGGCACCACGACTTCGGCGAAGGTGGCGATGCGCTTGATGCCGCCGAAGATGATCAGGCCCAGCATGACGGCCAGCACTGCCGCGGTGGTGCTCGGGTCGATGCCCATGGCGTTTTGCAGGCCGGCGCCGATGGAGTTGGCCTGTACGCCCGGCAGCAGCATGCCGCAGGCGATCACGGTGACCAGGGCGAAGACCCAGGCGTACCACTTCATGCCCAGGCCCTTCTCGATATAGAAGGCCGGACCGCCGCGGTGCTGGCCGTCGATATCTTCTTTGTACACCTGACCCAGGGTCGACTCGATAAAGGCCGAGCTGGCGCCGAGGAAGGCAACCATCCACATCCAGAACACCGCGCCCGGACCGCCGAAGGTGATGGCCGTGGCCACACCGGCGATGTTGCCGGTACCGACGCGACCGGCGAGGGTCATGGTCAGGGCCTGGAAGGAGGAAATGCCGTGGCTGCTGGTGCGCTTGGCGAAGATCAGGCGAATCATTTCCTTGAAGTGGCGCACCTGGAGGAAACGACCTCGCAGGGTGAAATACAGGCCCACGCCGAGGCACAGATAGATCAGTGCCGGGCTCCAGACGAGACCGTTGAGGCTATTGACTAGATCATTCATCGCGGAACGCTCCGTGCCATCTCAAGCTGCGGCGCTCTTGTGAAGTCGCAGTCCTGTTATGGCTTTTGTAGTTGTAGGGGAGACTCGTTCGGCCAGGAAAAATGCTCGCCTGACCAGCGCCCGCGTCGTGCCTGGATAGAGGCAGGTCGCGAGCGGCGCACAAGATAGCCAGATTGAGACGAGAGTTCCAGTCCTAAAAGTCGCCCCACAGCTGCTGGGCGACCGAGAGCGCCACCACCGGCGCGGTCTCGGTGCGCAGCACGCGCGGGCCGAGGCGAGCGGCGTGGAAGCCGGCGCCCTTCGCCTGAGCTACCTCGGCGTCAGACAGCCCGCCCTCCGGGCCGATGAGGAAGGCCAGGGACTGCGGGCGGGCATGGCTGGCCAGGGCCTCGGCCACCGGGTGCAGCACCAGCTTGAGTTGCGCCTCGACCTGCTGCAGCCACTCGGCCAGGGCGATCGGCGGGTGGATGACCGGCAGCACCGAGCGACCGCACTGTTCGCAGGCGCTGATCGCCACCTGGCGCCAGTGGGCCATGCGCTTGTCGGCCCGCTCGTCTTTCAGGCGCACCTCGCAGCGCTCACTGACGATCGGGCTGATCGCGTTGGCACCCAGCTCGGTGGTCTTCTGGATCGCCCAGTCCATTCGCTCGCCGCGCGACAGGCCCTGGCCCAGGTGGATGTTCAGGGGGGATTCGGCCAGGCCGGCAAAGGCTTCTCGCAGTTCGACCCGCACGCTCTTCTTGCCGACCTCGACCAGTTCACCGAGGTACTCCTGGCCGCTGCCGTCGAACAGCTGCACGGCGTCGCCAGGGGCGTGTCGCAGCACGCGGCCTATGTAGTGGGCCTGGGTTTCCGGCAGCTGATGCTCGCCGAGGGACAGGGGGGCGTCGATAAAGAAGCGGGAAAGGCGCATGGGTCTGCAGGGTAAGCCTTGGGCGGAAAGCGCCAAGCTTACCCTGATCGGTGACGGGCTTGTAGCGTGGGGGCGGACTCAGCCCGGGTCGCGGAAGTCGACGCGGGCGCCGCTCGGCACCGCCACGCTGACCGACTCGCGGGTGGCGATATCGATGCCCTCGCTGGCGACTTCGGCGAGAAAGTCGATCTGCTCCGGGGTGATCACGTAAGGCGGCAGGAAGTACACCACACTGCCCAGGGGGCGCAGCAGGGCGCCGCGCGTGAGGGCGTGCTGGTAGACCTTGAGGCCGCGCCGCTCCTGCCAGGGATAGGCGGCCTTGCTCGCTTTGTCCTGCACCATCTCCACGGCCAGGGCCATGCCGGTCTGGCGCACCTCGGCGACATGGGCGTGATCGGCCAGGTGCGCGGTGGCGCTGGCCATGCGCGCAGCCAGGGCCTTGTTGGCCTCGATCACGTCGTCCTGCTCGAAAATGTCCAGGGTCGCCAAGGCGGCCGCGCAGGCCAGCGGATTGCCGGTGTAGCTGTGCGAATGGAGGAAGGCGCGCAGGGTCGAGTAGTCGTCGTAGAACGCCTGGTAGATGGTGTCGGTGGTCAGGCAGGCGGCCAGGGGCAGGTAGCCACCGGTCAGGGCCTTGGACAGGCAGAGGAAGTCCGGGCGGATGCCGGCCTGCTCGCAGGCGAACATCGTGCCGGTGCGGCCGAAGCCGACGGCGATCTCGTCGTGGATCAGGTGCACGCCGTAGCGGTCGCAGGCCTCGCGCAGCAGCTTGAGGTAGATCGGGTGGTACATGCGCATGCCGCCGGCGCCCTGGATCAGCGGCTCGACTATCACCGCGGCGACTTCCTGGTGGTGCTCGGCCAGGCACTGTTCCATGTGGGCGAACATGGTCCGCGAATGTTCCTCCCAGCTCATCCCATCGGGGCGATAGAAGCAGTCGGGGCTGGGCACCTTGAGGGTGTCGAGCAGCAGCGCCTTGTAGGTGTCGGTAAACAGCGACACATCGCCCACCGACATCGCCGCCACGGTTTCGCCGTGGTAGCTGTTGCTCAGGGTGACGAAGCGCTTCTTCTGCGGCTGGCCGACGTTGAGCCAGTAGTGGAAGCTCATCTTCAGCGCCACTTCGATGCACGACGAACCGTTGTCGGCGTAGAACACCCGGTCCAGGCCGGCCGGGGTAAGCTTGACCAGGCGCTCGGACAGCTCGACCACCGGCGCATGGCTGAAGCCGGCGAGAATCACGTGTTCCAGCTGGTCGACCTGATCCTTGATGCGCTGGTTGATGCGCGGGTTGGCATGGCCGAACACGTTGACCCACCAGGAACTGACCGCGTCGATATAGCGCTTGCCGTCGAAGTCTTCCAGCCACACCCCCTCGCCTCGTTTGATCGGCACCAGCGGTAGCTGTTCGTGGTCTTTCATCTGGGTGCAGGGGTGCCAGAGCACCGCCAGGTCGCGTTGCATCCAGTGGTCATTCAGGCTCATCGAAACGCTCTCCCATTCATCTACGGCAAGCCTATCAGATGTGTCCGCGGCGATGGGGCGCGCAGCCCGCCGGCCCTGCTTCAGGGGCAGCGGCCGTCTATCCGCCGGAGGATACCGTTGAGGGCTCCGCGGTGAACCCTTGGACCCAGCGCGACCCTAATTCGCAGGGGCGGCTTGGCGGCAACCAAAGGATCGTATTTCTCGATATTTCAGAGCGAATCTTTTCGCTTTTTCTCGATGGTTTTGTTGATAGGCTTTCTCAATATGTTTCTGAACGGCTCTAGAAGGGCCTTCTGCGTGGAGTTATCCCTGGATGCAGTGGCGCAATTCGGCCGATCGGTACGGCCTGGTCAGTATTCTTCTGCACTGGCTGGTGGCCTTGGCGGTGTTCGGCCTGTTCGGCCTGGGCTACTGGATGGTCGGTCTGGACTACTACAGCGCCTGGTACAAGACCGCGCCGGAGCTGCACAAGAGCTTCGGCCTGCTGCTGTTCGCGGTGATGCTCGGGCGCATGCTCTGGCGTCGCCTCAGTCCGCCGCCCGCGAGCCTGCCCAGCCACGGTCGGCTGACCCGACTGGGCAGCAAGTTCGGGCATGCATTGCTCTACCTGGGGCTGTTCGTGCTGATGATCTCCGGTTACCTGATCTCCACCGCCGAAGGGCGTGGTATCGAGGTGTTCGGGCTGTTCGAGGTGCCGGCCACTGCCAGCAGCATTCCCAATCAGACGGATGTCGCCGGTCTGGTGCATGAGTACCTGGCCTGGGCCCTGGTGGTCTTCGCCGGCATCCACGCGCTGGCGGCACTCAAGCACCACTTCATCGACCACGACGCCACGCTGCTGCGCATGCTTGGGCGCTGATGGCTTTGACCTACGTTCAACGGTGTCATGCAGTGCACCGCACTCAATCAGAAGGAGATTCGCTATGTTGAAAAAGACCCTCGCCGCGTTGGCTATCGGCTCGGCCCTGTTCGGCGCCGGCCAGGCGTTGGCCGCCGACTATGTGATCGACACGGAAGGCCAGCACGCCTTCGTCAATTTCAAGATCAATCACCTGGGCTACAGCTGGATGTACGGCACTTTCAAGGACTTCGAAGGCCAGTTCAGCTACGACGCAAAGAATCCGGAGGCGAGCAAGGTCAAGGTGACACTCGATACCAGCAGCGTCTTCACCAACAATGCCGAACGCGACAAGCACCTGCGCAGCGATGACTTCCTTAGCGTCAGCAAGCATCCGCAGGCCACCTTCGAGTCCACCGCGGTGAAGGCGACGGGTGAAGGCAGTGCCGATATCACCGGCAACCTGACCCTCAACGGCGTGACCAAGCCGGTGGTAATCGCCGCCACTTTCGTCGGCGAGGGCGAGGACCCGTGGGGCGGCTACCGCGCCGGCTTCTCCGGCTCGACCACGCTGAAGCTCAAGGACTTCGATATCCAGATGGATCTCGGCCCGGCCTCCCAAGAGGTCGAGCTGATCATCTCGGTGGAAGGCGTACGCCAGTAAGCGAACGCGCAGCAAAGAAAACGCCGGCCCTAGGGCCGGCGTTTTCGTAAGCGCTGTCCATGCAGCCTCGGCCTGGGCCGAGGCTGTCTGGAGGCGGCTCAGCTTTCGCGGTTACGCGTCAGCAGGGCCGGCTTCTCGCCGCGCGGGCGGCTGCTCGGCAACTGGTCGAGTTGTTCCGGGGTCGGGAAGCGGTCGCTGCGCGAGCCCTTGTGCATGATCACCGGTTGCTTGTCGGAGGCGCTTTTCACAGCTGCCTCCTGGCGTGGCAGCTCGTCGCCGCGGCCGAGCGAGGTGCCGGCGTCACGCTGTGGCCGCGAACGACCGGCGCCGTTGCGGCCCTGGCCGCCCTGGCGCTTGCCTTGGCCGGCGCCGGCGCCGGCTCCCGCACCACTGCTGCGAGGCCCCTTGCCCTGGCCGCGTGGGCTCTGGGCGGGGGCGCCAGCGGCGGCAGCTGCGCCCGGACGACGGCCGCGGTTCTGCTGCTTGTTCTGGTGCGGGCTGACGTAGTCCACCCGGTTGCCGAAGTTGTCGATCTCGTCATCGCGGAACTCGTCCGGCGCACGGTCGGGAGGCAAGGCAGGAATGGCCGCCGCGACCGGGCGCGCCGCGCGCGGTTGTTGCTGCTGGCTGCGCCCCGGCTGGGACTTGGCCTTGCCGGTGTCCTTGCCCTTGTCCTTGCGACCGCTGCCGTGGCGCTCGCCACCACCACCGCCACGCGGCGGACGGGGCTTCTGCGGCTCGCGGACTTCCGGGCGCTCGGCCTCGACCTTGCTGGCATCGAAGCCCATCAGGTCGCCGTCGGGGATCCTCTGCTTGGTCATCCGCTCGATGCCCTTGAGCAGCTTCTCTTCGTCAGGGGCGACCAGCGAGATCGCCTCGCCGCTGCGACCGGCACGGCCGGTACGGCCGATGCGGTGCACGTAGTCTTCCTCGACGTTGGGCAGCTCGAAGTTGACCACGTGGGGCAGCTGGTCGATGTCCAGGCCGCGGGCCGCGATGTCGGTGGCGACCAGGATCCGCACCTGGTTCGCCTTGAAGTCGGCCAGGGCCTTGGTGCGGGCGTTCTGGCTCTTGTTGCCGTGAATCGCCACGGCCGGCAGGCCATGCTTGTCGAGGTATTCGGCCAGGCGGTTGGCGCCGTGCTTGGTGCGGGTGAAGACCAGCACCTGCTCCCAGGCACCGGCGGTGACCAGGTGGGCCAGCAGGGCGCGCTTGTGGCTGGCCTGCAGGCGGAACACGCGCTGCTCGATGCGCTCGACCGTGGTGTTCGGCGGCGTCACCTCGATGCGCTCGGGGTTGTGCAGCAGCTTGCCGGCCAGGTCGGTGATGTCCTTGGAGAAGGTCGCCGAGAACAGCAGGTTCTGACGCTTGGTCGGCAGCTTGGCGAGGACCTTCTTGACGTCATGGATGAAGCCCATGTCGAGCATGCGGTCGGCTTCGTCGAGCACCAGGATCTCCACGTGGGAGAGGTCGATGGCCTTCTGGTTGGTCAAGTCGAGCAGGCGACCGGGGCAGGCCACCAGGACATCGACACCCTTGGCCAGGGCTTGTACCTGGGGGTTCATGCCAACGCCGCCAAAGATGCAGGCGCTGACGAATTTCAAATCGCGGGCGTAGGCCTTGAAGCTGTCATGCACCTGGGCGGCCAGTTCGCGGGTGGGGGTCAACACCAGCACGCGCGGCTGCTTGGGGCCGTGGCGGTGTTCGCGATCCGGGTGACCGTTGGGGAACAGTCGCTCGAGGATCGGCAGGGCAAAACCGCCTGTCTTACCTGTACCCGTCTGGGCCGCTACCATCAGGTCGCGACCTTGCAACACGGCGGGGATGGCCCGCTGTTGCACCGGAGTGGGCTGGGTGTAGCCGACGGATTCGACCGCACGGACTAAAGCCTCGGAGAGACCGAGGGAGGCAAAGGACATGTGCAATCCTGTCTAGTGAGGGCGAGGCCCTATGGGGTGTATTGCCTGGCTTGAATCGCGGCGTGGGGCGCGCAATCCCGACCGGTACTGCTGGCCAACTGGGGGCTAGCATCCGGGCGCAAGCCTGGCGGGGAGGCCCGAGTATAACAGAACAGCAGGGCGATGGGGCGGTTCGCGCGTTCGGCTTGTCGAAACGTCCTGCGGCCGGCCATTTGCAGTGTCCCTGAGCCTTGGCTTCATTGGCGCGCTCTGCCCTCCCGGCCTGAGCGCTAAAGCCCTGCGTGCAAAGTTGCGCTGCCTCGGGGATCATGGGACTCAGTAGTCAACGCATGTCGGCCGGTCGCTTTGGCGCCCGTGCTTGCCGGACACCTCCGCTCGATCCAGATGCCTGTGACGAATCATTGCCAGTGCCCGGGCTCGCTCATGATCAATGCCCGGCCCGAGTGAGCGCTGGTCTATAACTTGACGGAACGATCAAGCCTTGCGGGCTTGCTCGGTCTTACCACGATGGAGCGCCTGCATGGCCACGAGAAATACCACCAACGCCTCGGTTTCCCCCAAGGGCAGCCTGGAAACCCTGTCCCAGCGAGAAGTGCAGCAGTTGCGCGAGACCGGTTGCGGCAGCGTCTACGCGCTGTTCCGCCAGTGCGCCCTGGCGATACTCAATACCGGCTCGGGCAGCGATAACGCCAAGACCATCCTCGAGGCCTATCCGGACTTCGAGGTGCGCATCCACCAGCAGGATCGCGGCATCCGTCTGGAGCTGCTGAATGCGCCGGCCGACGCCTTCGTCGACGGCGAAATGATCGCCAGCACCCGGGAAATGCTGTTCAGCGCCTTGCGCGATATCGTCTATACCCAGAGCGAACTGGAGAGCAAGCGGGTCGATTTCAGCAGCTCCCAGGGCATCACCGATTACGTCTTTCACCTGCTGCGCAACGCCGGCACCCTGCGCGCCGGCGTGGAACCGAAGATCGTGGTGTGCTGGGGCGGGCACTCGATCAATCGCGAGGAATACAAGTACACCAAGATCGTCGGTCACGAGCTGGGTCTGCGCGGCCTCGACGTGTGCACGGGCTGCGGCCCCGGGGTGATGAAGGGACCGATGAAGGGAGCGACCATCGCCCATGCCAAGCAGCGCAACGTCACCGGGCGTTATCTGGGCCTGACCGAGCCGGGCATCATCGCCGCCGAGGCGCCCAATCCGATCGTCAATGAACTGGTGATCCTGCCCGATATCGAGAAGCGTCTGGAGGCCTTCGTCCGCGTGGGCCACGGCATCATCATCTTCCCCGGAGGCGCCGGTACCGCCGAGGAATTTCTCTACCTGCTCGGCATCCTCATGCACCCGGATAACCGGGAGCTGCCCTTCCCGCTGATCCTCACCGGCCCACGCAGCGCCGAGCCGTACCTGCAGCAGCTGCACGCGTTCATCGGCGCCACGATGGGCGAGGAAGCCCAGCAGCGTTATCGGATCATCGTCGACGACCCCGCCGAGGTGGCGCGGGAGATGGCTCAGGGCATCCAGGCGGTCACCCAGTTCCGCCGCGAGCGCAACGATGCCTTCCATTTCAACTGGCTGCTGAAGATCGACGAGAGCTTCCAGCGTCCCTTCGAGCCGACCCATGAAAACATGGCCAGTCTCAACCTGACCCGCGACCAGCCGGTGCACGAGCTGGCTGCGCAGCTGCGCCGCGCCTTCTCGGGCATCGTCGCCGGCAACGTGAAGGTCCAGGGGATTCGCCTGATCGAGGAGCATGGGCCGTACCAGATCACGGGCGACCAGGGCATCATGCGGCCGCTGGATCGCCTGTTGCAGGCATTCGTCGACCAGCAGCGCATGAAGCTGCCGGGAGGCAGCGCCTATGTGCCGAGCTACAAGGTGGTGGCTTAAGCGCGAGCGCAGGCGCCGGCGGGCTCGTCAGGGGATCTGCGCGGCGTCCGTCGTGGCGGCTTGTGCGTCATGGGGCGGTGCGTAACGGGCGAGCAGGTCGGCATAGGCCGGCTCGGCCTTGAAGCGCCGCAGCTCCTCGGCGAAGCGTTCGGCCAGTTCTTCCAGCCCGGCATCGCGCCTCAGGCCCAGGTAGAGCCGGTCGCGGCTGACCACCTTGGGGTGGTGGGTGATCGTCTTGTTCAGGCCCATCCGGGTCAGCAGGTAATGGCCGGCGCGATGATCGTTGATCACCAGGTCGACGCGGTTGCGCTGCAGTTTGCCGAAATTGGCCGCGTGGTCGGGCCCGGGCTCCCGGGTGAAACGCTCGGATTCGCGGAACGCTCGGTTGGCATACCAGTAACCGGGCGATACGCCAACCTTCAGGCCGTCGAGGTCGCTCAGGTCCTGAAAGCGGTGCGGGCGCGCCGTGCTGTGAAACAGCACGAACTCGATTTCCGACAGTGGCTCGCTGGGAAACAGCATGGTGGGGCGTCGCGCGGCAGTCTGGAAGATGTCGAAGATGCCATCCGCCCGGCCCTGGCTGAAGGCCGTCAGGCAACGCTTCCAGGGCATCAGTTGCCACTCCACGTCGACGCCCAGGCGCCGCAGGACGATGTGTGCCGCCTCGTAATCCAGGCCGCGTAACTGGCCCTGTTCCTCATAGATGTAGGGCGGCCAGGCTTCGCTGACCAGGCGCAGCGTCTGGCCCTGGGCGCTCAGGCTCAAGCTGGCAAGGAAGAGGATGACGAGGAGTTGTCGTTGGAGTGCCGTCATCGGGCCAGCGTACGCTGGTCGCCGGGCGTGGGGAAGTCAGGTTGCGCGGGAAATCGGCAGGCGGTCACAACCCTGAAGGCCGGGCTGGGTCTCCGGCTTCAGGGTTGCGTCTGGACTCAGCGGGACAGCTTGAGGTTGTTCCAGATCGCCAGGCTGGGGCCGGCCAGGTTCATGGTGTAGAAGTGCAGGCCCGGGGCGCCGCCTTGCAGCAGGCGCTCGCACATCTCGCTGACCACCTGTTCGCCGTAGGCGCGAATGCTGTCGCTGTCGTCGCCGTAGGCTTCCAGCTGCTTGCGCACCCAGCGCGGAATCTCGGCGCCGCAGGCGTCGGAGAAGCGCGCCAGCTTGCTGTAGTTGGTGATCGGCATGATGCCGGGCACCACCGGGATGTCCACGCCCATCTTGCGCACGCGGTCGACGAAGTAGAAGTAGCTGTCGACGTTGAAGAAGTACTGGGTGATCGCGCTGCTGGCGCCGGACTTGGCCTTGCGCACGAAGTTGGCGATATCGGCTTCGAAATTGCGCGCCTGCGGATGCATCTCCGGGTAGGCGGCGATTTCGATGTGGAAGTGCGCGCCGGTCTCCTCGCGGATGAAGCTGACCAGCTCGTTGGCGTAGCGCAGCTCGCCGCTGGCCATGCCCATGCCGGAGGGCAGGTCGCCGCGCAGGGCGACGATGCGCGTGATGCCGGCGTCCTTGTAAAGGTTAAGCAACTGGCGCAGTTCGGCCTTGCTGTCGCCGACACAGGACAGGTGCGGCGCGGTGGAGACCTGCACTTCGTCGTTCAGCTGCAGGACCGTGGTGACGGTGCGGTCGCGGGTGGAGCCGCCGGCGCCGTAGGTGCAGGAGAAGAAGTCCGGCTTGTAGGCGGCCAGTTCGCGCGCGGTGGTCAACAGTTTTTCATGCCCGGCCTCGGTCTTCGCGGGGAAGAACTCGAAGCTGTAGCTACGTTCTTGGCTCATAGAAAATTCCAGGCGTGAGGCTGATCAGGCAAGGCGACCCGCGCGGCTGGGGAGCTGCGCGGATCGCCTGTGGCCGATGGCTTAGTAGCGGTAGCTGTCCGGCTTGTACGGGCCTTCCACGGTCACGCCGATGTATTCGGCCTGCTTCGGCGTCAGCTGGGTGACCACGCCGCCGAAGCCCTTGACCATTTCCAGGGCCACTTCTTCGTCGAGCTTCTTCGGCAGCACTTCGACGCACAGGCGCGCGGCCTTGTCGGCGGCCGGCAGGTCGGCGAACTTCTGGCCGAACAGGAAGATCTGCGCCAGCACCTGGTTGGCGAAGGAGCCGTCCATGATCCGGCTCGGGTGGCCGGTGGCGTTGCCCAGGTTGACCAGGCGGCCTTCGGCCAGAAGGATCAGGTAGTCGTCGTTGAGCGGGTCGAGGTCCAGGCCGGTGCGGTGGATCTTGTGCACCTGCGGCTTGACCTCTTCCCAGGCCCAGTGCTTGCGCATGAAGGCGGTGTCGATTTCGTTGTCGAAGTGACCGATGTTGCACACCACGGCGCGCTTCTTCAGGGTCTTGAGCATGCCGGCGTCACACACGTTGACGTTGCCGGTGGTGGTGACGATCAGGTCGATCTTGCCCAGCAGGGCGGCGTCGACACTGGCTTCGCTGCCGTCGTTGATGCCGTCTTTGTAGGGGGAAACCAGCTCGAAGCCGTCCATGCAGGCCTGCATGGCGCAGATCGGGTCGACTTCGCTGACCTTGACGATCATGCCTTCCTGGCGCAGCGACTGGGCCGAGCCCTTGCCCACGTCGCCGTAGCCGATCACCAGGGCCTGCTTGCCGGACAGCAGGTGGTCGGTGCCGCGCTTGATGGCGTCGTTCAGGCTATGACGGCAGCCGTACTTGTTGTCGTTCTTGCTCTTGGTCACCGAGTCGTTGACGTTGATCGCCGGGACTTTCAGGGTGCCGGCCTTGAGCATGTCGAGCAGGCGGTGCACGCCGGTGGTGGTTTCCTCGGTGATGCCGTGGATCCTGTCGAGCATCGCCGGGTATTTCTTGTGCAGGATTTCGGTCAGGTCGCCGCCGTCGTCGAGGATCATGTTGGCGTCCCACGGCTGGCCGTCCTTGAGGATGGTCTGCTCGATGCACCACTCGTACTCTTCTTCGGTCTCGCCCTTCCAGGCGAACACCGGGATGCCGGCGGCGGCGATGGCGGCGGCGGCCTGGTCCTGGGTGGAGAAGATGTTGCAGCTCGACCAGCGCACTTCGGCGCCCAGGGCGATCAGGGTCTCGATCAGCACGCCGGTCTGGATGGTCATGTGGATGCAGCCGAGAATCTTGGCGCCCTTGAGCGGCTGTTCGGCGGCGTACTTGCGGCGAAGGCCCATCAGGGCGGGCATCTCGGATTCGGCGATGATCAGTTCGCGACGGCCCCAGGCGGCCAGGGAAATGTCGGCGACCTTGTAGTCGTTGAAACCGGCAGGCGTCATTACAGCGCTCATAAATGAGTTCTCCATTCGTTGTCTGCGAATGGGCGCCGTTGATGCGTATGGATAACGCCCCATCCGAGCCTGACAGATCCCTGCTGGGCAGGGTCTGCTGCAGCGCCCCTCGGACGGGTGGCGGGCGCGCCCGGAGCGGTGCCGGGAGCGTGAAGCCTGCGGATTATAGCGGCGGGCGGCGCGAAGCCCAAGGCTTTCCGTCGCCCGAATGCCTGTCCTGGCGCCGGCGCGTTCGGCATCTGCGGCAAAACGCCGCGCTTGGCCGGTGCGCCCGGAGTGGGGATACTGTGGCCCGCTTTCACTGCCGAACCCGTTGCCCATGAAACTGAAAATCGCCTTACCCGTGCTGTTCATCTGTCTGGCCCTGAGCGCCTGCGGCGGAGTCGACCCGAATTCGCCCCTGGGCAAGCGCCAGGCCATCTTCAAGCAGATGCTCAAGACCAGCGAAGACCTCGGCGGCATGCTGCGCGGACGCATCGCCTTCGACGAGCAGCGTTTCATCAGTGGTGCGGCCGAGCTGGATCAGCTGGCCCGCAAGCCCTGGGAGCATTTTCCCCAGGTCAAGGAAGAGGACGACACTCGCGCCAAGGACGAGGTGTGGCAGCGCCAGGCGCGTTTCCAGGAACTGGCCCGGGAGCTGGAGGGCGCCACCGCCGCACTGGTCGCCGCCACCGCCGCCAAACCGCTACGCCAGGGTGGCCTGGCGCCGGCCGTGCAGCGGGTCGAGGACAGTTGCGAGGCCTGTCACAAGGAGTTCCGCGCGTTCTGAGCCTAGGGGTGTATTGCAGAAGCGTTACTGGCAAGATGCCTTCCCGTTTTGGGGTGGCTCAGCGCAAACGAATTCAATCAAAGGGAGTTGATGATGAGTACGGCCGGATTTCTCTTGGCGTTGGTGGGTTTTATCTGGTCGGTGGCCAGAGGCATTCAGGTATCGGTCCTTTGCGCCGTGCTCAATTTTATTCTTCCGCCAATCTCTCAGCTGATCTTCGCAGCTCAGGAACCGACGATGCGGTCGCCGTTTCTGGTGATCGTCATTGGTCTGGGGCTGATGTATTTGGGGGGTGGATTGCAACTGTCGTTCTGACCGCTACGGCGGTCCAAAAAAAGCCCCGCATCTGCGGGGCTTTTTCGTTGCCGGGGAGCTTACAGGCCGGCGGCGGCGCGCAGTTCGGCGGCCTTGTCGGTCTTCTCCCAGGTGAAGGCGGTGAAGGTATCGTCGCCGTAGCTCATCTCCACCGGCTCGCGGCCGAAGTGGCCGTAGGCCGCAGTCGGCTGGTACATCGGGTGCAGCAGGTCGAGCATCTTGGTGATGGCGTACGGACGCAGGTCGAAGACCTCGCGCACCAGCTTGATGATGCTGTCTTCGCTGACCTTGTTGGTGCCGAAGGTGTTGACCGAGATGGAGGTCGGCTGGGCCACGCCGATGGCGTAGGACACCTGGATCTCGCAACGCTCGGCGAGGCCGGCGGCGACGATGTTCTTGGCCACGTAGCGGCCGGCATAGGCGGCGCTGCGGTCGACCTTGGACGGATCCTTGCCGGAGAAGGCGCCGCCGCCGTGGCGGGCCATGCCGCCGTAGGAGTCGACGATGATCTTGCGCCCGGTCAGGCCGCAGTCACCCACCGGGCCGCCGATGATGAACTGGCCGGTCGGGTTGATGTGGAACTGGGTGTCCTTGTGCAGCAGCTCGGCCGGCAGCACGTGCTTGACGATCAGCTCCATCACGCCTTCGCGCAGGTCGTTGTAGGACACGTCCGGGTTGTGCTGGGTGGACAGCACCACGGCGTCGATACCTGCGACCTTGCCGTTCTCGTAGCGGCAGGTGACCTGGCTCTTGGCGTCCGGGCGCAGCCACGGCAGCAGGCCGGACTTGCGTGCCTCGGCCTGGCGCTCGACCAGGCGGTGGCTGAAGCAGATCGGGGCCGGCATCAGCACGTCGGTCTCGTTGCTGGCGTAGCCGAACATCAGGCCCTGGTCGCCGGCGCCCTGGTCTTCCGGCTTGCTGCGGTCGACACCCTGGTTGATGTCCGGGGACTGCTTGCCGATGATGTTGATGATGCCGCAGGTGGCGCCGTCGAAGCCGACGTCGGAGCTGTCGTAGCCGATGTCGATGATGACCTTGCGCACCAGCTCTTCCAGGTCGACCCAGGCCGAGGTGGTGACTTCGCCGGCGATGATCGCCACGCCGGTCTTGACCAGGGTCTCGCAGGCCACGCGGGCATGCTTGTCCTGGGCAATGATGGCGTCGAGGATCGCGTCGGAAATCTGGTCGGCGATCTTGTCCGGATGGCCTTCGGACACGGACTCGGAGGTAAACAGGGAGTATTCGCTCATCTATCGGTCTTCCTAAATTAATTACCGGTGGGTGAGGGTGGCCCGTGGGCCGGTGTGTTCATCCGGTTTGGCGAAGTGCCGCACCTGAATCTGGAAACCATTGCGTAAGCCCAGGTACTGGCTTTCGCCAGGCGTGAGCCCTGCGGCGATGGCCCAACGGGCCAGGTCGTCCTGTTCGAAGCCCAGCCAGAGATCGCCGCAGGCCTGCCTGGCCCAACTCTGGTTGTGGCTGCACAACTCGCTGATCAGCAGGCTGCCGCCGCTGTTCACCCGCAGCGCCAGCTGCTTCAGCGCTTCGGCGGGGGCGGCGAAATGGTGCAGGACCATGTTCAGCACCACGCAGTCGGCGCTCGGGTACTCGTCATTCAGTGCGTCGGCCAGTAGCAGCTCGACGTTGTCCAATCCGTCCTCGATGCAGCGCTGGCGCGCCAGCTCGAGCATCGCCGGGCTGTTGTCCAGGGCGGTGACCCGGGCAAAGCGCCGCGCCAGCTCCGGCAGGAAACCGCCGTCGCCGGGGCCTACTTCCAGGGCCGTGGCGTCGGCCGCCAGGCTCAGGGCGTCGAGCAGGGCCAGCACGCTGTCGCGGTACTGCGGCAGGCCGGCGATCAGGTCCTGCTGGGCCTGAAAGCTGGCCGCCATGCGCGCGAAAAAATCCTGGCTGGCCGCGGCCCGCTGCGCGTGCACCTCGGCGATCCTGGCCTGGGCGTCGGCCGGCAACGCCAGGCCGTCGACCTCGTCCAGCAGCGCGGCGTGCAGCGTGCCACCCAGCGAATCGCCCTGGGCCAGGGCGCGGCGATAGAAGATCGCGTTGCCCTCGCGGCGCGTGGCCACCAGCCCGGCCTGGGCCAGCACCTTCAGATGGTGGCTCATGCCCGACTGGCCGATGGCGAAGATCTGCGCCAGCTCCAGCACGCCGAACGAGTCGTTGGCCAGGGCGCGCAGCACGTTCAGGCGCAACGGGTCGCCGCCGGCCTTGCATAGGGCGGCGAGCTCGTCGGCAGGCTCGAAGCTCAGCTGGGGCACGCGGATATTCATAGGGCGCGAAGTCTAGTCGGTCATTTTTCATACAGCAACAGCAATATCAAAAAGTTTTGATATTGCCGGCGTGGCGCGATTTGCTCGGTGGACGCCGCCTCTGAGCCGAGAAAACCGCGAGCTGCGACCATCTGTCATTGCCCCGCACCGCCTGGGTGGGCGAAAATGCCTGCCTTTTTCGTGTTCAGCCCCCGCAGGAGATTCAGCGATGCCCAGCCGTCGTGAGCGTGCCAATGCCATTCGTGCCCTCAGCATGGATGCCGTGCAGAAAGCCAACAGCGGCCACCCCGGTGCCCCGATGGGCATGGCGGATATCGCCGAAGTGCTGTGGCGTGACTACCTCAAGCACAACCCGAGCAACCCCGAGTTCGCCGACCGCGACCGCTTCGTGCTGTCCAACGGCCATGGCTCGATGCTGATCTATTCGCTGCTGCACCTGACCGGCTATGACCTGGGCATCGAAGACCTCAAGCAGTTCCGCCAGATGGGCAGCCGCACCCCGGGTCACCCGGAGTACGGCTACACCCCGGGCGTCGAGACCACCACCGGCCCGCTCGGCCAGGGCCTGGCCAATGCCGTGGGCTTCGCCATCGCCGAGAAGGTCCTGGCGGCGCAGTTCAACCGCGAAGGCCACAGCGTCGTCGACCACAACACCTACGTGTTCCTCGGCGACGGCTGCATGATGGAGGGCATCAGCCACGAGGTCTGTTCGTTGGCCGGCACCCTGGGCCTGGGCAAGCTGATCGCCTTCTATGACGACAACGGCATCTCCATCGACGGCGAAGTCGAGGGCTGGTTCACCGACGACACGCCGAACCGCTTCGAGGCCTACGGCTGGCAGGTGATTCGCAACGTCGACGGCCACGATGCCGAAGAAATCAAGATCGCCATCGACACCGCGCGCAAGAGCGCGCAGCCGACCCTGATCTGCTGCAAGACCACCATCGGCTTCGGCTCGCCGAACAAGCAGGGCAAGGAAGACTGCCACGGCGCGCCGCTGGGCGTCGACGAGATCGCCCTGACCCGCGCCGCCCTCGGCTGGGAGCATGGTCCGTTCGAGATTCCCGCAGAGATCTACGCCGAGTGGGACGCCAAGCAGGCCGGCGCCGCCGTCGAGGCCGAGTGGGACGAGCGTTTCGCCGCCTACGCCGCCGCCTACCCGGAGCTGGCGGCCGAATTCCAGCGACGCGTCAAGGGCGAGCTGCCGGCCGATTTCGCCGAGAAGGCCGCCGCTTATATCCAGGACGTGGCGGCCAAGGGCGAGACCATCGCCAGCCGCAAGGCCAGCCAGAACGCGCTGAATGCCTTCGGCCCGCTGCTGCCGGAGTTCCTCGGCGGCTCCGCCGACCTGGCCGGTTCCAACCTGACCCTGTGGAAGGGCTGTCAGGGTGTCTCGGCGGCGGACGCGTCGGGCAACTACATGTTCTACGGTGTGCGCGAGTTCGGCATGAGCGCGATCATGAACGGTATCGCCCTGCATGGCGGCTTCATCCCCTACGGCGCCACCTTCCTGGTGTTCATGGAGTACGCCTGCAACGCCGTGCGCATGTCGGCGCTGATGAAGAAGCGTGTGCTGTTCGTCTACACCCACGACTCTATCGGTCTGGGCGAAGACGGCCCGACCCACCAGCCGATCGAGCAGCTGGCCAGCCTGCGCTGCACGCCGAACCTCGACACCTGGCGTCCGGCCGACGCGGTGGAGTCGGCGGTGGCCTGGAAGTGCGCGATCGAGCGCAATGACGGCCCCAGCGCGCTGATCTTCAGCCGCCAGAACCTGCCGCACCAGAACCGCGATGCCGCCCAGCTGGGCGACATCGCCCGTGGCGGCTACGTGCTCAAGGACTGCGCCGGCGAGCCGGAACTGATCCTCATCGCCACCGGCTCGGAAGTCGGCCTGGCGGTGCAGGCCTTCGAGGCGCTCAGCGAGCAGGGCCGCAAGGTGCGCGTGGTGTCGATGCCCTCGACCTCGGTATTCGATCAGCAGGACGCCGGCTACAAGCAGGCCGTGCTGCCGCTGCAGGTCGGTGCGCGGATCGCCATCGAGGCCGCCCATAGCGACTTCTGGTACAAGTACGTCGGCCTCGAAGGTCGCGTCATCGGCATGACCACCTTCGGCGAATCGGCGCCGGCGGCGGCGCTGTTCGAACACTTCGGCTTCACCCTGGAAAACGTCCTGGAAACCGCGGCCGAACTGCTGGAAGGCTGATCAGCAGGTAGGATGGGCCGGGCTGCGTGCGGCGCGGCTCATCCTACGGTCGTTTATCCATCGAGATCGCCATGCCCAATCGTCCCTACAGAGTTGCCCTCAACGGCTACGGCCGCATCGGTCGCTGCGTGCTGCGCGCGCTGCACGAGCGCGGCGCTGGCGCGCGGCTGGAGATCGTCGCCCTCAATGACCTGGCCGATCAGGCCAGTCTCGAGTACCTGACCCGTTTCGACTCGACCCATGGCCGCTTCCCCGGCGAGGTGCGGGTCGAGGGCGATTGCCTGCATATCAATGGCGACTGCGTGCGGGTGCTGCGCGAGGAAGAGCCGGAAGGCATCGACTGGGCGGCGCTGGATATCGACCTGCTGCTGGAGTGCTCGGGGCAGTACACCACCCGCGCCGATGCCGAGCGTTTCCTCAAGGCCGGTGCGCCGCGGGTGCTGTTCTCCCAGCCGATGGCCGGCGAGGCGGATATCGATGCGACCATCGTCTTCGGGGTCAATCAGCAACGCCTGAGCGGCGCCGAGCGCCTGGTGTCCAACGCCAGTTGCACCACCAACTGCGGGGTGCCGCTGCTCAAGCTGCTCAACGACGCCGTGGGCCTGGAGTACGTCTCCATCACCACCATCCACTCGGCGATGAACGACCAGCCGGTGATCGACGCCTACCACCACGAAGACCTGCGCCGCACGCGCTCGGCCTTCCAGTCGGTGATCCCGGTGTCCACCGGCCTGGCCAAGGGCATCGAGCGTCTGCTGCCGGAACTGACCGGACGCATCCAGGCCAAGGCCATCCGGGTGCCGACGGTCAACGTCTCCTGCCTGGACATCACCCTGCAGACCGCCCGCGACACCTCGGCCGCCGAGATCAACCGGGTGCTGCGCGAGGCCGCCGAAGCCGGGCCGCTCAAGGGCCTGATCGCCTACACCGAACTGCCCCATGCCAGCTGCGACTTCAACCACGACCCCCATTCGGCGGTGGTCGATGGCAGCCAGACGCGGGTCTCCGGCCCGCGCCTGGTCAACCTGCTGGCCTGGTTCGACAACGAGTGGGGTTTCGCCAACCGCATGCTCGATGTCGCCCAGCATTTCCTCGAAGTCTCCACTGCCACCGTTCAACCAGCCCCCGTGAAGGACTGATTCCATGACCGTTTTGAAGATGACCGACCTCGACCTCCAGGGTAAGCGCGTGCTGATCCGCGAAGACCTCAACGTGCCGGTGAAGGACGGCGTGGTGAAGAGCGATGCGCGCATCCTCGCCGCCCTGCCGACCATCAAGCTGGCGCTGGAGAAGGGCGCGGCGGTGATGGTCTGCTCGCACCTGGGCCGCCCCAGCGAGGGTGAGTTCTCCCAGGAGAACAGCCTCAAGCCGGTCGCCGACTACCTGTCCAAGGCCCTGGGCCGGGACGTGCCGCTGCTGGCCGACTACCTCGGCGGTGTCGAGCTCGCCGCCGGCGAGCTGGTGCTGTTCGAGAACGTGCGCTTCAACAAGGGCGAGAAGAAGAACAGCGACGAGCTGGCCCAGCAGTACGCCGCGCTGTGCGACGTGTTCGTCATGGATGCCTTCGGCACCGCCCACCGCGCCGAGGGTTCGACCCATGGCGTGGCCAAGTTCGCCCCGGTCGCCTGCGCCGGCCCCCTGCTGGCCGCCGAGCTGGACGCTCTGGGCAAGGCCCTGGGCAACCCGGCCAAACCGATGGCGGCGATCGTCGCCGGCTCCAAGGTGTCGACCAAGCTGGACGTGCTCAACAGCCTCAGCCAGGTCTGCGACCAGCTGATCGTCGGCGGCGGCATCGCCAACACCTTCCTCGCCGCCGCCGGTTTCCCGGTCGGCAAGTCGCTGTACGAGGCCGACCTGGTGGACACCGCCAAGGCCATCGCGGCCAAGGTCAGCGTGCCGCTGCCGGTCGACGTGGTGGTGGCCAAGGCCTTCGCCGAGGACGCCGAGGCGACCGTCAAGCCGGTGGCCGAGGTGGCCGAGGACGACATGATTCTCGACATCGGCCCGCAGACCGCGGCGCAGTTCGCCGAGCTGCTCAAATCCAGCCGGACCATCCTGTGGAACGGCCCGGTCGGGGTGTTCGAGTTCGATCAGTTCGGCAACGGCACCCGGGTGCTGGCCGAAGCCATCGCCGAGAGCCCGGCGTTCTCCATCGCCGGCGGTGGCGACACCCTGGCGGCGATCGACAAATACGGCGTGGCCGAGCGCATCAGCTATATCTCCACCGGCGGTGGCGCCTTCCTCGAGTTCGTCGAGGGCAAGCTGCTGCCGGCCGTGGCCGTGCTCGAAGATCGCGCCCGGGGCTGAGTCGCCCGGGGCGCGCCTTGGGCCGGGCGTTGAAGCCTGAACCGCGGCGCGCGCCGGCGACCCCTTATCCCCGAATACTTGAATAGCGCCTGCCCCTGCGGCAGGCTTGCACGATTAACGACCTCCAAACCGGGAGACAGGAAACCATGGCACTTATCAGCATGCGCCAGATGCTCGACCACGCCGCCGAATACGGCTACGGCGTGCCGGCCTTCAACGTGAACAATCTCGAGCAGATGCGCGCGATCATGGAAGCGGCCGACAAGACCGACTCGCCGGTGATCGTCCAGGCTTCCGCCGGTGCCCGCAAGTACGCCGGCGCGCCCTTCCTGCGCCACCTGATCCTGGCCGCCATCGAAGAGTTCCCGCATATCCCGGTGTGCATGCATCAGGACCACGGCACCAGCCCGGATGTCTGCCAGCGCTCGATCCAGCTGGGTTTCAGCTCGGTGATGATGGATGGCTCGCTGAAGGAAGACGGCAAGACCCCGGCCGACTACGACTACAACGTGCGCGTGACCCAGCAAGCCGTGGCCATGGCCCACGCCTGTGGCGTCTCGGTGGAAGGTGAGCTGGGTTGCCTGGGCAGCCTGGAAACCGGCATGGCCGGTGAAGAGGACGGCGTCGGCGCCGAGGGTGTGCTCGATCACAGCCAGATGCTCACCGATCCGGAGGAGGCCGCCGACTTCGTCAAGCGCACCCAGGTCGACGCCCTGGCCATCGCCATCGGCACCAGCCACGGCGCCTACAAATTCACCAAGCCGCCGACCGGCGATATCCTCGCCATCGACCGGATCAAGGCGATCCACGCGCGCATCCCCGACACCCACCTGGTGATGCACGGCTCCAGCAGCGTGCCGCAGGAGTGGCTGGCGGTGATCAACCAGTACGGCGGCGACATCAAGGAGACCTACGGCGTGCCGGTCGAGGAGATCGTCGAGGGCATCAAGCACGGCGTGCGCAAGGTCAACATCGACACCGACCTGCGCCTGGCCTCCACCGGCGCCATGCGCCGCATGATGGCCGAGCACCCGAGTGAGTTCGACCCGCGCAAGTTCTTCGCCGCCACCGTCACCGCCATGCGTGACATCTGCATCGCCCGCTACGAGGCCTTCGGTACCGCCGGCAACGCCTCGAAGATCAAGCCGATCTCCCTGGACGCCATGTACCTGCGCTACGCCAAGGGCGAGCTGGCCGCCAAGGTCAACTGAGCCGCGCTGCAGAAAAAAAGCCCGCTCTAGAGCGGGCTTTTTCGTTTCCCGGGGTCAGCAGAACCCCGGCACCGGCTTACTTGATCCAGTGTTTGCCCCAGTGGGTGATGTCGTAGGCGGTGGATTTCTGCTGGCTGAAGGCGCGGGCGCTCGGTTGCTGCGCCGCGGCGATCTCGTCGTCGATGATCTTGGTCGACAACGACAGCCAGCTGGTGGCGAACGCCGCGGCGTCGCCGTTGATCTCCAGGGCCTGCTGGTTGATGTTGCTGATGTTGTCGCAGGCCTGGTGATAGCAGGGGTCGAAGGCGATGCCGGCGTCGCCGCCGTACTTCGCCGCCTGCTCGTCGCTCTTCAGCACTTCGGCGCCGGTGAACAGCCCGCCGAAGGCAATGCCGTCGAGGAAGAACTGCGCGTAGTCGGAGCGGAAGCTGATCTCGTCGCCTTCGGACGGCAGGGCACGCAGGCGGTAGTAGGTCTCGAACAGCTTCTCCACCGCCGCCGAGCCGGGCGGGCCCTGCAGGCCGAAATCGGAGCCGTCGCCGTCATAGATGAAGTAGGCGAAGTTCGGCGAGGCGATCATGTCGAAGTTCAAGTAGACCTTGATCTTCGCCTTCTCTTCGGCGCTGAGGTTCTGCACGTAATGCGTCGAGCCGACCAGGCCGGACTCTTCCGCGCCCCACCAGGCGAAACGCACCTTGTTGCGCGGCCGGGCCTTGCGCATCTGCAGGGCCATCTCGAGGATCGCCGCGCTGCCCGAGCCGTTGTCCTGGATGCCGCCGCCCTCGAACACCGAGTCCAAGTGGGCGCCGACCATCACCACGTTGTCCGGGTTGCCGCGACGGGTCTCGGCGATGATGTTGAAGGTCTCGGTCTTCTCGCGCACCACGTCGACCATCAGGCGCAGTTGCAGGCCCGCGGTGGCCGCCCAGGTCGCGCCCTTGTCGTAGGTCGCGAACAGCACCGGTATGCCACCGGAGTAGCCGTCGCCGAGGGTGGCATTGAGCAGGCCCTTGCGGTCCTCGGTGTTGCCCTGGTTGAAGATGATGGCGCCGACCGCGCCCGCCGCCGCGGCGTTCTCCGCCTTCTGCTGGAAGCTGCAGGCGCCGCGCTGGATCAGGGCGATGGCGCCGGCGGGGAAGCCGACGAAGTCTTCGGCCTCGCAACCGCTGGTCGAGCCGTTGTCCGGGCCCAGGGCCAGGTCTACGGGGGCCACGCTGGCGCTGAGGTTGCCGGCCTCGGTCTGCGACAGGTAGGTGAAATCGCTCTCCCATTCATAGGTGGCCGGCGTGGGCGCCAGGGCCGCCAGCTCGCCCGGGCCCTGGGGGTAGAACGCGGTGAACGGGAAGGCTTGCAGGCTGACCTGGTAGCCGGCTCCTTCAAGGGTCTGCTTCACGTAGTCCACCGAGGCCTGATAGCCCGGCAGGCCGGCGGCGCGGGTGCCGCCGTTGGCGGCGGCGATGTCCTGCAGCATCTGCAGGTGGTACAGGGTCTTTCTGGCCTGCATGCAGCGGGGCAGCCCCAGGGGGCTGTTGTTCAGCAGCACCGAATTGCAGCCGGCCGAGGTCGGTCGGGCCGGGCTCCAGAATTCGTTGAGCAGGTCGCTGGTAGCCGGTGGGGCGGCTTGCAGGCTGGTGGAGAGGGAGAGAGCGAGAGAACAACTGAGAAGATGCCAGCGGGTAACTGTCTTAGACATGGTTCCTCCAATCCTTAGGGAGAGCGCGCTGCCAGGTCGGCTTGTGGCCTCTGGCGACTGGTCCTTAACTGCATCGATCCGGACGCGAACCGGAAGCCTAGCCCGGCTTTTCTATTTTTGGAGCGTGCGTACCATCTCTGTGAATTGGCGCACCCTTTGGCGAGCGCCGGCCGGCCAAGGGAGCCCGTGGCAGCGCGTCATAGGGGCACAGCCCCGGCTGGATTCGCCGACGAACGGTAGGTCGATGGCTCGGTGCTGCGGCATACTCCGCGGCCTTATCGACACTACTGGCAAGAAGTCGCGGCCATGACGCCCCTGAAATATCTGCAAGGCTACCCCGCCCAGGTGCTCGACCAGGTGCGCCGACTGATCGCCGAAGAGCGCCTGGGCGACTACCTGAGCCGGCGCTATGGTGGTCATCACGCGGTGCAGAGCGACAAGGCGCTGTATGCCTACGCCGTGGCGCTGAAGCAGGAGCACCTGCGCAATGCGCCGGCGCTGGACAAGGTGCTGTATGACAATCGCCTGGACCTGACCCACCGCGCCCTGGGCCTGCACACGGCGATCTCGCGGGTGCAGGGCGGCAAGCTCAAGGCCAAGAAGGAGATTCGCGTCGCCTCCCTGTTCAAGGAGGCGGCGCCGGAGTTTCTGCAGATGATCGTGGTGCACGAGCTGGCGCACCTGAAGGAGTCCGCGCACAACAAGGCCTTCTACCAGCTGTGCGAGCACATGCTGCCCGGCTACGGGCAGCTGGAGTTCGATCTGCGCCTGTACCTGACCTGGCGTGACCTGGCCGCGGCCAAGCCCGACTGAGCAACCCGTTGTTGGCGGCGCTCAGCCGCGCAGCATCACGTTGAGCTGATCGACCACCTCGGCCCAGTCGGCGTCCTCGAGGATTTCCTCGCGCAGAAAGGCGGCCTGGGACGGACTCCAGAACGGCGCTTCGGCGAGTTTGCAGGTCGGCGCCAGGGGCGAGTGACTGCGGATGAAGCGCTCGATGCTGGCCTGGTCGGCGGGCAAGCCGAGCTGTTTGAACAAGGCCGGGAGATTGTGGATGGGGCTTTCCATGACGCGTTCCTCTGCTCGGTGGATAGGGCGCCGGGGCTGCGCCGGCCAGCCGGCGACCGTGCTTCTTTCAGCCTAGCGCAGATCGAGCAGGGGTTGATGCGGGGCGCCCCCTCGAGGCTCAGGCGACGCGCAGGATCTCGAACTGCTGCAGGCCCCCGCCGACGCGGATTTCCACCTCATCGCCGGTGCCGCAGCCGAGCAGGCGCTGACCCAGTGGCGCACGCGGGCTGACCACCAACACCTCCTGGCCCTGCCACTGCACCTTCAGCCCGGCACCGTCCGGGCCGAGCAGCAGGCACTGTTCGCGGTCCCCGGTGTCGGCCAGCCATACCAGGGCGCCGAGCTGGATGCCCTGGCGCGGGTCGAAGGGGCGCAGGGTCAGTTGTTGCCAGGCCGCGAGGCTGTGGCGGATCTCCTCCACGCGGCGCGCCTGGCCTGCGGCGAGGTAGGAGGCCTCGAGGCCGAGGGTGTCGTACTTGTTCTCGGCGATGTTCTCTTCGTCGGTGGCCGCCTCGTAGGCGCTCTGGGCGGCGCGCCGGGCCAGCTCCAGATCGGCCTGCAGTCGCTCGACAATCAACTGGTGCAGCGGGTTCTTGTCCATCGACGGCTCACAAGGCGCAGCGGGAAAGGGCGGATTATCCGCGTGCCGGTGGTCGCTGGCAAAACACGGGCGCGGCTCGGACTAAGGAAAGGCGCGCAATAGAGAGGCCGCTTGGCTACACTCCGGGCGATACCGGGGGGAAGTCACAATGGAAACCAAGCAGTCGGACTATTCGGTCTACCGTGACCTGATCGCGCAACTGATGAGCGATCAGGAGCAGTTGCCGAGCCTGCCGACCCTGACCTGGAAGATTCGCCGCGCGCTGGCCGCACCTGAGGTCAGCATCAGCCAGTTGGTCGAGCTGATCGGTCAGGACCCGGCGCTCAGCGCCCTGTTGATGAAGTATGCGTCCAGCGCCTTGTTGCGCTCGCGCATGGCGCCGAAAACCCTGCAGGACGTGCTGCGGGTGCTCGGTTTGCAGCAGGTGGACCGGGTGGTGATGGTGCATAGCGTCAAGAGCCTGTTTACCCTGCACAGCGCCGAACACAAGCAGCTGTTCATGGAGGCCTGGCACCGCTTGACCCTCAAGGCCAGCGTCTGCGCTTTCCTGGCGCGCATGGTCGGGCGCATCCCGGCGGATCATGCGGTGCTGGCCTGCCTGCTCAGCGAGGTCGGTTCGCTGGCCGTGCTGTCGGCATTCAAGAGCAAGGAACTGGTGCCCACCCAGACGCGCTACTACAAGCTGTGCCGGGCCTACAGCAAGTCGCTGGGCGTCATGCTGCTGAAGAAATGGGCAGTGGACGATGCCTATGTGCAGATCATCCGCGACGTGGGCAACTGGACCCTGCAGCGGCAGCGGCAGATCGAACTGATCGATCTGGTCAATCTGGGCTTGTACCACACGGTCAAGGACACCGACCCCGCCGCCGACCTGCCGCGGCTCAGCGAGCTGGCGGGCTTCGGCAAACTGACGCCGCCCGATGATGAGATGGATGAGGATGGCTGCCTCTTACTGGTCAGCCAGCACTGGGACGAAATCCACAGCATCGCCGCAGCCCTGCGCTAGGCATTCACTCACGCCTTTGAGGGCGCGCCGCTGCCCTTGAGCAGGTGCGCGGCGAGGGTGCGCAGCGGGCCGAGTTGTCGACAGATCAGCGCCAGCTGGGTCTGTACCAGACGCAGCTGGTCATCCATCTCCTCCGGTAAGCGCTCCAGCTCGGCCGCGAGTTGCTCTTCGGCGTCGCTGTGGATCGCCACCGCGCGACCTTCGCCGAGATTGCCGGCGATCTCGTCGAGGCTGCTGGCCAGGCGCTCGGCACTCTCCAGCAGATGGCTCTGGCCCGCGTCCAGGAGCACCTCGCCGCGGTGCGCGCCGAGCCCGGAGAGGTAGCTCAGCAGGGTGTGCGAGAGCACCAGGAAGCGAAAGCCGATGTCCGCCTCCTTACGGAAGTGCCCGGGCTCCATGAGCATATTGCCCAGGGTGGTGGACAGCGCCGCGTCGGCGTTGTGGGCGTTGCGCCGGGCCAGGCGATAGGCCAGGTCGTCGCGCTTGCCGGTGGTGTACTGGCGAATGATCTGGCGCAGGTAGGTGCCGTTGCAGCCGAGCGTATTGGCCACCATGCGGTCCAGTCGCCGGCCCTGCCAGTCCGGCAGGATGAGGAACACCGCCAGGCCGGCGATCAGGCTGCCGAGCAGGGTGTCGACCAGGCGCGGGATGATCAGCCCGTAGCCGTCGCCGACCTGGTTGAAGCAGAACAGCACCATCAGGGTGATCGCCGCCGTGGCCAGGGTGTAGCGGCTGCTGCGGGTGGCGAAGAACACGACCCCGGCGGCCACCGCGAAGAATGCCTGCACCAGGGTGTTGGGGAACAGGTCGAACAGGGCCCAGCCGAGCACCAGGCCCAGCACCGTGCCGGCGATGCGCTGCACCAGCTTGCGCCGGGTGGCGCCGTAATTGGGTTGGCAGACGAATACCGTGGTCAGCAGGATCCAGAAGCCCTGGGCCGGGTCGATCCAGTGCAGCAGGCCATAGCCGGCGGCCAGGGCGACGGCCAGGCGCAGGGCGTGACGGAACAGCAGGGAGGTGGGCGTCAGTTGCAGGCGCAGACGCTCGGCCACATCCTTCAGCGACTGGGGCTCGCGGTCCAGCAGGCTGCTGTCCTGCTCCTCGGCCAGGGCGTCGGGATTGCTGGCGTTGCCCAGCAGCTGATCGAGGGTGGCGAGGTTGCCGGCCAGGGCGTGCAGCGAGCGCAGCAAGTGGCGCCAGGCCGGGTTGCTCTGCAGGTGCAGGTGGTCGAGGGAGGCATGCAGGTCTTCCAGAGCCTGGGAGCACAGCTCGCGGTACTCGAAAGGCTGACGCAGTTCGATGGCCTGTGCCAGCCGTTCACAGGCCTCGCCGTGCAGGCGCAGCAGGCGCTGGCAGCGGAACAGCACGTCGCTGTGGAAGAAGGCCTCGGCCAGTTCGTTATAAGGGTAGTGGGAGGAGCTGGCGCGCTCGTGGATGTCCTGGGCGAGGAAGTACAGCTTGAGGTAGCGCCCGACCTTGGGGCTCGGCCGGTCGTTGCCGACCCGGTGCAGGATGATCTCCTTGGCCGCGTTCAGGGCGGCGACCACCTTGCCGTTCTGCCTGGCCAGGTCCAGGCGGCGCCGCTCCACGTCGAGCTGGCGCAGCGGCTCGAACAGGGCGGCCTTGAGCTTGAGGTAGCGGCCCAGCTCGCGGAACAGCCGGGCCAGGCTGTGCTGCAGCGGCTGGTGGGCGAACAGGGCATTCCAGATCACCGAGAGCAGGCCGTACCAGGCGGCGCCGGCCACCAGCAGCAGCGGTTCCGGCCCGAGGCCGGCGCTGCCGCCGCGCTGCTCCACGCCGATCATGCTGTAGATCGCCAGAATCAGGGTCGCCCAGCCCAGGGTGGCGAAGCGCTCGCCGAGGGCGCCGAGCATGGTCAGGGCGAAGCTCGACAGTGCCAGGGCGGCGACGAACAGCCAGGGGTAGGGGAACAGCAGCTCCACCGTGTAGGCGGCGGCGCTGAAGCAGCCGAGGGTCACCAGCAGGGCGGTTAGCCGCCCCTGCCAGCTGTCGTCGGTTTCGGCCAGGGCGCTGGCGATCACCCCGAGAAACAGCGGGATCAGGGCGTGCATCCAGCCCTGGGACCAGCACAGCAGCAGGGCGCCGCCCAGGGCGATGAACACCCGCAGGCTGTAGCTGAACTTGTCCAGTGCCCAGAGTCGGCGCAGGGAGTGGCGGAGCGAGGGGGACGACATCGATGAACGGCCTTGTCCGTGAGACTTGCCAAGCAGACTAATGGAATCGTCCGACCGGCGGCACTCCCCAGCGCCACATTCGCTGCCAGCTGCGTACGCCTGGAGCGCGCGGCGGTCTGTGAAAAACCATGGACTATCCTGTAGACAGGCAGCCGCGCCCCGCGCCTGGGGCATCAACCATGACGGCTGTCATGGAGAGGAACGTGAAGCTTTCCGCGACCCTGGCGTCGGCTCGCCGCCTGTGTCTGGCCTTGGCCCTGCTGCTGGTGCCCACGTGGCTGGCGGCGGCACCCGCGCTGGTGGTGGAGCTGCGCGTCGACGGCGCGATCGGCCCGGCCAGCGCCGACTACCTGGTGCGCGGGCTGGCGCGGGCGGTGGACGAGGGCGCGCAGCTGGTGGTGATCAGCATCGACACCCCCGGTGGCCTGGATACCTCGATGCGCGACATCATCAAGGCGATTCTCGCCAGCCCGATTCCGGTGGCCAGCTACGTCGCGCCAAGCGGCGCGCGGGCCGCCAGTGCCGGCACCTACATCCTCTACGCCAGCCATGTGGCCGCCATGGCGCCCGGGACCAACCTGGGGGCGGCGACGCCGGTGCAGATCGGCGGCATGCCGGGCTCGCCTTCGCCGAAGCCGGATGAGCCGGAGGCGACGCAAGGAGGCGAAAAGGCGGACCCGGCGCAGAAGAAGGACAAGGCGCAGAAGGCTGCCGCACCGACCGATACCCTGAGCAAGAAGCAGATCAACGATGCCTCGGCCTATATCCGCGGCCTGGCGCAGCTGCGCGGACGCAATGCCGAGTGGGCCGAGCAGGCGGTGCGCGAGGCAGTCAGCCTGTCCGCCGCCGAGGCGCTGCAGCTCAAGGTCATCGACTACCTGGCCAACGACCTGCCGCACCTGCTCAAGCAGCTGCACGGCAAGTCCTTTACCGCCGCGGGCGTCGAGGTCACCCTGGACACCGAGGGCGCGCTGCTGGTCAGCCATGGGCCGGACTGGCGCACCCAGCTGCTGGCGGTGATCACCAACCCCAGCGTGGCGCTGCTGCTGATGATGATCGGCGTCTACGGCCTGTTCTTCGAGTTCTCCAACCCGGGCACCGGGGTCGGCGGCGTGCTGGGCGGCATCTGCCTGATCCTGGCGCTGTATTCGCTGCAACTGCTGCCGGTGAACTACGCTGGGGTGGCGTTGATCCTGCTCGGGATCGCCTTTATCGCCGCCGAGGCCTTCATGCCGAGTTTCGGCGTGCTGGGCATCGGCGGGGTGGTGGCGTTCTGCTTCGGCGCCTTGATCCTGATCGACACCGACGTACCGGGCTTCGGCATCCCGCTGGCGCTGATCGTCACCCTGGGGCTCACCAGTGGCCTGGTGATCTTCGTCATCCTCAGCATGGCCCTGCGTGCCCGACATCGTGCCCTGGTCGGCGGGGACACCGAGCTGGTCGGCAGTCTGGTGCGGGTCAACAGCGTGGCGCCGGACAATCCGCGGGGCGGCTGGGTACAGCTGCAGGGTGAGCAGTGGCAGGTGGTCAGCCAGACGCCCCTGCAGCGGGGCCAGCCGGTGCGGGTGCTGGCGCGCAAAGGTTTGCTGCTGGACGTGACCGCGGCCGAAGACGCGCCGCCTGAAGGAGACTAGTGATGGGATTCGAACTGAGCTTTTCCGCCCTGGCGGTGCTGCTGATTGCCTTGCTGGTCTCGGCGTTCCGTATCCTGCGCGAGTACGAGCGCGGCGTGGTGTTCCAGCTGGGACGCTTCTGGCGGGTCAAGGGCCCCGGCCTGATCATCATCATTCCCGGCATCCAGCAGATGGTGCGGGTGGACCTGCGGACCATCGTCCTGGACGTGCCGACCCAGGACGTGATCTCCCGGGACAACGTGTCGGTCAAGGTCAACGCGGTGGTGTATTTCCGCGTGCTGGATCCGCAGAAGGCGATCATTCAGGTCGAGGACTTTCTGAAAGCCACCAGCCAGCTGGCGCAGACCACCCTGCGCGCGGTGCTCGGCAAGCATGAGCTGGACGAAATGCTGGCCGAACGCGAGCGCCTGAACATCGATATCCAGCATGTGCTCGATGTGCAGACCGATGCCTGGGGCATCAAGGTGGCCAATGTCGAGATCAAGCACGTCGACCTCGACGAGTCGATGATCCGCGCCATCGCCAAGCAGGCCGAGGCCGAGCGCGAGCGGCGGGCCAAGGTGATCCATGCCGAGGGTGAGTTGCAGGCCTCGGAAAAGCTGATGCAGGCGGCCGAGATGCTCGGCCGGCAATCGGGCGCCATGCAGTTGCGCTACATGCAGACCCTGAGCAATATCGCCGGGGACAAGAGTTCCACCATTGTCTTCCCGCTGCCGATCGAGCTGTTGCAGGCCGTCAAGACGTCCAAGTCCTAGGACGTACATCGACTTTCGTCTGGGTTGTATTTTAGGACCGATCGGTCCTTAATGACTCCATGAACCCTGGACGTCCCAAATCCTTCTGCCCCGAGCAGGCCCTGGAGTGCGCGATGCAGCTGTTCTGGCGGCGTGGCTACGAGGCTGCCTCGCTGCAGGAGTTGCAGCAGGCGACCGGCCTGTCGAAGAGCAGCCTGTACCAGACCTACCCGAGCAAGCAGGCCTGGTTCGAGGCGGCGTTCAGCCATTATTGCCGGCAGCGCCAGGCCGAGCTGCTCGAGTTGCTCGAGCGCAGCCCCTCGCCCCTGGGCTATATCCGCCAGCGGCTGCTCGGTGTGCTCGACGATCAGGGTGTGGACGGGGTGCCGCGCGGCTGCATGCTGGTCAACGTGGCCAACGAGTTCTCCCGGCGCGATCCCGGCGTGGCCCAGGTCGTGCAGCGGGCTACCGAGGGGTTCTGCCAGGTCTTCCATGAGGCCCTGCGGCGCGCCCAGGCCAGTGGCGAGCTCGGCGCCGAGGCCGATGTCGAGGCCCTGGGCGACTACCTGCAGTGCGTGATGAGCGGCCTGCGCACCCAGGTCAAGTCCGGGCTGTCGGCGGCCAGTATCGAGGCCACGGTGCGGGTGGTGATGCGCAGCCTGGCCTGAATATTCGTTCTACTTAGGAGCCGTTCGGCTCCGATTCAAAGGAGATGAACATGCGTGAACTCTTCGAGCTGCGCGGGGCTGACCCCGAGCTGCTGTTTTCCCCCTACTGCTGGCGCGTGCGCCTGGCCCTGCTGCACAAGGGCCTGGAGTTCCACAGCCGGCCGCTGTGCTTCACCGACAAGACGCCCCTGGCCTGTTCCGGGCAGCAGCTGGTGCCGGTGCTGCGCGATGGCGACAGCGTGGTGCACGACAGCGTGGCGATCTTCCAGTACCTGGACCGTACCTATCCCGAGCGCCCCCTGCTGGGCGCCGGCGAGGCGGCCAATCGGGCGCGACTGCTCGAGCGGGTGATCTTCCAGGCGCTGCGCATGCCCCTGCTGAAGATTCTCGTGCCGCGGGTCCACGCGGTGATCGCGCCGGCTGATCAGGATTACTTCCGCACCACCCGCGAAAAGGCCCTGGGCAGCACCCTCGAAGCCTTCGCCGATCCCGAGGCGGGTGCCGTGCAGCTGCGCCAGGCCCTGGCGCCCCTGGAGGCCTGGCTGGCCGATCAGCCCTATCTGGACGGCGACAGCGCCGGCGGTACTGACTATCTGGTCGGCGGCCTGTTCTTCTGGGCCTGGTGCCTGGGCACCCAGCCCTGGGCCACGGATTCCAAGGTAGGGGCCTGGTTCCAGCGCCTGTTGAATCACTATGAGGCCGCGTGCGGGCCGGTGAAGCGTGCCGAGACGAGCGGGCAGGAGGCGGCATGATCGACCTCTACTACTGGACCACGCCGAACGGCCACAAGGTCAGCATCTTTCTCGAGGAAGCCGGCCTGGAGTACCGGGTGATACCGGTGCACATCGGCAAGGGCGAGCAGTTCGACCCGGCCTTCCTCAAGATCGCGCCGAACAACCGCATTCCGGCCATCGTCGACCACGACCCGCGTGACGGCGGCGAGCCCATCGCCCTGTTCGAGTCGGGGGCGATCCTCGAGTACCTGGCGGACAAGGCCGGGCAGTTCCTGCCGAGCGAGGCGCGGGCACGTTATCAAGTGCTGCAGTGGCTGCACTGGCAGATGGGCGGAGTCGGGCCCATGGCCGGGCAGAACCACCATTTCGTGCGCTACGCGCCGGAACCTATCCCCTATGCCATCGAGCGCTACGTCAAGGAAACCGCGCGGCTGTATGGCGTGCTCGACCGCCAGCTGGCGGGGCGCGACTACGTGGCCGGCGCCTATTCGATCGCCGACATGGCCATCTACCCCTGGACCAAGGGCTGGGAGGCGCAGCGACAGCGCCTGGAGGACTTCCCGCACATGGCCGCCTGGCTCGCGCGCATGGCGGCGCGGCCGGCGGTGCAGCGCGCCTATGCCCTGGTCGATGAGGTCAACCGCGACCCCGACGCCTTGCTCACCGCCGAGGCGCGCAAGCTGCTGTTCGGCCAGGGCGCCTGAGTCGTCAGCAGGACCGCCCGGCACCGGGCGGTCTCGTCGGTGTGCCGCAAGATTGGATAATTCAGGGAATATCCCTGAAAAGTGCGGCCAATTCAGGTCGGCTCCTGGCAGGCGTTGCCTAGACTTTTCCTATGGTCATCCGGTTTTCGCCTGGAGGTAGCTATGCGCATCGGTGTTCCCAAGGAAATCAAGAATCACGAGTACCGCGTCGGCCTGACGCCGCAGTCGGTGGCCGAGCTGACCGTGCTCGGTCACGAGGTGCTGGTCGAGACCCACGCCGGCAGCGCCATCGGCTTCAGCGATGCCGACTACCTGGCCGTTGGCGCGCAGATCGCCAAGGACGCCGGCCAGGTGTTCGGCGAGGCGGAGCTGATCGTCAAGGTCAAGGAGCCCCTGGCGGTGGAACGCGCCCGCCTGCGTCCGCACCATACCCTGTTCACCTACCTGCACCTGGCGCCGGATCGGCCGCAGACCGACGAGCTGATGGCCGGCGGCGCCACCTGCATCGCCTACGAAACCGTCACCGACAACCATGGCCGCCTGCCGTTGCTGGCGCCGATGTCGGAGGTGGCCGGACGCATGTCGATCCAGGCCGGCGCCAATTGTCTGGAGAAGGCCCGTGGCGGTCGTGGCGTGCTGCTTGGCGGGGTGCCGGGTGTGGCCCCGGGCAAGGTGGTGATACTCGGTGGTGGCGTGGTCGGCAGTCATGCCCTGGCCATGGCCGTGGGCCTGGGCGCGGACGTCACCGTGCTGGACAAGAGCGTCGATGCCCTGCGCCGCCTGGATGCCCAGTACGGCAGTCGCATCACCACCCTCTACTCGACCCGCACCGCCGTGCGCGAGCAGGTGCTGGCGGCGGACCTGGTGATCGGCGGCGTGCTGATTCCCGGTGCGGCGGCGCCCAAGCTGATCAGCGCCGAAATGGTCAGCAAGATGCAGCCCGGCGCGGTACTGGTCGACGTGGCCATCGACCAGGGCGGCTGTGCGGAGACCTCCAAGGCCACCACCCATGCCGAGCCGACCTATGTGGTCGACGAGGTGGTGCATTACTGCGTGGCCAACATGCCCGGTGCGGTGGCACGCACCTCGACCCTGGCGCTGAACAACGCGACCCTGCCGTTCGTCATCGCCCTGGCCGAGAAGGGCACGCGCCGCGCCCTGGAAGAAGACCCGCACCTGTGCAACGGTCTCAACGTGGCCAAGGGCCTGATCACCTGCGGCAGCGTCGCCGAGGCCCACGGCCTGCCGTATCACTCGGCCACCAGCGTGCTGGAGCATCTCTAGCCCGGCCTGTGCCATCGCGGCGTGGCTCCGGGCGTTAGCCCTGGGCCTGACGTCGTGGTGGCCGGTCGCTTCCATCGGACTTGCCGGTGCGGCTAGTCTCTAGCTGGACAGAAGTCGATCAGGGGAGCTGTGCATGGCCACTTCAATTATCAGTCGTCGCCGCGTGCTCGCCGGTCTGGGCGGCGGCGCCTTGCTGCTCAGCGCGCCAGGCGCCTTCGCCGAGCGGTTGCTGACCCCGGCGCAGACGGTCGGGCCCTTCTACCCCGACCTGCTGCCCCTGGATCGGGACAACGACCTGGTGCAGGTCGACGATGGCCTGACCCCGGCCAGCGGCACTGTCGTGCACTTGCACGGGCGGATTCGCGACGCCCGGGGACGGCCCTTGGAGAATGCGCTGGTGGAGATCTGGCAGGTCGATGCCCATGGCGTCTACCTGCACAGCCGGGGCGGGGATCGCGAGCGGCGCGACCCGAACTTCCAGGGCTATGGCCGCTTCCTCACCGCCGCCGACGGACGCTACCGCTTCCGCACCATTCGCCCGGTGCCCTACCCGGGGCGCACGCCGCATATCCATTTCGCCGTGACCCTGCCTGGCCAGGCGCGGTTCGCCACCCAGTGTTATATCCGCGGCGAACGGCTGAACGCCCGCGACGGCATCCTCAACGCGATCGCCGATCCCAAGCTGCGCGATTTGCTGATCGTGCCCTTCGTGCCGGTGGCCGGCTCGGTGGCGCGTGAACAGGTGGCGCGCTTCGATATCGTCCTAGGGCTGACGCCGGCCTCCTGAGCCGGCGCGCGCCGCGCGTCAGAGCGGCCAGACCAGCAGCAGCAGCGGTACGCTGACCAGCACCACGAGAATCTCCATCGGCAGGCCGAGGCGCCAGTAGTCGCCAAAACGGAAGCCGCCGGGGCTGAGGATCAGCGTGTTGTTCTGGTGGCCGATGGGGGTGAGGAACGAACAGGACGCGCCGATCGCCACGGCCATCAGCAGGGAATCGGGATTGACCCCCAGCTGGTTTGCCGCGCTAAGGGCGATCTGGCACATGACGGCGGCGGTGGCGGCGTTGTTCATGAAGTCCGAGAGGGTCATGGTCACCACCAGCAGCAGGGTCACCACCACCACCGGGTTGCCCTGGGCGACGTGCTCCATCAGCAGGCGCGCCAGCAGGTCGGCCGCGCCGCTGGCGGACATGGCCCCGGCCACCGGGATCAGGGCGCCGAGCAGCACGATCACCGGCCAGTCGATGGACTGGTAGAGCAGGCGCAGCGGAACAATCCGAGCCACCATGAACACCAGCACGCCGGCGGCGAAGGCCACCGCCGCCGACAGCACGCCGAACGCGGCGAGCAGCACGGCCAGCAGCATCACGCCCGCGGCCAGGCTCGCCTGGCCCGGGTTGGGAATGCTGATGGCGCGCTCGGCCAGGGGCACGCAGGCGTAGTCGCCGGCGAATTCGTTGATGTCACTGGGCTCGCCCTGCATCAGCAGCACGTCGCCGCGCTCGATCAGGGTCGAACGCAGGCGCTTGATCGAACGGTGGCTCTGCCGCGAGATCGCCAGCAAGTTGATGCTGTAGCGGCTGCGCAGGCGCGTGCTGCTGGCCGACAGGCCGATCAGCTGGGAGTCCGGCCGCACCAGCAGTTCCTGCAGCACGCTGTCGTCGCCGCCGCTTTCCTTCTTGTCGCTGACCTTGCTCTTGATCTTCTTCGCATCGGCCACGGCGCGGAGCGCCTCGTCCTCGGCCTGTTTCTCCTCCTTGGCAACCTTGGCGGCCTCCAGTTGCAGGCCGAGCTTGCCGAGCACATCGCCGAGGGCTTCCGGTTCGGCCTCGATCATCAGCACGTCGTCGACCTGGAGGATGCGCCGTGGGTTGGGCGCCGATAGGCGCAGCTTGTTGCGCACCATGCCGACCACCTGGGCGTCGGCCTCGTCGAGCAGCTTTTCCACTTCTCGCAGGCTCTTGCCCGCCGCCTTGGCGCCTTCCTTGACCCGCGCCTCGGTGATGTAGGTGCCGGTGTCGAAGCTGGCGGCGCCCTCCACTTCCCGGCGGGGCACCAGGCGCCAGCCGAGCAGGGAAATGAACAGCACACCGGTCAGCGCGACGGCGACCCCCACCGGGCTGAAGTCGAACATGGCGAAGGGGCCGGCGCCGCTCTGGGCGCGGAAGCTGGAGACGATCAGGTTGGGCGGTGTGCCGATCAGCGTGGTCATGCCGCCGAGGATGGTGCCGAAGGCCAGCGGCATCAGCGCGCGCCCCGGGGTGATCTGCTGCTTGGCGGCGAGCTTCAGGGCGATCGGCATCAACAGGGCGAGGGCGCCGACGTTGTTCATGAAGGCCGACAGCAGGGCGCCGAGGCCGGTCAGGGCGGCGATCGACAGCATCGGCCCGGCATTGGCCGGGAGCACCCGGTGGGCCAGGGCGTCGACCGCGCCGGTGCTCTGCAGGCCGTAGCTGAGCACCAGCACGCAGGCCACGGTGATCACCGCCGGATGGCCGAAGCCGGCGAAGGCCTGCTGGTCCGGCACCAGGCCGGTGACCACGCAGGCCAGCAGGGCGCCGAGGGCGACAATGTCGTGGCGCCAGCGGCCCCAGAGAAAGAGCCCCACGGTCGCGGCGAGGATGGCGAAGATCAGGCCTTGGTCTTGGGTCATGCGGCGAACGATCCTTGAACGATGCGATGGGCGGACGAGGGGCAGCGAAACGATGGCGGGCGTTCGCTGATACCACCTGGGGGCGTGGGCCTAGACATACTGCGCCGCCGCGTAGCCCGAGGCCCAGGCCCACTGGAAGTTGAAACCGCCGAGGTGGCCGGTGACGTCGAGTACCTCGCCGATGAAATACAGCCCCGGACTCTTCAGCGACTCCAGGGTCTTGGACGACACCTCGCGGGTGTCGATGCCGCCCAGGGTCACCTCGGCCGTGCGGTAACCCTCGGTGCCCGCCGGCACCAGCCGCCAGTCGCCGAGCTTCTCGGCGATGGCCTTGAGTTCGCCGGCGCTGTACTGCTTCATCGGCTTGGAGACGAACCAGCCATCGGCCAGCAGGCCGGCCATCTTCTTGGTGAACAGTTCGGCCAGCAGGGTCTTCAGCTCGCTGTTCGGCCGCGCCGCCTGCTGGGTGGCCAGCCAGTCCGGCAGGTCGATATGCGGCAGCAGGTCGATGCTGACACTGTCCCCCGGCTGCCAGTAGGAGGAAATCTGCAGGATCGCCGGACCGGACAGGCCGCGGTGGGTGAACAGGATGTTCTCGCGAAAGCTCTGGCCGTTGCAGCTGACCAGGCAATCTTCCACCGAGGTGCCGGACAGCTCGCTGCACAGGGTCTTCAGCTGCGGGTCGGTGAGGGTGAAGGGCACCAGGCCGGCGCGGGTCGGCAGCACCTGGTGACCGAACTGCTTGGCCACCTGATAGCCGAAGCCGCTGGCGCCGAGGGTGGGGATCGAAAGGCCGCCGGTGGCGATCACCAGCGACTGGCAGCAGACTTGGCCGGCGCTGGTCTGCAGCTGGTAGCCGGCGTCCAGCCGGGCGATCTCGCTGACCGAGGTCTGCAGGCGCAGCTCGACCCCGGCGTCCTCGCACTCGGCCAGCAGCAGGCCGAGGATGTCGCTGGACTTGTTGTCGCAGAACAGCTGGCCGAGTTTCTTCTCGTGGTAGGGCACGCCGTGCTTGGCCACCAGGGCGATGAAGTCCCACTGGCTGTAACGGGCCAGGGCGGACTTGCAGAAGTGCGGGTTCTCGGAGAGGAAGTTGCCCGGCTCGCAGTACATATTGGTGAAGTTGCAGCGGCCGCCGCCGGACATCAGGATCTTCTTCCCGGCCTTGTTGGCGTGGTCCAGCAGCAGCACCTGGCGTCCGCGCCCGGCGGCGGTCAGCGCGCACATCAACCCGGCGGCGCCGGCGCCGACAATCACCACATCAGTTACTTGCACAACCACTTCCCCACAACCCGACGGGCGCCGCCAGCGCGGCAACGAATAGCGCGCATCTTACCCGATGGCTGCGGATCAGGGCGCGACCACCGTCGAGGCGATTTCCGTCAAAGCCTGCTGCAGTTTGGCGACCACCGGGCACTGGGCGACTGCGTGCCGTGCGGCCAGGTAGGCGGGATCGTTGTAGCCGAGCCAGACCTGGGCCGACGCATCCTCCCAGACCAGCGCCTTCAGTGGCAGGTCGATGCCGGCGGTCTGGGCGCACTCCAGTAGGGGCGTGCCCCCCTGGGGGTTGCCGAAGATCAGCAGTTCGGTGGGACGCAGCTGCTTGCCCACCTTGGCGGCGCCGGCGGCGTGGTCGATGCGGGCGAATATGCTCAGACCGCGCTGCTCGACCTGTTGCGCCAGTCGGTTCATTGTCTGCGCTGCACTGTGGGGGCTCTTCAGCGCCACCAGCCCTTCCGCGGCCTGGGCGAGCGTGGCGACGGTCAGCAGGCTGAGGACTAGCAGCATTCGTAGGGTGTTCATGGACGGTTCCTCGAATCGGTGGGGGGCACTTGGCAGAAGGGAGGTCGTTGGCGACTCGGTATTCGACTTCCCCGAGATAGGCGCGATGGTGAACGCCGACTAGTATTGATCAATCCTTTGTTCTGAGCAGGTTGTCATGACCGGGTTGCGGGTCTGGTGTTTGTCGTTGGCTTTGCTGTGCGGGCCGGTTAGCGCTGCGGAGGCGCTTAAGCTGGTCGCCAGCCCCTGGCCGCCGTTCAACGACCACAAACTGCTCAACAATGGCCTGGCTTCGGATCTGGTCGGTACGGCGCTACAGCGAGCCGGCTATGCCTCTCACTACTCCGAGGTGCCCTGGGCCAGGGCGGTGAAGGGCCTGCGCCAGGGGCGTTACGATGTGCTGATCAATGCCTGGTACAGCGAGGCGCGCAGCCACTTCGGCTATTTTTCCAGCCCCTACCTGGTAAATCGCATCAGTTTTCTGCGGCGCAAGGGCGAGGCGGTGGAATTTCGCCAGCTTGCCGACCTCTATCCTTATCGCATCGCGGTGATGCGCGACTATGCCTACTCCCCCGAGTTCGATCACGATCGGCAGCTGACCAAGGTTATCGTCAGCGGTTTCCAGAGCGGCGCCCGCATGGTTTACGCCGGGCGGGTGGACATGATGGTGGAGGACGAGTTCGTCGCGCGCTATCACCTCGGGCGCACGCTGCGCGGCATCCGCGATGAACTGGAGTTCGTGCCGAAGCCGCTCAGTGAGAACGGCTTGCATATCCTGGTCAGCCTCGGTCGTCCCGATCACCGGCGCATCGCCGAGGCGTTCAACCACGCCATCGAGGCGATGCGCGCCGATGGCAGCTACGCTGCCATTCTCCGGCGCCATGGCCTCTAGCGCTATTGCCAGATGGTCAGGCCGCGGCCCTGGTGCTTGGCGCGATAGAGGCGCTGATCGGCCTCGTGCAGCAGGTGCTCCAGGCTGTTCCCGGAAGCCTCGCAGACCCCGGCGCTGAATGACAGCGGCGGTGCGCCGGCGCTGTAGTCGAGCCTGGCGCAGCGCTCGCGCAGGCGGTCCAGGGTCTGGGCCAGGCCAGGCGCGTCCTGCCGGCTGAGCAGGGCGAACTCTTCGCCGCCGAGGCGACCGAGCAGGGCCTCGGGCAGGGCCTCGGCGAAGAGGCCGGCGAAGGCGACCAGGGCGGCATCGCCGCTGGCGTGGCCGTGCTGGTCGTTGATCCGTTTGAAATGGTCCAGGTCGATCATCGCCACGCTGACGGGCTGGTCGCGGGCATGGGCCCGTTGCAGCTGGGCCAGGCCCTGTTCGTAGAAGGCCCGGCGATTGTTCAGGCCGGTCAGCGCATCGTACTGCGCGGCCTGCTTCAGGGCGCGCAGCAGGTCGCGGCGCTCAAGCGTCGAGATCACCCGGCAGTTGAGCTCTTCCGGGCAGAACGGCTTGCGCAGGAAGTCATCGGCACCGTGCTTGATGAACTTGGCGCTGAGCGAGCCCTTGGCGTCGGCGGACAGGCCGATGATGATCAGCTCGTGGCGCTTCATCTTCTGGCGCAGCAATTTGACCAGCTCGAAGCCGCTGAGACCCGGCATGCTGTGGTCGACCACCAGCAGGTCGATGTCCGGCTGCGCCTCGAGAATGCGCAGGGTCTCGTCGCCGTCGCGGGCCTCGAGCAGCTGGAAACGGTGCGGCGCCAGCACGTGGCGGATGTACTGGCGGGTGGCGTCGGAGTCCTCGGCGACGAGGATCTTCACCTGGCCGTTGCTTTCCAGGCGATGCAGCAGACGGAAGGCGTATTCGTAGGAGTGCTGGCTCTCCTTGAGCACATAGTCGACCACCCCCTTGAGCAGCAGCTGGTCACGCCGCTGTTCGTCGTAGGAGCCGCTGAGCACGATGCAGGGCAGGCCGTAGTGCATCACCAGGTCGACGCTTTCGCCGTGTGGCGCGTCCGGCAGGTGCAGGTCGACGATGGCGGCGAAGAACAGCTCGGCGGAGCTCTCCAGCATGACCTGGGCCTCGGCCAGGGAGGCGCAGAACAGCGGCTGCAGTTCGGCCTCCTGGCGGAACAGATGCTCGAGGATCTTCAGCACCAGCGGGCTGTCTTCGATGACCAGAATGTTGCGCACGGGAACTCCTGTAGCGGGTGCGGCCGCGGTTTTCGGCGGGCTGGCCCTCAGAGCGTGCGTACGCGCAGCGAGCGGCCCTTGATCTTGCCGTCGGTGAGGCGCTTGAGCGCCTGTTTGGCGATGCCGCGCTCGACGGCGACCAGCGCCTGGTAGTCGAAGATGGCGATCTTGCCGACCTGGGCGCCGGGTATTCCCGCCTCGCCGGTGAGGGCGCCGAGGATGTCACCGGGGCGCAGCTTGTCCTTGCGCCCGGCACCGATGCACAGGGTGGTCATCGGCGGCTGCAGCGGCTCGCCGGACTGCTTCTTCAGGCTGTCCAGCGGGTGCCAGGTCAGCGCACCCTTCTGCAGGGTTTCCACGGCCTGGGCGCGGTGCGCCTCGGCCGGCGCCACCAGGCTCACCGCCAGGCCCTTGGCGCCGGCGCGGCCGGTGCGGCCGACGCGGTGGATGTGGGTCTCCGAGTCGCGGGCCAGTTCGACGTTGATCACCATGTCCAGGGCGTCGATGTCCAGGCCGCGGGCGGCCACGTCGGTGGCCACCAGGACCGACAGGCTGCGGTTGGCGAACATCGCCAGCACCTGGTCGCGGTCGCGTTGTTCCAGGTCGCCGTGCAGCGCCGCGGCGGAAATGCCCTGGCTGCTGAGGTGGTCGACCACTTCCTGGCACTGCTGCTTGGTGAAGCAGAAGGCCACGCTGGACTGCGGACGGAAACTGGTGAGCAGCTTGACCACCGCGTCCAGGCGCTCTTCGGGGGCGATCTCGTAGAAGCGCTGCTCGATCTGGGTGTCGTCGTGCAGGGCCTCGGCCTTGACCTGCTGCGGGTCGCGCATGAAGGCGGCGGACAACTGCTTGATGGCCGCCGGGTAGGTGGCGGAGAACAGCAGGGTCTGGCGCCGGCTCGGGGTCTGGCCGATGATCGCGGCGATGCTGTCGTAGAAGCCCATGTCGAGCATGCGGTCGGCCTCGTCGAGCACCAGGGTGTTGAGCCCGTCGAGCTTCAGGGTGCCCTTGTCCAGGTGCTGCTGCACCCGCCCCGGGGTGCCGACGATGATCTGCGCGCCGTGCTCCAGGGAGCCGATCTGCGGGCCGAAGGGCACGCCACCGCAGAGGGTCAGCACCTTGATGTTGTCGGCGCCACGCGCCAGTCGGCGGATTTCCTTGGCCACCTGGTCGGCCAACTCGCGGGTCGGGCACAGCACCAGGGCCTGGCAACCGAAGAAGCGCGGGTTGAGCGGATGCAGCAGGCCGATGCCGAAGGCCGCGGTCTTGCCGCTGCCGGTCTTGGCCTGGGCGATCAGGTCAAGGCCCTTGAGCATCACCGGCAGGCTCTGCGCCTGGATCGGGGTCATCTGCGCATAGCCGAGGGACTCGAGGTTGGCCAGCATGGCGGCGGACAGCGGCAGAGCGTTGAAGGCGGTGGATGTCACGGTGAGGACCTGCGAAGAAACGAAATGGCGCGCAGTGTAACAGGCCCGGCGCCGCCGGCCGCGCCGGAGCGACGGCGCGTGCCGTCACAGGGTCAGGGTCAGGCCGCCGAGCAGGGCACCGGGCAGCAGGGTCGAGCCGTTGTGGCGCTGGTGGTAGGTGCTGGTGGACAGGCTCAGTTCGCGCTCGCGGGTCAGCGCCTCGAGGCGGCTGCCGAGCAAGGCGTAGAGGCTGTCGTCGAAGCGCATGCTGGCGAGCGGTGCCTGGATGCGGCCGTCCTCGACCCAGAAACTGGCGAAGCGGGTCATGCCGGTGATGCGCGCGGCGGGCCGGTCCGAGTAGTTGAGGTACCACAGGTTGCCGATATACAGGCCGGTGCCCAGGCGCTCGAGCAGGTCCTCTTGCGCCAGCTCGCCGGCGGTCATGGCCAGGGCGCTGGGCGCCTCCCAGGGACTGGCGCCATTGGCCGGCAAGCCGTATTCGGCGGCGCTGCGGGCGCTGACCAGCTGCGCCCCGGGCTGGCCGGCGCGGATCAGCTGAAGGTCCTGGCGCGGATAGCCCTCGCTGGAGAAACCGGGCAGCAGCGAGCCGCTGACCTGCTCGTGCAGGTGCACCAGGGGGCTGAGAGCGGCCTCGCCGCTGTGCAGGCGCTGCAGGGGGCTGTCCTTTTCGGCCAGGGCCTGGGCTGAGAAACCGCCCCAGCCGAGCAGTTCGAGGACTTCCTGGAGTGCCGCGGGGGCCAGGTAGGCGCGGTATTCGCCGGGCGCCAGGCTGCGCGTGGGCAAGCCCAGGTAGGTCAGCTGCTCGCGCGCCTGCCGCAGGCGCGTGGCGAAGCCCTCTGCCTGCCACTGCTGGCCGGCGTACTGCGCCTTGAGCGCCTGGCCGTTGCCGTGGAACAGGCTCCAGTCGAGGTTGAAACTGCTCGCCTGGTGCCAGCCGAAGGCCCCGCTGGAGCTGGCGAAGCCTCGGCTGACGGGGCCGGCGGCATAGAAGCCGACCAGGTCCAGGTCGCCGGCCTCGCGGGCGACCTGCTCGACCACCGTGGCGCTGTCCGGCAGGGGCTCGAGCTGCAGGCTGTGGCTCTGCCAGGGCTCGCGGTTGAACTGCAGGTAGGGGTCGGGCGGCAGCAGCGGCAGGATCGCGCGCAGCTGCTGCAGGGCCTCCTCCAGGCGCAGGCGATCGACCTGCGGCTCGCCGCTCAAGCTCAGCTGCTGCTCGGCATGGCGGCCGTCGCGGATCAGCTGCAGGTCCAGGCTCGCCTGCTGCACCCGGCCGGCCTGGCGCACCCGGGCCCGGTTGAAGCGCACGAAGTCGGAGCGCTCGGCGCTGTAGCCGAGGCTGAAGTCCTCGCCGGCGACCAGGGCATGGCGCAGCCACTGGCAGAGGGTCTCGAACTGGTTGAGGGCGTCGTGGCTCATCAACTGGCTCCCCCGAAGACGTCGACCGCGGCGAACACACAGGCCGGTGTGGCATGGCCGACCCGCACCACCTGGTTGGGTTCGCCCTTGCCGCAGTGCGGGGTGCCCAGCACCTCCACGGTGCTGGCGTCGCCGACGGCGCTGAGGGCGCCCCAGAATTGGCTGGAAACGCCGCGGTAGTTGGGGTTCTTGACCACCCCGCGCAGCTCGCCGTGCTCGATCAACTGGCCCCATTCGCAGCCGAACTGGAACTTGTTGCGGGCGTCGTCGATGGACCAGGAACGGTTGCTGGCCATCAGGATGCCGTGCTCGATGCCGCCAATCAGCTGATCCAGGCTGTGGCCGCCCGGCTCGATATTGAGGTTGGCCATGCGGTCGATGGGGGGGCGGTTCCAGCTGCTGGCGCGGCTGTTGGCCACCCCCGGCAGGCCGCTGCGCAACTGCGACAGGGCGCCACCGAGGGGCCGCAGCAGCAGGCCGTCACGGATCAGGTAGTGCTTGCTGGCCGGCTGGCCGTCGTCGTCGAAGGCGTAGCTGGCCAGCTCCTCGGGCACCTGCGGGTCGAAGGTCACGTTGAGCAAGGTCGAGCCGTACTGCAGGCGGCCGAAGTCCTCGGTCTTGACGAAGCTGGTGCCGGCGAAATTGCGCTCGTCGCCGAGGATGCGGTCCAGCTCCAGGGGATGGCCGATGGACTCGTGCAGCTGCAGGATCATCTGGTCGGGCATCAGCAGCAGGTCGCGCGGCCCGCTCGGCGTGTTGGGCGCCAGCAGCAGCTGCAGGGCCTGGTCGGCGACCTGGGGCGCGGCGCCGATCAGGCCCAGGCGGCTGATCAGCTCGGCACCCCCCTGCTGGCCCAGGTGGGCGCCGCCGAGGTTGCGGGTCTGGCTGTCGTGGCCGTCGTAGGCGGTGACGCTGAGGTGCGGGTAGACGAAGCGCTGGGCCGAGTGCAGCTCGGCGCCGGCGGTGTTCAGGTAGAGCTGCTCGACTTCGCTGATATGCAGGCCGACCCGCCAGTTGACCAGGCGCGGATCTGCCGGTACCGCCGCCGACTCGGCGGCCAGCAGCTGGTAACACTCGGCGAGCGCGGGAAAGGGCTGGTCGAAGCCGGGGGAGCGGTAGTCGCCGCGGGCGCTGGACGGCTCGAGCGCGCCCTGGTCGAGCAGCGCCTGGGCGGCGATGCGCCGGGCCAGCTGGGCGGCCCCGTCGAGTGCGGCCTGCAGGCCCTGGCGGGACAGGTCGCTGGTGGCCGCATAGGCTTCGACGCCGGCAATGCGTACGCTGAGCATCGCGCCTTCGTCGCGGGCAAAGCGCGGCGGCTCGGCAATGTGCTTGCGCACCGCCAGCTGCCGGTCGTCCTGGCGCACGTAGCGCAGCGACCAGTGCTCGGCCGCGCAATGCAGGCCGGCGAAATGGCGTTTGAGGGTGGCGAAGGCTTCGGACATGGGGCGACTCCTGGCCAGCGTGCCGGCCCAGGACCGGCACGCTGGTGGCGGACAGTTGGCCAATGATTGCCCAGCTGTCCGCCCATCACAAGGCGTCAGGGTCGCCGACCCGCGCGTGGCAGGCCGGCGCAGGCGACCCCTAGCGGCGCTGGAAGGTCGCGCCCACCCAGCTGATCAGGCTGTTGCGTGGCGCGGTCTGCTTGGTGCCGAAACTCTCGGTGATGCGGTCGAGGATGATCGCCAGCAATACCACGGCCATGCCGCTTTCGAAGCCTAGACCGATATCCAGGCGCTGGATGCTTGCCAGCACGTCGTTGCCCAGGCCGCCGGCGCCGACCATCGAGGCGATGATCACCATCGACAGGGCCATCATGATGGTCTGGTTGACCCCGGCCATGATCGACGGCATGGCGTTGGGCAGCTGCACCTTGAACAGCAGCTGGCGACCGGTGCAGCCGAACGACTGGCCGGCCTCGACGATTTCCTTGTTGACCTGGCGGATGCCCAGGTTGGTCAGGCGCACGGCCGGCGGCATGGCGAAGATCACCGTGGCGATGATCCCCGGCACGCGGCCGAGGCCGAACAGCATGGCCGCCGGGATCAGGTAGACGAAGGCCGGCATGGTCTGCATGAAGTCCAGCACCGGGCGGATGGTGGTGGCCACCCGCTCGCTGCGCGCCGCCCAGATGCCCAGGGGGATGCCCAGCAGCAGGCTGATCAGGGTCGAGGAGAAGGTCAGGCCGAGGGTGACCACGGTCTGCTCCCAGAAGCCGGTCATGACGATCAGGATGAAGGACACGGCGGTGAAGGCGGCGAAGCGGGCGCCGATGCGCCACAGGCCGAGGCCGACGAAGAGGGCGATCAGCAGCCAGGCCGGCGGCAGCATCAGCAGGGCCTCGACGCCCTCGGAGAAGCCGGCGACCACGCTGCCGATGCTGTCGAAAGCGCCACTGTAGTTGTCCAGCAGGTGCTGGACCACGTCGTTGACCCAGCTGCCCAGGTCGAGTTTCTTGTCGCTCATGTCATTCTCCCTGCATACGGTTGAGCAGGCGACCCTTGCTGATGGCGCCGCTGTAGAGGCCGTTGGCGTCGATCACCGGGATCGGCCCTTCGTTGATCACCAGGCGTTCGATCACCTGTTCCAGGGGCATGTCCTCGGGCACCGGCTCGATCTGCTTGAGCACGTCCTTGTCGAGCTTGATCGGCTTGCCGCCTTCGGTCATCAGGGCGATCTTCTCCAGGCTGATGGAGCCGCAGAAGCGCTTGTGCTCGTCGACGACGAAGGCGTAGTGCTTGTCTTGCGCCTGCAGCTCACGACACACGGTCAGGGCGCAGGGCGCCACGCCGTTGTGCACGTAGGTCGGCACGCTGTCGGCCTTGAGCTGGCTGGCGGTGAGGTAGCGGTTGGTGTCGACGGTGTCGAAGAAGTTGCGTACGTAGTCGTTGGCCGGGCTGTCGACCAGCTCCTGGGGGGTGCCGACCTGGATCAGCTTGCCGCCTTCCATGATGCCGATGCGGCTGCCGATGCGCATGGCTTCCTCGATGTCGTGGGAGACGAAGATGATGGTGCGGCGGTGTTCCTTCTGCAGCTCCAGCAGCAGGTCCTGCATCTCGCGGCGCTTGAGCGGGTCGAGGGCGGAAAACGCCTCGTCCATGATCATGATCGAGGGGTCCACCGCCAGGGCGCGGGCCAGGCCGACGCGCTGCTGCATGCCGCCGGACAGCTCGTGGGGGTGCTTGTGGGCGAAGGTGTCCAGGCCGACCTGGGCGAGCACCTCCATGGCGCGCTGCTCGCGTTCCTTGCGGCCGACGCCGGCGACCTCGAGGCCGAAGGCGGCGTTGTCCAGCACGCTGCGCGAGGGCATCAGGGCGAAGGACTGGAAGACCATGCTCATGTCGCGGCGGCGCAGGTCGACCAGTTCGGACTTGGTCATCTTGGCGACGTTCTGGCCGTCGATGTAGACGTTGCCGGCACTGGGGTCGATGAGGCGGTTGATCAGGCGGATCAGGGTCGATTTGCCCGAGCCGGAGAGGCCCATGAGGACGAAGATCTCGCCCTCCTCGACGCTGAAGGAGACATCGCTGACACCGATGACGGCGCCCTTCTCGGCGAGGATCTTGTCCTTGCTCCAGCCCTGCTTGAGCAGGTCGATGGCTTCTTGTGGGTTCTGGCCGAAGACCTTGAACAGGTTCTCGACGACGATCTTTCCAGACTGCATTGGGTGGGACCCTCTCTTATTAGAATTCAGTGCTGATGAGTGAAACCCGGCGCGCAAGGCACGGCGGCCGCTGATAGTGCTTGCCTGTGTGAATGGGGGAGCGTTGCTCGGCCGGGCCAGCGCCGTCAGGCGATGGCCGGCCTCGCGAGTCGGCGCCGCTAGCGCTGTGCGGTACGGCGTGCCGGCGCGCCGCCAGCCACGTAGTAGGGCGCAGTGCTGCGCGGCAGCGGGGTGCGGCCGCGGATTTTGTCGGCGATCTTCTCGGCCATCATGATGGTCGGTGCGTTGAGGTTGCCGGTGGTGATGATCGGCATGATCGAAGCGTCGACCACCCGCAGGCCTTCCATGCCGTGCACCCGGCCCTGGCCGTCGACCACCGCCATGTCGTCTTCACCCATCTTGCAGGAGCAGGACGGGTGGAAGGCGGTTTCCGCATGATCGCGGACGAAGGCGTCCAGCTCGGCATCGCTCTTCACGTCGACGCCGGGGCTCAGTTCGCGGCCGCGGTAGGGGTCGAGGGCGGACTGCGCCATGATCTCGCGGGTGATGCGGATGCCGTCACGGAACTCCTGCCAGTCCTGTTCGGTGGCCATGTAGTTGAACAGGATGCTGGGGTGCTGGCGCGGGTCCTTGGACTTGAGGTGCACGCGGCCGCGGCTGGGCGAGCGCATGGAACCGACGTGGGCCTGGAAACCGTGCTCCTTGACCGCATTGCTGCCGTTGTAATTGATCGCCACCGGCAGGAAGTGGTACTGGAGGTTCGGCCACTCGAATTCTTCGCGGCTGCGGATGAAGCCGCCGGCCTCGAACTGGTTGCTGGCGCCGACGCCCTTGCCGAGAAACATCCACTGGGCACCGATCTTCGGCTGGTTCCACCACTGCAGCGCCGGGTACAGCGACACCGGCTCCTTGCAGGCGTACTGCAGGTACATTTCCAGGTGATCCTGAAGGTTCTGGCCGACGCCGGGCAGGTCATGCACCACGGGAATGTCGAGGTCGCGCAACAGGGTGCCGGGGCCGACCCCGGAACGCTGGAGGATCTGCGGCGAGGCGATGGCGCCGCTGCACAGCAGCACTTCGCGGCGGGCATGCACGGTCACTGGGGTGTCGCTGTCGCCCTGCAGGTAGGCGACGCCGATGGCGCGCTTGCCGCTGAACAGGATGCGGTCGGTCAGGGCGTGGGTGACGATCTTCAGGTTGGGCCGGCCGCGGGCCTGGTCCAGATATCCGCGGGCAGTGCTGGCACGCCGGCCCTGGGGGGTCACGGTGCGGTCCATCGGGCCGAAGCCTTCCTGCTGGTAGCCGTTGAGGTCGTCGGTGCGCGGGTAACCGGCCTGCACGCCGGCCTCGATCATGGCCTGGAACAGCGGGTTGTTGCCGGTCTTCGGCGTGGTCACGCTGACCGGACCGTCGCCGCCGTGGTAGGCGTTGGGGCCGATGTCGCGGGTCTCGGCCTTGCGGAAGTAGGGCAGGCAGTCCAGGTAGCTCCAGTCCTCCAGGCCTTTCTCCTTGGCCCAGCCGTCGTAGTCCATGGCGTTGCCACGGATGTAGCACATGCCGTTGATCAGGGAAGAGCCGCCCAGACCCTTGCCGCGACCGCACTCCATGCGCCGGTTGTTCATGTGCGGCTCGGGATCGGTCTCGTAGGCCCAGTTGTAACGGCGGCCCTGCAGCGGAAACGCCAGGGCCGCGGGCATCTGGGTGCGGAAGTCGAGACGGTAGTCGGGGCCGCCCGCTTCCAGCAGCAGCACGCTGACGTCGGCATCCTCGGTCAGGCGAGTGGCCAGCACGTTACCGGCTGAACCGGCGCCGACGATGATGTAGTCGAATTCTTCACGCATAGACTCTACCTGCTGTGTAGCCCGGTATTGCTCCGGGGTTTGTCGCCAGTTTCCCGGAGCGGATCCGGGTCGTGGTGGCGCGGGCCGCTGGGCGGCTCCGCCACTGCAACACGCCGATCAGAACACCGAGGCGTAGTCGCCCATTTCCACCTGCACCGATTTGGTCTGGGTGTAGTGCTCGAGGGTGGCCACGCCGTTTTCGCGGCCGACGCCCGACTGCTTGTAGCCACCCACCGGCATTTCCGCCGGCGACTCGCCCCAGGCGTTGATCCAGCAGATGCCGGCTTCGAGCTGGTGGATGACCCGGTGGGCGCGGGCCAGGTCGCGGGTCACCAGACCGGCGGCGAGGCCGTAGTCGGTGTCGTTGGCGCGGCGGATCACTTCCTCCTCGCTGTCATAGGCGAGGATGCTCATGACCGGGCCGAAGATTTCCTCGCGCACGATGGTCATCTCGTCACGGCAGTCGGTGAACACGGTCGGGGCGACATAGGCGCCATTGGCGAATTCGCCGTCGGTCACGCGCTGGCCGCCGCAGAGCAGGCGGGCGCCTTCCTTGCGGCCGGTCTCGATGTACTCGAGCACGCTTTCCATATGGGACAGGCTGACCAGCGGGCCGAAGTTGGTCTCGGCGTCTTGCGGATTGCCCAGGCGGATGCGCTTGACCCGCTCGAGCACCTTGGCCTCGAAGCGAGCCTGCAGGGCGCGGGGGATGAACACCCGGGTGCCGTTGGTGCAGACCTGACCGGAGCTGTAGAAGTTGGCCATCATGGCAATGTCGGCCGCGCGGTTGAGGTCGGCGTCCTCGAAGATGATCAGCGGCGACTTGCCGCCCAGCTCCATGGTCACGTCCTTGAGGGTCGAGCTGGATGCGCTGGCCATGACCTTCTTGCCGGTGCTGGTGCCGCCGGTGAAGGAAATCTTGGCGATGCCCGGGTGGTCGGTCAGCCACTGGCCGACTTCGCGGCCGCTGCCGGTGAGGACGTTGAACACGCCGTCCGGCAGGCCGGCTTCGGTGTAGATCTCGGCCAGCTTGAGCGTGGTCAGCGAGGTCACTTCGCTGGGCTTGAAGATCATCGCGTTGCCGGCGGCCAGGGCCGGGGCCGACTTCCACAGGGCGATCTGGATCGGGTAGTTCCAGGCGCCGATGCCGGCGACCACGCCCAGGGGCTCGCGGCGGGTGTAGACAAAGGAGGTTTCGCGCAGCGGGATCTGCTGGCCCTCGAGGGCCGGAATCAGGCCGGCGTAGTACTCCAGCACGTCGGTGCCGGTGACGATGTCCACCGCCTGGGTCTCGGACAGCGGCTTGCCGGTGTCGAGGGTCTCCAGCAGGGCCAGCTCGTCGTTGCGCGCGCGCAGGATGTCGACGGCCTTGCGCAGGATGCGCGAGCGCTGCATGGCGGTCATCGCCGCCCAGACCTTCTGCCCTTCGGCGGCGCAGGCGACGGCGCGGTCGACGTCTTCCTTGCTGGCGCGCTGCACCTTGGCGAGCACTTCGCCGTTGGCCGGGTTGGTGGCCTCGAAGCTTGCGCCGCTCGTCGAGTCGACGTAGCGGCCATTGATGTAGAGCTTCTGTTCCTCGAAACGAGCCATCTGCAAATCCTCTTGGTTCTTATTCGGGCTTGAGAGCCGCGTATCGGGGCGCTCTCGAGCGGGGTTGGCTGGCTCTGCGCATGCACGCTGGCCGGTAGAAGTGGTAGTCAGCCTACGGTATTTTTATTGAACGCTCAATCAACAAAGCTATTCGGGAGCGACAGGGCCTGCTCCGAAAGCGACGGCGCAGAGGGTCTCGATAGCGGCAAAAAAAAGATGCAACTCGGCGGTCCGCCCCCAAGGAAAACGGGACGGAATTCGTCTCAGAGGGCTGTGCTGCTGACGCGTTGGCGGCTGGTGCGTGCGCTGGGGGCGGCTTTCCCGGCTGCGGCCTTGGCCAGTTGCAGGTCGAGGTAGTCGTAGGCGATCTGCGCGGCCTGGCGGGTGTCGAAGGCCTCGCCGGACAGCGCGCCGCGCAGCCACAGGCCGTCGATCAGTGCGGCCAGGCCTCGGGCGGCGGCGCGTGCCTGATCCTGCGGTAGCGCGCGGTGGAATTGGCCGCAGAGGTTGGAGTACAGGCGGTGGTCGTTGATCCGCTGCAGGCGGCGCAGGGCGGGGTGGTGCATGCTCGAGGCCCAGAACGCCAGCCAGGTCTTCATGGCCGGGCCGTTGACCTGGCTGTCGTCGAAGTTGCTGTCGATGATCGCCCGCAGTTGCGCGCGCGGCGTATCGTCCTGCAAGGCCGCACGGCGCTGGCGTACCGCGTTGCTCAGCGCCTGCATGAGGTGACGCATGGTGGCTTCGAGCAGGCCGTTCTTGTCCTGGAAGTAATGGCTGATGATGCCGTTCGACACGCCGGCCAGGCGGGCGATATAGGCGATGCTGGCATCGCCCATGCCGACCTGGTCGACGGCTTCGAGGGTGGCGGCGATCAGCTGCGAGCGGCGAATCGGCTGCATTCCGACCTTGGGCATCGGTTTCTCCAGCAACAAGGCTTTTCGGGGATGGCGGCAGTCTAGGGCGTTCTTTATTGAGTGATCAATAAAGAACGCGCTTTTGGTGACGGGTTGTCGGTTCGGGATATGTGCGCGCGTGGCGGTGGGCGTCAGGCCTTGGCGACGATGTACTTGAGCAGTTCGACGACCTGCTCCGGGCTTTGCGCCCAGGCCATGGCCGCGGCATCCACTTCCTTGAGCGGGTGGACGATGTCCTCGCCATGCAGGGTGATGTAGGGCTTGCCCAGGGCGGCGCAGTAGCCGGCATCGAAGGCAGCATTCCACTGCTTGTACTGGTCGCCGAAGCGGATCACGGCGATGTCGCATTTCTCCAGCAGGGTCTTGGTGCGGATCGCGTTGACCTTGGACGATTTGTGATCCCGCCAGAACGCCTGGCTCTCGGCGCCCAGCACATCGCCGGCGGCGTCGCTGGACTCATGGTCGGTCACCGCCGAGCTGAACTCGATGGCCAGCCCCTGCTCCTTGGCGCCCTGCATGATCTGCTGACGCCAGTCGGTATGAATTTCACCGGATAGATACACGGTCCAAGTCATGGGTACTCCTGGTCTTCTTGAGCTAATCGTGGGTCGCTGTCGGGAGCGACGAGTGCCGACAGTCTGCCACGTAGGGGCGGTGCTTTCATGGCGGATGCTGCCGACATGACCGCTGGCGGGGGAGGGGACAAGTGCCGGCGCTGGCGGCCCCCCGCCGGCGGCGGCCCGTTGCGCCGCGCGGGGCGGGCGACTTGAAAGCACCGGGCTGCAAAATAGAAAAAGCGGGCCAAGGCCCGCTTTTTCATGTCGCTGAGGTGGCTTATTTCAGCCAGGAATCGACACGCTCGGGGTTATTGGCGACCCAGTCCTTGGCGGCCTGCTCCGGCTTGGCGCCGTCGCGAATGGCCAGCATCACCGCACCGATTTCCTCGCTGGTCCAGTTGAACTTCTTGAGGAAAGCGACCGCTTCCGGAGCCTTCTCCTTGAAGCTCGGGTTGACTACCGAGTCGACGTGTTCGGATTCACCGTAGACGCCCATCGGGTCTTCGAGGAAGCGCAGCTTCCACTTGGCGAACATCCAGTGCGGCACCCAGCCCGGTACCACGATGGCTTCGTTCTTCTTGATGGCACGCGCCAAAGCGGTGGCCATGGCCGGGCCGGAGCTCGGCATCAGCTTGTAGTCGAGCTGGTACTTCTCGAGGGCTTCCTCGGTGCGGCGCATGATGCCGGCGCCGGCATCGATGCCGGTGATCTTGCCGTCGTAGGCTGCCTTGGTGGCGTTCAGGTCGGCGATGCTCTTGGCTTCGACGTAGTCCGGCACGACCAGGCCGATCTTGGCGTCGTTGTAGTTGGTGCCGAGCACTTCCAGCTGGTCCTTGAACTTGGCGTAGTACTCGCCGTGGGTCACCGGCAGCCAGGCGGAGAGCAGGCCGTCGATGTCGCCACGGGCCACGCCCTGCCACATGATGGCCGGCTCGAGGGGCTTGAGCTCGACGTCGTAGCCGAGCTTGCTTTCCATGATCTCGGCGGCGAGGTAGCTGGTGGCGACGCTGTCGTCCCAGCCGTTGACGAAGCCGAAGGTCAGGGTGGGCTTGTCGGCAGCCATGGCGGTGGACATGCCCACCGCCAGGGCGGCAACGCCGAGGCCTTGGATGAGGGATTTCAGTTTGCGCATAGGTGTAACTCCGTCAGGGTGAGTTTCAGTTCTTGTTGGTGTTACTGGCTCGTTCTGATTGCGGGTACTGCGCCGGTCGCGACTCGAGCGCTCAGCGCCTGGGTCGCGACTGGTGTTCGAGCCGCGAGGTGAGTCGCGGCTCTGTGGGTGTTACGGACGGGTTCTTAGAGGCCGACGTGCTTCTTCACCGCGGCCACGCCATCCTTGCCGTCATAGGTGGTGACGCCGGCCAGCCACTTGTCCAGAATCTCCGGGTTGGCCTTGATCCAGTTCTTCGCCACCTCGACCGGATCTTCCTTCTCCAGCACCTTCTCCATCAGCTGGCTTTCGATGGCGACGTTGAACTGCAGGTTGTTCAGCAGTTTGCCGACGTTGGCGCAACGTGCCTCGTAGTCCGGGGTGACCACGGTGTAGACCTTGGCCGCGCCGTAGTCCGGGCCGAATACGTCATCGCCGCCATCCAGGTAGGTGATGTCGTACTGGGTGTTCATCGGGTGCGGGGCCCAGCCAAGGAACACCACCGGCTCATTCTTGCGCACTGCGCGCTGCACCTGGACCAGCATGCCGGCTTCGCTGGACTCGACCATGCGGAAGCCGCCGAGGCCGAACTGGTCGCCCTTGATCATCTTCTCGATCAGCAGGTTGCCGTCGTTACCCGGCTCGATGCCGTAGATCCTGCCGCCCAGCTGATCCTTGAACTTGGCGATGTCCTGGAAGCTCTTCAGGCCCGCCTCGGCGGTATAGGTCGGCACTGCCAGGGTGTACTTGGCGCCTTCCAGGTTCGGTGCCGGCAGCACCTTGACGCCGCCGTCCTTGGTGAAGGGCTCGATCACCGCGTCCATCGACGGGGCCCAGTAGCCGAGGAATACATCGATCTGGCCTTTCTGCACGCCGGTGAAGGCGATGGGTACCGAGGCCATGATCTTGCGCGGCTGGTAGCCCAGGCCTTCGGTCAGGGTCATGGCCACGCCGGTGGTGGCGGCGATATCGGCCCAGCCGATCTCGGCGAAACGCACCTGCTTGCAGCTTTCCGGTTCCTGGGCCCAGGCCGCCTGGGCCATGGCGCAGGTCAGCAGGCCTAGGCCGGCGATGGTCTTGAACTTTTTCATTTATGACTCCCTGTATGAATGGAAAAAGGTGAGGAGGTCACTGGCGCTGCAGTTTTGCATGCAACCAGCTGATCAGGCCGCTGCGGATCTCCGTCTGCTTGGTGCCGAAACTCTCGGTGATGCGGTCGAGGATGATCGCCAGCAATACCACGGCCATGCCGCTCTCGAAGCCTAGACCGATATCCAGGCGCTGGATGCTCGCCAGCACGTCGTTGCCCAGGCCGCCGGCGCCGACCATCGAGGCGATGATCACCATCGACAGGGCCATCATGATGGTCTGGTTGACCCCGGCCATGATCGACGGCATGGCGTTGGGCAGCTGCACCTTGAACAGCAGCTGGCGACCGGTGCAGCCGAACGACTGGCCGGCCTCGACGATTTCCTTGTTGACCTGGCGGATACCCAGGTTGGTCAGGCGCACGGCCGGCGGCATGGCGAAGATCACCGTGGCGATGATCCCCGGCACGCGGCCGAGGCCGAACAGCATGGCCGCCGGAATCAGGTAGACGAAGGCCGGCATGGTCTGCATGAAGTCCAGCACCGGACGGATGGTGGTCGCCACCCGCTCGCTGCGCGCCGCCCAGATGCCCAGGGGGATGCCCAGCAGCAGGCTGATCAGGGTCGAGGAGAAGGTCAGGCCGAGGGTGACCACGGTCTGCTCCCAGAAGCCGGTCATGACGATCAGGATGAAGGACACGGCGGTGAAGACGGCGAAGCGCGAGCCGATGCGCCACAGACCGAGGCCGACGAAGATGGCGATCAGCAGCCAGGCCGGCGGCAGCATCAGCAGGGCCTCGACGCCCTCGGAGAAGCCGGCGACCACGCTGCCGATGCTGTCGAAGGCGCCACTGTAGTTGTCCAGCAGGTGCTGGACCACGTCGTTGACCCAGCTGCCCAGGTCGAGTTTCTTGTCGCTCATGTCATTCTCCCTGCATACGGTTGAGCAGGCGACCCTTGCTGATGGCGCCGCTGTAGAGGCCGTTGGCGTCGACTACCGGGATGGGGCCCTCGTTGTCCACCAGGCGCTCGATCACCTGATCCAGAGGCATGTCTTCAGGCACTGGATCGATGCGCTTGAGCACGTCCAGCTCCAGGCCGCACTGGGTTTTACCGTCGACCATCAGGGCGATCTTCTCCAGGCTGATGGAGCCGCAGAAGCGCTTCTCGCCGTCGACGATGAAGGCGTAGTGCTTGTCCAGCGCCTGCAGTTCCTGGCACACCTTGTTGGCGTCGGGGGCCACGCCGTTGTGCACGTAGGTCGGCACGCTGTCGGCCTTGAGCTGGCCGGCGGTGAGGTAGCGGTTGGTGTCGACGGTGTCGAAGAAGTTGCGCACGTAGTCGTTGGCCGGGCTGTCGACCAGCTCCTGGGGGGTGCCGACCTGGATCAGCTTGCCGCCTTCCATGATGCCGATGCGGCTGCCGATGCGCATGGCTTCCTCGATGTCGTGGGAGACGAAGATGATGGTGCGCCGGTGGGTCTTCTGCAGCTCCAGCAGCAGGTCCTGCATCTCGCGGCGCTTGAGCGGGTCAAGGGCGGAGAAGGCCTCGTCCATGATCATCATCGAGGGGTCCACCGCCAGGGCGCGGGCCAGGCCGACGCGCTGCTGCATGCCGCCGGACAGCTCGTGGGGGTGCTTGTGGGCGAAGGTGTCCAGGCCGACCTGGGCGAGCACGTCCATGGCGCGCTTCTCGCGCTCCTTGCGGCCGACGCCTGCCACTTCCAGGCCGAAGGCGGCGTTGTCCAGCACGCTGCGCGAGGGCATCAGGGCGAAGGACTGGAAGACCATGCTCATGTCGCGACGGCGCAGGTCGACCAGTTCGGCGTTGGCCATCTTGGCGACGTTCTGGCCGTCGATGTAGACGTCGCCGGCGCTGGGCTCGATGAGGCGGTTGATCAGGCGGATCAGGGTCGATTTGCCCGAGCCGGAGAGGCCCATGAGGACGAAGATCTCGCCCTCCTCGACGCTGAAGGACACATCGCTGACACCGATGACGGCGCCTTTCTCGGCGAGGATCTTGTCCTTGCTCCAGCCCTGCTTGAGCAGGTCGATGGCTTCTTGTGGGTTCTGGCCGAAAACCTTGTACAGGTTCTCGACGACGATCTTTCCAGACTTCATGGGAGGTTTCCCCTTCAGTAGACATCCAGACCAGCTACATGGAACCTGATGAACGCCCTCGGGCCATTCGTCAGGTGATGCCGACTGTTCTTGCCTGTGTGGGTGGTCATGATTTCCGGGTTTGGGCAACACTCTGCAGTGCGGTGGGGCAGGGGGCTCGGACGCGATCGGGGTGACGCTCCAGCTGCCAGGGCAGTCGCGGGCGCAAATCGAGTGCGTGGGTGAGTGAACCTTGCTGTGCCGTGCTGCAAACTGCTTTCCAAACCCTCTGGCAGTGTTACGAAGCCCAATCCTTTGGGAAATCACATCTCTGCATCGAGATGCACGTACATCCGAATTTTCTTGTTGGACCAGCGCCTAAAAGCAGGGGCGCCAGCACTTATCTTTTTCGGTCCAGAGCTGGGGGGCTCCGGTCTGCCAACTTCCTGGGGAGAGGGCAGCGACGAGATCGGCTGACTCAACGATATAGGCTTCAAGACGTCGCAATTATCAGTTTGCGACGTTGACGTGTTGGGCGACGACATGGCGCCTGCCTAAAAAAACCTTAACAGACTTCCTGACCCTTTGGCCAAGGCGCCCGACCGTGCTCGGCACGGTCGAGAGGCCCTATCGCGGGGTGTAGGCGGCGTATGGCGGGGCCTGGAGGTGAACCTGGAGTGTTTGAAATAAACTACGACTAGTTGCCGTCGATTGGGCTGCCGTCGCGTTTGGTAACGCCCTGCAGCCACTGCGCGCGGACCTGCGGGTTGGCTTTCAGCCAGGCCTTGGCCTCGCGCCGGGGGGTGGTGTTCTGGTTGAGGATGGCCTCCATCAGGTCATTCTCCATCTGCAGGCTGAAGCGCAGGTTGGCGAACAGTCGGCCGAGGTTCGGGCACTGGCTGGCGTAGCCCTTGCGCACCACGGTATAGACGGTGGCACCGCCCAGGTTGGGGCCGAAGTAGTCGTCACCGCCCGGCAGATAGTTCACGTTCAGCTGGTTGTTCATCGGGTGGGGTTCCCAGCCGAGGAATACCGCGGGTTTTTTCAGGTGCTCGGCGCGTTTTACGTGCAGGATCATCTCCGACTCGCTCGACTCCAGCAGTTTGAAGCCGCCGAGGCCGAAGGCTTCCTTTTCGATCATCTGCTGGATCGTTTGATTGGCGCTGTTGCCCGGCTCGATGCCGTGGATCATGCCGCCCAGCGCCTTCTTGAACTTGGCGATGTCCTGGAAGCTCTTGATCCCGGCGTCGTAGCCCGCCTGGTTGACGGCCAGGGTGTACTTGGCGCCCTCCAGGTTGACCGCATGCAACTCGATCGAGCCGTCGTCCAGGTAGGGGCGCACCCCCTTCTCCGAACTGGGCAGCCACAGGTCGAGGAACACATCGAGGTCGTTGTTGCGCAGGGCGTCGTAGGTCTCCGGCACGGACAGGCGCTTGATCTGGGTGCGGTAGCCGAGCTCGCTGAGCAGCAGGCGGGTGGCGGCGTTGGTCACGATCAGGTCGGTCCAGCCGACGTCGGCCAGGCGCACCCGGTCGCAGGCGGCGGGGTCTGCCGCCTGGGCCAGCAGGGGAAGGCTCAGTGCAGCTGCCAGGAGGTAGTTCTTGTGCAGGTTCATGGGCGTATCCAGGTCACCGTTGACGGACTTCCTGCCGCGGCGAGGCAGGCGGGGTATGTGGCCCTGAGCGAGGTGCGGCGACTCGCTGCGGGCCGCCCATGGGCGCCTGGATCATGGCGCCGTAATTTGATTGCTGCCTATGCGCTGGGTCGCATACGGAACGCTTCTGTCGCGGATTGCGTCGTTCTTGCGGCGAAATGTGCACTGGGTCACGCTCGCCTGGTGCGTCCGTTGGGCGGTACCGCGAACGGCTGACGGATTTGGATACGGGTGAGTCGGTGTGGGACCTCGCGGTCCTGGCGAAATCTCGATGATGGCGTCGTTGCAGGACCCAGCTCAGGAGATTGTCGTGGCTATTAGTGTGTTCGACCTGTTCAAGATCGGTATCGGGCCTTCCAGCTCCCATACTGTTGGCCCCATGCGTGCCGCGGCATTGTTCGTCGGTGCCCTGCGCGAGCGGCGCATGCTCGAGCGCGTGGGGCGCGTCGAGGTGCGCCTGTACGGCTCGCTGTCGGCCACCGGGGTCGGCCACGGCAGCGACAACGCGGTGATCATGGGGCTGATGGGCGAGTGGCCGGACAGCATCGACCCGAGCCAGATCGGCGCGCGCATCGAGGCACTGCGTTCGAGCGGCCAGCTGCAGCTGGACGGCCGCCTGCCGGTGGCATTCGACTGGCAGCGCGACATGCTGCTGCTGGACGAGAACCTGCCCTATCACCCCAACGCCATGACCCTGACCGCGTTCTGCGGCGAAGGCGGCGAGCTGCACAGCGACACCTACTATTCGATCGGTGGCGGCTTCGTGGTCGACGCCGAGCAGGCCAGCGCCGGGCAGCTCGACCAGGACAGCGCCCAGCTGCCCTACGACTTCTCCAGCGGTGACGAGCTGCTGCGCCTGTGCAAGCAGCACGGCCTGCGCGTGTCGCAGCTGATGATGGAAAACGAGAAGGCCTGGCGCAGCGAGGCGGAGATCCGTGCCGGTCTGATGCGCCTGTGGCAGGCCATGCGCGACTGCGTGGACAACGGCCTGAAGCACGAAGGCATCCTGCCCGGCGGCCTCAACGTCAAGCGCCGCGCGGCCAAGCTGCACCGCAGTCTGCAGGAAATGAGCAAACCCAACGTGATCGGCTCGACCCTGAGCGGCATGGAGTGGGTCAACCTGTTCGCCCTGGCGGTGAACGAGGAAAACGCCGCCGGCGGGCGCATGGTCACCGCGCCGACCAACGGCGCGGCCGGCATCATCCCGGCGGTGCTGCACTACTACGTGCGCTTCAGTCCGGCGGTGAGCGAGGCCGACGTGGTCGACTACCTGCTGGCGGCCGCGGCCGTGGGCATCCTGTGCAAGAAGAACGCCTCGATCTCCGGCGCCGAAGTGGGCTGCCAGGGCGAGGTCGGGTCGGCCTGTGCGATGGCCGCTGCGGGCCTGGCCGAGATCCTCGGCGCCACCCCGGAGCAGCTGGAGAACGCCGCCGAGATCGGCCTGGAGCACAACCTCGGGCTGACCTGCGACCCGGTCGGTGGCCTGGTCCAGGTGCCGTGCATCGAGCGCAACGCGATCGCCGCGGTGAAGGCGATCAACGCGGCGCAGATGGCCCTGCGCGGCGATGGCGAGCACTTCATCTCCCTCGACCGGGTGATCCGCACCATGCGCGATACCGGTGCCGACATGCACGACAAGTACAAGGAAACCTCGCGCGGTGGCCTGGCGGTCAGCGCGGTCGAGTGCTGACGACCTGCTAGGCTCCAAGTGGAACGAATCGGGGGCGGCACACTGAGTGTTCGCCCCCGATTGGTGCATCGGTAAGGGTTGCGCTCTTGCTCGATGGCACAACCGGCGGTCGGAATCTGGCCCGCGCCGACTGACCGAGGGGTCGTTTTTTCGACCGTTGGTCCGTTACCGGTGTTACCCACGTGTTGGGTAGAGTGACAATCCGTCGCACCCATGGTGCTACTGAAATGCTCAGTCGACCCACAGATCGGGTGGAAAACCGTCGCAAGCAGGACGCTTCTGTCGCTCCTGAGAAGGCTGAATGGCACGTGGATTGGATGTTGTTCATTTTTTATTGAACAGCCAATTAACTTAGGCACGGCGTTTGCCTTGTGATTCATACCGGTCTGGGTATGTCACATACCAGAACAACAAGACTAATGAAGAGCCTCGCTATGAAGGCTCGAATTCGTGCTAAGCGTGAGGGTTTCTCTGATGTCGCAGTCCAACCAAGGGGCGCAGCCCCAGAACCGTGCTCCCCAGTCCATTGGTTTCCTGCTGCTGGACAACTTCACCCTGATTTCCCTGGCCTCTGCCGTGGAACCCCTGCGCATGGCCAACCAGCTCTCCGGCAACGAGCTGTACCGCTGGTACACCCTGACCCAGAGCGGCCTGCCGGTAAGCGCCAGCGACGGCCTGCAGATCACCCCGGACGCCAGCCTGGAAAGCGCCCCGGCGCTGGACACGATCATCGTCTGCGGCGGTGTCGACATCCAGCACAGCGTCACCCGCGAGCACCTGCACTGGCTGCAGGTCCAGGCCCGTCACGGTCGCCAGCTGGGCGGCGTGTGCACCGGCAGCTGGGCGCTGGCCAAGGCCGGCCTGCTCGATGGCTTCGATTGCAGCGTGCACTGGGAGTTTCTCGCGGCGATGCAGGAAGCTTTTCCGCGCGCCGCCATCAGCACCCGCCTGTTCTCCATCGACCGTACCCGCTATACCTCGTCCGGCGGCACCGCGCCGATGGACATGATGCTGCACCTGATCGGCCGTGAGCACGGCCGTGAACTGGCCGCGGCAATCTCCGAGATGTTCATCTACGAACGCATCCGCAACGAGCAGGATCACCAGCGCGTGCCCCTCAAGCACATGCTCGGCACCAACCAGCCGAAGCTGCAGGAGATCGTCGCGCTGATGGAGGCCAACCTCGAGGAGCCGATCGACCTCGACGAACTGGCTTGCTACGTCGACGTGTCACGCCGCCAGCTCGAGCGCCTGTTCCAGAAATACCTGCACTGCTCGCCGTCGCGCTATTACCTGAAGCTGCGGCTGATTCGCGCGCGCCAGCTGCTCAAGCAGACCTCGATGTCGATCATCGAAGTGGCCTCGGTCTGCGGCTTCGTCTCCACCCCGCACTTCTCCAAGTGCTACCGCGAGTACTTCGGCATTCCGCCGCGCGACGAGCGCGCCGGCCAGACCTCGGCCAGCGTGGTGGCCCTGGTGCCGATGCCGGAAGACCTGATGCGGCCGTCCTCGTCCACCGCCATGACCGCACTGACCCGTGCCCAGGGCGAGTCGACCTTCGCCAGCGTCAAACTCTACCCGCATCGCCAGCAATAGCTGGCGACCGAGCAATGAAAAAGGGGCGCACCATGCGCCCCTTTTTCATGTCCGACTGCCGAGACTCAGCGCGGTGCCAGGGCCGGCAGCAGGTGCCGGGAAATGGCCTCGCGCACGGTCGGCAGCAGGGTGGCATTGCCACCCAGCAGCTCCTCGACCAGCCGGCGCAGGGCCTGCGCACGGTCCGGGCTGAGGCCCTGTACCGCGTATTCGCAGGCCTGCTCGGCGCTGACGCCGGGCGGTATGGAGAGGCCGATCGCCACCAGGCGGTCGCGGAAGTCCTCTTGGTCGATCAGGTCGGCATGCATCATGGTCCGGGGTCTCCTTCGTCGGCTGCGCTCAGCGCAGCACACCTTCTTCGATCAGCAGGTTGAAGATAGCCTCGGCGCCTTCCTGTGGCGAGACATCCTTGAGCACCTTGCCACCGCCGCCGGAGGCCTTGGCGGTGGCCGCCTTCATCCGCTCGGCGCCGGTCTTGGCCTTGATCACCTTGAGCCGCTTGGGCCGTGGGCGCGCCGGTTGCAGCTTGGCTTCGGCCAGCAGCTCGTCTTCGACGATGGCCACGTCCTCGGCGCGCAGCTGGCCGCGACGGGCCGGGCCGAAGGCGCTCTGGCGGGCGGTCGGGGCGGCGTTGTCGACGCTGGCGAGGAACGGCAGGCGCACCCGCAGGCGGCGGCGCTGACCGCGGGGCAGGGCCTGCAGCACCTGAGCCACGCCGTTCTCCACCTTCTCCACCTCGGCCAGGCCGACCACCAGGGGCCAGCCCAGGCGTTCGGCCAGGAGGAAGGGCAGCATGCCGGAACCTTCGCCGGTTTCCGCCTGGCTGCCGGTCAGCACCAGTTGCGCGCCGGCTTCCTCCAGGTAGTGGGCCAGGGCTGGCAGGGCATCGGCCTGCTTGGGTTGTTCGAGGACGGCCATCTCCGCCAGGCCCATGCCCAGGTAGGCGCGCAGGGCCTCCTCCTGGGGATCGCCGGCGTGCAGCACCTGCAGCTTGTCGCCGGCTAGGCGCAGGCCCAGCTCGACGGCGCGGGAATCCTGTTCGGCGCGACGGGCGCGGCCCGAAGTCGGGTGGGCGCCGACCGAAACCAGGGTGATGATGTTCAAGTCAGTCATGGCTCACCCGTAGCCCGGAGTCGATCCGGGAAAAAGTTGCGAACGGCCCGGAGCTGATCCGGGCACCGAGTGCGTCAGGCCGCATCACGGGCACCTCCCTGGCGATAGGCGTTGACCTTCTCCATCAGCGCCGCAAGGATCGCCGCGGAGTCGCCGATCACCGACAGGTCGGCGCGCTTGATCATGTCGCAGCCCGGGTCCATGTTCACCGCCACCACCTTGTCGCAGGCGCCGATGCCCTGCAGGTGCTGGATGGCGCCGGAGATGCCCACCGCCATATAGACCCGTGCGGTGACCCAGGTGCCGGTGGCGCCGACCTGGCGGTTGCGCGGCATGAAGCCGTCATCCACCGCCACGCGCGAGGCGCCTTCGGTGGCGCCGAGAATTTCGGCGGCCTTGTGGAACTGCGTCCAGTCCTTGACCCCGTTGCCGCCGGAGAGGATGAACTCGGCCTCGGCCATGGGGATCAGCGCCGGGTCCACGGCGACGGCACCGAGGTCCTCGATGCGCGGCAGGCTGTGGGCGACCTTGCCCTCCAGTTCCAGTGTGCGCACCTCGTGGCGGGTGTCGCTGACCGGCTCGGCGCACTCGGCGGCGGCCAGGATCAGCCGTGGCGCCTGGCGCGCCAGGTCCTGCTGGCCGGCACCGGCGCGGCCGATGCACTGGCCGTCGGCGACCTGCCAGACCCGCGTAGCCGGGCGCTCGCCCAGCTTGGCGCCGAGGCGGCGACCCAGCTCGCCGCCGCCGGTGCGGCTGTCGGGCAGCAGCCAGTGGCGCGGCGACAGCTGGCTTTCCACCGCGCTGAGGGCCAGCACGCGCTGTTCCGGGGCGTAGCCGTCGAAGGCTTCACCGTCGATCTGCAGCAGGCGGTCGACGCCGGCGGTGTCGAAGGCGCTCTCCTTATGCTCGCCGAACACCACGGCGACCACGGCGCCGTCGGCGCCAGCGAGCTTGTTGGCCAGGCCGAGCAGGTCCTTGTCGTGGGCCGACAGGCGACCGCCGATCATGTCCGGGACCACGGCGATGTAGAACGCCGGCTGCTCGACCGCGTGCAGCGGCAGCTGCACCGCGGCGGTGGCCGCTGCGCGCTTCTGGCTGCCGCCCTGCTGGGCGCCGGAGCGGTCGATGCGCTTGATGCCGTTGGGGCCGATGAAGCCGACCGCGTGGGGGTTCTTGCGGATGACGCCGTTGGGGCCCATCCAGCTGGTCTGCGCCACCTGCATGGCCGCGTGCAGCGGGTGCAGGCGGTTGCGGGCGATCCATTCGGCGCGGGGGTCGCGGCGGATAATGTCGCTCATCAATGCACCTCCAGGGCTTCAGGCTTGACGGGCGCCGGCTGCTTGGTCGGCGCGGGCGCTTCCAGCAGCACGTCGGCGACCAACTCGGCGATGTCCTTGATCTGCGGCCGCGGCTCGACCACGCCCTCGAGCATGGCGGTGCACTGCGGGCAGCCAACGGCCACCAGTTCGGCGCCGGTCTCCTTGATGTCGACCATGCGCATGTCGGGAATCCGCTGCTTGCCGGGGATGTCGGTGATAGGGGCGCCGCCGCCACCGCCGCAGCAGCGCGAGCGGAAGCCGGAGCGTTCCATTTCCTTCACTTCGATGCCGATGGCCTTGAGCACGCTGCGCGGCGCTTCGTACTCGCCGTTGTAGCGGCCCAGGTAGCACGGGTCGTGATAGGTGACGCTGCCGCCCTTGTGCTGGCCGAGGCTGAGCTTCTGGCCGCTGATCAGCTCTTCCATGTAGGTGCTGTGGTGCAGCACTTCGTAGTGGCCGCCGAGGGCGCCGTACTCGTTCTTCAGCACGTGGAAGCTGTGCGGGTCGCAGGTGACGATCTTCTTGAAGCGGTACTGGCTCATGGTCGCGATATTGCGCTTGGCCAGCTGCTGGAAGGTCGCCTCGTCGCCCAGGCGGCGAGCCACGTCACCGCTGTCGCGCTCTTCCAGGCCGAGCACGGCGAAGTCCACGTTGGCTGCCTTGAGGACCTTGACGAAGGCGCGCAGGGTGCGCTGGTTGCGCATGTCGAAGGCACCGTCGCCGACCCAGAACAGCACCTCGGCTTCCTGCTTGTCGCTGAGCAGGGCCAGGTTGAGGTCCGCCGCCCAGTTCAGGCGACCGCCCGGGGCGAAACCGCCGGGGTTGTCGGTGGCGATCAGGTTGTCCAGCACCTCGGCACCCTTGTTCGGGGTGGCGCCCTTTTCCAGGGTCAGGTGGCGGCGCATGTCGACGATGGCGTCGACGTGCTCGATCATCATCGGGCACTCCTCGACGCAGGCGCGGCAGGTGGTGCAGGACCACAGGGTGTCGGCCTCGACCAGGCCCTTGCCGCCCTGGACCACGATCGGCTGGTGCGGGCCGCCGCCGTGTTCACCCAGGGGGATGCCCGGGTAGGGGCTGCCGGCGAACTTGGCGTCGGTGCCACCGGCCAGGCCGATGACCATGTCCTGGATCAGCTTCTTCGGGTTCAGCGGCTGGCCGGCGGCGAAGGCCGGGCACACCGCCTCGCACTTGCCGCACTGCACGCAGGCGTCGAAGCCCAGCAGCTGGTTCCAGGTGAAATCGGTGGGCTTTGCCACGCCCAGGGAGGCGTTGACATCGTCCAGGTTCAGCGCCTTGAGGCCGGTGGAGCGACCGCCACCGAAGCGCTCGGCGCGGCGGTGCCAGGCCAGGTGCAGGGCACCGGCGAAGGCGTGCTTCATCGGCCCGCCCCAGGTCATGCCGAAGAACAGCTCGGACACACCCCAGGCCACGCCGACGGCGAGGATCAGGGCGAGGATCCAGCCGCCGAAGTCGGCCGGCAGGATGCCGGCCACCGGCAGGGTGGCAATGAAGAAGCTCACCGAGAACATCAGCAGGCTCTTGGGCAGGCGATTCCACGGACCCTTCGACAGGCGCTCCGGCGGGTTGCGGCGGCGCTTGGCGACGAACAGGGCGCCGACGAACATCAGCACGGTGGCCGCCAGCAGGGCATAGCCGAGCAGCTTGCTGTGCAGGCCGAAACCGTGCACCAGGATCGCCAGCACGGCCGCCAGGACGAAACCGCCGGCGGTGGCCACGTGGGTCTTGGACATGTACTTGTCGCGCTCGACCACGTGGTGCAGGTCGACCAGGTAGCGGCGCGGCATGGCCATCAGGCCGCCGATCCAGTCGACCTGGGCCGGCTTGCCGCGGCGCCACATCAGGAAGCGCTTGGCTGCGCCGAGCACGGCCAGGGCCAGTGCGGCAAACAGCAGAATGGGGAGAATGGTGTTCAACATCGTTTGGTCTCCTTGCCGGGACCTGAGAGCGGCGTCAATCCAGTCACCTCGCCCCGGCGGGGAGAGGGATAGGGCGAAGGGTTCTGGCAATGCCTGCCAGAACCCTCGACCCCCGCCCTCTCCCCGGGGGAGAGGGAGTCATGCGTGCAGGTTTAGAAGTCCTTGCACAGGCGCAGTGCGTCGTAGATCGCCGCGTGGGTGTTGCGCTGAGCCACGCAGTCACCGATGCGGAACAGCAGGTAGCCGTCGCCGGCTTCGCTGAGGCACGGCTGCGGCTTGATCGCGAACAGTGCTTCGACGTCGATCTGGCCCTTGTTGCGCGAACCTTCCTTGAGTGCGTAGTAGAGGCTTTCGTCCGGACGCACGCCGTTCTCCACCACCACCTGGTCGACCACACGCTCTTCCTTGGCGCCGGTGTATTCGTTCTCCAGCACTGCCACCAGCTTGTCGCCCTCGCGATAGACCTTTTCCAGCATCATGTCGCCGGTCATGATCACTTCTTTCGGGTACATGCTGCGGTAGAAAGTCGGGAACGAGGTGCCGCCCATGGCCACGCCCGGTTTGATGTCGTCGGTGACGATCTCGACCTGGGCGCCCTTGTCGGCGAGGAAGTCCGCCACCGACATGCCGGTGAACTCGCAGATGGTGTCGTACACCAGCACGTTCTTGCCCGGTGCGACCTTGCCGTCCAGCACGTCCCAGGCGCTCACCACCAGGCCTTCTTCCGAGCCCCAGTGTTCGTTCTGCTCGAGGAACGGATGACCGCCGTTGGCCAGCACGATGATGTCCGCGCGCAGGTCCTGGATGGTCGCCACGTCCGCGGCAGTGCCCAGGCGCAGGTCGACGTTCAGGCGGGCCAGTTCCAGCTGGTACCAGCGGGTGATGCCGGCGATCTGGTCGCGCTGCGGTGCCTTGGAGGCCGTGGTGATCTGCCCGCCCAGCGCATCCTTCTTCTCGAACAGGGTCACGTCGTGGCCACGCTCGGCCGCCACGCGGGCCGCTTCCATACCGGCCGGGCCGCCACCGACGACGACGACCTTGCGCTTGGCGCCGGTGGTCTTCTCGATGATGTGCGGCAACCCCATGTACTCACGGCTGGTCGCGGCGTTCTGGATGCACAGCACGTCCAGACCCTGGTACTGGCGGTCGATGCAGTAGTTGGCGCCGACGCACTGCTTGATCTGGTCGATCTGGCCCATCTTGATCTTGGCGATCAGGTGCGGGTCGGCGATGTGCGCGCGGGTCATGCCGACCATGTCGACGTAGCCGCCTTCCAGGATACGGGTGGCCTGGTTCGGGTCCTTGATGTTCTGCGCGTGCAGCACCGGGACCTTGACCACTTCCTTGATGCCGGCCGCCAGGTGCAGGAAGGGCTCCGGCGGGTAGCTCATGTTCGGGATGACGTTGGCCAGGGTGTTGTGGGTATCGGCGCCAGAACCCACCACGCCGATGAAGTCGAGCAGGCCGGTGTCATCGTAGTACTTGGCGATCTGCTTCATGTCCTCGTGGGACAGGCCGTCCGGGTGGAACTCGTCGCCGGAGATACGCAGGCCCACGCAGAAGTCGTCGCCGACTTCCTTGCGCACGGCCTTGAGCACTTCCAGGCCGAACTTCATGCGGCCCTCGAAGGTGCCGCCCCATTCGTCGGTACGCTTGTTCACGCGCGGCGACCAGAACTGGTCGATCATGTGCTGGTGCACGGCGGACAGCTCGACGCCGTCCAGGCCGCCGGCCTTGGCCCGTCCTGCAGCTTTGGCGAAGTCGCCGATAATGCGCCACATCTCCTCGACCTCGATGGTCTTGCAGGTGGCGCGGTGCACGGGCTCGCGGATGCCGGACGGCGACATCAGGGTCGGCCAGTCGAAACCATCCCAACGCGTGCGACGGCCCATGTGGGTGATCTGGATCATGATCTTGGCACCATGCTTGTGCATGGCGTCGGCCAGATTCTGGAAGTGCGGGATGATCCGGTCGGTGGACAGGTTCACCGAGCTCCACCAGGAATGCGGGCTGTCGATGGAAACCACCGAGGAGCCGCCGCAGATGGCCAGGCCGATGCCGCCCTTGGCCTTCTCTTCGTAATACTTGACGTAGCGCTCGGTGGTCATGCCGCCATCGGTGGCCATGACTTCGGCGTGGGCGGTGGAAACGATACGGTTACGGATGGTCAGTTTGCCGATCTGGATCGGCTGGAACATTGCTTCGAAGGCCATGACTCGTTCCTCGATTTAGAGCGGCTTGACGACGAAAAGACCGTGGTCGTGGCCTTCTTCCGAAGCGCCGTAGACCTGCTCGGCGACGGTGCGGATGCTGCTGCCCTGGGCCTGCAGAATCTGATCCATGGCGCCGGCGAACCAGCCGGTGAACATGTAGTCGACCTTGCGGCCGCACTGGCCGTAGACGTAGACGAAGGCGGAGTGATCCAGGCGCACTTCGCAGGTGCCCTTGTCGAGGTCGATCGACTGGATCTTGAACAGGCCCCAGCCGCGCTGCGACAGGCGCTTCATGTAGTGCTCGAACACCGCAACGCCGGACAGGCCATGGCATTCGGCTTCTTTCTCGCACCAGTGCCAGGCGGACTTGTAGCCGGCCTTGTAGAGGATCTCGGCGTAGGCGTCGGCGCCCAGCACTTCCTCGATGCCGATGTGGTTGTTGACGAAGAAGTGCCGCGGTACGTAGAGCATCGGCAGGGCGTCGGTGGTCCAGACGCCGGTTTCGCTGTCGACTTCGATGGGCATTTCAGGGGCGTGTTTTGCCATGATCTTCAAACTCCAGAATTCGGTGGTCTAGCCCCCTCTCCCGTTGTGGGAGAGGGTCGCGGTAAGTAGAAAGGAGGGCTTATTCGCCCCAGACGTCCTTGAGGACGCGCACCCAGTTTTCGCCCATGACCTTGCGCACGGTGCGCTCCGACATGCCGCGCTTGAGCAGGGTCTCGGTCAGGTTCGGGAACTCGCCGACGGTGCGGATGCCCAGCGGATTGACGATCTTGCCGAAGTTGGTCAGGCGGCGGGCGTAGCCCTTGTCGTGGGTCAGGTATTCGAAGAATTCCTTGCCGTGCCCCTGGGTGAAGTCGGTGCCGATGCCGATGGCGTCTTCGCCGACGATGTTCATCACGTACTCGATGGCTTCGGCGTAGTCGTCGATGGTCGAGTCGATGCCCTTGGCCAGGAAGGGCGCGAACATGGTCACGCCGACGAAGCCGCCGTGGTCGGCGATGAACTTCAGTTCCTCGTCGGACTTGTTGCGTGGGTGCTCCTTCAGGCCGGACGGCAGGCAGTGCGAGTAGCACACCGGCTTCTTCGACTCGAGGATGACTTCCTCGCTGGTCTTGCTGCCGACGTGGGACAGGTCGCACATGATGCCGACACGGTTCATCTCGGCGACGATCTCGCGGCCGAAGCCGGACAGGCCGCCGTCGCGCTCGTAGCAACCGGTGCCGATCAGGTTCTGGGTGTTGTAGCACATCTGCACGATGCCTACGCCGAGCTGCTTGAACACCTCGACATAGCCGATCTGGTCTTCGAACGCGTGGGCGTTCTGGAAGCCGTAGAGGATGCCGGTCTTGCCCTGGGCCTTGGCCGCATGGATGTCGGCGGTGGTGCGCACCGGGATCACCAGGTCGCTGTTCTCGCGAATCAGCTTGTTGCTGGCGGTGATGCTGTTGACGGTGGCCTGGAAGCCCTCCCAGACCGAAACGGTGCAGTTGGCCGCAGTCAGGCCGCCCTTGCGCATGTCTTCGAAGAGTTCACGGTTCCACTTGGCAATAATCAGGCCGTCGATGACGATGCTGTCGGCGTGTACTTCGGCTGGGCTCATCAGGCTGTCCCCTCTTGGTTTAGTGGCGCCTAACCCGCTGTTGGCGCGTTGGGGGCAGCATATTCCTTGGGGGCGGGGGGACCCGATGCAAAAACGACTGGGGTATTGCCGAAAGCGTCAATGCCGTGTCGCGTTCGGATAAGGCGTCGCCAGCGAACAAGGCGGGATCCGCCCGCAGCCGGCGTATTTACTGGCGTCCGCTCGCCGCGGGGCCTATCGCTCGGCGGTCGGTTGCTCGTGGCGGTCCTGGCTGGGGCAGCTGGCGAAGCGCGTGCGGTAGCAACGGGAGAAATAGGACGAGGATTCGAAGCCGCAGGCCAGGCCGACTTCCAGCACGCTGAGGTCGGTCTGGCGCAGCAGCTGGCGGGCCTTGTCCAGGCGCAGGTTGAGGTAGAAGTTCGACGGCGTCTCGTTCAGGTGCTTGCGGAACAGGCGCTCCAGTTGGCGCGGGGTGATCTTCACCAGTTCGGCCAGGGCCTGGGAGCTGAGGGGCTCTTCGCTGTTGCGTTCCATCTCGCCGATCACCTGCACCAGCTTCTTGTTGTGCAGGTCGTAGCGACTGGCGATCTGCATGCGCTGGTGGTCCTGGCGGGTGCGGATGCGGCCCAGGACGAACTGCTCGGATACGTTCAGTGCCAGCTCGGGGCCGTGGTCGCGGCCGATCAGGGTCAGCATCAGGTCCAGGCTCGAGGTGCCGCCGGCGCTGGTGATGCGCCTGCCGTCGATCTCGAACAGCTCCTGGGTCACCTGCAGCAGGGGGTAGCGTTCCTTGAAGGCGTTGATGGCCTCCCAGTGCAGGGTCAGGCGCTCGGTGCCGAACAACCCCGCTTCGGCGAGGACGAAACTGCCGGTGTCGATGCCGCCCAGCACCGCCACCTCGCGCTCGGCGCGGCGCAGCCAGGCGCCCAGCCGGCTGTTGAAGTGCTCAAGGGGGTCGTAGCCGGCGACCACGAACAGGCTGTCGGCGCTGGCCGGCATCTCCAGCGCGCCGTCGACGTTGAGCGACATGCCGCCGCTGCTCTGCACCGCCTCGCCGTCCTGGCTGAGCAGGCGCCAGCGGAACAGCTCGCGGCTGAAGCGGTTGGCCGCGCGCAGCGGTTCGACGGCGGACATCAGGCCCATCATCGAGAAGCCGGGCATCAGCAGGAACTGGAAGGTCTGGGGCATGGGGCGGTTTCGGCGGTTGTCGCCATCAACTAAACGGCAGATCCGGCGCAAGTGCAACTGGCAAAGTCGCTTTGGTTCAACAGCTGGTCGTTCTAGTGCGAATGAGCGGGGGCTTTGCTGGGTAATGATGCGTGCAGCGGCTGATTGCCGCAGGCCGGGGACGCGAAGCCCGGCTTGCAGAACAAGAACGCGGAAGAACCGCAAAGCTCAAAAGAGGGCGCCACCATGAAAAGTCTCAAGCTCGTCGCCGGCTGCTGCCTGGCCACCCTGTTCAGTTCCTCGCTGATGGCCGCCGAGGACGCCAGTTGCCAGACCGTGCGCCTCGGCGCCGTCGGCTGGACCGATGTGGTGGCCACCACCGCCGTCGCCACCGAGCTGCTGCAGAGCCTCGGCTACAAGACCACCGAGACCCAGGCCTCCCAGCAGATCATCTTCTCCGGCATCCAGAAGAAGCAGATCGACGCCTTCCTCGGCTACTGGAAGCCGCTGATGGATGACAACATCCAGCCCTTCCTCGACAAGAACGCGGTCAAGGTCAAGGAGCAGCCGAGCCTGGCCGACGGCATCTCCAGCCTGGCGGTGCCGAGCTACACCGCCGAAGCCGGCCTGAAAACCTACGCCGACATCGCCAAGTTCAAGGACCAGCTGGACGGCAAGATCTACGGCATCGACCCGGGCACCGGCGCCAATACCACCATCCAGAAGATGATCGACAGCAACCAGTTCGGCCTCGGCGGCTTCGAGCTGATCGAGTCGAGCGAGGCGGCCATGCTCGCCGCGGTCGGGCGTGCGGTGAGGAACAACAAGCCGGTGGTGTTCTTCGGCTGGAAGCCGCACCCGATGAACATCAAGATGGACCTGACCTACCTGACGGGTAGCGAGGATGTGTTCGGCGCCGACGAGGGCCTGGCCACCGTGTGGACCGTCACCGCCCCGGACTACGCCCAGCGTTGCCCGAACGTCGACCGCCTGCTGACCAACCTCAAGTTCACCGCGGCCCAGGAAAGCCAACTGATGGAACCGATCATGGCCCGCGAGTCGCCGGACAAGGTCGCCCGCGAGTGGCTCAAGGCCAATCCGCAGGTGGTTGAAACCTTCCTCGAAGGTGTGACCACCCTCGATGGGCAGCCGGCCCTGGCCGCTGTCACCACCAAATTGCAGTAACCCCCTAAAACCAGACTTTCCGTGCGCGCATCGCCGCGCACGGTCCCCTCACGCCCGAATGAAAGGACCAAGAACATGAACTACGAAGTAATCGTGACCTGTGCAGTGACCGGCGCCGGCGACACCGTTGGCAGGAACCCGGCCGTCCCGGTCACCCCGAAGCAGATCGCCGATGCCGCCATCGAGGCGGCCAAGGCCGGCGCCACCGTGGCCCACTGCCACGTCCGTGACCCCAAGACCGGCAAGGGCAGCCGCGATATCGAGCTGTACCGCGAGGTGGTCGAGCGCATCCGCGAAAGCGACACCGACGTGATCATCAACCTCACCGCCGGCATGGGTGGCGACCTGGAAATCGGTCCGGGCGAGCAGCCGATGGAATTCGGCCTCGGCTCCGACCTGGTCGGCCCGCTGACCCGCCTGGCCCACATCGAGGAGCTGCGTCCGGAGATCTGCACCCTTGACTGCGGCACCCTGAACTTCGGCGACGGCGACTACATCTATGTCGCCACCCCGGCGCAGCTGCGGGCCGGCGCCAAGCGCATCACCGAGCTGGGCGTGAAGGCCGAGCTGGAGATCTTCGACACCGGCCACCTGTGGTTCGCCAAGCAGATGATGAAGGAAGGCCTGCTGGACGACCCGATCTTCCAGATCTGCCTGGGCATCCCGTGGGGCGCGCCGGCCGACACCACCACCATGAAGGCCATGGCCGACAACCTGCCGGCGGGCGCCAAGTGGGCCGGCTTCGGCATCGGCCGCATGCAGATGCCGATGGTGGCCCAGGCCATGCTGCTGGGCGGCCACGTGCGGGTCGGCCTGGAAGACAACATCTGGCTGGACAAGGGCGTGTACGCCACCAACGGCACCCTGGTCGAACGCGCCATCGAGATCATCCAGCGCATGGGCGGCCGTGCTCTGACTCCGGCCGAGGGCCGCGCCAAGATGGGCCTCAAGCCGCGCGGCTGAGGCGCCGTCACCCACTCGCGGCCCGGAACGTCACCGGGCCCGATCGAATCCCCACCCCGGACGCTGTCCGGGTAACCCTGCAGGTACCATCATGGGCTTTGTCACCGAACTGAAAACCTTCGCCGCCCTCGGCACCGGCGTCATCGGCGCCGGCTGGATCGCCCGCGCCCTGGCCCACGGCCTCGACGTGGTCGCCTGGGACCCGGCACCGGGCGCCGAAGAGGCCCTGCGCGGGCGCATCGCCAACGCCTGGCCGGCCCTGGAGCAGAAGGGCCTGGCGCCCGGCGCCTCGCCCGAGCGCCTGCGCTTCGTCGCCACCATCGAAGAGTGCGTGAAGGACGCCGACTTCATCCAGGAAAGCGCCCCCGAGCGCCTCGAGCTCAAGTGTGAGCTGCACGCCAAGATCAGCGCCGCCGCGCGCCCGGACGTGATCATCGGCTCGAGCACTTCTGGGCTGCTGCCCAGCGAGTTCTACGCCGACGCCAGCCATCCCGAGCGCTGCGTGGTCGGCCACCCCTTCAACCCGGTCTACCTGTTGCCGCTGGTGGAAGTGGTCGGTGGCCAGCACACCGCGCCCGAGGCCGTGCAGGCGGCCATCCAGATCTACACCGCGCTGGGCATGCGCCCGCTGCACGTGCGCAAGGAAGTCCCCGGCTTCATCGCCGACCGCCTGCTCGAGGCGCTGTGGCGCGAGTCGCTGCACCTGGTCAATGACGGCGTGGCCACCACCGGCGAGATCGACGACGCCATCCGTTTCGGCGCCGGCCTGCGCTGGTCGTTCATGGGCAGCTTCCTGACCTACACCCTGGCCGGCGGCAACGCCGGCATGCGCCACTTCATGTCGCAGTTCGGCCCGGCTCTGAAGCTGCCCTGGACCTACCTGGAGGCCCCGGAGCTGACCGACGAGCTGATCGACAGCGTGGTGGACGGCACCGCGGTGCAGCAGGGCGAGCGCAGCATCGCCGAGCTGGAGCGCTATCGTGACGACTGCCTGATGGCGGTGATGGACGCGATCAAGGCCACCAAGGCCAAGCACGGCTTCGACTTCGCCGACTGAGGTACTGGTCCCTGGCCCTGGCCGGGGACCATCCGCCCGGCGGCAGACCACCACAACAATAATTCGAGGAAGAGCGCGCCATGTTCGACGATCTACAACAGCAGCGAGTGATGATCAGTGCCGGTGCTTCGGGCATCGGCCGGGCCACGGCCCTGGCATTTCTGGCCGCCGGCGCCCGCGTGCACGTTTGCGACGTCAATGCCGAGGCGCTCGAGGCCCTGCTCGGCGAGCACCCGGCGCTCTGTGGCTCGCTCGTCGATATTGGCGACGAGGCCGAGGTCCACCGCTGGTTCGCCGAGGCCCAGGCCGTGCTCGGCGGTCTCGACGTGCTGGTCAACAATGCCGGCATCGCCGGTCCGGCCGGACATCTCGAGGGCCTGGAAAGCGAGGCCTGGCGCGCCACCTTCGACGTCAACCTGCACTCCACCTTCTACTGCTGCAAGCAGGCCCTGCCGCTGATGAAGGCGGCGGGCAGTGGTTCGATCATCAATATTTCCTCCACCGCCGGAATCATGGGCTATCCCCTGCGCACGCCCTATGCGGCGGCCAAGTGGGCGGTGACCGGCCTGTCCAAGTCGCTGGCCATGGAAGTCGGCGACCATGGCATCCGGGTCAACGCCATCTGCCCGGGATCGATCAGCGGCGCGCGCATGGACGGCGTCATCGCGCGCGAAGCCAAGGCCAGCGGCAAGAGCGAAGAAGCGGTGCGCGCGGCCTACGTCAGCCAGTGCTCGCTGAAGACCTTTATCGACCCCGAGGATATCGCCGCCATGATCCTGTTCCTCAGCTCCAAAGCCGGCGCCAAGATCACCGGCCAGGCCCTGAGCGTCGACGGCGATACCCATACCCTGGCCAACGCCTGACCCAGGCGCCGGCAATGACCCACTAATCACGGGGCGGGAGCAGAACAGGCGCCCGCCCGAGGAAGCAAACCGATGTCCAGTGCGCAACCCCTGACCGCCTACCAGACCGCGATCCTCCCCGAGTGGGTGGACTACAACGGTCACCTGCGCGACGCCTTCTACCTGCTGATCTTCAGCTACGCCACCGACGCCCTGATGGATCACCTGGGCCTCGACGAGGCCGGGCGGGCGCGCACCGGCCACACCCTGTACACCCTGGAGTGCCACCTGAACTTCCTCGACGAGGTCAAGCTGGGTGAGCAGGTCGAGGTGCGCACCCAGTTGCTCGCCCAGGACCGCAAGCGCCTGCACATCCATCACAGCCTGCACCGTCCGGGCGTCGCGGCCTCGCTGGCGGAAAGCGAGCAGATGCTGATGAACATCGACACCGTCAGCGGCCGTTCGGCGCCTTTCGACGATCAGGTGATGCAGCAGGTGCTGGCGCTGGCCGAGGCCCATCGCGGCCTGGCGCAGCCGGCCTGCGTCGGCAGCGCCATCGGCCTGCCGCCCGTGCGGGCCCAGGCCTAGCCCGTCGGCGTCCGCTAACCATCACAACGCTTGTCCGCATCCCGCAAGGAGATCGCAATGAACGCTGTAGATACTGCCCTGGAAAACCCGCCGATCGCCGATTGGCGCAGCTACCCGGTCAGCGCCGATCTGGTCGAGGTGAAAGCCGCGGCGGACGCGCTGGAGACGGTCTGGAGCGACGGTCGCGTCAGTCCCTTCCACCATCAGTGGCTGCGCGACAACTGCTCCTGCAGCAAGTGCGTATACAGCGTGACCCGCGAGCAGCTGTTCGAGATCGTCGATGTGCCGGAGCAGCTGCACCCGCAGCGCACCCGCATCGACGAGCAGGGCCACCTGCTGATCGACTGGCAGGATGGCCATCACAGCCGCTTTCACCCCGGCTGGTTGCGGGCCCACGCCTATGACGAGGCCTCGCGCGCCGAGCGTCGCGCCCAGCGCCCGCACAGCCGCCTGTGGGGCGCCGAGATGAACGAGCAGCTGCCGCAGTTCGACTACCAGGCGGTAATGACGGATGACAGTGCGTTGCTGCACTGGCTGGTGGCGGTGCGCGACATCGGCCTGACCCAGCTGCTCGGCGTGCCGACCAGCGAGGACGTGCTGCCGACCCTGGCCAAGCGCATCTCCTTCATTCGCGAGAGCAACTTCGGGGTGCTGTTCGACGTGCAGTCCAAGGCCGATGCCGACAGCAACGCCTACACCTCCTTCAACCTGCCGCTGCACACCGACCTGCCGACCCGCGAGCTGGAGCCCGGGCTGCAGTTCCTGCATTGCCTGGTCAACGACGCCACGGGCGGGGAGAGCGTGTTCGTCGACGGCTTCGCCGTTGCCGAAGCGCTGCACCAGGAGGCGCCCGAACTGTTCCGCACCCTGTGCGACACCCCGATCGAATTCCGTAACAAGAGCCGCACCAGCGACTACCGCTGCCTGGCGCCGATCATCGCCCTGGACGCCCATGGGGCGGTCAGCGAGATTCGCATGGGCAACTTCCTCAAGGGCCCGTTCGATGCGCCGGTCGAGCGCATGGCGGCGCTGTACAGCGCCTACCGGCGCTTCATCGAGATGACCCGCGAACCGCGCTTCCGTGTGCAGCGCCGGCTGGAGGCCGGGCAGCTGTGGTGTTTCGACAACCGCCGCACCCTGCATGCCCGCACCGAGTTCGATCCGACCAGCGGCGCCCGGCACTTCAAGGGCTGCTACGTCGACCGCGACGAACTGCTGTCACGCATTCATGTACTGCAGCGCTGATTACGGCGTCGGGAGAGCTGATTACGACCTGTTTCCGGGCGGTTGGAAAATACGGCGTATCCTCCTGGCGCAGTCATAAATTTAATGGGGGCATAGGCGGTTTTTTTATTGCTTCCTGTGGCGTTGCATCTTCATAACAATCCAGTTCGTATCGTTTTGTGTGTTATCCGTCTGCCGCCCTGCGCGACCTCGCAAGCGGGGCAGGTTGAGCAAGACCCGCCAGGACAGGCAGACGCTGTAAAGAATCAATGCCGCTCAGGCGTCAGTCGCAGGGTAAACAGCCTTGCACGACAGGCCAGGGCGGCAGACGAATACCGCAGGAGTCGAACGACTGCTGGGGTGCAAGGCCCGGCGCCAGGAAGCGCCACCGCTATACGCAGGTTTTCTTCGGTACGCCGAGGAAGTGGCGACAGGCACGACAACTACAACAATGAGCTACGACTCCACCCGGGAGATCAAGAAAATGTCGAGAGTCAAAGAGCAGTTCGGTGGCGCCCCTGGCACCACCGTGTTCAAAGAAGAGTTGCTGGCCCAGTCGGGGCTCTTCAAAGGTATGCACAAGGGCATGACCATCGTGTCGGCGGTGCTGGTACTGGCCTTCGTGCTGTTCTCCGGCTTCAACACCGAGTTGGCCGGCAAGTTGTTCGGCGCCACCCGCAGCTGGATCGAAGGCATCTTCGGCTGGTACTACCTGGTGGCCATGGTGTTCTTCATCGCGGTCTGTTTCACGCTGGTGTTCACCCGTTTTGGCAGCGTGCGCCTGGGTGACGACAACAGCCGCCCGGACTTCAGCAATTTCGCCTGGTTCTCCATGCTGTTCTCCGCCGGTATCGGCATCGGCATCCTGTTCTTCGGCGTGGCCGAGCCGATCTTCTACCTGGACAACAGCGGCGCCTTCGGCTACCCGAACAACCCCTACGCCGACATGGCCGGCGCCACTGCGGTGGGCCATGAGCGTGCCGTGGACGCCCTGCGGGTGACCTACTTCCACTGGGGCTTCCATGGCTGGGCGGTGTACGCCATCGTCGGCCTGTCGCTGGCCTACTTCGCCTACCGCAAGAAGCTGCCGCTGGCCCTGCGCTCGGCGCTGCATCCCTTCATCGGCGACCGCATCTACGGCCCGATCGGCCACATCGTCGACATGTTCGGCGTGCTGGGCTGCGTCTTCGGCATCGCCACCTCCCTGGGCCTGGGCGTCAGCCAGATGGCCGTGGGCATGGAGCGTCTGATCGGCGTGGACCCGGGTACCACCACCCAACTGGTGCTGATCGCCCTGATCTCCGTGGTCTCGATCCTTTCGGCGCTGTCCGGTGTGGGCCGCGGCATCAAGATCCTCTCCGAGTGGAACATCATCATCTCCGCCCTGGTCGTCGCCTTCTTCCTGTTCGGCGGGCCGACCGCCTGGCTGGTGAGCATGTTCGGTGAGTCGTTCGGCAGCTACCTGATCAACTTCCTGCCGATGGGCCTGTGGTTCCCCGAGGAAGAAGGCCCGGCAGCCTGGCAGAATGGCTGGACCGTGTTCTACTGGGGCTGGTGGCTGGCGTGGGCTCCGTTCGTGGGCCTGTTCATCGCCCGCATCTCCCGTGGCCGTACCCTGCGTGAGTTCGTCATTGGCGTGCTCTGCGTACCGACCTTCATCATCTTCATCTGGCTGGGCATCTTCGGTGGTTCGGCGCTGTATCAGGAGCTGAACGCCGCAGGCGGCGCCGGCACCGGCGAGCTGGTCAAGCTGGTCACCGAGTGGAATCTGCCGGCCGCGCTGTTCACCGCCGCCGACGGCATCGCCGGCTCCGGCGTGATGGGCTGGATCCTGTCGGCCATGCTGGTGTTCCTGCTGCTCAGCTGGTTCGTCACCTCCTCCGACTCCGGCACCCTGGTGCTGACCACCATCCTGTCCCTGGGTAACGAGGAGCCGCCGAAGATCTTCCGCATCTTCTGGGGCGTGGTGATCGGCTTCGTCGCCGCGGTACTGCTGGTCGCCGGTGGCCTCAGTGCGCTGCAGACGGCCAACATCGCCGCCGCCCTGCCGCTCAGCGTGGTCATCCTGCTGATGACCCTGGGTGTGCTCAAGTCGCTGATCATGGACTCGAGCGAAGTGTCCGAGACGCCAAGCTCGGTGCAGGCGGACAACGCCTAAGCGCTGCGGGCTGTACGCTGTATGACAAGGGCTGCCTCAGGGCGGCCCTTGTCGTTTCGGCACTTCCCCTGTTTCTCGCGCGAGCTGCTCAGGGCCACCCGCAGCCGGTCTATCTCCTCCCCTCGTTGGCCGGAACAACCTCGGCGTACCGTCCAGGGACAGCGCCTAAAACGGCGCTTAAAGCCCGGCAGGCCGTTGCACCTCGGCTGGGCATGCAGCTGTGGTGCACCGATAGCCGCCACAGCCTGAAGTCGGGCACCGCAGTGGTGCGCGGTACTGCAAGCACGGCTATTTCGATGGCGGCGAGGCGCTGTCGTGCGTTGAAGTTTTGCTGTTCCTGTTGCGCTGTCCGAGGTTCTGATGACGACTTCTTTTGTGCATAGAGCTTTCGGCATCCTGTGTTTCAGGGAAACCGCGTACAGACCAAGCAGGATCAGGGGTCGATTTTATTCTGTGCGGCGGTTTTCTAACCTCTCAACGTGCCTGTCTTGTTCTTTCTCCAGCGAAACTTCGTCTGGCCCAAAAGTTGCTAAAACCCTAAGCCTTTCAGGCGTTTATCGCACGATAAACAGCCGCGCGATGCCCGTGGATAATGGCTTGTTGCCGCAGATATTGAATGACTTGTGCGGCAACAGGCCTGAGGCCAGGAGGTTGCACCGTGGCATGAAAGGTTGCTTCGTTTCGCGCAAGCAACCGCGGCATGAATGGCAATTACCGCAACTAGCTACGGCCCCTCCTGGGAGAGTGAGTCAATGTCGAGAGTCAAAGAGCAGTTCGGTGGCGCCCCTGGCACTACCGTGTTCAAAGAGGAGTTGCTGAGTCAATCAGGGCTCTTCAAAGGCATGCACAAGGGCATGACCATCGCTTCGGCGGCCATGATACTGGCCTTCGTGTTGTTTGCTGGAACCACGTCCGAGCTGGCCGGCTCGCTGTTCGGCGCCATGCGCAGCTGGATTGAAAGTGTCTTCGGCTGGTACTACCTGGTGGTGATGGGGTTCTTCATCGCAGTCTGCGTCGTGCTGGTGTTCACCCGCTACGGCAGCGTGCGCCTGGGTGACGACGACAGTCGGCCGGACTTCAGCAACCTGGCCTGGTTCGCCATGCTGTTTTCCGCCGGAATCGGCATCGGCATCCTGTTCTTCGGCGTGGCCGAGCCGATCTTCTACCTGGATAACAGCGGCGCCTTCGGCTATCCGAACAACCCCTACGCCGACATGGCCGGGGCCTCCGCCGTGGGCCATGCCCGGGCGGTGGAAGCGCTGCGGGTCACCTACTTCCACTGGGGCTTCCACGGCTGGGCGGGGTACGCCATCGTCGGCCTGTCGCTGGCCTATTTCGCCTACCGCAAAAAGCTGCCGCTGGCCCTGCGCTCGGCGCTGCATCCGTTCATCGGCGACCGCATCTATGGCCCGATCGGCCACATCGTCGACATGATCGGCGTGCTGGGCTGCGTCTTCGGTGTCGCCACCTCCCTGGGCCTGGGCGTCAACCAGATGGCTGTGGGGCTGGAACGCCTGGTCGGCGTCGATCCGGGTACCACTACCCAACTGGTGCTGATCGGCCTGATCTCCATCGTCTCGATCCTGTCGGCGCTTTCCGGCGTGGGGCGTGGCATCAAGATCATCTCCGAGTGGAACATCATCATCTCCGCCTTGGTCGTGGCCTTCTTCCTCTTCGGCGGGCCGACCGCCTGGCTGCTGAGCATGTTCGGCGAGTCGCTGGGGAGCTACCTGGTCAACTTCCTGCCGATGGGCCTGTGGTTCCCCGAGGAAGAGGGCCCCGCGGCCTGGCAGAACGGCTGGACCGTGTTCTACTGGGGCTGGTGGCTGTCGTGGGCGCCGTTCGTGGGTCTGTTCATCGCCCGTATCTCCCGCGGCCGTACCCTGCGTGAGTTCGTCATCGGCGTGCTCTGCGTGCCGACCTTCATCATCTTCGTCTGGATGGGCATCTTCGGCGGCTCGGCGCTGTATCAGGAGCTGAACGCCGCCGGCGGAGCCGGCACCGGGGAACTGGTCAGGCTGGTCACCGAGTGGAACCTGCCGGCCGCGCTGTTCACCGCCGCCGACGGCGTCGCCGGTACCGGCGTGGTGGGCTGGTTGCTCTCGGCCATGCTGGTGTTCCTGCTGCTCAGCTGGTTCGTCACCTCGTCCGACTCCGGCACCCTCGTGCTGACCACCATCCTGTCCCTGGGTAACGAGGAACCGCCGAAGCTGTTCCGCATTTTCTGGGGCAGCGTGATCGGTAGCGTCGCCGCAGTTCTGCTGGTTGCCGGTGGCCTCAACGCGCTGCAGACGGTCAATATCGCCGCCGCGCTGCCGGTCAGTGTGGTGATCCTGCTGATGACCCTGGGTGTGCTCAAATCGCTGATCATGGACTCGAGCGAAGTCAGCGAATCCCCGGCGCTGCCTCAGTTGGATAACGGCTAAGCGCGGGCTAGTTGACTGATCGTTCCGCCGCAGGGGCCGCCTCAGGGCGGCCCTTGTCCTTTCAGTGCGGCGGATGGGCGGAGTCGATGACCTCGGCCAGGGTGTCGAGGGCCAGTTGCAGCAGGGCGGCGTCCAGGGCATCGCGGGCGTAGGTCACGAAGATCGGGCGCTTGAACTCCGGTGCGTCCTCCACCCGGGTCAGGGTTCCGCTTTTCAGCAGGGCGCTCACCTGACGCTCCGGCAGATAGGCGGCGCCGCCGTTTTCCAGTAGCCAGGGCAGGCCGGGCCCGGCGAAGCCGCAGCTCAGCCGGCCGCTCTGCAGCTGCGGCAGGCGCTCGGAATGGGCGGCGTTGTAACCCCAGCCCCAGTCGATGTACAGGTAGTTGTCCGCAGACACCTGGGCCAGCGCCGTGGCGCCGTTGGCGACCATCAGCAGGCGGTCCTCGCCGGCCTGCTCGACCACCAGGCCGGCGGTGGTGTCGGCGACGAAGATCAGGCCGATATCCACCGCCCCGGCCGACACCTGGCGGACGATCTCGCTGGAGTAGTCCGCCTCCAGATGGAGGATCAGCCCGGGGTCCTGGCGGTTCAGCGCGCTGCCCCACTTGAACAGCAGGTCCGTGGCCAGGCTCGGGTGGGCGCCGAGACGCAGCCAGCGGGCATTGCCTTCGCGCGGCACCAGTTCGCGCTTGGCCCGTTGCCAGCGCTGCTGCAGGGCCATCGCGTGCTGATAGAACTGGCGCCCGGCGGGGGTCAGGTCCATGCCTTCGTTGCTGCGCCGGAACAGTTGCTGGTTCAGCTGCTCCTCGAGCTGCTTGATGCGCGCGCTGACCGCCGACTTGGTCAGGCACAGCTGCTCGGCGCACAGGCTCAAGCGCTTGAGGTCGGCCAGGGTGAGGAAGGTCTTGATTGCTTGCAGGTCCATCGCGGTCCCCGGCGTTGATTAGCAGAGGGCCGTGACTGGGGCGCGGGTGCCCCGTACAAAAAAATCGAACGGCCAGTGCGAAACTATCCGATATGCGCCGGGGCGGCAATTTCCTAGGCTCGCTGCTGATTCCATTTCGATCCCAAGGCGGCAGGTACCATGCAAACCAACAGACAGCGTCCATTGAGCGGATACCGGGTAGTCGATTTCGGCCAGTACATTGCCGGCCCGGCGGTGGCGATGATGCTGGCCGACCAGGGTGCCGCAGTGATCCATATCGACCCGCCCCAGGGGCCGCGCTGGGACAACCCCGCCGACGCCATCCTCAACCGCGGCAAGCAGCGCATCAGCCTCGATCTGCACAGTGAGGCGGACCTGCAGCTGGCGATCGACCTGGTCCGGCATGCCGACGTGCTGGTGGAGAACTTCCGCCCCGGTGTGATGGAGCGCCTGGGCCTGGGCGCCGAGGCGATGCGCGCGCTGAACCCGGCGCTGGTCTACCTGTCCCTGCCGGGCTTCTCCGAGAAGGATGAGGACTATGCGCACCTGCCGGCCTGGGAAGGCATCATCGCCGCGGCGGTGGGGCAGTTCACCGACATGGGCCTGAGCCGGGTGCTGATGGGCATCACCCCGTCGTTTTCGCCCTTGCCCCTGGCCTCGGCCTACGCCTCGGTGCTGGGCGCCACCTCGGTGACCCTGGCGCTTTTCGCGCGGGTCAAGAGCGGGCAGGGCGAGCGCATCGAGGTGCCCATCGCCGCGGCGCTGATGGAGGGCCTGGCCTACAACTCCATGCACATCGAGGGGCTGTCGGAGCGCTACAAGTCGCTGCGCGAGCGCGAGATCGAGCGCCGGCGCACCAACGGCCTGCCGCTGAATCTGCAGTATGCCGACCTGCAGGAGTTTCTCGATCCCTTCTATCGCACCTACGTCTGCCAGGACGGCCGGCCCTTCTATGCGGTCAACTGCTCCCATACCCGCCACCCCATCGCCTGCCTGAAGGTGCTGGGCCTGTGGGACGAGCTCGCTGGTCTGGGGATTCCGACCCACAGTCCCTACCTGGACGTGGCGGACTGGCCCGAGGGCGCCGAGTGCACCCTGCTGTCCTACCCGCTGTCGCGGGCGTGGGCGGACCTGGTTTCCGAGAAGATGAAGGCGGCGTTCCTGAGCAAGCCGGCCTACGAATGGCAGCGCCTGTTCGGCGAGGCCGGGGTGCCGGGCTGTGCTCACCAGCTGAGCGCTGAGTGGCTGGCCAGCGAGCACGCCTTGCAGTCGAGCAGCGTGCTCGAGGTTGACGACCCGCGTTATGGCCTCATGCGCCAGCTGGGCAACATCTGCTGGCTGCAGGGTGACGACGCGGTGGTCGACAAGCAGCCGGCCCAGGTGCCGCATCAGGATCGCACGACGGTGCTGCAGCTGTTGGAGAGCTGGCGCGATCGCCCGGCCTGCCTGCCGCAGATCGACCCCGAAGCCCCGGCCAAGGGCTGGCTGGACGGCGTCAGGATACTCGACCTGACCAATGTCATCGCCGGACCCACCATCGCCTGCACCCTGGCCCGCTTCGGCGCCGAGGTGATCAGCATCGACCCGCCGCAGCCGGCACTGGACCCCTGGAACACCACGGTGTTCGGCATGCAGGCCAACCAGGGCAAGCGCAGTGTGCTGCTCGACCTGAAGAGTGCCCAGGGCCAGGCATTGCTGGACAAGCTGCTGCCGCAGGTGGATGTGATCACCATCAATGCCAGCGATGCCCAGTTGGATCGCCTGGGACTGTCCGCCGAGCGCCTGCAGCGCCTCAACCCCGAGCTGATCCTCTGTCAGTTCGACGCCTTCGGTGGGCCCACGGCGGGGCCGCGCAGCAACTACCCGGGCTACGACGACCTGGTGCAGGCGACCACCGGCATCATGGCGCGCTTCGGCGGCGGCCTGGAGACCCCGGAGGAACATGCCCATTTCGGCACCATCGACGTGCTGGGCGGCTATTGCGCCGCCCAGGCCATCGGCGTCGCGCTCGTCAGGCGCGCCCATGGCCACGGTGGCGCAGTGGCGCGCAGCTCGCTGGTGGCGGCGGGGCAACTGATTCAGGTGCCGTTCATGTACGACTACGCCGGACGGGGGGCCTTCGATGAACCGAGCGGCCGCGAGGTGAAGGGCGCCCACGCCTTCTACCGCTGCTACCAGGCGCTGGACGGCTGGCTGTTCCTGGCGCTGGATCGCCAGCGTCAGATGGCCGACCTGGGGCGCGTGTTGCAGCTGCCCGAGCTGGAAAGCGCCGACGACAAGGCGGCCGAGCAGTGCCTCGAGACGCTGTTCAGGAGCCAGACGATGGGCCATTGGCAGACCCTGCTGGCGCCGGTGGATATCGGTTGTCAGCCCCTGGGGCGCATGAGCCAGTTGCGCGAGTCGTCGTTGATGAACGAGGCCACCGGCATCGATCTGAATGGGCCGAAGACCGTGGCCTTTATCGAATACCCCGATCATCCCTGTGGCCACCGGGTGGAGCTGATCGCGCCCAACTCGATTCGCCTGCAACGGGCGTCGGTACGGTTGCCCGGCAAGATGGTGAAATACGGCCACGATACCCGCGCCGTGCTGGGGCAGCTGGGCTGCACGCCGAATCAGATCGAGCAGATGATCGAACAGGGTGTGGCCGCGCACCAGTGGGCGGAGCGCTACCTGCCGAGCTGATCGCGCCGCGGCGTGTGGCCAGGTCGAGGTCTCATTGCGCGCAGCACTTCGGTGCCTGCGGGCAATGGGCCTGCTGACGGGGTCGGGGAGGGGAAGTGCGCTGCGCTGTGGCAGAGGGGCATGCACAAAGCACGAAGGGGAGCCTAGGCTCCCCTTCAAACTATTGCGGTGTGCTTTGTTTTTCTTGTTGAACGGTTGTTGTTCTTGTTCTCGTTCCAAGCCGTCTTGTCCGATCCCATAGGGGGGATCAAGGGCAAACGTATTTTTTTGGATGCTGGCAGCGTCTTGTCACCAGGTGATCCGACCCGAGCGGCGGGCTACCTTGAGGTAGTTTTATTCTTATCGCCTAGGTCGCGGGGCTGACCCCGAAACGCACACCCTTTCCAAAAAAATCTGTTTGCGACTCTTCTGTCCTGTTGTTTTTGTTGTCGCAGAGCCGAGACGTTTTTCTTTTTGCTTTATTGTTTTTGTGCGACTAGAGAAAGCATTTGCCGTGCCAGTATTTTTTTATCGTTATAAAACAGTAACTTGATGATTTGCTGCGGCGCGATGGGCAAAGTCCTGGGCTCGATTTTGTGGTGCTACTACCCGGTTCTGTTACCCAGGCAGGCCTGGGGTAACACATGGACGGACGAGATTGTTCGCCTGCCTGCAGCCAGAGCGGTCGGCTCGGGGGCTAGCAGAGCATGGAGAAAACGGAACCATTACCATTCGTCGCGAGCTGGTTAAATTTTGTTCAATTCGTGGGCTTTATCCGCATAATGCGCGGCAAGTGAGCGCGGCGACCCGCTGATTTCACTATTACCCAACGCAGGAGAATTCCCCGCATGCGTCAGCCATGTGCCGAGAGTTTTTGCTTCGAAAGCGGTAAGCGAATGCGCCCGCATTCATCCGTCGGTCCAGCCGTCCGGTCTGCCGATCCCCTCTTCCATGGCGCGGCCGCCGCTCGGTAGCTGCCTCGTCGCCCCTCGTTCATTGAGCTAACCCGCTCGAATCCACCAGCTTGTGCTGGGGCTTCGCTTCGACTCTATTTCTCAAATGAGGCATCTGCATCTATGGAACCAAGCTTCCTCCTTTCGCTTTTCGGTCAGTCAGCGGCAATGGAGTTCCTGCGTATGGGCACGGTATACGGCCATCTGATCGCCTGCTGCGTGGCCATCGGCCTGGTGCTGACCAGCGATGTGGCCATGGTCCGCGAGCTCATAAAGGGTGATAAGGCCCACCTGCAAGATGCCCGGCATATGGAGAGCCTGCAGAGGTCGGTGTCCTGGGCGCTCGGGGTGCTGTGGGTAACCGGGTTGGCGATCATCTGGATCGATGTCACCGAGAAGGGCCTGTCCTACCTGCTGAATCCGAAGCTGCAGGCCAAGGTCGCCATTGTCACCCTGCTGACCTTCAACGGCGTCCTGCTCCATCGCCTGGTGCTGCCGGCGCTGCAGAAGGCCGGTTCGCTGCTGGCGCTGCGATTCAACATGCGCATGTTCGCGCTGTTTGCCGGCGCCTTGTCGGGGGTCTCCTGGTTCTATGCCGCCATGCTCGGGGTCGGCCGGCCGCTGTCCTGGAAGTATTCGTTGGCGGAGATCCTGGCCGCCTATCCGGTGCTGATCGTCGGCGGCTTCGCGATGATGGTGGCGCTGACCTGCTGGGCCAAGGCGCGCGAGGAAAAGACCGAGGCCGACGTGTTCGTTCCGCTGGTGCGAAACCCGGCGCTTGCCGCCTGGTAAGGGATCGGGTACGGCCCCGGACCATCAGGCGATGGCGCCAAGCAAGACCCCGCCTGATGGTGGGGTCTTTGCGTTTGGGCGGATGGCAGCGTTTGCCGGCGTATCGCCGGGCGGCGGCAGGCGGCCGGGCGAGCGGGATAGAAAAGGCTATGTACAAATAGCCTGCTGCAGGGTTTTGCCAACCGCCTCCTGAATGCAGTGAGCCGGCCGAATATTTCGCTGATAGCGCGCTAGCATGCGGCGCCAGCCCAGGTAATTCGGGAGTTGGCGGGTGGCCACGCCATGAAAGCGAGCCATCCAGCTCGTCAGGCGGCAGTGGTAGGCGTTGACGTCCTGGATATGGAAAGCGCCTTGGCGTACGCGCTGACCGGGCGGGCATGCACGACCTGATGGGTGGTGCCCTGTGTCCGGGCAAAACGGGCATAGACCGCCGCCCCGTCACTGCAGAGCACGGCCTCCCGGTCGATCAGCGGCATCAACGCCTCTCGCACATGATTGGCATCGAGCCTGGCCGACTTGAAGTCAGCGGTGTGGCCCTTGCGGTCGCGTACCACCATTATCGGTGTTTGGTCTTTCCCCGTGCCGCGGGTCAGGCTGGCCCGGCCTTGTCTACGGGCAGGCCGCGACTAACGTAGCTGATCGTTCAAGGGTTCCAGAAAGAACGTCTCATCCGCTTCAACACCCCCTGCCTCATGCGTGACGTGATGTTCAGCGGCTGCCGCCAGGAAACGGTGCCTCCAGAGCAGAGCAGTGTTCTTGCTGATGCCGCATGCCTGGGCCGCCTTGCGCACGCTAAGGCCATCGATCAGTGCTTGGGTAAAGTCTTTCCAGCGTTCGGGGTAGTGCAGGCGGGCAAGGCCTGTGGCCGACAGCGCGGTGCATGTCCGTCGACAGCTGCGGCAGCGATAGCGGCGCAGGCCTCTTGACCAGCCCCAGGGCGAAAGCTGCTTCGCGCTGGTCTGGCAATGCGGACAACGCTGCAGTGCCGGCAGGCAATCGAGCACTTCTGTCGCCGGCGGGTTCTGCAGTGCTCGATGAAGGGTGGAATGCTGCTGGGTGCTGAGCTGGCTCAATTGAGCCAGCCAGTGGTGAAAGGCTTGAGTATCCATGATCGACGGACCTCCTGACTGGATGCCTGCCGTTTAGATTAGTACTCGCAACACATCGTTGGTACATAGCCATAAAAAAACCCTCCAAGGCCTGGGGCCCGGAGGGTTGGGAAGTGCCCGTCAGGGCCTCAGTGTGCAGCCAGTTGCGGCGGGCGACCAACCCGCCGGTGAAGCTCGGTTACTCGGCAGGGACGCCCTTCAGGTAGGGGGCTGGCTCTGCGCCGAGGTTGTTCAGCATGCGCTCGCTGTACCAGTCGAGGAAGTTGACCACGCCAAACTCGTAAGTCTTGGAGTAGGGGCCCGGCTGGTAGGCGGTGGAGTTGATGCCGCGCTGGTTCTCTTCGCCCAGGCGACGGTCCTGGTCGTTGGTGGCGTCCCAGACCTGGCGCAGGCGCTCGACGTCGTAGTCGACACCTTCCACAGCGTCCTTGTGCACCAGCCACTTGGTGACGACGATCGTCTCCTGGGCGCTGACCGGCCACACGGTGAAGTTGATGATGTGGTCACCCATGCAGTGGTTCCACGAGTGCGGCAGGTGCAGGATGCGCATGGAGCCCAGGTCCGGGTTCTGGATGCGGCCCATCAGTTTTTTGCTGCCCTGCTTGCCGTCCATGGTCATGGACACGGTGCCCTTGAGCAGCGGCATGCGCACGATGCGGTTGCGCAGGCCGTAACCGGCGTGCAGATAAGGGATCTTCTCGGCTTCCCACTTGGCGGCGGAATCGGCCACGTGGTCCTTGAAGGCCTGGTCGGCGCGCGGGTCGTTGGTGTCGTCCCACTCCAGCAGGCTGTTGAGCAGTTCCGGGTGCGAACCGCTGCAGTGGTAGCACTCGCGGTTGTTTTCCAGCACCAGCTTCCAGTTGGCCTTCTCGTGCATGGTGCTCTGCACCGCGACCTTGGCGTTCTCCATGTCGTAGGGCTCCATGTAGTGGGCCAGACCGGAGAGGAACTCGTCGATAGCGGGCGGGTTCTCCGCCAGGGAGATGAAGATGAAGCCGCCGGCGGTCTTGCAGTGCACCGGCTTGAGGCCGTACTGCTTCATGTCGAAGTCGGCGCCCATCTCGGTGCCGGCGAACAGCAGACGGCCGTCCAGCTCGTAGGTCCACTGGTGGTAAGGGCAGACCAGTTTGGCGACCTTGCCCTTGTCGCTGGTGCACAGGCGCGAGCCGCGGTGGCGGCAGACGTTGTGGAAAGCGTGCACGACGCCTTCGGCGCCACGGATGACGAGGATCGGGTTATCGCCCAGCTGCAGGGTCAGGAAGTTGCCCTTGGCCGGGATCTCGCAGGTCATGCCGGCGATCAGCCATTCCTTGTGGAAGATCTCCTGCATGTCGACCTTGAACAGGCGCTCGTCGTTGTAGAACGGTTGCGGCAGCGAGAAGGTGCGCTCGCGGCTGTGCAGCATCTCGGCGGTGGCCTTGCGTGCGGGCTCTAGTGGATCGCCCAGGCTCAGAGTGGAAGTGACGTCCATCGGTAACTCCTCAGTGGCGGAAGCATTCGCTGCCTGCGCCGGAAAAAGTGGCTGTTTCGGTTGCTACGCAAGGCGGCGTGGCACCCCTCAATTATCGCCTGCCGAGTGGCGTTTTGCTGCGCGCAAATAAAGGGGGCGTGCGCTCTTATCCATTTGCTTCGGCTGGAATTGAGTTTGGATGGCGGCGCTAAGCTAACCTTATCCATGGGCGACATGGCGGCATCCGTTTCCGACGCTGCAAACCGCGTGTTCTGCGGCAGGTCGCGATAAGTATGTGAGTGTCGCTGACAGGTAAGTGGCGGGGGCGGTCGTTACGCACAATCCGCCGCATATTAGGCCGATGTCCGGCCGTGCGCGGAGAGACGTCCATGACGACGAACGACTTCCTCAATCCGGTTACCACCCAGACCTGGAGCAACGGCCGCCATCTGGTGCGCTGCGTCAAGATCATCCAGGAAACCTGGGATGTGCGCACCTTCTGCTTCATGGCCGAACAGCCGGTGCTGTTCTTCTTCAAGCCCGGGCAATTCGTGACCCTGGAGCTGGAGATCGAAGGCCAGCCGATCATGCGCTCCTACACCATTTCCAGCTCGCCCTCGGTGCCGTACAGCTTCTCGGTGACCATCAAGCGGGTGCCGGGCGGCAAGGTGTCCAACTGGCTGCACGACAACCTCAAGGAAGGCGATGAGTTGCCGGTGCACGGTCCGGTCGGCCTGTTCAACGCCATGGACTTCCCGTCGGACAAGGTCCTGTACCTGAGTGGCGGCGTCGGCATCACCCCGGTGATGTCCATGGCCCGTTGGTTCTACGACACCAACGCCAATGTCGACATGGTCTTCGTGCACAGCGCACGCACGCCCAAGGACATCATCTACCACCGCGAGCTGGAGCACATGGCGGCGCGGATCAACAACTTCGCCCTGCACGTGATCTGCGAGAAGCACGGTCTGGGTGAGGCCTGGGCCGGCTACCGTGGTTACCTCAACCAGAAGATGCTGGAACTGATCGCCCCGGACTTCATGGATCGGGAAATCTTCTGCTGCGGTCCGACCCCCTACATGACCGCGGTCAAGCGCCTGCTCGAGAGCAATGGCTTCGACATGAAGCGCTATCACGAAGAGTCGTTCGGCGCCACGCCGGCCGATGTCCGTGAAGAGGTCAAGGAGCTGGCTGCCGAGGCCGCCGAGGCGCCGCCGGTGCCGCTGGCGGACCAGCACCAGGTGGAGTTCGTGGCCACCGGCAAGAGCATCCGCATCGATCCGGGCGAGACCGTGCACGCGGCCGCCTCCAAGCTCGGCCTGCATATTCCCAAGGCTTGCGGTATGGGCATCTGCGGCACCTGCAAGGTGATGAAGACCTCGGGTGAGGTGACCATGGAGCACAACGGCGGTATCACCGACGAAGACGTCGCCGAAGGCTTCATCCTGTCCTGCTGCAGCGTGCCCCAGGGCGACGTGGTCATCGACTACTAAGGCGCTCGCCAGCGCTTTGCCGGACTCCCGGCAAAGCGCGCCCTGCCTGCGCCACATCGGTCCCGATGTGGCGCTCAAAACCTCCTGCTCTCTCAGCACCCGCCGGGCCGTTCGCGTGCCTGGCCGGCGTGCTTGTGCGGCCTTGGCTGGCCTTGCCGTCTCGGCCTACTCATCGTCCCGGGCGCCCAGCCAGAAGCACTATGCTTGTCGGTGACGGCCTGCCGGTCGTGCGCGGCCGGCAGTTTCCGCCCGTCTGACTTCGCCGCCCAAGACGATCATGCGCCGTCGCGCTGTTCGCCTCGCCACCGCCACTCAGGAGCGTGCGCCATGAAACTCTACTACTACCCGGGAGCCTGTTCGCTCGCCGTGCATATCATCCTGCAGGAGACCGGCCTGCCCTTCGTGCTCGAACGGGTCGACCTGGCTAACCATGAGACCGAGCAGGGCGGTGACTACTACCGGATCAACCCCAAGGGCTCGGTGCCCACGCTGGAACTGGACGACGGCACCCTGCTGACCGAAGGGCCGGTGATCAACCAGTACCTGTGCGACCTGGCCGGGCGCATCGACCTGATGCCGGAGGCCGGCAGCATGCCGCGCTACCGCGTCATGGAGTGGCAGAACTACATCACCTCCGAGCTGCACAAGACCGCCGGGGCGCTGTTCAACCCTGAGCTGGTCGCCGAGGCGCGCGACCAGTTCGCCGGCGCGGTGACGCAGAAGTTCGGCTGGGTCTCGCAACAGCTCAAGGATCGGCCTTACCTGACCGGCACCGGATTCACGGCCGCCGATGCCTACCTGTTCGTGATTGCCGGCTGGGCCCCGCATCTGGGCCTGGACCTGTCGGCCTGCGTGGAACTGCGGGATTTCCTCAAGCGCGTCGCCGCGCGACCGGCGGTGCAGGCGGCGCTGAAGGCCGAAGGCCTGGCGAGCTGAGGAGCCGCGGGCGGCCTATATGGACCACGGCTATTTGCCGGTAGGGGGGTTAACGCCAATCGGTCTTTTGCGGCCCGGTCACTGATCTACCCTTGAGCCCTGTTGAAGGAACACACCCGCAACACCCTCAAGGAGGACCGCACCATGCTCTCGCTCGCCCGCGCCATTGGTGCCAACGCCAGTTCCCTGGCCCAGGCCCAGACCAGCTACAAACAGAACGTGGTGGAGGTCAACACGCTGATGACCAGCGTGCTGACCTCCTGCCTGCCCACCCTCAACCAGAATCCGCCCGACTGGAACGAATTCATCAGTGCCTACGAACAGGCCAACGGCGAGGCCCTGAACTGGGTCAACTCGGTGATGGCCAGGTTGCTCGATGTGCCCCAGGAGGTGCTCGGCTACAACGCCATCATCAGCCAGGTGCTGCAGGACGCCAAGGTCCAGGCGCAGACCCTGATCGCGCAGCCGTCCAATCCGACCGCGCTGGCCATGCTCAACCAGGATCTGAACGCCCTGACCAGCCAGCTGGCCCTGGTCACCAGCTTTATCGCCGGGGCCGTCGCCGCCCTGCAGCAGAGTCGGGACAGCTTGCCGGACATGGCCGCCCAGCTGCAGACCATCGCCGACAGGTCGACCCAGGACGCCAGCGCCGATCAGGCGCAGATCGACCAGCTCAACAGCGATATCGCCGCGCTCAAGGCCGACATCAAGAGTCTCACTGCCGCCATAGTCGCACTCGGCATCGCCGACGGCGTGGCCCTCACCCTCGGGGTGGCGGCGACCATCGCGCTCTGGCCGGCAGGCGCCCTGACCTGGTTCGTGCTCGGCCCGATAGTGGCGGTGGCCACCACCTACATCGCCCTCGATGCCGAGAAGATCAAGGCCGACCAGGCGAGTATCCAGGCCAAGCTCGGGCAGATCACCGGGATTACCGCCGACGTCGCCACCCTGCATGTGCTGGCCGGCAACTTCGCCGACCTGGCCAGCCAGAGTGAAGCGGTCCAGACCAGCCTGCAGGCGATTCTCGCCGAGTGGCAAACCCTGGAAAGCGAGGTCGGCATGGCGGTCAGCGATATTCGCAGCGCCCTGGCAGACGCCAGCGGCAGCAATTTCAATGCGGTGCTCGCCGACCTGAACGACGCCATCGATGAGTGGAATGCCGCCTACGCCCAGGCCGGTTCGCTGCAGCTCGACCTGCAGGTCAACGACGCGCAGCTGGAGTACGGCATGTCCTCCGCCCAGGTGCAGACGGCCCTGGCCGCGGGGCAGACCTTTGGCCTGATCGAGTACTACAACAACGTCTCCACCCAGGCCCGCAAGGTGGCCTGAGGCGCTCCGCGAGCCGCGCCCCCGGGCGCGGCTTTTCTTTGTCCGGTCTCGGTCGACCCTTGGGCGGCTCGCCGCAGCGGCGCGCTCGCGCGCTGCTAGATTAGGGGCAGGTACCCGGCGGGGGCGCGGTCGCCACGGGCTATCCCCTGGCCCGCGCGCCGGCATGGCGGGGTACGAGGAGGCAGGGTTGAAAACATCCGTTTATATCGCCACCAGTCTCGACGGCTTCATCGCCCGCACCGACGGCGCGCTCGACTGGCTGCCGGCCGAGGGCGCCGAGGAGGGCGGCGAGGACTACGGCTACGCGGCGTTCATGGATAGCGTCGACATACTGGTGATGGGCCGCTGTACCTACCAGTAGGTGCTGACCTTCGGCGACTGGCCCTATGGCGACACCCCGGTGGTGGTGCTCAGTCGCCGCACCCTGGAGGTCCCCGCGGTGCTGGCTGCCACTGTCGAGGTCATGGCCTGTCCGCCCGTGGAATTGATCGAGCGCCTGGCGCAGCGAGGCGCCAAGCACCTGTATATCGATGGTGGGCAGACTATCCAGGGCTTCCTGCGCGCCGGGCTGATACAGCAGTTGATCATCACCCGGGTACCGATCCTCATCGGTAGCGGCATTCCGCTGTTCGGCGCGCTGTTGCACGACATCCGCTGGCGCCACATGGCCACCCAAACCTTTGCCAATGGCCTGGTGCAGAGTCGCTATGAACGGATCGGCTGACCCGATGGGCGCAGCCCGCCGCTGAGCGATAAACGTACAAGGGCTGGCAACCTGCGCCGTACCTGGCGTAGCGCGCCATGGGCACAGTTTATCCACAGCCCTGCCCACAGATACTGTGCCTAAGTAATAGGTTATCTAGTTGAAATTGCACGAAAAATAGCCTTTCGCCGGGAGGCCTCTGGGCGCCGGGGCTGGCGCCACATCTGCACAGCTTATCCACAGCGCCATCCACCAGAAACTGGGATAGCCGGGCCGTTCCGCTCAGCGTCGATCGAGGACTGCGGCAACCTGCTGGATCTGCTGGCGCAACCAGCTGCGCAGGCGGTCGGCGTCCGTGCGCGCATGCCAGATCTGCATCACCTCGATCCGGGGTACCTCGAGGGGCAGGGGATGGATCACCAGGTCCGGGTCCAGGCGAGCCGCCTCTTCGGCGATCGAGCGCAGGCAGGTCAGCAGCATGTCGGTGCAGCGGATCAGGCGGCTGGGGGCGATGAAGCTGGACAGGCCGGCGGCGATTCGGCGCTGCAGGCCGCGGGCTTCCAGGGCGCGGTCGACCAGGCCATTGAGGTCGCCGGTCAGGGTGGTCAGCAGGTGCTCGCAGCGGAGGAAGGCGTCCAGGGTCAGGCTCGAGCCGATGTGGCGGTTCTGCCGCGAGGCCAACACCACGAAGTCCTCACTGAGCAGGCGCTGCTGCTTGAAGGTGTCCGGCAGGTTGGCGAAGAAGCCGGCGATGGCGATATCGCAGGTGCCTTTCTCCAGCTCATCGCGCGGCAGCAGGCCGCGGGTGTTGTGGGTCACCAGCACCAGTTCCGGTGCCTGGGCACGCAGGTGCGGCAACAGTGTTGGTAGCAGGGTCTGTTCGATGTAGTCGGTGGTGTACAGGTGAATGTGCTCGGCGCGGCTGAGGAAGTCGCGGCCTTCGCAATGGTCATAGAAGGCCTCCAGCCCGCCAACCAGGCGCTGGACCCACGGCGCCAGCTCGTGGGCCCTGGGAGTCGGCGTGAGCCCGCGCGGGGCGCGCACGAACAGCGGGTCGCCGAATTCATGGCGCAACTTGTTCAGCTTGTGGCTGAGCGCCGGCTGGCTGAGGGCCATGCGGGCGGCGGCCAGCGTGGCATTGCCCTCCTGGTAGACCACATGAAAGACCAGCAGCAGGTTGAGATCCTTGTTGACGATATTCATATTTTCGATACCAGAAATAAAACCTTTTGAATTATCGAATCATATCCCTGTCCTTAAGCTGCAGGTCTTTCGTCGCGTCGAGCGCTCATGCGCGCGACTGCGTTTTGCCCTCCAGCGGAGATGCCCATGAAGATTCTGATGATCCTGACCTCCCACGACCAGCTTGGCGACACCGGCCACAAGACCGGCTTCTGGCTGGAAGAATTCGCCGCGCCTTACTACGTGTTCAAGGACGCGGGCGCCGCGATCACCCTGGCCTCGCCCAAGGGCGGTCAGCCGCCCCTGGACCCGAACAGCAACACTTCCGACGCGCAGACACCGGCAACCGAGCGCTTCAAGCAGGACGAGGCCGCGCAGCAGGCATTGGCTAATACCCGGGTGCTCGGCAGCGTCAAGGCCGAGGACTTCGACGCGGTGTTCTACCCGGGTGGCCACGGCCCGCTCTGGGACCTGGCCGAAGACGCCACCTCGATCGGCCTGATCGAGCGGTTCCACGGCGCCGGCAAGCCGGTGGCCGCGGTCTGCCATGCGCCTGCGGTGTTCCGGCACACCAAGGGTGGTGACGGCAAACCGCTGATCAGCGGGCGTCGGGTCACGGGCTTCAGCAACAGCGAAGAGGAAGCGGTGGAGTTGACCGAAGTGGTGCCGTTCCTGCTCGAGGACATGCTCAAGCAGCAGGGCGGCGACTACTCGCGGGGCGCGGACTGGGAGAGTTATGTGGTCGAGGACGGTCTGTTGATTACCGGGCAGAACCCGGCCTCCTCGGAGGCGGCCGCCGAGGCCCTGCTCAAGCGGTTGTGATGCGTCACGCCCGCAGCGCTGGCGCGTGACCCGCGCCTGAGTTGGCCGGACAGCCTGCAGTTCGGCGAGAATGGCCGTCTGCACACATCGGCGAACCCTCGCACAAGACCGTCGCCTTGACTGGTGGCGTGCGCCGCTGATCATTTATGGAGCTTAAGATGAAATACCTGCACACCATGGTGCGCGTCACCGACCTCGAGGCGTCCCTGCGTTTCTACTGCGACGGCCTGGGCCTGCAACGGGTGCGCCAGCGCGAGTCCGAGCAGGGGCGGTTCACCCTGGTCTACCTGGCGGCCCCGGGCGACCCGAGCGCCGAGCTGGAGCTGACCTACAACTGGGATACTGAGGAGTATGGCGGCGGGCGCAACTTCGGCCACCTGGCCTACCGGGTGGACGACATCTACGCCCTGTGCCAGCACCTGATGGACCAGGGCGTGACCATCAACCGCCCGCCGCGCGACGGCTACATGGCCTTCGTGCGCTCGCCGGACAACATCTCCATCGAGCTGCTGCAGGCCGGCGATCCGCTGCCGCCGGCCGAGCCCTGGGCATCGATGGCCAACACCGGCAGCTGGTAAGCGGCGACCGTTCAGTGGCGCCAGCCGGGACCTGACCCAAGACTGGTGCCGAGCCGCACTGGCCCGGCGCTAGGGCCTTTGCGACAATCGCTGGCGGGGCTTGCCGCGGCCTCCGCCGCGGCTGGGCGAAGGCCACGTGACACAGGTGCAACGGAGGGCACGGCATGGCGCGTTTCGAGAAGTTCGACCAGGAGTTGGCCCAGGGCAGGGTATTCGCCCTGCGCCTGCTGCGATTCTTCCTCTACGCCAGCTCGGTCCTGGTGCTGGCGTTACTGCCCGGTATCGCCGGTTTCTACCTGCTCGCCGGCCTGCCGCTGGAGGTCGCCTGTCTCAGCGCGCTGTCGATTCTCGGTGGGTTGGGGCCGGTCGCCGAGGGCGGGGGCGCGGCGCTGGCCTGGTTTTCCGCTTTCTATGGGTTGTTTGCCGATACCCTGTTCCTGCTGGCGGTGGGCATCCTCCTCAGCCCGCTGATTCATCGGGTCCTGCACCGCTGGCACCTGACCGAGTGAGGGCGGCAGCAGAAAGGCCCGCTGGCTGACGATGAGCAGAAAGCGTACAGCCACCGTCAGCGCCCATTCCTGGCGGCCTGCGCGCCTTCCGACACAGCTTGTCCACAGCCCGGCCCACAGATTCTGTGCCTAAGTCACTTAGGCTAACGTGTTGAAATAGTTCAAAAAGTAATCACTTGACGGGAGGCCGCGCGGCGTCTGGGCTAGGCGCCCGTCTGCACAGTTTATCCACAGAGTCGTCCCGGCGATCTGGGGATAGGTCGGCAGATACCGACCGGCTGGCCTGTAGCCAACCTGTTCAAGGCAAGGTCATTCATCGCCTGGGCCGTTCCTCGTCGGTGCGCCCCGCCCGAATGGCGCCGGGGCAGGGCTCAGTCGTCCTCCTGCTCGGCCTTGTAGCCGGCCGCCAGGCGCTGCTGGACCTCCTGGGGCACCTGGCTGTAGTGGCTCAGCTCCAGGCTGTAGGCGCCCTGGCCGGCGGTGATCGATTTGAGCCGGCCGCCGTAGCCGTCCAGTTCGGCCAGCGGCACCTGGCCGCGAACCAGCGCCAGGCCCTGGGCCAGGGCCTCGCTGCCGAGCACCTGGCCGCGGCGGCCGACCAGGTCGGTGGTGATGTCGCCGAGCTTGGCCTCCGGGGTGGTGATCTCGATGCTGGCGACGGGCTCCAGGGCGATGCAGCGGGCCGCCCGCAGGGCGTCGAGCATGGCCTTGCGCCCGGCGGCCTGGAAGGCGATGTCCTTGGAGTCGACGGCGTGGCTCTTGCCGTCGTAGACCGTGACTCTGAGGTCGTCGACCGGGTAGCCGGCCAGCGGGCCGGCCTCCAGCACCGAACGCACGCCTTTTTCCACCGAGGGAATGAACTGCGAGGGAATCACCCCGCCTTTCACCGCGTCGACGAACTCGAAACCGGCGCCGCGGGCCAGTGGCTCGACGCGCAGAAACACCTCGCCGAACTGCCCGGCGCCGCCGGTCTGCTTCTTGTGCCGGCTGTGGCCCTCGGCCGCGCGGGTGATGGTCTCGCGGTAGGGTACGCGCGGCGGCTGGGTCTGCACCTCGACCTTGTAGCTGCTGGCCAGGCGGTCGAGCAGGTAGCGCAGGTGCAGCTCACCCATGCCGCGCAGCACCGTTTCCTGGGTGGTGGGGTGGTAGTCGAGCTTGACGCAGGGGTCTTCGGCCAGCAGGCGGTGCAGCACCTCGGCGATGCGCTGTTCGTCGCCGCGGCGCTTGGCCTCGATGGCCAGGCCCTGCATGGGCGCGGGAAAGTCCAGCGGCTTGAGGTGGATGCTGTCCTCGTCGTGAGAGTCGTGCAGCACCGCATCGTACTCCAGCTCGTCGACCTTGCTCACCGCGCCGAAATCGCCGGGCACCAGTTGGGTCACCTCGTCGTAGCGCTTGCCCTGCAGGCGCAGCAGGTGGCCGACCTTGAAGGGTTTCTTGGCCTCGCCGATGTACAGCTGCATATCGCGCTGGATCGTGCCCTGGTGCACGCGGAAGATCCCGAGCTTGCCGACGAAGGGGTCCATCACCACCTTGAATACGTGGGCCAGCACGTGGCGCTGCGGATCGGGCTTCGCGCAAAAGGGCTTGGCGGCTTCGCCTTCGCCCTTGAGGAACAGCGGCGGATTGCCTTCGGTGGGGTTGGGGGCCAGGCGCACGAGGATGTCCAGCAGGGCCTCGACCCCGGCGCCGCTGCGCGAGGAGACGAAACACAGGGGAATCAGGTGGCCCTCGCGCAGGGCCTGCTCGAACGGTGCGTGCAGCTCCTCGGGGCTGATCTCGCCTTGCTCCAGGTAGCGCGCCATCAGCGTCTCGTCGACCTCGACCACCTGGTCGATCAACGCCTGGTGGGCCTCGGCCACCGAGGAGAAGTCGGCCTCGCCATCGGGGTTGAAGAAGCAGTCGACCACCCGGCTGGCGCCGTCTGCCGGCAGGTTGAGCGGCAGCACTTCCTTGCCGAAGGCCTCGCGCAGTTCGTCGAGCAGGATCGGCAGGTCGACCCGCTCGGCATCGATCTTGTTCACCACCAGCATGCGGCACAGGCCCCGCTCGCCGGCCAGGGCCATCATCCTGCGGGTGTTCAGCTCGATACCGCTCTGTGCGTTGACCACCACCAGGGCGGTGTCGACGGCGGCCAGGGCGGCGATGGCCTGGCCGATGAAATCGGGATAGCCAGGCGTGTCGATCAGGTTGATCTCGACATCCTGGTAGCTGCAGTGGGCCAGGGCCGAGGCCAGGGAATGACGGTACTCGCGCTCCAGCGGGTCGAAGTCGCAGACCGTGTCGCCGCGCTCCAGGGTGCCCATGTTGGCGATGGTGCCGCTGCGCTGCAGCAGGGCCTCGACCAGACTGGTCTTGCCGCTGTCGGCGTGGCCGATGAGCGCAACCGTTCGAATGGCCTCTACCGGATAGTTCGCCATGAGTTCCTCCCGCGCCTGATTTGAGCAGTATAGGCAGGGCGGCGCTTGGCCGGCGCCGCGTGGGTGCCGATCTCAGGGGTTGAGGACGGCGCGGACCCACTGGCCGTTGGCCTCCTTCTGGTAGCGCAGGCGCTCGCGCAAGCGCTGCCAGCCGGTGGGCCAGAACTCGATGCGCTCGGGAAGCACGCGAAAGGCGCACCAGCTGGCCGGTCGCGGTATCGCCTCGAAGCCGGCCGCCTGTTCCAGCTGCCGCGCCTGCTGGTGCACCCTGGGCTTTCCCTTTGCCGGTTGGCCCTGGTCCGAGGCCCAGGCGCCCAGCTGGATCATCCGCGAGCACTTGCGCCAGTACTGGTCGGAAAGGTCGTCGTCCTGGGCCACCGCGCTGCCCTCGACCTGCACCTGCTCCTGCAACACCGGCCAGTAGAAGCACAGCGCCGCCTGGGGGTTGTCGCGCAGCTGCTGACCCTTGCCGCTCTCGCGGTTGGCGAAGAACAGCAGGCCGGCCTCGTCCACCGCGACTATGTAGACCGTGCGCACCGACGGCCGGGCCTGGCGGTCGGCGGTGGCGAGGGCGGCGGTGTGCGGCTCTTCCACGCCGCGGGCGGCGGCCTCATCGATCAGCCGTTGCAGGCGCTCCAGCGCCTGTGGATAGAGCTCGGTGTGGACTTTCATCTTCGGGTGTCCTGGGGAGGCAGGTCGTCACCGGTTGCGCGGGCGTACCTTGAAAGTATAGGCGGACGCCCCCGGGGCTTCGGTCGGCTCTGGTTCGTGCTCTGTAAGTGATTGAAAGTGAACAGAAACTGAACATGTAGCGGGAGGCCGCGGACGGCCTGGGTCACGGCGACTTCTGTACAGCGTCTGGACAGCTTGTGCACAGATCGATCCACCGGCTCTGTGGGTAAGGTCCCGGTGCGGCAAGGGTTCGCCGGCTGCGCCCGGCGCGACGAGGCGCCGACTGTGGGGTTGGCTAAAGGCTGAACAGCCTGCTGCAGAGCGCGCGGTGACTGGCGTCGGGGCGGCGGTCTACAGCTTATCCACAGCGCCGCGCACAGTTTCTGTGCCTAAGTCGTCGCAAAGCACTGCGACTGCGGCGAAAAAGTGTTCGAACGGCGCCGGCCCTAGTGCCTGGAGGGCCGCGAGCCGTGCTGTACAGCTTGCCCACAACTTGATCCACCGCCATTGTGGAAAAGGCCCTGGGGGGGCGCAGGCGTCACGTGCGGCAGGTCGCAGGCCACGACCTTGCAGGCCGCTCGCGTACGCCTGGGCAGAAAGTGAGCAACCTGCTGGAGCCCCGGATAAACGGTGCCTGCAGCTATCTGTCCACAGCTTGCCAACGCATCATTACACAGTATCTGTGCGTAAGCATTGTTATAAGTGCATGAAATTGCTCATAAAGTGAGCGGATGGCGGGGGCGCGCGGGGCGTCTGCCATTCAGTCGTTGCTGTACAGCTTATCCACAGCTTGATCCACTGGTGTCGTGGGTAAGTGCCCCGTTCGTTGGTGGCGCGCGCAATCAGGTCGCTTCCAGGCTCATTTTCCGGCGACCTGCGACACGTAGTGCGCCAGCAGGGCGATCTGCTCGTCGTCGAGGGAATCGGCGTAACTGGGCATCACGCCGAGGCCGCCGCGCAACGCCGCTTCAACCTGTTCGGCGCTCGGCATTAGCTGGTCCAGGTCGGGGCCGATGTTGCCGCTGGCCGCCGCCGCCCGCAGGCTGTGGCAGAGCGCGCAGGGCGGCTGGGCCTGCTGCTGGAACAGGAGGCGGGCCTCGTCCGGCGCGGCTTCCTGGGCGAGCGCCGCCGGCGCCCCGAGGAGTCCGGCCAGGACCAGGCGCCGGACGGCGCGGCTACACCACCTGGACGGCGACAGCATGGTCGAGCCAGGCGTTGTTGCCGTAGCCCCGTTCGTTCTCCACCCGCTCGCGGGGCTGCATGTCGCCCTCGAAGTCGATCGCGCGACTGGCCAGGTTGTAGCTTCCAGGGGCCAGGTCGGCGACGAACAGGAAGGGCCGCCAGGCGTGCAGGCCCAGGTCCGGGCCGATGAAGCGCGCCATGTGCCAGTGATCGCCGCCGTTGGTCGACACCTCCACGCGCAGCAGCGGCTTGGCGCCGCCGAAGGCCACGCCCTGGATCATCACCCGTCCCGCCTTGACCTGTTGCAGTGGCCGGGTGATCCACGACTTCACGTTCATTTCCCACATCGACGGCTGATCCGGCGCGCCTGACTGGCCGATCGGACGGATGCGATAGCCGGAGACCTGGATCTTCGCGTCGCTCTGCTCGGGGCTGAAGGCCACCTGCTTGACGTACTTGACGTTGTTCACCCCGTAGAACCCCGGCAGCACCATGCGCAGCGGGCCGCCATGGGCCAGGGGCAGCGGCTCGCCGTTCAGCTCCCAGGCCAGCAGGGCCTGTTCCACGGCGCGCAGCGGCACCGAGCGCTCGACCACCAGGCTCTTGGGGTCCAGGCCATCGGGCAGCGCTTCGCCGCCGTTGCTGGTCATGTAGCGGCTGCCATCGGCAATGCCGCCCAGGGCCTCGATCACCAGGCGCATCGGCACGCCGGTCCACAACACGCAGCCAGCGGCGCCCACCGACCATTGGGTGCCGCTGGCCCCGTGGGGGAAGAAGGCGCGGCCATTGCCCGAGCATTGCAGCACGCTGGCGACGGTTTCCACGCCGAGCTGCTTGAGCTCGCCCAGGGTCATGCTGCGGGGGTTCTTCACGCCCTGGAAGGTGACGCTCCAGGCATCGGGGTCGGCGACGATGGCCGGGTCGGGCGTCGGCAGGTTGTTGCGGATGAACAGCCGCTCATTGGAGGTCACCAGGCCAGTGCCCTGGGCCTCGCGGCGGGTTTCCAGGGTCTTGTCGCTGTGCACGATCAGGGCCCCGGGCGTCTTCCAGTTGACGTAGTCCGGCAGCGGTGTCTGCGCCGCCCAGGCATGCGGGGTGACGCTGAGCAGGCCGGCGGAGGCCAGGGCACCGGCGCTGCCGAGCAGCAGGTGGCGGCGATGCAGGTCGATGGAGTCGTTCATGGCGATTGTCCCTCCTTCGCTCACGTGCACCACTCGAGGGGAGGCCCGCCAGCTGGCGAGTGGCGCGCAGGCGTGATGTCAGGGGTGATGGCGAGCCGCGTCGGGCCGGATCGGTGTCGCGATGCCAGCCGGTGCGCACGGTCGTGCTTGCTTTGGTCTAGGCCGCGGGCGCTGGCCTGTCAAGGTTAGCGGTCGCCAACGGGGGGGGCTGGCCCCGCGGGCGCGGTGCCGAGCGTTTTCTGCGCAGTGCCGGCCCGGGCTGGTGGCGCTAGGCCATGGACCCGCGGTGAACAACCTTGTCCACAGGCCCATGCACCGCTTCTGGCGTGACCGGTTTCAGGCGGCCATGGCGCTGCGGATATCCGCGGCCAGCTGACGAACCCGCTGCTCGTCGGTGTCCCAGGAACACATGAAGCGCGCGCCGCCGGCGCCGATGAAGGTGTAGAAGCGCCAGCCCTGGCCGCGCAGGGTTTCCAGGGCCGCCTCGGAGATCTGCAGGAACACCCCGTTGGCCTCCACCGGGAACATCAGGCTGACGCCCGGCACGTCGCTGACCAGCTCGGCGAGCAGGCGTGCGCAGCGGTTGGCATGATTGGCGTAGTGCATCCAGGCGCCGCTCTGCAGCAGGCCGACCCAGGGCGCCGACAGGTAGCGCATCTTCGAGGCCAGTTGGCCGGCCTGCTTGCAGCGGTAGTCGAAGTCTTCGGCCAGCGCCTTGTTGAAGAACAGGATCGCCTCGCCCACGGCCATGCCGTTCTTGGTGCCGCCGAAGCACAGCACATCGACCCCGGATTTCCAGGTCAGCTCGGCCGGCGAGCGGTCGAGGAAGGCGCAGGCATTGGAGAAGCGCGCGCCGTCCATGTGCAGCTTGAGGCCCAGCTCGCGACAGGTCTCGCTGATCGCACGGATCTCCTCGGGGCGGTAGGCGGTGCCGACCTCGGTGGCCTGGGTCAGGCTGACCACCCTGGGCTTGGGGTAGTGGATGTCCTGGCGTTTGAGGGCGATGTCGCGAATCGCGGCCGGGGTCAGCTTGCCGTTCTCGGTCCTGGCCAGCAGCAGCTTGGAACCGTTGGAGAAGAATTCCGGGGCGCCGCACTCGTCCGTCTCGACGTGGGCGGTCTCCGAGCAGATCACGCTGTGATAGCTCTGGCACAGCGCCGCCAGGGCCAGGGAGTTGGCCGCGGTGCCGTTGAAGGCGAAGAACACCTCGCAGTCGGTTTCGAACAGCTGGCGGAAGTGATCGGCGGCGCGGGCGGTCCACTGGTCGTCGCCATAGGCGCGGTCGTGGCCGTGGTTGGCCTCGGCCATGGCGGCCCAGGCTTCGGGGCAGATGCCGGAGTAGTTGTCGCTGGCGAACTGTTGGGCTGAATCGGACATTGCAGTTCCTTCTTGTCGAGGCGCCGGGGCGAGGGGGCCGGCGGATGCCGCTACTGTACCTCCGTCACGGGGCGGAGCGGCAGCGGGCGCCGGGTTTTCGGGGGCGGGGGGCGGCGGCACGCGCGGCGCAGATGAGCTAAGGTCGTGCCAGACCCGTCGCGCGAACGCTGCCCATGCCGCTGCCGTCCACCATCCCTCGGGACACGGCTCTCGACCTGCTCAAGTGGCTGGCGCTGCTGAGCATGCTGCTGGACCACCTGCGCTACGTCTGGCCATCGCTGTACTGGCTGTACGTGCCGGGGCGCCTGGCTTTCCCGCTGTTCTGTCTGGTTATCGCCGCCAACCTGCGCCGGCAAGCACCTGGCCAGCCGCTGCCGCTGCGCTACCTGGGGTGGCTGCTGGGCTTCGCCCTGCTGTCCGAGTGGCCCTACCGACTGCTGGTGCCGGCGCCCCAGGTGCTGAATATCCTGCCGACCCTGGCCCTGGGCCTGTTGCTCGCCCAGGCCCTGGAGCGGCCCCGAAACGACCAGCGCTGGCTGGCTCCGGGGGCGCTGTCGCTGGCGCTGCTGGCGCACCCCTGGCTGATGTTCGGCGCAGCGGGGGTGCTGTTGCCGGCGGCGTTCGCCCGGGCGCTGGATCAGCCGCGGCGCGCCTGGCCCTGGCCGGTGTTGTTGTGCCTGTTGGCCAACTACTGGGCGCCGCTGTACGCCGATGCCCTGGAAGGCGATGGCTTCGCCCTGGCGGTCGTTTTCAGTTGCGCCCTGGCACCGCTGGTCGGAATTGGCCTGTTGCGCGCCCCCGGTCGCTGGCCGGTGGCGCCGGTGGGCAGGTGGGCCTATGGTTTCTATCCCGGCCACTTCCTGGCCCTGGCCGCGCTGCGTGAAGGCCTGGGTTAGGGCCTGCGACGGGGTGTCGCAGTTTTCCGCTCCGAACGCCCCTAGCGCGGTGCATGCGCAAGACCGACAGGTGCATGTCGCAAACGCAATCCCCTGTGGCGTGCATAGGCATCTGGGGGTTCGGGGTGAGTCATACCATCCGCTCCACAGGGGTTCCCCCCTCCCGATTCCACACCGATGCGCTACAGCGTGGCGCCGCAGGAGATCAGCGATGTTCAGCAAACAAGATCAAATCCAAGGCTACGACGACGAACTGCTGGCGGCGATGGACGCCGAAGAAGCGCGTCAGGAGCACCACATCGAGCTGATCGCCTCGGAAAACTACACCAGCAAGCGCGTCATGCAGGCCCAGGGCAGCGGCCTGACCAACAAGTACGCCGAAGGCTACCCGGGCAAGCGTTACTACGGTGGTTGCGAGCACGTCGACGTGGTCGAGCAGCTGGCCATCGACCGCGCCAAGCAGCTGTTCGGCGCCGATTTCGCCAACGTCCAGCCGCACTCCGGCTCCTCGGCCAACAGCGCCGTCTACCTGGCCCTGCTGCAGGCCGGCGATACCATCCTGGGCATGAGCCTGGCCCACGGCGGCCACCTGACCCACGGTTCCAAGGTCAGCTCCTCCGGCAAGCTGTACAACGCCGTGCAGTACGGCCTGGACACCGCCACCGGCCTGATCGATTACGACGAAGTCGAGCGTCTGGCCGTCGAGCACAAGCCGAAGATGATCGTCGCCGGCTTCAGCGCCTACTCCAAGACCCTGGACTTCCCGCGTTTCCGCGCCATCGCCGACAAGGTCGGGGCCCTGCTGTTCGTCGACATGGCCCACGTCGCCGGCCTGGTCGCCGCCGGTCTGTACCCGAACCCGCTGCCCTACGCCGACGTGGTCACCACCACCACCCACAAGACCCTGCGCGGTCCCCGTGGCGGTCTGATCCTGGCCAAGGCCAACCCGGAAATCGAGAAGAAGCTCAACGCCGCGGTATTCCCCGGCGCCCAGGGCGGCCCGCTGATGCACGTGATCGCCGCCAAGGCCGTGTGCTTCAAGGAAGCGCTGGAGCCTGGCTTCAAGGAATACCAGGCCCAGGTGATCAAGAACGCCCAGGCCATGGCCCAGGTGTTCATCGACCGCGGTTTCGACGTGGTCTCCGGCGGCACCGACAACCACCTGTTCCTGCTCAGCCTGATCAAGCAGGGCCTGACCGGTAAGGACGCCGACGCCGCCCTCGGCCGTGCCGGCATCACCGTGAACAAGAACTCCGTACCGAACGACCCGCAGTCGCCGTTCGTCACTTCGGGCCTGCGCATCGGCACCCCGGCGGTGACCAGTCGCGGCTTCAAGGAAGCCCAGTGCGTCGCCCTGGCCGGCTGGATCTGCGACATCCTCGATCACCTCGGCGACGCCGACGTCGAGGCCCAGGTGGCCAAGCTGGCCGCTGGCCTGTGCGCGGACTACCCGGTCTATCGCTGAGTTTTCCTTTTCCCTCCGGGAGCAGTGCCCGCAGGGCGGATGAGGGAAGCGGCGGATTTTAGGTACGCCAGAGTCCCCCCGGTTTCCCTCACCCCCCAACGCCTCTTGCGAGGCTTGGGGGGAACAGATTTCAGGAGCATACCCATGCAACGTTATTCCGGCTTCGGCCTGCTCAAGCATTCCTTCAGCCACCACGAGAACTGGCAGCGCATGTGGCGCAACCCCACGCCCAAGCCGGTTTACGACGTGATCATCGTCGGCGGTGGCGGCCACGGTCTGGCGACTGCCTACTACCTGGCCAAAGAGTTCGGCGTGAAGAACGTCGCGGTCATTGAAAAAGGCTATCTGGGCGGCGGCAACACCGCGCGCAACACCACCATCGTGCGTTCCAACTACCTGTGGGACGAGTCGGCGCAGCTCTACGAGCACGCCATGAAGCTGTGGGAAGGCCTGTCCCAGGACATCAACTACAACGTCATGTTCTCCCAGCGCGGCGTGTTCAACCTGGGCCACACCCTGCAGGACATGCGCGACATCGAGCGCCGGGTCAGCGCCAACCGCCTCAACGGCGTCGACGGCGAAGTACTCAACACCCAGCAGGTCGCGGACATGATCCCCTACCTGGACTGCTCGAAGAACACCCGCTATCCGATCCTCGGCGCCTCCCTGCAGCGCCGCGGCGGCGTGGCCCGTCACGATGCCGTGGCCTGGGGCTATGCCCGTGCCGCCGACGCCCTGGGCGTGGACCTGATCCAGCAGACCGAAGTGATCGGTTTCCGCAAGGAAAACGGTGCCTGCATCGGCGTCGAGACCACTCGCGGTTTCATCGGTGGCAAGCGCGTCGGCGTGGTCACCGCCGGTAACTCCGGGCACATGGCCAAGCAGGCCGGCTTCCGCCTGCCGCTCGAATCCCACCCGCTGCAGGCGCTGGTGTCCGAGCCGATCAAGCCGATCATCGACACGGTGATCATGTCCAACGCCGTACACGGCTACATCAGCCAGTCGGACAAGGGCGACCTGGTCATCGGCGCCGGCATCGACGGCTACAACGGCTACGGTCAGCGCGGTTCCTACCCGACCATCGAACACACCCTGCAGGCCATCGTCGAGATGTTCCCGGTGCTCTCGCGGGTGCGCATGAACCGCCAGTGGGGCGGCATCGTCGACACCTGCCCGGATGCCTGTCCGATCATCAGCAAGACCCCGGTGAAGAACCTGTTCTTCAACTGCGGTTGGGGGACCGGCGGCTTCAAGGCGACTCCGGGCTCCGGCCACGTGTTCGCCGCGAGCCTGGCCAAGGGCGAGATGCACCCGCTGGCCAAGCCGTTCTCCATGGACCGCTTCTACAGCGGCGCCCTGATCGACGAACACGGCGCGGCCGGGGTCGCACACTGATATTGGCCCCCTCTCCCGACGGGAGAGGGAGGAAGGTTTTCTGGAGGTACCGATCATGTTGCATATCTTCTGCCCTCACTGCGGCGAGCTGCGCTCCGAAGAAGAGTTTCACGCCAAAGGCCAGGCGCACATCGCGCGCCCGCTGGACCCGAACGCCTGCACCGACGAGGAGTGGGGCGATTACCTGTTCTTCCGTGACAACCCCCGTGGCATCCACCACGAGCTGTGGGTTCACGCCGCCGGCTGCCGCCATTTCTTCAACGTCACCCGGCACACGGTGAGCTACGAAATCCTCGAAACCTACAAGATCGGCGAGCGTCCCAGCGTGACTGAGGCCAGCGTTGCCGCGAAGAAGACTGCCGGCCAAGGAGTAACCGCATGAGCCAGGTCAATCGTCTTTCCCAGGGCGGGCGCATCGATCGCAGCCAGCCCCTGAGCTTCAAGTTCAACGGCGAGACCTACCAGGGCTTTGCCGGCGACACCCTGGCCGCCGCACTGCTGGCCAACGGCATCGACGTCGTCGGCCGCAGCTTCAAGTACTCGCGTCCGCGCGGCATCGTCGCCGCCGGCGCCGAAGAGCCGAACGCCGTGCTGCAGATCGGTTCCACCGAAGCGGCGCAGATCCCCAACGTGCGCGCCACCCAGCAGGCCCTGTACAGCGGCCTGGTCGCCAGCAGCGTGAACGGCTGGCCGAACGTCAACACCGACCTCATGGGTATCCTCGGCAAGGTCGGCGGCAAGATGATGCCGCCGGGGTTCTACTACAAGACCTTCATGTACCCGCAGAACCTCTGGCTGACCTACGAGAAGTACATCCGCAAGGCAGCCGGCCTGGGCCGTGCGCCGCGTGAGAACGATCCGGACAGCTACGACTACATGAACCAGCACTGCGACGTGCTGGTGGTCGGCTCCGGCCCTGCCGGCCTGGCCGCGGCACTGGCCGCCGGCCGCAGCGGCGCCCGGGTGATCCTCGCCGACGAGCAGGAAGAATTCGGTGGCAGCCTGCTGTCCACCCGCGAGACCCTCGACGGCAAGCCTGCCGCCGAGTGGGCCGCGACTGTCCTCGCCGAGCTGGAGAAGATGCCGGAAGTGACCCTGTTGCCGCGCTCCACGGTCAACGGCTACCACGACCACAACTTCCTCACCATCCACCAGCGCCTGACCGACCACCTCGGTGAAGTCGCGCCGATGGGCCAGGTGCGTCAGCGCATGCACCGCGTGCGTGCCAAGCGCGTGGTCCTGGCCACCGGCGCCCACGAGCGTCCGCAGGTCTATGCCAACAACGACGTGCCCGGCAACATGCTGGCCGACGCGGTCTCCACCTATGTGCGCCGCTACGGCGTCGCGCCGGGCCGCAAGCTGGTGCTGTCGACCAACAACGACTACGCCTACCGCGTGGTCCTGGACTGGCTGGACGCCGGCCAGCAGGTGGTCGCAGTCGCCGATGCGCGCAGCAACCCGCGCGGCACCTGGGTCGAGGAAGCGCGCAAGCGTGGCGTGCGCGTGCTCACCGGCAGCGCCGTGGTCGAAGCCCGTGGCAGCAAGCGGGTTTCCGGTGCGCGCATCTGCGCCATCGACCTGAACAAGCACAAGGTCACCAGCCCGGGCGAGATGCTCGACTGCGACCTGATCGTCAGCTCCGGCGGCTACAGCCCGGTGGTGCACCTGGCTTCGCACCTGGGCGGTCGTCCGGTGTGGCGCGAAGACATCCTCGCGTTCGTCCCGGGTGAGGGCTTCCAGAAGCGCCTGTGCGCTGGCGCGGTCAACGGTGTGTTCGCCCTCGGCGACGCCCTGGCCGATGGTTTCGAGGCAGGCGCCTCGGCGGCCGCCGAAACCGGCTTCAAGGCCGTCACCGGCAGCCTGCCGAAGGTCGAAAAGCGCACCGAGGAAGCGGCTGTCGCGCTGTTCCAGGTGCCCCACGACAAATCCACCGCACGGGCGCCGAAGCAGTTCGTCGACCTGCAGAACGACGTCACCGCGGCCGGCATCGAACTGGCCACCCGCGAGGGCTTCGAGTCGGTCGAGCACGTCAAGCGCTACACCGCGCTGGGCTTCGGCACCGACCAGGGCAAGCTGGGCAACATCAACGGTCTGGCCATCGCCGCCCGTTCGCTGGGGGTGAGCATCCCCGAGATGGGCACCACCATGTTCCGCCCGAACTACACCCCGGTGACCTTCGGCGCCCTGGCCGGGCGCAACTGTGGCGAGCTGTTCGACGCCAAGCGTTACACCGCGTTGCACGCCTGGCACCTGAAGCACGGCGCCGAGTTCGAAGACGTCGGCCAGTGGAAGCGTCCGTGGTACTTCCCGAAGAACGGTGAAGACCTGCACGCCGCCGTGGCTCGCGAGTGCCTGGCCGTGCGCAACTCGGTCGGTCTGCTCGATGCCTCGACCCTGGGCAAGATCGACATCCAGGGCCCGGATGCGCGCGAGTTCCTCAACCGCATCTACAGCAACGCCTGGACCAAGCTGGACGTGGGCAAGGCCCGCTACGGCCTGATGTGCAAGGAAGACGGCATGGTCACCGACGACGGTGTCACCGCCTGCCTGGCCGACAACCACTTCCTGATGACCACCACCACCGGCGGCGCGGCGCGCATCATGGAGTGGCTGGAAATCTACCACCAGACCGAATGGCCGGAGCTGAAGGTGTACTTCACCTCGGTCACCGATCACTGGGCCACCCTGACCCTGTCCGGCCCCAACAGCCGCAAGCTGCTGGCCGAGGTCACCGACATCGACCTGGACAAGGACGGCTTCCCGTTCATGACCTGGAAGGAAGGCAACGTCGGCGGCGTACCGGCCCGTGTGTTCCGCATCTCCTTCACCGGTGAGCTGAGCTACGAAGTCAACATCCAGGCCGACTACGCCATGGGTGTGCTGGAGAAGATCGCCGAGGCGGGCAAGAAGTACGACCTGACCCCCTACGGCACCGAGACCATGCACGTGCTGCGGGCCGAGAAGGGCTTCATCATCGTCGGTCAGGACACCGATGGCTCGGTCACCCCGGACGACCTGGGCATGGGCTGGTGCGTCGGTCGCAACAAGCCGTTCTCCTGGATCGGCTGGCGCGGCATGAACCGCGAGGACTGCCTGCGTGAAGACCGCAAGCAGCTGGTCGGCCTCAAGCCGGTCGACCCGAACAAGGTGCTGCCGGAAGGCGCGCAGCTGGTGTTCGATCCGAAGCAGTCGATCCCGATGACCATGGTCGGTCACGTGACCTCCAGCTACATGAGCGCGGCGTTGGGCTACTCCTTCGCCATGGCCCTGGTCAAGGGCGGCCTCAAGCGCATGGGCGAGAAAGTCTACGCGCCGCTGGTCGATGGCAGCGTGATCGAAGCGGAGATCTGCAGCCCGGTGTTCTACGACCCGAAAGGCGATCGTCAGAACATCTGAGCCCTCTGCACCCAACCCGAGGAGCCGGCGCGCCGGCTCCTCCAGGTCAACAGACATTAGCGACAGGTTAACAACATGACCGCGATCAACGTCTACAAGCAGCGTCCCGATGCCGGCCAGGCCGAATCCCCGCTGTTCCACGCCGGTCTCGACGAGGCGGCACGCAAGGGCAAGAGCGGCGCGGGGGTGACCCTGCGCGAGAAGAAACTGCTCGGCCACCTGATCCTGCGCGGCGACGCCAGCGACAGCAACTTCTCCGGCGCCGTGCACAAGGCCCTGGGCCTGGAACTGCCGGTGGCCCTGACCCTGGTTGCCAGCGGCGAGACCTCGCTGCAATGGCTGTCCCCGGACGAGTGGCTGCTGATCGTGCCGAGCGGCGAAGAGTTCGCCACCGAGCAGAAGCTGCGTGCGGCCCTTGAAGGTCAGCACTTCGCCATCGTCAACGTCAGCGGCGGCCAGACCATCGTCGAGCTGAGCGGGCCCAAGGTCCGCGAGCTGCTGATGAAGTCGACGTCCTACGACGTGCACCCGAGCAACTTCCCGGTGGGCAAGGCCGTGGGCACCGTCTTCGCCAAGTCCCAGCTGGTGATCCGCCACACCGGCGAAGACACCTGGGAGCTGCTGGTGCGCCGCAGCTTCGCCGACTACATCTGGCTGTGGCTGCAGGATGCCAGCGCCGAGTACGGCCTGGCGATCAAGGCCTGAGCCGGGTCTAGCTTTCCTGCGGGGCGGCTGCGGCCGTCCTCGTGGGTCATTTGAAGGGAAGGATCACTATGAGCCGCGCCCCCGACACCTGGATTCTCACCGCCCACTGCCCGAGCGTGCTCGGTACCGTGGATGCGGTGACGCGCCTGCTCTACGAGCAGCAGTGCTATGTCACCGAGCACCATTCGTTCGATGACCGGTTGTCCGCACGCTTCTTCATTCGCGTCGAGTTCCGCGCCCCGGCCGGTTTCGACGAGACCAACTTCCGTGCGATTCTCGACGAGCGCCTGTCGCCCTTCGACATGCAGACCGAGCTGACCCCGCCGGGCTACCGGGCCAAGGTGGTGCTGATGGTCTCCAAGGCCGACCACTGCCTCAATGACCTGCTGTACCGGCAGCGCATTGGCCACCTGGCCATGGACGTGGTCGCGGTGGTGTCCAACCACCCCGATCTGGAGCCGTTGGCGCGCTGGCACGACATCCCGTACCACTATTTCCCCCTCGACCCCAATGACAAGCCGGCGCAGGAGCGCAAGGTCTGGCAGGTGATCGAGGAGACCGGTGCCGAACTGGTGGTGCTCGCCCGCTACATGCAGGTGCTGTCGCCGGAGCTGTGCCGCAAGCTGGATGGCTGGGCGATCAACATCCACCACTCGTTGCTGCCCGGCTTCAAGGGTGCCAAGCCCTACCACCAGGCGTACCAGAAGGGCGTGAAGATGGTCGGGGCCACCGCCCACTACATCAACAACGACCTCGACGAGGGCCCGATCATCGCCCAGGGCGTCGAGGCGGTGGACCATGCCCACTACCCCGAAGACCTGATCGCCAAGGGCCGCGACATCGAGTGCCTGACCCTGGCCAAGGCCATCGGCTTCCATATCGAGCGGCGGGTGTTCGTCAACGCCAACCGCACGGTGGTGCTCAACGCGTAGCGCTACATCAGGTGGGCGGGTGCGCTTCGCCGCCGCCCACCGCAGCATAGATTTGACTCGGTCTTGCGCCGGGTCGGAGGAGGGTCAGCCGAGTGCGACACGTTCGGCGTCCATTGCGCAACACATGCACATTGCTCCAATGCAAGGCCGCGCGGCCGCTGGCTGCGCCTTTGTATCCATTACAACAAAGGAGAACTACCAATGTCTGGTAATCGTGGTGTTGTCTATCTCGGCGCAGGTAAGGTCGAGGTACAGAAAATTGACTATCCGAAAATGCAGGATCCGCGCGGCAAGAAGATCGATCACGCCGTAATCCTGCGCGTGGTCTCGACCAACATCTGTGGCTCCGACCAGCACATGGTGCGCGGCCGTACCACCGCACAGACCGGCCTGGTGCTGGGTCACGAGATCACCGGCGAGGTGATCGAGAAGGGGCGCGACGTCGAGAACCTGCAGATCGGCGACCTGGTTTCGGTGCCGTTCAACGTCGCCTGCGGCCGTTGCCGCAGCTGCAAGGAACAGCACACCGGCGTCTGCCTGTCGGTCAACCCGGCCCGCCCGGGTGGCGCCTACGGTTACGTCGACATGGGCGACTGGACTGGGGGCCAGGCCGAGTACGCCATGGTGCCGTACGCCGACTTCAACCTGCTGAAGCTGCCGAATCGCGACAAGGCCATGGAGAAGATCCGTGACCTGACCTGCCTGTCCGACATCCTGCCGACCGGTTACCACGGCGCCGTCACTGCCGGCGTTGGCCCGGGCAGCACCGTCTACATCGCCGGTGCCGGCCCGGTTGGCCTGGCTGCCGCTGCCTCGGCTCGCCTGCTCGGCGCCGCCGTGGTCATCGTTGGTGACGTCAACCCGGTGCGTCTGGTGCATGCCAAGGCCCAGGGCTTCGAGATCGCCGACCTGTCCCAGGACACCCCGCTGCACGAGCAGATCGCCAACCTGCTGGGTGAGCCGGAAGTGGATTGCGCCATCGACGCCGTAGGCTTCGAGGCCCGCGGTCATGGCCACGAAGGCGTGCAGCACGAGGCTCCGGCCACCGTGCTCAACTCGCTGATGGGCGTGGTCCGGGTTGCCGGCAAGATCGGTATCCCGGGTCTGTACGTCACCGACGATCCGGGTGCGGTCGACGCGGCAGCCAAGAAGGGTGCCCTGAGCATCCGCTTCGGCCTGGGCTGGGCCAAGTCGCACAGCTTCCACACCGGTCAGACCCCGGTGATGAAGTACAACCGCCAGCTGATGCAGGCGATCATGTGGGACCGCATCAACATCGCCGAAGTGGTTGGTGTGCAGGTGATCAGCCTGGACCAGGCACCGAATGGCTACCACGAGTTCGATGCCGGCGTGCCGAAGAAATTCGTCATCGACCCGCACAAGCTGTTCAGCGCCGCCTGAGTCTAGGGCGACACGAAAAAGGGCGGCCTCAGGGCCGCCCTTTTTTATGGCTGCCGATCGCAGCGGGCTATTTGCCGGCGAGTCCCTGGGCTTCGACCGGTTCTCTTGCCTCGACCCGGGCCTCGTCGCGCAGCTGCGCGATGCGCGCATCCTTCTCGCGCCACAGCTGGCTCACCCAGTCCTGCACCTGCTGGCGAAACTCGCCGTCGTTCTCGTAATCGCCCTGCCACAGCGCCGGGTCGAGGGGGCGCGTGCGGATGTCCACGATGACCCTGGGCACCTGGCCGCTGATCAGAGCCCAGAACCCGGGAATCTGCCGGCCCGGGTAGACCAGGGTGACGTCCAGCACCGCGTCCAGCTGCTCGCCCAGGGCCGCCAGGACGAACGCCACGCCGCCGGCCTTGGGTTTGAGCAGGTAGCGGTAGGGGGATTGTTGCTGGGCGTGCTTGACCGGGGTGAAGCGGGTGCCCTCCAGGTAGTTGACCACGGTCACCGGCAGCTCGCGGAACTTCTCGCAGGCGCGTTTGGTGATGGCCAGGTCCTGGCCCTTGAGCTCCGGGTGCTTGGCCAACAGGGCTTTGGAGTAGCGCTTCATGAACGGGTAGTCGAGGGCCCAGAAGGCCAGTCCGAGCAGGGGCACCCAGATCAGCTGCTGCTTGAGGAAGAACTTGAAATAGGGCGTCTTGCGGTTGAAGGCCTGCACCAGCGCCGGAATGTCGACCCAGGACTGGTGGTTGCTGATCACCAGGTAGGAGGTGTCCCGGCGCAGCTCGCCGCCGCCGCGGATGTCCCAGGCGGTGGGCAGCAGGCAGGCGAAGATCAGTTTGTTGAGCTCGGCCCAGGTCTCGGCGACCCACATCACCCCACGCGAACTGGCGGCCTTGAGCGCCCGCCCGGGCAGGGCGAATTTGCCCAGGGCGATCAGCAGCAGCGGGCCGATCAGGATCAGGGTGTTGAGCACCAGCAGCAGGGTGACGCTCAGGGCGGTCAGCAGGCGGCGCATGGCTACTCCTTGTGTCGTGCGGACGGGGCGCAGCCATGATAAGCAGGGCCTGTGCCGACCTCCAAGTCACGGCCCTCGGGAGAGGGCTGAAAGTTGCGCGATTGCACTCTGCCAGCGCTGTGAATGGCTTATGCTTAGCCCGTCCCCACCAACCCCACAGTGGCTGTCGCCGTGCTCAAACGTATTTCCGTCAACGAGCTGCTGCCAGGCATGTACATCCACGAACTGTGCGGCTCATGGATGGAGCACCCGTTCTGGAAGACCAAGTTCCTGCTCAATAGCGGCAAAGACCTGCAGCGTATTCTCGAAAGCGGCATCCGCGAGGTGTGGATCGACACCAGCAAGGGCCTGGATCTGCCCAGCGGCCAGACGGCCGAACAGGTCGAGGTGGAGACCGAGGCGGTGTTGCTGGCCGCCGCGCCCGTGCAGTCGCCCGAGACCTTCACTCCGGTTGCCGAGACGGTCCAGAAGCGCGCCCTGGAGGAGGAGGTCGAGCGAGCGGCCAAGCTCTGCGACAGCTCCAAGGCGGCGGTCATGAAGATGTTCGGCGATGCGCGCATGGGCCGGGCGATCGAGGTTGGTCAGGTGGGGGAGATGGTCGACGAGATCTCCGCCTCGATCATGCGTCAGCCCAACGCACTGATCAGCCTGGCACGGCTCAAGCACGCCGATGAATACACCTACATGCACTCGGTGGCGGTCTGCGCGCTGATGATCGCCCTGGCCCGCCAGCTCGGCCTGGCCGAGGAGCAGGTGCGCGAGGCGGGCATGGCCGGTTTGCTTCACGACATCGGCAAGATGTGCATGCCCCTGGCCGTGCTGAACAAGCCCGGCAAGCTGACCGACAGCGAATTCGCCACCATGCGCGGCCACCCCGAGGCTGGCGCGCGCCTGTTGATCGACAGCAAGCAGGTCAGCGCGCTGGTGCTGGATGTCTGCCTGCACCACCACGAGAAGATCGACGGCACCGGCTACCCCCATCGCCTGGCCGGCGAGCAGATCAGCCTGTTCGCGCGCATGGGCGCGGTGTGCGACGTGTACGACGCCATCACCTCCAATCGCCCCTACAAGGCCGGCTGGGAGCCCGCGGAGTCGATCCACAAGATGGCCGAGTGGAGCAAGGGCCACTTCGACGAGCGGGTGTTCCAGGCCTTCGTCAAGACGGTCGGCATCTACCCCACCGGCTCGCTGGTGCGCCTGCAGAGCGGCCGCCTCGGGGTGGTGCTGGAGCAGCATGGCAAGTCGCTGCTGACCCCGCAGGTCAAGGTGTTCTTCTCGGCCAAGAGCAAACTGCCGATTCCCCAGGAAGTCATCGACCTGAGCAAGCTAAATGGGCAGGATCGCATCGTCGGCCGCGAGTCGCCCGCCGAATGGGGTTTTCGCAATCTAAGCGAGCTGTGGACGGGCCTGCCGAGCCGCGAGTCTGTGGCATTGAGCTGAAGCGTGGATCTGATAAGGCCCGGCTCGTCGGCTTTCTGGCGCAAAGCCCGGACCTAAGGCTGCAGTTGGTCGGCCTGGGCTTGCTGCCCTTGCTAAGCGCGAGGCTCTGAAGTGGGGTTCTGCAGATGACCCGTGGGTCGCGGCCCGACCGCGGCGCAGTTCTTGCTTGCATGTCCGCCATTGCATTCGCCGTCGCCATTGCCGGCGGCGGCCTTGAACCATTGAGAGGTCGCCATGACTGGAGTACTCAAGCCGGGCGTTCGCCTGTTGGAGCGATTCAGCTTCGCGCGCAAGTTCCAGCTGTTGTTCATCCTGTTCGTTCTACCGCTGGCCTACGCCCTGTGGGTTATCAGCAGCGATCACCTCGCGCGCCTGAGCCTGATGGATCGCGAGCTGGAGGGCATGCAGGGTGTCGAGGCCCTCGGTGGCGTGCAGCAGGCGTTGCTCGAGCAGCGCACCTTGCTGGCGCGCTGGAAGGGCACCGACAAACCGGCCGAGGCGCTGTTGCAGCAGCGTGCCGGCGCCCTGGACGAAGCCCTGCAACTCGCCCAGACCCGGCTCAGTAGCGAAGCCACCAGTGCCCAGGCGCTTGAACAGTTGGCGGAGCTGCAGCGCTTGCGCGGCGAGCTGAGTGTGGCGGCGCTGGGCAAGCTGGCGCTACCGGATGCCCTGGAGCGTTACCAAAGCACCCTGTTGCAGCTGCTGACCCTGCGCGAGCAGGTGGCCACCGACAGCGGCCTGATTCTCGACCCCAATCTCGACACCTACCTGATGATGGAGCAGCTGACCTTCACCCTGCCGCGCCTGTTGGAGAACCTCGGCGGTTTCGCCAGCCAGGGCTTTGGCTCGGTGATATCGCAGCATTTCACCCTGCAGAGCCGGGTGCTGCTGCGTGACCTGCGCCGCTCCCTGGATGAGTCCCTTGGCCAGCTGGTCAAGGCGCGCACCTCCCTGAGCCAGAAGGCCCCGGGGGCCATGGCGAATCTGCAGGGCGCTTTCGCCCAGGCCGAACAGGGTCTGCAACGCTTCAACGGCGAGATCGACCGCGACATGTTCGACAGCAATCCCATCGCCGTGACGCCGGCGCAGTTCATCCAGCGCATCGACAGCGTGCAGGGCCAGCTGCACGCGCTGCAACAGGCCCTGTATCAGCAGTTCGCTGCGAGCCTGGGGGATTACCGCCAGCAGGCGCAGCTCGCCATGGCCCGGGTGATCGGCCTGTTCGGCGTGCTGACCCTGCTGGCGCTCTATGTGCTGTTTTGTCTCAACGCCTCGATCCGCCGCAGCACCGCGGGCATCATCGAGGCCGCCCAGGGTTTGCGTGATGGCGACCTGCGGGTGCACATGCAGGTGCACGGCGCCGATGAGCTGGCCAGCATTGCGGCGGCCCTGAATACCTCGGTGGAGCAGTTGCGCGACTCGCTGCAGGGGGTCAACCAGGAGAGTCAGCAGCTCGGCGGCACGGTACAGGTCCTCAGCGGCCAGGCGCAGAGCGCGCTGGTGGCGGTGGAGCAGCAGCAGGGACAGATGAGCCAGATCGCCACCGCGGCCACGCAGATGGCGGCCACGGCGCAGAGCGTGGCGCAGAGCTGCGAGGAGGCCGCCGCCGAGGCTGGCCACACCCGCGAGATCGCCAACCAGAGCAACCAGCGCAGTGCGCGGACCAGCGCCAGCATGCGCCAGCTGAGCAGTCGCCTGGGTGACAGCGCGATCGCCTTGCAGCAATTGCGCGAGCAGACCGAGCAGATCACCCGGGTGGTCGATGTGATCAAGGGCATCGCCGAACAGACCAACCTGCTGGCGCTCAACGCGGCCATCGAGGCGGCGCGGGCCGGCGACCAGGGCCGCGGATTCGCCGTGGTGGCCGACGAGGTGCGCTCGCTGTCGCAGCGTACACAGAACTCCACGGCGGAAATCGCCCAGACCGTCGCCGACCTGCACAAGGTGGTCGGTCAGTCGGTGGGGCTGATGGAGGAGGCGGTGCGCCAGGCCGAGGGCGACGTCGGCAGCGTGCTGTCCATGGGCGAGGACCTCGACGGCATCGTCCAGTCGGTGCAGCGGGTCAGCGACCGCCTGGCGCAGATCGCCACCGCCGCCGAGCAGCAGGCGGCCACGGCCGACGAGGTCAGCGGCAATATCCAGCAGGTCGACCAGGCGGCCAGCGCCCTGCTCGACGGCGCCCAGGCGGTGAGCAGCGCCGCCGAGCAGCTGCGCCGCGGCAGTCAGGGCCTGGCGCAGAACACCGGGCGCTTCCGCCTGGATTGAGTGGACGGCGCCGCGGCTTGACGCTCGCTGCGCCCCTGGCGCAGTCTGCCGGCCCAGACCGCCGCGCCGCAGGACGCCCATGCCGCACATTCTGATCGTCGAAGATGAAGCCGCAATCGCCGACACCCTGATCTACGCCCTGCAGGACGAGGGCTTCGCCACCACCTGGCTGAGCCTGGCCGGCGAGGCCCTGGAGCGCCTGGCCCGCGAGCCGTTCGACCTGGTGGTGCTCGATGTCGGCCTGCCGGACATCAGCGGCTTCGAGGCGTGCAAGCGCCTGCGCCGCTTCTCCGAGGTGCCGGTGATTTTCCTCACCGCCCGCGACGCCGAGATCGACCGGGTGGTGGGCCTGGAGATCGGCGCCGACGACTACGTGGTCAAGCCCTTCAGTCCGCGCGAGGTGGCCGCAAGGGTCAAGGCCATCCTCAAGCGGGTCGGGCCGCGTTCGGCGCCGCCGCGACCCCTCGAGGCGCCGGCGAGCGGCGCTGGCGCCTTCGCCGTCGACCCGCTGCGCTACCAGATTCATTTTCACGGCCAGTTGCTGGGCCTTACCCGCCACGAGTTCCGCCTGCTGCAGACCCTGCTGGCCCAGCCCGAGCGGGTGTTCAGCCGCGAGCAGCTGCTCGATGCCCTGGGGGTGGCCAGCGAGGCGGGTTACGAGCGGACCATCGACAGCCATATCAAGAGCCTGCGCGCCAAGCTGCGCCAGGTCGCCCCCGACCGCGAACCGATCCAGACCCACCGCGGCCTGGGTTACAGCTGCAGCCCGGAGCGCTGAGATGCCGCTGGGCGCGCGCATCTTCCTGGTCTACTTCCTGTTCGTCGGCCTGGCCGGCTGGTTCGTGCTGAGCACGGTGATGGACGAGATCCGTCCCGGGGTGCGCCAGTCCACCGAGGAAACCCTGGTGGATACCGCCAACCTGCTGGCGGAAATCCTCCGTGACGAGGTCAAGGCCGGCGGCCTGGCCCAGAGTCGCCTGCCCGCACTGCTGGAAGCCTACGGCCGGCGCCAGCCGCAGGCGCAGATCTGGGGTGTGGAGAAGACGCAGGTCAACCACCGCATCTATGTCACCGACGCCCATGGTATCGTCCTGCTCGACTCCAGCGGCGCCGCGGTGGGCGAGGACTACTCGCGCTGGAACGACGTGCTCCTCACCTTGCGCGGCCAGTACGGCGCCCGCTCCAGCCGCGAGGACCCGAGCGACCCGGACTCCTCGGTGATGTACGTGGCGGCGCCGATCAAGGACGGCGAACGGATCATCGGCGTGGTCTCGGTGGCCAAGCCGAACCGCACCCTGCAGCCCTATATCGAGCGCTCGCAGCGGCGCCTGGGCTGGCTCGGCGCCGGGCTGATCGGTCTCGGCCTGCTGATCGGCGCACTGCTGTCCTGGTGGCTTAGCGCCTCGTTGCGCAAGCTCACCCGCTACGCCCAGGCGGTCAGCGCCGGTCAGCGTGCCGAGCTGCCAAGCCTGCGCGGCGGCGAGCTGACGCAGCTGGCCCAGGCCCTGGAGCGGATGCGCACCGAGCTGGAGGGCAAGGCCTACGTCGAGCGCTACGTGCATACCCTGACCCACGAACTGAAGAGCCCTTTGGCGGCCATTCGCGGCGCCGCCGAACTGCTGGGCGGCGAGATGCCGGCGGCGCAGCGCCAGCGCTTCGTCGGCAATATCGACCAGGAAGCCGGGCGCATGCAGCAGTTGATCGAGCGCCTGCTGCACCTGGCCCAGGTTGAGCAACGCCAGGGGCTGGAGGAGCGGGTCCGGGTGCCGCTGCGGGGGCTGCTCGAGGCCTTGCTGGAGCAGCAGATGGCACGCATCGCGCGTGCAAGCCTGCGCGTCGACAACCAGCTTCCCGCCGGGCTGGACGTGTGGGGCGAGCGCTTCCTGCTGCGCCAGGCCCTGGCCAATCTGCTGGACAATGCCCTGGACTTCACACCGCCGGGGGGATGGCTTCGCTGCAGCGCCGAGGCCCGCGACGGGCGCGTCGAGCTGCGCCTGTTCAACCAGGCCGAGGCCATTCCCGACTATGCCCTGGCGCGTCTGTGCGAGCGCTTCTACTCGCTGCCGCGGCCGGGCGGCGGGCGCAAGAGCAGCGGCCTGGGCCTGAACTTCGTCAGCGAAGTGGCGCAGCTGCATGGCGGCGCCCTGCGCATCGGCAATGTCGAGGGCGGCGTCGAGGTCGTTCTGAGCCTGCCGCGCGCCTGAGCGCCGACCTCACAGCAGCAACAGGCTGGCCAGGCCGAGGAAGGCGAAGAAACCGACGATATCGGTCACCGTGGTGAGGATCACGCTGCCGGCCAGGGCCGGATCGATGCCCATGCGCTCGAGCAGCAGGGGGATGCCCCAGCCCGCCAGCGCCGCGCACAGCAGGTTGATCAGGATGGCGCTGCCGAGCACCGCGCCCAGCCCCCAGTGGCCGAACCAGGCGACCGCCAGCAGGGCGATGACCACGGCCCAGAGCACGCCGTTGAGGATGGAGATGCCCAGCTCGCGGTTGAGCAGGATGCGAAAGTTGCCTTTCTGCACCTGGCCCAGGGCCAGGCCGCGAATCACCAGGGTCAGGGTCTGGCTGCCGGCGATGCCGCCCATGCTCGCCACGATCGGCATGAGCACGGCCAGGGCCACCAGTTGCTCGAGGGTGGCCTGGAACAGGCCGATGACCCAGGCGGCGCTGAATGCGGTGATCAGGTTGATGCCGAGCCAGACTGCACGGCGGCGCGAGCTGACCAGGACCGGGGCGAAGATGTCGGCTTCATCGTCCAGGCCGGCCATCTGCATCAGGGTGCGCTCGGAGTCTTCGCGCATCAGGTCGGCGACGTCGTCCAGGGTGATCCGGCCGATCACCCGGTTGTCCTCGTCGACCACCGGGGCCGACAGCAGGTCGAGTTCCTTGAAGCGCTGGTCCACCTCGCTGCCGCTGGCGCTGGCGGCGATGCCGACGATGGCGCTGTCCAGCAACTCGGCCACGGGCCGCTCCAGGTCGGCGGTGACCAGCACGCTGAGGCGCAGTCCGCCCTGGTAGTGGCCCTTGCGGTCGACCACCATCAGCAGGTCGGTCTGCGGTGGCAGGGTCTCCAGCAGGCGCAGGTAGCGCAGCACGGTGCTGACCTTGACGTCGGCGCGCACCTGGATCACGTCGGCGTTCATCAGGCCGCCGGCCGAGTCCTCGGGGTAGGCCAGCATCGACTCGAGCTGGCTGCGCTGGCTGGCGCTGCTGGCGCGCAGCAACTTGGCGCCCAGTTCGCTGGGCAGGCTCTGGATCAGGTCGACGCGGTCGTCGAGCTCGAGCTGACTGGCCGAGGCGATCAGGTCCTCGAGGTCGAGCTCCAGCGCCAGGGCGACCCGGATTTCATCGTGCAGGTAGATCAGCACCTTACCGGCCCGCTCGGTCTCGACCATGCTCCAGACGCTGAGGCGCTCCTCGGGCGGCAAGGCCTCGAGCAGGCCGGCGACCTTGGCCGGATGCATGCGGTGGAGAATCTTGCCGACCCGCTTGAGCTTCTTCAGGCCCAGGGCCTCGCGGATGGCCTCCAGGTGGTTGACCTCGCCCTTGCTCGAGTCCAGTTGCGCTTCCTGCCTGGCGTGCTGCGCATCGGCGGAGTCGCCGGCCAGCTCCCGGCGCAGGGTGATGTTCAGGTGCGGCAGGATGCGCCCTTCGCGGTGCGGGTCGATCTGTTGCCAGAGGGCGAGGCGCTTGTCGTTTTCGAGCAGCTCAAGCAAGGCGGCGACCTTGGCCGGGTGCATGCGGCTGAGCAGCTTGCGCACGCGCTTGTTCTTCCCGGCGTCGAGCGCCTGGACGATCTGGTCGCTATCGCTGCGGTTGGAAGCGTCTTTGCTGTGGCGAGCGTCAGGGTCGTTCGACTTCATAGTGATCTGGGCCGCGCAGGAAACGGGGAGGGGCCAGGCCCTCAGAAACAGCAACTGGCCGTCGCAGCAGGTTTCTGCGGTCGGTTGTGCCGTTGGCAGTATGGCTCAGCTAGAGCGTTTGATCGGCGGGTAACCCGGCGGCACTGGGCCATAACCGCCGAGGGAGACTACAAAGTTTTACGCGCAGGCTACAAGCGCGGGATTCCGGGTCGAAAGCCCTCGCTTGCCTGGGTCACGGCCAATTTGGCTATCATGCATAGCTGCGCCGCCGCTCAGTCGGTGCGAAACCACTCAACCCTGGGAAACCTTGTATGAAGTCAGTCGCCGAGATTCTCCGCAGCAAACCGCATGCCCTGGTCTATAGCGTCAGCCCCGACACCACGGTGCTGGACGCCATCAAGCTGATGGCCGAGAAGGGCATCGGCGCCCTGGTGGTGCTGCATAACGGGCGCCTGGCGGGCATCGTCAGCGAGCGCGATTACGCGCGCAAGGTGGCCCTGCTGGAGCGCTCGGCCTTCTCCGCCCAGGTCAGCGAGATCATGACCGCCGAGGTGATCACCGTCGGCCCGAGCCAGACGGCCCAGGAGTGCATGCAGCTGATGACCGACCGTCACCTGCGCCACCTGCCGGTGATGGCCGAGGGCGAGCTGATCGGCCTGCTGTCGATCGGCGACCTGGTCAAGGAAACCATCGCCGAGCAGGCCAGCCTGATTCGGCAGCTGGAACAGTACATTCGCGGCGAGTGATCCCCGCCTCGCCGAGCGGCGTCAGCGCACCTGGCGGCGCTGCGGTTCGGCCAGGTGCAGGTAACGGGTGTAGATATCCCGTGGTGGCGCGAAGTCGAGCTGCGCCATGATCCGTCCTACCGCCCCCCGGTGGTAGCCGCCGTGGGTGATGATGTGCGCCAGCATCTCCTCGCGGCTCATGCGTCCAGCGTCGCCATCGACAAAGGTGAATGTCAGCGGTTGCCTGAGCTGCTCGGCACTCAGCTCCGCCACATAGTCCAGGTACCAGGCATCGGTATCCGCCACGCTTTGCCGCAGCTGCTCGAGGCTCGGCGTTTCCACGCTGTTGGTGGCGTCGTAGGCGTGCGCCCGGCTTTGTAGGTTGGCGACGAAGATGCGGTCGACCACATGGATATGGTTGAGCACGCGCAGGGCGGCGTGCAGCTCGGCCCCATGTCGCTGCGGATCGAGGCGCTGCAGTTCGGCAAACAGCGCTTGGTTGGCCCAGGCTTTGTACTGGAACAGTGAAGCCAGAAGGTTGCGGGTGCTCATGTTGGCGTCCTTGCGCATGGGGTGTTCGGTGGGGGGCTGCTAGTCCGGAAAACGTGGCTCGCAGCGCAGCTCGGATTTCACCGAGTTGGCGATAAAGCATTCCTCGTGGGCCAGGTGGTGCATCTGTTCGATCTGTTCGCGGCTCGGCAGGCGCTCGCCGGAGAAGGTCACGGCGGGCCGCAGGGTGACCAGGGCGATGTAGTGCTTGCCGGCGCTGTTGGCGCGCATCAGCCCGCTGGCGTTGTCGTGGTAGCTGTCGACACAGAAGCGCTTTTTCGCCGCGATGGAAAGAAACCAGAGCATGTGGCAACTGGCGAGCGAGGCAACGAAGGCTTCCTCGGGGTCGACCGCGGTGGCGTCCGACATCGGCAGGGGCACCACCTGGGGCGAGGAGGAGCCGGGAACTTCCAGGCCGCCATCGAAGCGCCACAGGTGCCGGCGGCTGTAGGTGTTGCCGAGAAAGTCCTGGTCGCCGCGCTGCCAGAAGACGTGTGCGCCATGTTCGCTCATTGTGCCGTCCCTATCCTTGTGGGTCGAAGAAAGGCCTGTGTTCGCCAAGCGCCCTCCAGGCCAGCGGGGGGCCTGCCTGGTTAAGGCTTCCGACAGGCCGCGTTGCCGTTTATACCCGAAGTCGGCGCGCTGTTTAAGTCAGGTCACAGGCCCCGTCGCGCGCCTGCCGACACCAGAACTCCATCGACTCTCCACTCTCCCTCCACAGTGCCTCCATCGGCCCCGCGCAGACTGAGCTCACCTTATCTGCATCGGAGCGCTGCGCCATGAATCGAATCCTCGCCTTCAAATTGGGGGCCATCGCCCTGCTGATCGTGCTGTTGCTGATCCCCCTGTCGATGATCGACGGCCTGGTAGCGGAGCGGCAGTACCTGCGCGCCGGCGTGCTGCAGGACATCGCCCGCAGCTCCAGTTATCGCCAGCGGATCACCGGGCCGATCCTGGTGCTGCCCTACACCAAGGTGTGGCAGGAGTGGAAAACCCACGCCAAGACCGGCGAGCGCTATCAGGAGCAGCGCCAGGCCAGCGGGCGCCTGTACTTCCTCCCCGAGCGTTTCGTGCTCAACGGCGAGGTCGCCACCGAACTGCGGGCGCGGGGTATCTACGAGGCGTTGCTGTACCGCAGCGACAACCGGATCAGCGGCGCCTTCAAGCTGCCGGCGCGCCTGGGTCTGGGCGATGAGCTGGGCCTCTACCGTTTCGATCGGCCCTTTCTGGCGGTGGGCATCAGCGATATTCGCGGCATCAGCAACGACCTGCAGCTGCGTCTGAACGGTCAGCGCCTGAGCTTTGCCCCGGGTAGTGGCGATGAGCGCTTCGGCCCCGGCGTCCATGCGCCGCTGCCGGCCCTGGACAGCCAGGGCGGCCAGCTGCTGGAGTTCGCCTTCGACCTCAAGCTGCAGGGCACCGAACAGCTGGACATCACCCCGGTGGGGCGCGACAGCCGGGTCGAGTTGCGCTCGGACTGGCCCCATCCGAGCTTCGTCGGCGAGTACCTGCCGAGCACGCGGGAGGTGACCGCCGAGGGGTTCCAGGCGCAGTGGCAGACCAGCTTCTTCGCCACCAATCTGGAACAGGGGCTGCAGCACTGCGTGCGCAAGGGTGAGTGCCAGGCGCTGTTCGGCCGCAGCTTCGGCGTCAGTTTCGTCGACCCGGTGGACCAGTACCTGAAGACCGATCGGGCGATCAAATACGCGCTGCTGTTCGTCGCCCTGACCTTCGCCGTGTTCTTCCTGTTCGAAGTGCTCAAGCGCCTGGCCGTGCATCCGGTGCAGTACGCCCTGGTCGGCCTGTCCCTGGCGCTGTTCTACCTGCTGCTGCTGTCGCTGTCCGAGCACCTGGGCTTCGCCCTGGCCTACGGCCTGTCGGCCCTGGCCTGCGTGGCGTTGAACGCCTTCTACGTCAGTCACGTGCTGCGCAGCCGACTGCGCGGGGGCGGCTTCGGCGGGCTGCTGGCGGCGCTCTACGCCCTGCTCTACGGGCTGCTCAGCAGCGAGGATTACGCCCTGTTGATGGGCTCGTTGCTGGTCTTCGGCGTGCTCGGTGGCGTCATGGTGCTGACCCGTAATCTCGATTGGTACGGCGTCGGCAAGAGCGCCGCCGCGCCGTCCGCGTCCTGATCGATTCGGGCACGGCCGAGGCCGTGCCCAGTTCCGGAGAATCCGACCATGCGTCCAGTCCTGCAATTCTGTGCCTGCTTTGCCCTCGGCCTGGTGGTGGCCGCGCTGCTGCTGATCGGGCTGATGTTCTGCGGTCAGTTCGACCTGATCGACGGCCTGCTGCTGAGCGGCAAACCGCTGGCCGGCCTGGTGCTGTGGGCCTTGCCGGAGCCCTTGTGGAACAGCCTGACGGGACTGGCCGAGGCGCGCCGGAGTGACTCGCTGCGCTCCTTCCTGGCCCTGTGCGCGGCACTCGGCCAGTGCAGCCTGGTGATGGCCCTGGGCTTCTTTCGCCTGTGGCATCGGCCATGAGCGGGCATGTCGGCTTGCGCGAGGAGGCGCGGCTGGGGCGCCTGCTGGCGCGCCGCATCGCCCGGCTGTTTGCGCAGCCGGGCCGCGACGTCGGACTCAGGCCGGCGGTTGCGTCGCCTGCATCGAAGGACGCTGGCTGACCTCGGCGTACCAGGCGGCCAGCTGCGGGAAGCGCTGGCGCCAGGCCCGCTCCGGCTGGCGGAAGTCCAGATAGCCGAGGGCGCAGGCCAGGCCGATGGCGGCGATGTCGAAGCGGCAGGTCAGTTCGGCGATGGCCTGCTCCTCGAGCTGCTGCAGCGCCCGCTCGATCTTCTCGCCCTGGGCCTCCAGCCATTGCGGCCAGCGCTTGTCCTCCGGGCGCAGGAAGCTTTCGTAGCGCATGCCCACGGCGGCATCGAGGATGGCATCGGCCAGCGCCGCCAGGGTCAGGCGGCGCCAGCGCGGGGCGCCGCACTGGGGAATCAGCGGCTCGCCGACGTGCTGCTGGTCGAGGTACTCGAGGATCACCCGGCTGTCGTACAGCACGTTGCCGTCGGCCAGGCGCAGGGCGGGAATCTTGCCGGCCGGGTTGTGGGCGTTGAGCGTCCTGTCCGGGTTGACCGGGGTCAGTTTCACCTCCTCCAGTGTCACCCGCTCGCGTTGGCCGGTCTCGTGCAGCAGGACCAGGACCTTGCGCGCAAAGGGCGAGGCGGGGGAGTGGAACAGGGTCATGCTGGGCGTGGCCATAGGGGCTCCTCGGGTCGCTGGGAGCACCAGACTAGCAGTCCAGGGCGCGTCGGCCCAGGCTGGCACAAGCCGGTCAGTCCCCGGGACAGGCACCCTGGCAGGCGTCACGGCAATCGTTTGTCTGGGAAGTGACCCGCGGCTCGAAAACGGGTCTGACCTTCGACCAAAGTCGCGTTAGCAGTCATCGGATGGGCTGCTATGTTGAAGTGGCGATAACAACAAAAACTATTGAGGAGCACCTCATGTCCGCTAACAAAGAAGAGGCCGCCAAGGCCTATTGGAAAGACAACCTGCGGCTGATGCTGATACTGCTGGCCATCTGGTTCGCGGTGTCGTTCGGCTGCGGCATCCTGTTCGTCGAACAGCTCAACGCCATCCAGTTCTTCGGCTTCCCCCTGGGCTTCTGGTTTGCCCAGCAGGGTTCCATCTACGTGTTCGTGGTGATGATCTTCTTCTACGTGTGGAAGATGAATCAGTACGACCGCAAACACGACGTCCACGAAGACTAAAGGCGGCGAGCATGGATACCCAAACCCTGATCTACCTGTTCGTCGGCGCGACCTTCGCGCTCTATATCGGCATCGCGCTGTGGACCCGTGCCGGCTCCACCAGCGAGTACTACGTCGCCAGCAAGGGCGTACACCCGGTGCTCAACGGCATGGCCACCGGCGCCGACTGGATGAGCGCGGCGTCGTTCATTTCCATGGCAGGGATCATCTCCTTCGTCGGCCTCGACGGCAGCGTCTACCTGATGGGCTGGACCGGCGGCTACGTGCTCCTGGCCATGTGCCTGGCGCCCTACCTGCGCAAGTTCGGCAAGTTCACCGTGCCGGACTTCATCGGTGAGCGTTACTACTCGCAGACCGCCCGCCTGGTGGCGGTGGTGTGCGTGATCTTCATTTCCTTCACCTATGTGGCCGGGCAGATGCGCGGCGTCGGCATCGTCTTCTCCCGCTACCTGGAAGTGGACATCAACACCGGCGTGATGATCGGCATGGCGATCGTGTTCTTCTACTCGGTGCTGGGCGGCATGAAGGGCATCACCTACACCCAGGTGGCGCAGTACTGCGTGATGATCTTCGCCTACATGGTGCCGGCGATTTACATCTCGATGCTGATCACCGGCAACCCGATCCCGCAGCTGGGCTTCGGCAGCGAGGTCATCGGCACCGGCCAGTCGGTGCTCGAACGCCTCAACGGACTGGGCACGGAGCTGGGCTTCGCCACCTACACCGATGGCAGCAAGTCGACCATCGACGTGTTCTTCATCACCATGGCGCTGATGGTCGGTACCGCCGGTCTGCCCCACGTGATCGTGCGCTTCTTCACCACCCCGACCGTGCGTGCGGCGCGTCAGTCCGCCGGCTACGCCCTGCTGTTCATCGCCATCCTCTACACCACCGCGCCGGCCGTGGCGGCGTTCGCCCGCACCAACCTGCTGACCACCATTCCGGGGATCAGCTACGAAGAGGCGCCGCAGTGGATCAGCAACTGGGAGAAGTCCGGTCTGATCGCCTGGCTGGACAAGAACGGCGACGGCAAGATCCAGTACGGCCCGGGCGCGCCCTTCGTGGGCAACCCGACCTTCGCCGCCGAGCGGGGCGAGCACGGCCAGCGCCTGGTGACCAACGCGCCGACCGATGCCGCCACCGAGCTGTACGTGGACCGCGACATCATGGTGCTGGCCAACCCGGAGATCGCCAACCTGCCGGGCTGGGTGATCGCCCTGATCGCCGCCGGTGGTCTGGCGGCGGCGTTGTCGACCGCGGCCGGCCTGCTGCTGGTGATCTCCACCTCGATCTCCCACGATCTGCTCAAGAGCGCGATCAAGCCCAACATCAGCGAGAAGGGTGAACTGCTGGCCGCGCGTATCGCCGCCGGTGTGGCGGTGGTGGTGGCCGGTCTGTTCGGCATCTACCCGCCGGCCTTCGTGGCGCAGGTGGTGGCGTTCGCCTTCGGCCTGGCGGCGGCCTCGTTCTTCCCTGCCATCGTCATGGGCATCTTCTCCAAGAAGATGAACAAGGAAGGGGCGATTGCCGGCATGGTGGTGGGCCTGGCCTTCACCTTCAGCTATATCGTCTACTACAAGTTCATCAACCCGACCGCGGGCCCGAACGAGTGGTGGTTCGGTATCTCCCCCGAAGGCATCGGTACCCTGGGCATGCTGTTCAACTTCGTGGTATCGCTGGCGGTGTCCAAGGTCACCGCCGCGCCGCCGGAGCACATCCAGCACATCATCGAGGACATCCGCATCCCCCGTGGTGCCGGTGCCGCCATCGATCACTAACCCCTAGCGCGCACCAACCAACGCCCCGGAAACGGGGCGTTGTCGTTTCCGCGCGCCGGCTTCAACGGGCGCGCGGTTCAGCGATCTGGGATTGAACGAAAAACATACAGCACCGGCAATGCCCCGTGGCCGCTGGGGCCTGGCGCTCGGGGCACAGCTTATCCACAGGCCGATGCACAGATACTGTGCCTAAGTGCCTGTCTATCTTGTTGAAATGGCTCAATAAATAACCAGACAGCGGGAGGCGTTGCGGGTCCTGGCCTGCGGCCCTGTTCCGACAGCTTATCCACAGCGCTATCCACCGGCTCTGTGGGTAATGGCGACGGCGCCCGGCTTGTACCGGGCGCCGGTACTCAGGCCTGCGCTGGGCTAGATGTCGACATGGTCGATGGTGCCCATGATCTGCCGCGGCGAAGCCAGGGCGGGGGCCATGGTCCAGCGTCGGTAGGCGTCGTTGCCGATGCGCAGCATGCCGGTATGGCTGTTCTTGTCGGCATCGACCGCGGGATCGGTATCGAAGAAGCCGAGCCGGTAACGCAGCTGCTCGACCGCCTCGGGCGCGCCGGTGAGGAACAGCCAGCCGGGGCCGATGCGCTGCTGCCTGGCGTATTCCCTGAGCACCTGCGGGCTGTCCAGTTGCGGCTGCAGGCTCAGCGAATAGAGGAACACGTCGCGGCCGGCGCGGCCGCCCAGCAGCTGCTGCACCTTGCGCAGGTTGGCGGTGGCGGTCGGGCAGATGCCGGTGCAGGCGGCATACATCATGTTGATGACCACCAGCTTGCCGCGCACCAGGTCGTCGTAGAAGCGCACCGTGCGGCCTTCGTGGGTCTGCAGCAGGCTATTGGGCAGGCGCGTGTCGGCGGCGCGGGCGTCCCGTGCGCCGTACAGGCCCAGCGCGCCGATGCCCAGGGCGCCCAGGCCCAGCAACAGTTCTCTGCGTGTGTTCATCTGCCGTTCACCTCGTGAGTGAGGGTGGTGGTCAGGCGCCGGTCAGGCGTCGTTCTTGTCCTCGACGTCCCAGCGCACCATCATCGCGTGGTCCTCGTGGATCACGTTGTGGCAGTGCATGACGTACTTGCCGGTGAAGTCGCGAAAGCGCACCAGTACCTTGATGGTCATGGTCTGGTCGAGCTCGAACACGTCCTTGCGCCCGCGCTCGTGGGGCGGAATCGGCACCGTCACACCATCGACACTCTTGCTGAGGATGCGGCCTTCCTCCAGGTGCAGGTGGATGGGGTGGGACCAGCCTCCGGACTTGCCCACCAGCTCCCAGATCTCCATGGCGCCCTTGTCGATCCGGGCCCTGGGGTTGTGCCTGTCGAACAGCCGGCCGTTGACCGTCCACAGACCGCCCTTGCGGTCGAACTCCCAGCGCCGCACCTTGAGCGTGGCGAGCTCCTCGGCCTTCGGCAGCGGCGGCAGTTCGCGCAGCGCATTGGGTACCTGGCTGAGGTCCTGCTGTGGCGGGGGGCGGTCGACGACGAACTTCAGCACCCGGGTGCCGGGTTTCTTGACGTCCTTGGGCTTGCGCGTGCTGTCCTGGCGCAGGCGGTTGACCAGGTACAGTGCGGTACCGATCGGGTAGCGGGAGAAGTCCACCACGATGTCGGCGCGCTCGGCCACGGCAATACGCACCTTGCGCTGGTTGAACAGGGGCGCCGGCAGCAGGTTGCCGTCGTTGGCGATATAGGTGAAGGTCTGCTCGCGGTCTCTGCCGTCGACCAGGTAGAACTCGTAGAAGCGGCTGGGGCCGGTGTTGAGCAGGCGCAGCCGGTACTTGCGCGCATCCACGGGCAGCACCGGCTCGATCTTGCCGTTGACCGTGACCTTGTCGCCCAGCACCCCCTCGACATGAAACTCGTCCCAGAACAGGTAGCCCTGCGGGTCGAAGCGTTTGTCGCCGAAGGCCAGGGGATAGTCGTAGGGACCGCTTGGTAGGCGCAGGGCAGTCGAGCTGGGGTCGGCTTCGTCGCCCGAGTCGATAGGGTCGAACAACAGATAGAACCCGGCCAGGCCGCGGTAGACGTTCGGTGCGGTGAAGTCCTCGGTGTGGTCGTGGAACCACAGGGTGCCCAGGGCCTCGTTGGGGTCGCCGATGCCGACGCCGTACTTGGCTCGCCAGTCGTCATAGCCGGCATAGACGTTGGGGTAGAAGTGATCCTTGAAGGTGCCTTTGCCGCCGTTCGGGCCTATGTCCTTTAGCGTCGGCCCGGCCTTGCCCTCGCGGTAATAGTCGCTGGGATAGCCATCGCAGCCGGAGGACATGTGCAGGTTGTGCAGGTGGGTGGAAATCTCCGGGCTGCCGAAGCCCTGATGATTCTTGGGCAGTTCATTGTGGAAGCGGCAGACCACTGGCTTGCCGTAGCGGGCGACAATGGTCGATGGAAAGGTCGGGGCGGGATCCTGGCGGGTCTCCGGCACGGTCGGGTCACCGTGTTTGTGGACGTAGGTCCAGACGGTCTGCCGGGGCAGATCCGGGTGAATGGGCAGATCCGGGTGAAAGCTCCAGGGGATCTCCTTGGCCGTCAGCTCATAGAGCGTCGGCCCACCCAGGGCAGTGACGATCTCGTCGAAGCGCTGGTGGGGTTCGCGCCCAGCCTCCTTGTCGTCGAACTTCGGCGCGGCCTCGGCGGGCGGCGTCAGAGCGGGCTCCTGCGGGATCGGGACGATCTCCCTGGGCAGTTCTTCCATCCAGGGGCGGGTCGGCGGGCTGGGCGGGAACACCGGTTGAGGCGTGGTGATCCACACGGGCCCTTCGCTATCGCTGGCGCCCAGCAACAGCGGGCTGGCCATCGCCGCCGCGGACAGCTTGAGGAACGAGCGCCTGTCCGGGCCCTCAGGGGTGTCTTGCGAGCGCGCCCGAGTCGATTGCTTGCCATTCTTTTTCATGAATAAAGCCTCTGTATCCCGGTTACCGAAGCGGCGGAACATTGGGCGAGTGGGTCGTTGGAGAATGGCTGTGAAACGAAACGGCGCAGCGGCCCCTCCAGCATGGCGCGTGGGGACAACTAACACGTGCTCGCTATTCAAATAAAGCCGGTTGGTGGCAGTGTGTCAATTTAACGGCATATTGCCATTTATTGGCTTTCGAGCAGTACAAAATACTGATTTATAAGGTATTAATCGTTTTTAATAGTTATTGATTGGGCGCGATAGACCGAATATTTCGAAATATTTTGAGCCCGGCGTACTGGGGAATCAGCTGTGCGCGCTGGCGGCTGACGATGAGTCAGAACGCCTGCACCCGCTGGCGCCGCCGCCAGCCGTTCAGGCGCTGCTGCAGGGCCTGCAGGCTGTCCAGGCGCTGGCGCCGGGCGCGGCTGAACAGGATCAGCGCCAGCTCGGCGGTGACCAGGGCGTCGGCGCTGGCGTGGTGGCGCTGCTGCACCTGCAGGCCGAAATACCGGGCCCAGTCGTCCAGATCGCCGCGGGGGATATTGGCCTGGGGGCAGAGCATGGGGGCCAGTTCGGCGACGTCGAAGAAGGGGTGGCGCAGGCGATGACCCAGGCTCTGTTTCAGGGCGCGGGCGAGCATGCGCTGGTCGAAGCCGGCGTGGAACGCCAGCAGCGGGCTGTTGCCGAGAAATTCCATGAAATCCAGCAGCGCCTCGACCCGTTCGCTGCCGGCGGCGATGGCGCTGGGAGCCAGGCCATGGATCAGCACGCTGGTGCCCAGGCGCTGGTCGGGACACTGCAGGGTGCACTCGAACTGCCGGCCCAGGTCGATGGCGCCGCCCTCGATCACCACGGCGCCGATCGACAGCACCTGGTCGCGGCGCAGGTCCAGGCCACTGGTTTCCAGGTCGAGGACCACCAGGCGCTGCTGCTGCAGCGGGCTGTCGCACAGCGGCGCCGGCGACGCCAGGCGGGCGCGGCGATCCAGTTGGCTGGCGAGCAGGGCGGGGCCGCGGGCGCTGAACCAGGTGAACTGACTCATAGCTGATAGCGCAGCGCCAGGCTGCTCTGCAGGCGCTTGGCCTGGCGGAAGGACTCGCGCAGGATGCGTCGATCCAGATGGTTGAGAATGTCCGGGTCGAGCCGGTTGGTGTACGGCTGGTGCTGCCGGGCCTGCAACTGGTGCTGCTGCATGCGGGTCTGCTGGATGAAGTGGTAGGCCTCCTCGTAGGCGGCGCCATCGAGGGGCTCGATGACCTTCCTGGCGATCAGTTCGCGCAGGCGCTCCAGAGTGTTGCAGCTGCCGATGCCGTGGGCCAGGGCCAGCAGGCGGGCGCCGTCGACGAAGGGCGTGAGGCCTTGCACCTTGAGGTCCAGGGTGTCCTTCTCGGCGCCCTTGCGGGCCACCACGAAGTCGCGGAAGCGTCCGACCGGCGGGCGCTGGCGCAGCGCGTTCTCGGCCATCATGCGCTGGAACAGGCTGTTGTCGGCGATGCGCCGCAGCAGCTGTTCGCGCAGTTGCTCGCAGCCCTCGTCCGGCCCCCAGACCACCCGCAGGTCGAAGTAGATGCTCGAGGCCAGCAGGTTCTCCGGGGTCGCCTCATCGACGAAGCTGTTGAAGCGCCGCAGCCACTCCTGGCGTGACAGGCACAGCTCGGGGTTGCCGGCCATGATGTTGCCCTTGCACAGGGTGAAGCCGCACTGCGCCAGGCGCTGGTTGATCTCGCCGGCCAGCGGCAGCAGGCGCCGGCGCAAATCCGCGGCCTCGACCTTGTCCTTGGCCTCGAACAGGATGCCGTTGTCCTGGTCGGTGTGCAGGGTCTGTTCACGCCGGCCCTCGCTGCCGAAACACAGCCAGGTGAAGGGCACGCCGGGATCGCCCAGGTCCTCCAGGGTCAGCTCGATCACCCGGCAGACCGTGTGGTCGTTGAGCAGGGTGATGATGTGGGTGATCTGGGTCGAGCTGGCGCCGTGGGCGAGCATGCGGTCGACCAGCTGGCGGATGTCGTCGCGCAGCGCCGTGAGCGTCTCGACTCTTCCCGCGTGGCGGATGGTGCGGGCCAGGTGCACCAGGTCGACCCGTTGCAGGGAGAACAGGTCGCGTTCGGAGACCACGCCGCACAGGCGCTCGTGCTCGACCAGGCAGACGTGGGCGATGTGCCGCTCGGTCATGGCGATCGCCGCGTCGAAGGCGCTGGCGTCCGGCGGCAGGTGGAAAGGCTCGCGGGTCATCAGGCCGGCGATCGGCTGCTCCAGCGACTCGCCGTCGGCGATCACCCGGCGCAGGTCGCGCAAGGTGAAGATGCCCAGCGGCTTGAGTGCCGGATCGACGATGACGATGCTGCCGACGTGCTGCTCGTGCATCAGCTTGACCGCCTCGCGCAGCGCGGTGTCCGGTGCGCAGCTGATCGGCTGGCGCATCGCCAGTTCGCCCAGGCGGGTGTCCAGCGAGTATTGCGCGCCGAGGGTCTCCACCGCGCGCAGCTGCACCTGCTGGTTGACCTGGTCGAGCAGGCTGCTGACCCCGCGCAGGGCGAAGTCGCGCAGCGGGTTGGACACCCCGAAGAGCTTGATGAAGGCCGCCTTGCCCAGCAGCAGGCAGAAGGTGTCCTCGGCGGCCAGGTGTTCGGTGCGGGTGGCGCGTTCGCCGATCAGGGCCGCCAGGGGAAAGCATTCACCGCTGGTGATTTCGAAGGTGGTTTCCGTGCCGCGTCGCGCCGAGTGTGGCCGTTCGCCGTGCACCCGGCCCTGCTTGACGATGTAGAAGTGTTCGACCGGGCCGTCGGCCGGCTTGATGATGGTCTCGCCCTCGCCGTAGAAGCGCAGCTGGCAGTGCTCCACCAGGTAGGCCAGGTGGGCCGTGTCCATCTGATTGAAGGGCGGGAACTTCTGCAGGAACTCCATGGTGCCGTGGATGTTCTGCATCACCGCGGTCTTGCCCGCCTCGGCGAAGGCATCCGCTTTGCTCATGGCCGGTCTCGACGATTTCTTATGGGAGCAATGGTCGTCCGCGGACGGCCGCCTGCACATTGGACGTAAGTCTAGAGCATAGAAAAACCGCCCCGGAGGGCGGTTCTTGCAACGCTGCGACGAGGAGTCAGAGGCCGTGCTAGGCCTTGCTCTGTTCCTTGAATTCGCGGCGGCGACGGTGCAGCACCGGCTCGGTGTAGCCGTTGGGCTGCTTGGCGCCTTCGACCACCAGTTCCAGGGCGGCCTGGAAGGCGATGTTGCTGTCGAAGTCCGGCGCCATCGGCCGGTACAGCGGGTCGCCCGCGTTCTGCCGGTCGACCACCGGCGCCATGCGCTTGAGGCTGGCGACGATCTGCTCCTCGCTGGCGATGCCGTGGCGCAGCCAGTTGGCCAGCAGCTGGCTGGAGATGCGCAGGGTGGCGCGGTCTTCCATCAGGCCGACATCGTTGATGTCCGGCACCTTGGAGCAGCCGACGCCCTGGTCGATCCAGCGCACCACGTAGCCGAGGATGCCCTGGGCGTTGTTATCCAGTTCGTTCTGGATTTCCTCAGGCGTCCAGTTGGTATCGCTCGCCAGCGGGATGTTCAGGATGTCGTCGACCGAGGCCGCGGTGCGCTCGGCCAGTTCGGCCTGGCGGGCGAACACGTCGACCTGATGGTAGTGCAGGGCGTGCAGGGTGGCGGCGGTCGGCGAGGGCACCCAGGCGGTGTTGGCGCCGGACAGCGGATGGGCCACCTTCTGCTCGAGCATGGCGCCCATCAGGTCGGGCATGGCCCACATGCCCTTGCCGATCTGCGCGCGGCCCTGCAGGCCGCAGGCCAGGCCGACGTCGACGTTGTTGTTCTCGTAGGCGCCGATCCACTTCTCGGCCTTCATGGCAGCCTTGCGCACCACGGCGCCGGCTTCCATGGAGGTATGGATCTCGTCGCCGGTGCGATCGAGGAAGCCGGTGTTGATGAACACCACGCGCTCGCTGGCGGCCTGGATGCAGGCCTTGAGGTTGACGGTGGTGCGGCGCTCCTCGTCCATGATGCCGACCTTCAGGGTGTGGCGCGGCAGACCGAGGACGTCCTCGACGCGGCCGAACAGCTCGTTGGTGAAGGCGACTTCTTCCGGGCCGTGCATCTTCGGCTTGACGATGTACACGCTGCCGGTGCGGGTGTTGTGGCGGCTGGTGTTGCCATTGAGGTTGTGGACGGCGATCAGGCTGGTAAGCAGGCCGTCCATGATGCCTTCCGGCACCTCGAGGCCCTGGCCGTCGACGATGGCATCGATGGTCATCAGGTGGCCGACGTTGCGCACGAACAGCAGGGAGCGGCCGTGCAGGGTCAGTTCGCTGCCGTCCGGCTGGGTGTAGACGCGGTCCGGGTTCATGGTGCGGGTGAAGCTCTGGCCACCCTTGGACACCTGCTCGGCCAGGTCGCCCTTCATCAGGCCCAGCCAGTTGCGGTAGACCACCACCTTGTCGTCGGCGTCGACCGCGGCCACGGAATCTTCGCAGTCCATGATGGTGGTCAGCGCCGCTTCCATCAGCACGTCCTTGACCCCGGCGGCATCGGTGCTGCCGATCGGGCTGTTGGCGTCGATCTGGATCTCGAAGTGCAGGCCGTGGTGCTTGAGCAGGATGGCGAAGGGCGCATGGGCGTCGCCCTGGAAGCCGACCAGCTGGGCGTCGTCGTGCAGGCCGGTGTTGCTGCCGCCCTTGAGGCTGACCAGCAGGCGGGCGCCTTCGATACGGTAGCCGATGGCATCGGCATGGGAGCCGGCAGCCAGCGGTGCGGCCTGGTCGAGGAAGGCGCGGGCGAAGGCGATGACCTTGTCGCCGCGCACCTTGTTGTAGCCCTTGCCCTTCTCGGCGCCACCTTCTTCGCTGATCACGTCGGTGCCGTACAGGGCATCGTACAGCGAGCCCCAGCGGGCATTGGAGGCGTTCAGGGCGAAGCGCGCGTTCATCACCGGCACCACCAGCTGCGGGCCGGCCAGGTGGGCGATTTCGTCGTCGACGTTCTGGGTGCTGATCCTGAAGTCGGCCGGCTGCGGCAGCAGGTAGCCGATGTCCTCGAGGAAGGCCTTGTAGGCGGCGGCATCGTGGGCCTGGCCGGCGCGGGCCTGGTGCCAGGCGTCGATCTGCGCCTGCAGCTGGTCGCGCTTGGCCAGCAGGGCGCGGTTCTTCGGCGCCAGTTCGTTGATCACGGCCTCGACACCGGTCCAGAACCTGTCGGCAGCGATGCCGGTCCCGGGGATGGCTTCGTTGTTCACGAAGTCGAACAGCACTTTGGCGACCTGCAGGCCACCGACTTGAACGCGTTCAGTCATCACTTGCCTCACTCTGCTCAGCTCTTCAGCTCTACTCAATAGCCGCTTGGAACCTGGGGTTTACGTCGTGTAGTCCGAGGCGCGGCATACTACATCAAGATTCTCGGAAAATCAGCGGGTGCGCGTCGCTCTGCGACCGGAAAGTGCTTTGCAGTCACGGCATGGGCACTTTGTTACAAAGTGCTGTAATTATTGTTTCATAAAAACGATTAAACGGTATACGAATTATTGCCTTGAGCCTTCGGCTGACGCCTTCACGACCGGCCTATACTGCGACCATCCCCAGACGGAGCGGATCGATGCCCATAGCCACGGCCACCCCGGACGATCTCGAAGAGCTGACCGAGCTGTTCGCCGCCTACCTGCGCTTCTACCAGGTGGACAAGTCTGTGTCGGCGATCCGGGCCTTTCTCGCCGAGCGCCTGAGGCACAGGGATTCGACTGTGCTGGTCGGGCGCGACGAGGCGGGGGCCGCACTGGGGTTCGTACAGCTCTACCCGTTTTTCGCCTCCCTGGCCTTGCGCCCGGCCTGGCTGCTGAGTGATCTCTACGTGGTGGAGACGGCGCGACGGCGGGGCCTCGGTGCCGCGCTGATGAACGCAGCGCGCGCCCATGCCGAGGCGAGCGGTGCCTGCGGTTTGCAGCTTGAGACCGGGAAGGGCAATCTGGTCGGGCAGGCGCTGTATGAGCGCCTCGGTTATGTGCGTGATGAAGTGTTCTATACCTACTGGCTGGAGCTGCCCCGCGTCGGCGCCTGATGCCAGCGGGGTGAATGCAGTCGGCGCGGTCTTCACCTGAAAACGATGAGAGGCTTTCCATGGAGCATCTGGTACTTACGGTTATCGCCCAGGATCAGCCAGGGCTGGTCGAGCGCGTCGCCCAATGCGTGGCCAATCACGGCGGCAACTGGCTGGAGAGTCGCATGTCGCGCATGGCCGGGCAGTTTGCCGGGATACTGCGCATCGCCGTTCCGGCCGATGCCCGCGCCGAGCTGGTCAACGAGCTGCAGGGCCTGGGCGCCCAGGGCATCCGCGTGTTGCTGGCCGACAGCGGCAGCGAGCCGCTGTGCAGCTGGAAGCCCATCCTGCTCGATCTGGTCGGCAATGACCGGCCGGGCATCGTCCGCGACATCACCAGCCTGCTCACCGAGAACGGGGTCAATCTTGAGAGCCTGGTCACCGAGGTGATGCCGGCGCCCATGAGCAGCGAGCCGCTGTTCCACGCCGAAGCCCTGCTGGCGGTGCCGCTGGATCTGTCCCTGGACGCCTTGCAGGCCAAGCTGGAAACCCTCGCCGACGACCTGATGGTCGAGCTCAACCTGCGCACCGAGAACTAGGCGGCGCCGCGCAACGGGATATCCACGGCTGGGGTGCGTATCGCTGTGGATAACCTGGGGAATGACGGCGGCCGCGCTAGTGCCGTGCGGTCTGCTGACTTTTGATTAAAAAATCAGCAATTTCAACGGCTTGTGCACAAAGTCCGGGGATCGTTCTGTGGATAAGGTCGGGATGACCGGCTGCGGGGCAGGCGCCTAGCGGGCTGCGCCTGGCTGGCTGTTTTTTGCGCAGTGCCGCGATCGTCGAGCGCTCAGGCCCGGCCCCGGCGCCGCAGGGTCAGCCAGGCATCCAGGCTGTACAGCGCCAGACCGGCCCAGATGCAGATGAAGGCCAGCAGTTTGGCCGGGTCGAAGTGTTCGCCGTACACCAGCACCGCCAGCAGCAGCACCAGGGTCGGCGCGATGTATTGCAGGAATCCCAGGCTGGTGTAGGGCAGATGGCGCGCGGCGGCATTGAAGCACACCAGCGGCACCAGGGTGATGGGGCCGGCGGCGACCAACCAGAGCGCCTCGGAGGTGCTCCAGAAGGGCGCCTGGCTGCTCATCGCGGCGGGGTGCAGCAGCAGCCAGGCCAGGGCCACGGGCAGCAGCATCCAGGTTTCCACCACCAGGCCGGGCAGCGCGGCGACCGGCGCCTGCTTGCGGATCAGGCCGTAGAAGCCGAATGTCAGCGCCAGCACCAGGGACACCCAGGGCAGGCTGCCCAGTTGCCAGACCTGCTGCGCCACGCCCAGGGCGGCCAAGCCGACGGCCAGCCACTGCAGGCGACGCAGGCGTTCGCCGAGCAGCAGCAGGCCGAGCAAGACGTTGATCAGCGGGTTGATGTAGTAGCCCAGGCTGGCCTCGAGCATGCGTTCGTTGTTCACCGCCCACACATAGACCAGCCAGTTGCAGGCGATCAGCGAACCGCAGGCCGCCAGCACGGCGAGCCGCTTGGGGTGCTCGCGCAGCTCCCGAAGCCAGCCCGGGTGCTTCCAGGCGAGCAGCAGGGCGGCGCCGAACAGCGCGGACCAGAGCACCCGGTGCACCACGATCTCCAGTGCCGGGACACTCTGTATGGCCTTGAAGTAGAGGGGGAACAGGCCCCAGATGATGTAGGCGGTAAGCCCGAGAATATATCCGCGGCGGGGGGCGACGGTGGCCATGCAGAATCCTTGCTTAGGCAGCTAACTAACGGCTCGAATTCTAGCCGGGTGGCTTCTCGCGTGTCTGCGGTTTGCGCGCTTTTCTACCGAGGCGATTCCTGCCTGGCGTAACGCTATCTTTACATCGCCCGGTGGCGCCTCAAAACAACCGCAGTGGCTCCTCGTTCAGCGCCGCCAGCTGCTCACGCAGCACCAGCACCTGCTCGCCCCAATAGCGTTCGCTGCCGAACCAGGGAAAGCTGGGTGGAAAGGCCGGGTCGTCCCAGCGCCGCGCCAGCCAGGCGCTGTAGTGCATCAGGCGCAAGGCGCGCAGGCCCTCGATCAGCGGCAGTTCGCGGGGATTGAAGTCGTGGAACTCCTGGTAGCCGTCCATCAGCTCGGACAGTTGGCCGAGGCGCTCGTGGCGCTCTCCGGCCAGCATCATCCACAGGTCCTGCACGGCCGGCCCCATGCGGCAGTCGTCGAGATCGACCATATGGAAGGTGTCGTCGCGGCACAGCAGGTTGCCGGGGTGGCAGTCGCCGTGCAGGCGAATCGCCTGGACCGGGGTGCTGGCGAACAGGCTGTCGAGGCGATCCAGCAGGTCCCGGGCCACCGACTCGTAGGCCGGCAGCAGGCTGCGCGGAATGAAGCCACCGTCGAGCAGGGTGGCCAGCGAGGCATGGCCGTAGTTGTCCACCCCCAGGTGCTCACGGTGGGCGAACGGACGGGTCGCGCCCACCGCGTGCAGGCGACCGAGCAGCTGGCCGAGACGGTACAGCTGATCCAGGTTGCCCGGCTCGGGGGCACGGCCGCCGCGGCGTGGGAACAGGGCGAAGCGGAAGCCGCCGTGTTCGAACAGGGTTTCACCGTCGCGGGCCATCGGCGCCACCACCGGCACGTCGCACTCGGCCAGTTCGAAAGTGAAGCTGTGCTCCTCGCGGATGGCCGCATCGCTCCAGCGCTGCGGGCGGTAGAACTTGGCGATCAGCGGCGTCTGGTCCTCGATGCCCACCTGGTAGACGCGGTTTTCATAACTGTTCAGCGCCAGCACCCGGGCGTCGCTGAGGTAGCCGAGGCTTTCCACGGCATCCAGGACCAGGTCGGGGGTGAGTGCGGCGAAGGGATGGGACATGGGCGACTCCGGTGCGGTGATCGCCCAGTGTACCCCCTGTGGACGTCGAGGCGGCGCGCGTTCAGCGTTCCCCGGGTTTGGGTGTGCGGGCCAGGCAGTAGACATCGACCCGCGCCGCGCCTGCGCGCTTGAGCAGGCGCGCCAGGCTTTCGGCGGTGGCGCCGGTGGTCAGCACGTCATCGATCAGGGCCAGGTGCAGGCCGTCCACCCGGCTTTCCGGCGCCAGGGCAAAGGCCCGGCGCAGGTTGCGCCGCCGTGCCGCGGCAGCCAGTTGCTGCTGGGCCTGGGTATCGTTGATGCGTTGCAGCCAAAGCGCGTGTTGCGGCAGTTGCAGGCCCTGGCTCAGCCACTGGGCGAGCAGTTGTGCCTGATTGAAGCCGCGTCGGCGCTGGCGACGGGCGGCCAGGGGCACCGCCAGCAGCAGGTCCGGGCGGGGCAGGCCCTCGTCGAAGGCGTGGCGCAGGTGATGTGACAAAAGCTCGCCGAGCAGACGTCCCAAGGGCCACTGGGCCTGGTGCTTGAAACGGGTGATCAGGCTGTCCACCGGGAAGGCGTAGCGCCATGGCGCCGTCACCCGGTCGAACGCCGGCGGCCGCCGCAGGCAATCGCCGCAGGTCAGTCCGCTCGCCGGCAGTGGCAGGGCGCAGACCTGGCAGTGCGGGCCCAGCCAGGGCAGTTCGCCCTCGCAGTGGCTGCACAGGGCGTGAGCCAGGTCCGCCGGCTCATCGCAGAGCGTGCAGGCCTGTTTGTTTTTTAACCAGTGGTAAACCGGTGGCTCGTTGCCAGGTTGACAGCGCATGGGCCTTCCATAAATATGCCGGACATCCGTGTCGTGCCTGCTGACTCTAGCAGGCCGTTGCCGCCTACAAGGAATCACTCATGAGCGCTACTACAGCCGCCCACCTGCGTCACGACTGGACCCTCGCCGAGGTCAAGGCGCTCTTCCAGCAACCCTTCAACGACCTGCTTTTCCAGGCGCAGACCGTGCACCGCGCGCATTTCGACGCCAACCGCGTGCAGGTCTCGACCCTGCTGTCGATCAAGACCGGCGCCTGCCCCGAGGACTGCAAGTACTGCCCGCAGTCCGGCCACTACAACACCGGGCTGGACAAGGAAAAGCTGATGGAGGTGCAGAAGGTGCTGGAGGCGGCGGCCGAGGCCAAGGCCATCGGCTCCACCCGCTTCTGCATGGGCGCGGCCTGGAAGCACCCGTCAGCCAAGGACATGCCCTACGTGCTGAAGATGGTCGAAGGGGTCAAGGCCCTGGGCCTGGAAACCTGCATGACCCTGGGCAAGCTGAGCAAGGAGCAGACCCAGGCCCTGGCCGAGGCGGGCCTCGATTACTACAACCACAACCTGGATACCTCGCCGGAGTTCTACGGCAACATCATCACCACCCGCACCTATTCCGAGCGCCTGGAGACCCTGGCCCACGTGCGCGAGTCGGGAATGAAGATCTGCTCCGGCGGCATCCTCGGCATGGGCGAGTCGCTGGACGACCGCGCCGGCCTGCTGATCCAGCTGGCCAACCTGCCGGAACACCCGGAGTCGGTGCCGATCAACATGCTGGTCAAGGTCCAGGGCACGCCCCTGGCGGACGAGCAGGACGTCGACCCCTTCGACTTCATCCGCATGCTCGCCGTGGCGCGGATCATGATGCCGCAATCCCATGTGCGCCTGTCCGCCGGCCGCGAGGCGATGAACGAGCAGATGCAGGCCCTGGCCTTCTTCGCTGGCGCCAACTCGATCTTCTACGGCGAGAAGCTGCTGACCACCGCCAACCCCCAGGCGGACAAGGACATGCAGCTGTTCGCCCGCCTCGGCATCAAGCCGGAGGAGCGCGAGGAGCACGCCGACGAGGTGCACCAGGCCGCCATCGAGCAGGCGTTGACCGAGCAGCGCGACTCCCGGCAGTTCTATAACGCCGCAGTCTGAAATCCAGGGGTGGTCGGATGACGCGCCAGCTACGCGCTCCGATCCACCCTACGTAGTCCTTTGAAAGGCTGGATAGCCCGCTTGCGGTTATCCACCGGGTCTTGCCATGAGCTTCGATCTCGCCTCCCGCCTCGCCGAGCGTCGCGCCGCCCAGCTGTATCGTCAGCGCCCCCTGCTCGAATCACCGCAAGGCCCGCTGGTGCGGGTCGATGGCCGTGAGCTGCTGGCCTTCTGCTCCAACGATTACCTCGGTCTGGCCAATCATCCCCAGGTGATCGAAGCCTGGCGCGCGGGCGCGGCCAAATGGGGCGTCGGCGGCGGCGCCTCGCACCTGGTGATCGGCCACAGCACGCCGCACCACGAGCTGGAGGAGGCCCTGGCCGCCTTCACCGGGCGGCCGCGGGCCCTGCTGTTTTCCACCGGCTACATGGCCAACCTCGGCGCCGTGACCGCGTTGCTCGGCCAGGGCGACACGGTGCTGGAGGACCGCCTCAACCATGCCTCCCTGCTGGATGCCGGCCTGCTCAGCGGCGCGCGTTTTTCCCGTTACCTGCACAACGATGCCGGCAGCCTCGCCGTTCGCCTGGCCAAGGCCGCCGGTAACACCCTGGTGGTGACCGACGGGGTGTTCAGCATGGACGGCGACTTGGCCGACCTGCCGGCGCTCTGTGCGGCGGCGAAGGCCAAGGGCGCCTGGGTGATGGTCGATGACGCCCACGGCTTCGGCCCGCTCGGCGCCACGGGCGCTGGCATCGTCGAGCACTTCGGCCTCGGCACGGACGATGTGCAGGTGCTGGTGGGCACCCTGGGCAAGGCCTTCGGCACCGCCGGCGCCTTCGTCGCCGGCAGCGAAGCGCTGATCGAGACCCTGGTGCAGTTCGCTCGCCCCTACATCTACACCACCAGCCAGCCACCGGCGCTGGCCTGTGCCACGCTCAAGAGCCTGGAGCTGCTGCGCAGCGAAGGCTGGCGCCGCGAGCATCTGAACGCACTGATCAAGCGCTTCCGCGAAGGGGCGAAGCGCATCGGTTTGCAGCTGATGGACAGCGCCACGCCGATCCAGCCGATTCTGGTCGGAGACAGCGGCCGTGCCCTACGCCTGTCCCAGCTGCTGCGTGAGCGCGGCCTGCTGGTCACCGCGATCCGCCCGCCGACCGTGCCGGCCGGCAGTGCGCGACTGCGCGTGACCCTGTCCGCGGCCCACAGCACCGAACAGCTGGAGTTGCTGCTCGAGGCCCTGGCCGAATGCTGGCCGCAATTGGTGACCTGTGAAGAGGAGCGCGGCCATGCGTGATCGCCTCATTCTGTTGCCGGGCTGGGGCCTGGGCACCGCGCCCCTGGAGCCCCTGGCCGAGGCCCTGCGCGGTCTGGATCAGCGCTTGCGGGTGCAGATCGAGCCGCTGCCGCCGCTGGACAGCCGCGACCCCGAGGCTTGGCTCGACGAGCTCGACGCCAACCTGCCCGAGGACGCCTGGCTGGGCGGCTGGTCGCTCGGCGGCATGCTGGCGACGGAGCTGGCCGCACGCCGCGGCGAGCGCTGCAGCGGGCTGTTGACCCTGGCCAGCAATCCGCGCTTCGTCGCCGAGGCGCAGTGGCCCGCGGCGATGCCGGCGGAGACCTTCGCGGCGTTTCGCCAAGGCTGCGCCCTGGACGCGCGCGCCACCCTGAAGCGCTTTGCCCTGCTCTGCGCCCAGGGCGCGGGCGAGGCGCGCGGGCTGTCCCGCCAGCTGCTCGGTGCGGCGCCCCATGAGCAACCAGAAACCTTGTTGATGGGGCTCGATCTGCTGGCGGCGCTGGACACCCGCGCGGCGCTGCAACGCTTCGTCGGGCCGCAATTGCACCTGTTCGCCGGCGGCGATGCACTGGTGCCGGCCGAGGCAGCAGGAGCTCTGCTCAACCTGCTGCCGGACGTCGAGATCGGTCTGCTCGAAACCGCCAGCCACGCCTTCGTCCTCGAGCGGCCCCATGAGGTGGCGGCGGCGATCCAGGCCTTCCTGCACGAGGCAGGTGATGACTGAGTCGCCGTCCCAGTCCGCCGCCGGCCTGCCGGACAAGCGCCAGGTCGCCGCGTCGTTCTCCCGCGCGGCCGACAGCTACGACAGCGTCGCGGCGCTGCAGCGCAGTGTCGGCAACCAGTTGCTGGCGCGCCTGCCGGCCCCGCTCGAGCCGCAGCGCTGGCTCGACCTGGGCTGCGGCACCGGGCATTTCAGCCGCGCCCTCGGCGAGCGTTTCGCCGCGGCCGAGGGCGTCGCCCTGGACATCGCCGAGGGCATGCTGCGCCACGCCCGGCCGCTGGGCGGTGCGCAGCAGTTCATCGCCGGCGACGCCGAGCGCCTGCCGCTGCGCGACGGCTGCTGCGACCTGCTGTTCTCCAGCCTGGCGCTGCAGTGGTGCGCGGACTTCCCGGCGGTGCTCGGCGAGGCCCAGCGAGTCCTGCGCCCCGGCGGCGTGCTGGCGTTCACCAGCCTGTGCGTCGGCACCCTGCAGGAACTGCGCGACAGCTGGCAGGCGGTGGACGGCTTTGTCCACGTCAACCGCTTCCGCCGCTTCGCCGACTATCAGCAGTTGTGCGGCGCCAGTGGCCTGCGCGTACTGGACCTGGAAACCCGGGCCGAGGCGCTGCACTACGCCGACCTGCGCAGCCTCACCCATGAACTGAAAGCCCTGGGCGCGCACAACCTCAATCCGGGCCGACCCGGCGGCCTGACCGGGCGTGCGCGCATCCTCGCGCTGGTCGAGGCCTACGAGCGCTTCCGCCAGCCCCAGGGCCTGCCGGCGACCTACCAGGTGGTCTATGGCGTGCTGCAGAAACAGCCTTGAAATGAACGCTGTCGTCGGACGACTTGCCAGGAAGGAACAATCGACATGACCTACGCCTACTTTGTCACCGGCACCGATACCGAGATCGGCAAGACCACCATCGCCGCCGGCCTGCTGCATGCGGCGCGCGGCGCCGGCTTGAGCACTGCCGCGGCCAAGCCGGTGGCCTCGGGCTGTGAGCGCACCGTTGACGGCCTGCGCAACGAGGACGCCCTGGCCCTGCTGGGCGAGTGCAGCCTGGCCTTGCGCTACGAGGAGGTCAACCCGCTGGCCTTCGAGCCGGCCATCGCCCCCCATCTGGCGGCCCGCGAGGCCGGCGTGGTGCTGGACGTGGCGACGCTGCGCCGGCCGGTGCAGCGGATGCTCGATAAGGGCGCCGACTTCACCCTGGTCGAGGGCGCCGGTGGCTGGCGCGTGCCCCTGGATGGTCAGGCGTCCCTGTCGGATCTGGTGGTCAGCCTGCGCCTGCCGGTGATTCTGGTGGTGGGGGTGCGCCTGGGCTGCATTAACCAGGCGGTGCTGACGGCCGAGGCGATTGCCCGCGATGGCCTGGAGCTGGCGGGCTGGGTGGCCAATGTGGTCGACCCGCAGACCTCGCGCCTGGCGGAGAACCTGGCGACCCTGGCCGAGCGCCTGCCGGCGCCCTGCCTGGGCCATGTGCCGCGCCTGGCCAAGCCGCTGCCGGCGGCGGTGGCCGAACACCTCGACCTGACGCTACTCGGCATCCCGTTATAAGGCGGCTATTTGCCATCGCCATTTGCCTGTAGGTCGAGTGGCTTTTTTCTGCTTCAATACGGTGCAACAGCGTCTTTCCCCAGGGGGAGCTCATTCATGGAAATTTCCGGCAGCGCCTTCAGTGCAGGCATCGGCACCATCCAGTCCGGGCAGCGGCGTGTCGAACAGGCTGCGGCGGAAATTGCCGGTGCGGCATTGCCGGCGCCGCAACAGCAGCCGGTGGATGGTGTGTCCGCGGCGGGTGCCAGCGCGCCTGCCGACTTGAGCGAAAGCCTGGTGGCCCTGCGCGTCGGGCAGCACGAGGCGCAGGTCGGCGCGCGGCTGGTGAAGACCGCCGATGAAGTGCTGGGTACCCTGATCGATACCAAGGCCTGATTGTCCCGAGGCGGAACGGCCCCGTTCCGCGCTGGATAGGTCCTGGCGTACTGTCCAAGCGCCGGCAGGCGTCGAGGAGGGACTGATGCAGATTGGCGGCGCATCTTCGTCATTCTCGCCGGCAGCGTCCGCGCTGCCGTCCCGCCCGTTTTCGCCCGCTAACGCCCCCGACCCGCACAACCAACGCGATGGCCAGCAGTCTGCCCGCGCCGACAGTCGGTCGGCGATTCAGGAGCAGCAGCTGATCGCCGAACTGGTCAGTCGTGACCGGGAAGTGCGGGCCCATGAGCAGGCGCACGCCGCGGCCGGCGGCCCCTATGCCGGTGCCCCCAGCTACAGCTACGCCCGCGGCCCGGATGGTCGGCGCTATGCGGTCGCCGGTGAGGTGGCCATCGATCTCGGCCCCGTCCCCAATGACCCGCAAGCCACCCTGCATAAGATGGAGGTGGTCCTCGGCGCCGCCCTGGCGCCTGCCGAACCCTCCGCCCAGGACCGTCGCGTGGCCGCCGAGGCTCAGGCGCAGATGGTCCAGGCCCGGGTCGAACTGGCCGAGCTGCAGCGAGACGAGCGCACGTCGCAGCCCCAGGAGGGGGCGTCTCAGGCGCAGCGGGATTCATCGCCAGAACCGACCCTGCCGGGTGCGCAGTCTTCCGCCAATCTGCATTTCTATCACCCACAGGAGCAGCCGCCACTTCCGGGACGGCTTGTCGACTTCCGGGTCTAGCCTGAAGTCCGGCGACGCTTGACAAGGGTGGGGCGTAAACGTATGTTTCAAACATGCGTTTGATTGCTTGCGGGTCAATAGCCGTTCAAGCAGTCGGGAATGACCCCGCAAACGACCGTCTTTTCGGTCGCCCACACACTCAGAGTCCACCGCAGAGGTTAACCGCTATGCCTGATTACAAGGCCCCCTTGCGTGATATTCGTTTCGTTCGCGACGAACTGCTCGGCTACGAAGCGCACTATCAGAGCCTGCCTGGCTGCCAAGACGCTACTCCGGACATGGTCGACGCCATCCTTGAAGAAGGCGCCAAGTTCTGTGAGCAGGTGCTGTCGCCGCTGAACCGTGTGGGTGATACCGAAGGCTGCACCTGGAGCGAGGCGGGCGTTAAGACGCCGACCGGCTTCAAGGAAGCCTACAAGCAGTACGTCGAAGGTGGCTGGCCGAGCCTGGCCCATGACGTCAACCATGGTGGCCAGGGCCTGCCTGAGTCGCTCGGCCTGGTACTGAGCGAGATGGTCGGCACCGCCAACTGGTCCTGGGGCATGTACCCGGGCCTGTCCCACGGTGCGATGAACACCCTGGACGCCCATGGCACCGACGAGCAGAAGCACACCTACCTGACCAAGCTGGTGTCCGGTGAGTGGACCGGCACCATGTGCCTGACCGAGCCGCATTGCGGCACCGACCTGGGCATGCTGCGCACCAAGGCCGAGCCCCAGGCCGACGGCAGCTACAAGGTCAGCGGCACCAAGATCTTCATCTCCGCGGGTGAGCACGACATGGCCGACAACATCGTCCATATCGTTCTGGCCCGCCTGCCCGATGCGCCGGCTGGTACCAAGGGTATTTCCCTGTTCATCGTGCCGAAGTTCATGCCGACAGCCGACGGCGCTGTTGGCGAGCGCAATGCCGTGACCTGCGGCTCGATCGAGCACAAGATGGGCATCCACGGTAACGCCACCTGCGTGATGAACTTCGACGGCGCCACCGGCTACCTGATCGGCCCGGCCAACAAGGGCCTGAACTGCATGTTCACCTTCATGAACACCGCCCGACTGGGTACCGCGCTGCAGGGCGTGGCCCACGCCGAGCTGGCCTTCCAGGGTGGCCTGAAGTACGCCCGCGAGCGTCTGCAGATGCGTTCCCTGACCGGCCCGAAGGCGCCGGACAAGGCCGCCGACCCGATCATCGTGCACCCGGACGTGCGCCGCATGCTGCTGACCATGAAGGCCTTCGCCGAAGGCAACCGCGCCATGGTCTACTTCACCGCCAAGCAGGTCGACATCGTCAAGTACAGCCAGGACGAAGCCGAGAAGAAGCAGGCCGACGCGCTGCTGGCCTTCCTCACCCCGATCGCCAAGGCCTTCATGACCGAAGTGGGCTTCGAGGCCGCTTCCCATGGCATGCAGATCTACGGTGGCCACGGCTTCATCAGCGAGTGGGGCATGGAGCAGAACCTGCGCGACTGCCGCATCTCCATGATGTACGAAGGCACCACCGGTGTTCAGGCCCTCGACCTGCTGGGTCGCAAGATCCTCATGACCCAGGGCGAAGCACTGAAGGGCTTCACCAAGATCGTCCACAAGTTCTGTCAGAGCAACGAAGGCAACGAGGCGGTCAAGGAGTTCGTCGAGCCGCTGGCCAAGCTGAACAAGGAGTGGGGCGATCTGACCATGAAGGTCGGCATGGCCGCCATGAAGGACCGCGAGGAAGTCGGCGCCGCCTCGGTGGACTACCTGATGTACTCCGGTTACGCCTGCCTGGCCTACTTCTGGGCCGACATGGCGCGCCTGGCTGCCGAGAAGCTGGCTGCCGGCACCGAGGATGCGGCGTTCTACAAGGCCAAGCTGCAGACCGCGCGCTTCTACTTCGCGCGCATCCTGCCGCGGACTCGCACTCACGTCGAAGCCATGCTGTCCGGTGCCAGCAACCTGATGGACATGAGCGAAGAGGATTTCGCCCTGGGCTACTGAGCCTAGTTGCGGGGTCACTCGAAACCGCTGCCCCAGGGCAGCGGTTTTTTTATGGGCGATGACTGTTCGGCGACAGGCGGGGACGCAGATATCGCGCAGTCAGTTTTTCGTTCTGTGGACCAGGTCAGGTATTTGGTTCTTCACTGTCTGGCAAAATCCCAGCACCTCAGCGCTTTCGGTGTTGCCTTTGGAGCCTGCCTTGTCGCGCCTTGCCGCCGTGCGCCTCAGCCACTTTTTGCCCTCGTTGCTGTTGCTCAGTGGCGGGATGCTGGCTGGCGGTCTGCCAAGCCTGAGCGAGTTCTTCACCTCCCTGTTCAATGTACTGCCGACCCTGTTGCTCCTGCTCGGCGGCACCTTCTGCCTGGTGTACGGCCGTCAGCGCGAGCTGTTTCTGCTGCTGGTGCTCTATCTCGGCTATTTCCTTCTAGACATCCAGCTCGACCATTACCGCGCCGAGGGCCGGGTGCGGGATGATGCGGCGCTGGTCTTTCATCTGTGCAGTGTGCTGCTGCCGCTGCTCTATGGCCTCTACGCCGCGTGGCGCGAGCGCACCCATCTGCTGCAGGACCTGGTGGCCCGGGCCGCGGTGCTGCTGGCGGTGGGCGGCGTGGCCTTGGCGCTGGCGCAGCGCTATCCGCAGGCCTTGCTGCAGTGGCTGGCGGTGATCCGCTGGCCGTCCCTGCATGGCGAGTGGATGAGTCTGGTGCAGCTGGCGTACCCGCTGTTCCTGCTCGGATTCATTGTGTTGCTGGTGCAGTACCTGCGGGCGCCGCGGCCGCTGCATGCGGCGCAGTTGCTGGGCCTGGGCGGGCTGTTGTGGATGCTGCCGAATATCTTCACCCAGGCCCACGCGCTGAACGTGATGAGCAGCCTGGTGATGCTGATGCTGGTGGCGGCGGTGGCCCACGAGGCCTACCAGATGGCCTTTCGCGATGAGCTGACCGGCTTGCCGGGCCGGCGGGCGCTCAACGAGCGGCTGCAGCGCCTGGGCCGCTGCTATGTGATCGCCATGGCCGACGTCGATCATTTCAAGAAGTTCAACGACAGCCATGGCCATGATGTCGGCGATCAGGTGCTGCGCCTGGTCGCCAGCCAGCTGCGCAAGATTGGCGGCGGCGGCAAGGCCTACCGCTATGGCGGCGAGGAGTTCACCCTGGTGTTTCCCGGGCGGACCCTGGAGGAGTGCCTGCCTCATCTGGAGGCAGTGCGCCAGGCGGTGGAAACCTACCGGCTGCAGCTGCGCGACAAGGAGAGTCGTCCGGGGGATGACCAGCAGGGGCGGCGCCGCCGCGGCCGCGCTGGCGCCGGCGAGGTATCGGTGACGGTGAGCATGGGCGTGGCCGAGCGCGGCGCCCAGCAGGGCAACCCGGAGGAGGTGATCAAGGCGGCCGACCAGGCGCTGTACAGTGCCAAGAGCGCCGGGCGCAACTGCATTCGCAGCCACGGCCAGCGGCGCGGTGCGATCAGGTTGAACGGGGTGCGGGCTTGAATCGACTAGCCATTGAGGGCGCTACCGGTTGAGTCGGTGAGCGCGCCCGCTCTCAGGCGACAGCGTGCTGGGCCCAAAAAAAGACCCGCCGATTGGCGGGTCTTTTTTGCCTGAGTGAGGCAACGGTCAGGCGCTGTGAGGGTATTCGCCTTCTGCTGCGCAGCCCTTGCGGGCGGTGACGCGCAAGGCAGACTCGACCATGTCGTAGTCGACGTAGCAGCCCTGCAGGTGGCGATGGCCGGTCTGCGGGTCGAAGCTCTTGCGACCGTGCATCACTCGGCGGTTGTCGAAGGCGACCATCTCGCCGGCGGCCAGGCGCAGGTCGAGGCGATAGCGCGGCGAGCGCAGGATCTTCCAGAAGGCCAGGTAGGCGCGGTACCAGGGCATGATCTGCTCCGGCGGCAGGCGCAGGCTGTCGCGCAACCAGTTGTTGAAGCGCACCTCGATGACCTGATCGTTTTCGTCCAGGTGGATGACCGTGGCGCGGGTGACGATGTCGGTCTCCTCGTCGGCGAAGCGGCAGTCGATCGCCGTCTCGGCCAGCAGGCGGAAGGCCTCCGGGTCCTGGGCGCGCAGCGCCTCGGCCACGGCCACGCCGTCGGCGAAGATCGACTCGCCGCCCTGGGCGCTGTTGGCCAGGCAATAGAGCATCTGGATGTCCGGCGGATTCTTCCAGTTGGTCAGGTCGGTGTGCAGTTCCAGGCCGAGCGCGGTGTAGGCCGCGTTGTTGGGCTTGGGCTTGCTGAATACCTCGAAGCGGCCGCCGAAGTTGGTGGCGCGAATCGGGCCGATGGTGGCAGCCACCTGATCGATTTCGCCGCCCTCGTGCGGGCCGTTCTGCAGGATTGCAAAGCCGTCGCGGCACAGGGCATGCAGCCACTCCAGGCGCGCACTGCCGCCGGCCATATAGTCGCTGAAGTTGGTACGGTGGGGGGCGAAGTCTTCGGCCCAGGCGACGTTGGCCGGCACGATGCAGGGCTGCCAGGCCTGCTGGTGCGGGCGCAGCTGGTACAGCCAGCCGGCGTCGAAGCGGCTCAGGTGACCGTCGGCCCAGGTCAGGCTCAGGTGACCGTCCTCGACGCTGATGGCCGGAGCGGTTTCCAGAACCGCCGGGTCGAGGTCGAGGATGAACTGGGTGCGCTCGTAGGTCTGCGGATGGCGGCAGGCGTCGCAGGCGCAGTGATCGAGCAGCCACAGCAGGGGGAATTCCGCGCTTTCGAGCGTATCGAGGACCTGCCAGTCGACCTGAACGGCGGCGTCCTGGTAGCGCGCCGCGACGATCGGCAGCGAGTTGGCATAGTGGCCATACTCCTTCATGTCGATCGATCCGCTCAGTGGAGCGGTGGCAGCGGCTGGGGTGGTTTGGCTGGCAGTCATCGGGTGGTCTCCGCAAAGCGCATCACAGGTAAAGGGGACGAGGCCGGCCGTGTAGTAGCGAGTGCGGCTCATGCCAGGTGCGACGCTAGGATGGGGGCTGCGGGGCGGGCTGACAAACGATCAATTCGTGCTCTAAGGCCAAGCTGTGCTAATGCCTGCCTTTGCCTTGAGGCGCTATGCTATGCCGTACCCTACGCCTTCACGGAGTCAGCCCGTATGACGGATTCCCCACACCCCGACCTGCCGTCGCTCGCCGTTGCGACTGGGCTGCCTCCTACATTGTCATTGTCTGGGGCGAGCCAGGATTTGCCGCCCCTGCTCTGGCTGGAGGCGTTCGAGGTGGCCGCGCGCACCCTGAGCTTCACCGCGGCCGGCCGGGAGCTGAACATCACCCAGTCGGCGGTCAGCCAGCGCATCCGCCTATTGGAGGATCGCCTCGGCCAGCCGCTGTTCGTCCGCCATCCGCGCAGCCTCAGCCTGACGCTGGCCGGCCAGGCCTGGTTGCCGTCGATCCAGGCCGCCTTCGTCCGCCTGCGCGACAGCACGACGGAGGTGTTCGGGCTGTCGCGGGATGCGCCGGTCACCCTGCGCGCCACGCCCCTGGCCCAGCAGGCCTGGCTCGCGCCGCGGCTGGTCGCCTTCCACAAGGCTCACCCGGATGTCTCGCTGCACCTGGCCAGCGGTTTCTGGAGCAACGACTTCGGCAGCGAAGGCGCCGACATGGAGGTCCGATACGGTCGCGGCGACTGGGAGGAGCTGGAGAGCATCCCGCTGGGCAAGGGCGAGGAACAGATGGTGGCACTGGCTGCGCCGGAACTGGCGTCCCGGTTGCGGCAGCCCCAGGACCTGGCCGGCGAGACTCTGCTGCATTCGGTGGGATTTGCCGTCGGCTGGCGCGCCTGGCTGCAGGCCGCCGGGGTGGCCGACCTGGAGCGCCGCACCCGGCGGGTGAGCTGCGACACCCAGGTGATGGCGCTGGAGCTGGCGCGCCAGGGCATGGGCATCGCCCTGGCCCATCGCAACCTGTTCATGCGCTGGCAACGGGAGGTGCGTCTCGGCCTGGTGCCGGTGTTCGAACTCTATGTGCCGACCCCGGAGCGCTTCTGGCTGGTGCGCCCGCTTAGGCGCCAGCTGCGCGAGCCGGCTCAGAAGCTGTGGGACTGGCTCGCCGGCCACAGCGCCGACTGAATCGAGCGAATTTCAAGGCTGTGATTCGTCGACCGATGTTGTCAGCGCAGAAACACAGCTCGTGACCTATTGATTACGAATGGTCACAAAAAGACCTTATGCGTACTGATTGTATCCTTGATAGGCTCTCAATCCTGTTGTAAGTCCGTTGCTTTGTTCGAGGATCTCCCATGGCTGATTACCAAGCTCCCCTGCGCGACATGCGCTTCGTGCTCAACGAAGTGTTCGAAGTATCCAAGCTGTGGGCCGAACTGCCGGCCCTGGCCGAGGTGGTGGATGAAGAAACCGCCAGTGCGATCCTCGAGGAGGCCGGCAAGGTCACGGCTGGGTTGATCGCGCCATTGAACCGCAGCGGCGACGAGGAAGGCTGCAGCTGGGACAACGGCGCCGTGCGCACCCCGGCCGGTTTTCCCGCCGCCTATCGCGCCTATGCCGAAGGCGGCTGGGTCGGCGTCGGCGGTGACCCGGTATTCGGCGGCATGGGCATGCCCAAGGTGATCTCGGCCCAGGTCGAGGAGATGGTCAACTCGGCCAACCTGTCCTTCGGCCTCTACCCCATGCTGACGGCGGGCGCCTGCCTGTCGATCCACGCCCACGCCAGCGAGGAACTCAAGCAGCAGTACCTGCCGAAGATGTACGAAGGCACCTGGGCCGGTTCCATGTGCCTGACCGAGCCGCACGCCGGCACCGACTTAGGGATAATCCGCACCAAGGCCGAGCCCCAGGCCGACGGCAGCTACAAGATCAGTGGCACCAAGATCTTCATCACCGGCGGCGAGCACGACCTCACCGAGAACATCATCCACCTGGTGCTGGCCAAGCTGCCGGACGCCCCGGCCGGGCCCAAGGGCATCTCGCTGTTCCTGGTGCCGAAGTTCATGGTGGGCGCCGACGGCTCCCTGGGCGAGCCCAACAGCCTGTCCTGCGGCTCCATCGAGCACAAGATGGGCATCAAGGCCTCGGCCACCTGCGTGATGAACTTCGACGGCGCCACCGGCTGGATCATCGATGCGCCGAACAAGGGCCTGGCAGCCATGTTCACCATGATGAACTACGAGCGTCTGGGCGTCGGCATCCAGGGCCTGGCCACCGGCGAGCGCTCCTACCAGAGCGCCATCGAGTACGCCCGCGAGCGCATCCAGAGCCGGGCGCCGACCGGTCCGCAGGAAAAGGACAAGGCCGCCGATCCGATCATCGTCCACCCCGACGTGCGCCGCATGCTGCTGACCATGAAGGCGCTGAACGAGGGCGGCCGTGCCTTCTCCAGCTATGTGGCCATGCAGCTGGACACCGCCAAGTTCAGCGAAGATGCCGCCACGCGCAAGCGCGCCGAAGAGCTGGTGGCGCTGCTGACCCCGGTGGCCAAGGCCTTCCTCACCGACGTGGGCCTGGAGACCACCATCCACGGCCAGCAGGTGTTCGGCGGCCACGGCTTCATCCGCGAGTGGGGCCAGGAGCAGCTGGTGCGCGACTGCCGCATCACCCAGATCTACGAAGGCACCAACGGCATCCAGGCCCTCGACCTGGTCGGGCGCAAGGTGATCGGCAGCGGCGGCGCCTTCTACAAGCACTTCGCCGAGGAGATCAAGGCCTTCACCGATTCGGCCGACAGCAGCCTGGCGGAGTTCACCGAGCCGCTGAAGGGTGCCATCGCCAACCTCGAACAGATGACCGCCGACCTGCTGGAGCGGGCCAAGGTCAACCCGAACGAGATCGGCGCCGCCTCGGTCGAGTACCTGCACGTGTTCGGCTACACCGCCTACGCCTACATGTGGGCATTGATGGCACGGGCCGCCCTGGGCAAGGCAGGCCAGGACGATTTCTACGCCGCCAAGCTCGGCACTGCGCGCTTCTACTTCGCCCGCATTCTGCCGCGCATCCATTCGCTCAGCGCCTCGGTCAAGGCCGGCAGCGAGAGCCTGTACCTGCTGGACGCCGCGCAGTTCTAGAACCGCGCCTTCAACGCCAAAGCCCCGGCCAGTGCCGGGGCTTTTTGCTTTTCATTGGCCAGCACTGGGCGGGCACCGTGCGTCTGACCAACCAGTGAGGCTCAGACCTTGAACCTGTGCACCAAGGTTCCGAGGCGCCCGCCCAGGGCGTTCAAGGCTTCAATCGTCTGGGTGCTGCGCAGCGTTTCGTCGGCGACTTGATCGACGGACTGGGCGATCTGTTGAACGCTGCGATTGATCTGTTCGGCGACCGAGGTCTGCTCTTCGGCTGCGCAGGCAATCTGGGCGTTCATCGCATTGATGGTGGCAATCAGGTCGGCGATGGTGACCAGGGCGCGTTCGGCCTGGTTGGCATGCTCGCTGGCACGACTGCCGGCTTCGCTGGACTGACCCATCGCCGCGACGGCGTTTCGGGTACCGCCCTGCAGTCGGTCGATCATGGCCTGGATTTCCTGGGTGCTCTGCTGGGTCCTGCCCGCCAACGCCCGGACTTCGTCGGCGACGACCGCAAAGCCGCGGCCGGCATCGCCGGCGCGGGCGGCCTCGATCGCGGCGTTGAGCGCCAGCAGATTGGTCTGTTCGGCGATCGAGCGAATCACATCCAGCACATTGGAGATGGATGATACGTCCTCCTGCAAGCTGTCCAGCGACCCGCTGCTGGTCTGGATGTCGGTCACCAGGCCGTGAATGTGCTCGATGCTGGCATCGACCACATGCCTGGCGTCCCTGCCTTGCCTGTCGGCCTCCTGGGCCGCATTGGCCGCGCGCTGGGCGCTGGCCGAAACCTCCAGTGCCGACGTCGACATCTCATTGATCGCGGTGGCGACCTGATCGGTTTCCTGCCGCTGTTGCTGCATCGCTTGCTCGGCGCGCCGAGCCTGGGTCGTTACCTGGGCGCCCCGGGTGGTCAGCTCTGCCGTGATATCGGTGATCTGCCGTACCAGCCCATGAATGCTGTCGAGGAAGCGATTGAACGAGCCGGCCAACTGGCCGATCTCATCCCGGCTGGTGACTGGCAGACGCTGGGTGAGGTCCCCTTCGCCGGAGGCGATTTCGTCGAGGCTGGCGCTGATTCTACCCAGTGGCCGTAGGCTGGCTTTGACCATGAACGGAGCGAGGGCGCCCAGCACCAGGATCGCAGCCAGCGCGACCGCCACGATGATGCCGACGATGCCTTCGGTGCGCGCCTCAATTCGCTGGCGTATCTGCGCCACCTGGGCGTCTATGCCATCGAGATTGACCGCGGTGAGCACCACGAGGTCCCACTTGGGCAGGTAGAAGCCGTAGGCCAGCTTGGGGACGACCTGATCGGTGCCGACCACTGCGCCGGTGTAGTGGATGAAATGCGTGCCGTCCTTGGCCGCAGCGACCATGTCGCGGTTGAGGTAGACCCCGTTCTTGTCCTTGCGATCGCGCATGTTGGTGCCTACGCCTTCGCTGCTGTCGCCGCGAAAGATGCGCACCACATCGCTGTCGTAGCCGAAGAAATAACCGTCCTTGCCGTACTTGATCGCGGACAGCAGGCGCACGGCCTGCGCCCGACTCCGCATATCGCCCTCTGCGGTCTCCTGGTAGAGGGGCGCGAGCATGCTCTGGGCGATGCTGGCGTAGTCAATGAGGCGGGAGCGGCTTTCCTCCAGCAGACGCTCCCGCGCCTCGGTCACTTCGGATTCCGCCAGGCCGATCAGCACCCGGCTGGCAGTGCCGCTCAAGACGGCGGCGAATAGCAGTAGCGGAACCAAGGTAAGCAGCAGGATCTTCTTCTTCAGTGAAAGGTGCACGCTGAGGCTCTCCCGGCTGGGATGACTTTCAGGCCCAGGCCGCAGTTGATTGATGTCTTCGCTGAGTGATCAGCTGTCGCCTTGCCCGCCCTATAGGCCGGCTGTGCTCGGCCGTTCGGGCGGGCACCGTGGCCGCACCCTGGGGTTGGCCAGCTGGCAAGGCTGGCCGCGAAAGTACGCCTGCACATTGGCGAAGGCATCGCCGAAATACAGCTCATAGCTGTGCTTCTCGACGTAGCCCAGATGCGGCGTGCACAGCACCCGCGGGTGGTTGAGCAGCGGGTGCGCATCGTCCAGTAGCGGCTCGTCGTCCAGCACGTCCAGTGCCGCATACCCGGGGCGGCCGGCGCTCAACGCCTCGAGCAGGGCGCCGGGGGCGAGCAGCTCGGCGCGGCTGGTGTTGACCAACAGGGCGCCGGGTTTCATCAGCAGCAGGTCATCGCGGGTCACGCAATGGCGGGTGCTGTCGCTCAGGCGCAGGTGCAGGCTCAACACGTCGGCCGCGGCGAAGAACGCCTGCCTGGATGGGGCGGCGCGATGGCCGTCGCCCATGGCCGCTGCCCGCGAGGTCTCGCTGCCCCAGACCAGCACGTTCATCTCGAAGGCCTGGGCGTAGCGCGCCAGACGCTGGCCGATGCGCCCGTAGCCCCAGATGCCCAGGGTCTGGCCATACAGGCGCTCGCCGAGATTGGTCTGCCAGTGGCCGGCGTACAGGCCCTGGATAGCCGCCAGCAGCTGGCGCCGGGCGTTGAGGATCAGCGCCCAGGTCAGCTCCGCCGGGGCGATGGGCGAGCCGCGGCCCTCCATCACGGCGATGCCTCGGGCCGTGCAGGCGTCGAGGTCGAGATGGGCGCCGACCCTGCCGGTCTGGCTGATCAACCTGAGCCGCGGCAGGCGGTCCAGCAGCTCGGCATCGATGCGGGTCCGTTCGCGGGTCAGCACCAGGGCGTCGGCCTCGGCGAAACGTCGGGCCAGCTCGTCCACATCCCGTTGCGCGTCGTGGAACAGGCTGACCCGATGGCCGTCGAGCAGGGAGAAGCAGTCGAGCGAGCGGACCACCTGCTGGTAGTCGTCGGGAATGGCGATATGCATGGGCTGTGCTTCAAGGGCGAGGAACTCGCCCTTGAACTCCTTCTGAATGGGGCGGGGGTCAGCTGGCAGTCTGCAATGCCACGCGTTTGCGACTCCGCCAGGCGCGCAGTACCGGCAGGGCGACCATCAGCGCCACCAGCGCCCATACCGCCAGGGTGATGGGGCTGTTCCAGAGGATGCTCAGCTCGCCGTTGGACAGCGACAAGGCACGGCGCAGGTTGTCTTCCATGACCCCGCCAAGGATGAAGCCCAGCAGGACTGCCGACAGCGAGTAGTCGAGCTTGCGCAGGATGTAGCCGCACACGCCGATGCCGATCATCAGGAACAGGTCGAAGGTGGTGGAGTGCACCGCGTACACGCCGATCGAGGTGATGATGGCGATGGCCGGCACCAGCGCCCAGGTCGGCACCGCGAGGATGCGGGTGAACAGGCGCACCATGGGCACGTTCATGATCAGCAGCATGACGTTGGCCACGAACAGCGAGGCGATCAGCCCCCAGACCACGTCGGGCTGGTTCTGGAACAGCATCGGCCCGGGGGTGATGTTGTACAGGGTCAGGGCGCCAAGCATCACGGCGGTGGTGCCGGAGCCGGGCACGCCGAGGGTCAGCATCGGCACCATGGAGCCGCAGGCCGCGCCGCTGTTGGCGGTTTCCGGCGCTGCCAGGCCGCGCAGGTCGCCTTTGCCGAACTGGTTGTCGCGGGTCGCCAGGCGCTTCTCGGACATATAGGCCACGGCGCTGGCCAGGGTCGCGCCGGCGCCGGGCAGCACGCCGAGGACGAAGCCGACCACGCCACTGCGCAAGTTGGTGGCCAGCACCGAGGCGCCTTCCTTGAGGTTGAACAGCATGCGCCCGGTGGCCGAGACGGCCTGATGGCCATGGTGGGTGCGTTCCAGCAGCACCAGGATCTCGCTGACGCTGAACAGGCCGAGCACCAGGACGATGAACTGGATGCCGTCGGCCAGGCCCAGGCTGCCGAAGGTGAAGCGGTACACGCCGCTGTTGGCATCGATGCCGACGCACGACAGGGCCAGGCCGATCAGCGCGGCGATGGCGGTCTTCAGCGGCTTGTTGTCGGCCATGCCGGCCAGGCAGGTCACCGCGAAGACCATCAGTACGAAGTACTCCGCCGGGCCGAAGGCCACCGCCCACTTGGCCAGCAGCGGGGCGAACAGGACCACGCCGATGGTGGCGATGGTGCCGCCGATGAAGGAGCTCCAGGCCGACAGCGACAGGGCGATGCCGGCCTTGCCCTGCTGCGCCAGGGGGTAGCCGTCGAGGGTGGTCATCACCGCCGAGGCTTCGCCGGGGATGTTCAGCAGGATCGAGGAGATCCGCCCGCCGTACTCGCAGCCCAGGTACACCGCCGCCAGCAGGATCAGCGCGGTTTCCGGCGGCAGGCCGAGGGCGAAGGCGATCGGGATCAGCAGGGCCACGCCATTGACCGGGCCCAGGCCCGGCAGCAGGCCGACCACGGTGCCGATCAGGGTGCCGCACAGGGCGGTCAACAGGTTGTAGGGGGACAGGGCGACGCCGAAGCCGAGGCCGAGGTAGTGAAGGGTGTCCATGGGTCAGCTCCCCAGTTTCGCGAGCATGCCGAGGGGCAGAGGCACGTCGAGGCCATAGTCGAACAGCAGATAGAGCCCTACGGCGATCAACACGCCGCCCAGGCCGCTCTGCAACCAGGTCGCGCCATACAGGTAGGCCATGGCGGCCGCGAACAGCACGCTGCCGAGGATGAAGCCGAGCACCTCGAACAGGGCCGCGTAGACCAGCATGGCGGCGATGCACAGGGCGATCTTGCCGATGACGTGCCGATCCAGTGGCGGTTCTGCGCTCTCCTGGGAGGGCTGGGCCGGCTTGAGCAGCTGGTACAGCGCGCCCAGACCCAGCAGCACCAGCAACAGCAGGGGGTAGGCTCTGGGGCCGACCGGCTCATAGGCGAAAGGGGCGTGATAGCCCCAGGCCAGAAGGGCCAGGACGGCGCAGATCAGCAGGTTGCAGCCTGCGAACAGACGATCGTGCATATCAACTCTCCTGGCTGAGCCACCCGCCGGGGTGGCTCAGCCTTCACGGAATTACTCGCCGACCAGGCCGAACTCTTGACCCAGCTTGCGGTAGTTATCCAGCTGCACCTTGACCAGCTCGTTCAGGGCCGGGCCGCTGACGGCCAGCGGAATCACGTCGCGGTCCTGCAGGTACTGCTGGAATTCCGGGGACTCCTGCAGCTTGGCGAATGCCGCCTTCCACCAGTCGAAGTCTTCCTGCTTCACGTCCGGGCCCATGTAGTAGCCGCGGATCAGCGGCCACTGGATGTCGTAGCCCTGCTCCTTGGCAGTGGGGATGGCGCTCAGTTCGCCGGGCAGGCGCTCCTCGCTGTAGACCACCAGGGCGCGAATCTTGTTGGCCTTCTGCGCGCGGATCTCGCTGGCGCTGCCGGTCACCAGGTCGACATGCTTGCCCATCAGCGCCATGTAGTGCTCGGCGCCACCTTCGAAGGCGGCGTAGCGCAGTTCACGGGGATCGACGCCGGCGGCCTTGGCCAGCAGGGCGATCTTCGCCCAGCCCTGGCCGCCGATGCTGCCGCCGCCACCGACGGTGACGCTCTTGGGATCTTTTTTCAGCGCCTGGACCACATCGTCGAGGGTCTTGAAGGGCGAGTCCTCGCGCACCGCCAGGGTGCCGTAGTCGGTGCCGATGGTGGTCAGCCACTGCACGGCGTTCTCGTCGTAGCGGCCGTACTTGCCCAGCGCCAGGTTGAGCAGCGAGGCGCCGGAGAAGGCGATCAGGGTGCCTGACTCGTCGCGACGATTGGCGGCGATGGAGTTGTAGGCCACCGCGCCGATGCCGCCGGGCATGTAGGTGACACGCATGGGCGACTCGAGCAGGCCATGGTCCTTGAGGCCGGCCTGGGCCAGCTTGCAGGTCATGTCGAAGCCGCCGCCGGGCTTGCTCGGGGCAATGCACTCGGGACGCGAAGGCTCGTTGGCCTGGGCCTGGAAGCTGCTCAGCAGCACGGCGCAGGCGAGGGGCAGGAGTTTGCTGAGGGTTGCAGTTTTCATCTGGTTAGTCCTGTTCTTGGATTTGTATGCAGGAGTTGCGTGCCGTGTTACCAGCACGACAGGATTTGGCCGGGAGTCAAGGGTCTTTCGTCAGCACCCGGCCGGGGACCTGTTTGCCGCCGGTCTCGAATCAGAAGAAGCGATAGCTGTAGTCCACGTAGAAGCGGTGGTCGGTATCGTCTTCCTTCACGCCATCCAGGCGGCCGGTCTTGTCCGAGTGGTAATCGAGGTAGGTGTAGCGCACGGCCAGGCCCTTGATCGCCGCGACCTGGTAGGTCAGGTCGAAGGCCCATTCGTTCTCGTCCGCTTCGCCGAGGGCCGCGTTGGCGCTGTTCCTGGCGTCGCTGCCATCCTTGTAGCTGACGAGGGTCTTGAGGCCGGCGACATGGTCTTTCCAGTCGTAGCCGGCCGACAGCATCCAGACCTTTTCGTCGTTGTTGCTGAAGTCGGCCAGCACCCCGCCGGTGGGGAAGGGGTTGCTGCCGTGGTCGCCGGCGAAGTTGTCCTCGATCCAGGCACCGTCGAACTTGGCCGCTGCCGCGCCGAGCTCGACGTTGCCGATCTTCCAGTTGGCGGCCAGATAGACGCCCTGGCCGTCGTTTTCGCTGGAGCTCACGCCATTTATCGCCCCTGCCAGGTCCTCGTCGTCCAGCTCGGCGCTTTCGGCGCCGGTGACGAAGAGCTTGCCGTCATCGCTGGAGGTGTGGAGGCCCGCGGTCAGCTTGAGGCTGGACTGCTCGGCCAGCTTGAAGTCGTAGGCGGCGACCAGGCCGGTCTTCTTCAGGAAGTCCCGGGCCCGCAGGTGCTCGAGGTTGAGGCTGAAGGGGCCGGCAACATAGCTGGCACCCAGGGTGTCCAGGTAATCGATGGCGCCATCGACGGATCCGTCGGTCTTGAACGCCTCGAAGGCGCTGTCCGAGCGCGACGACCATTCGTCATAGCGTGCTCCGTAGACGCTCAGGCCCTTGAGCGGCATGAGCTGGAAGCTGGCGCCCGAGAAGGTGTTCGGCACGGCGCGGCTGCCCGAGCTGGAGAGCAGCAGGGTCTTGTGCAGCTGGCGGCCGAGCTTGGCGCTGGCCAGGTCCTGGTACTTGAGCTTGACGAACGCCTGGGCGATCTGGCCGAAGGAGTCATGCAGCTCGCCGTTATTGTCGACCGAAAGCACGTCGGAGGTATTCTTGCCGCTGTTGTCGAGCTTGTTGACGCTGTAACCGGAGACGCCGACACCGACGATATCGGCGAAATAGGGCGATTCGTAGTTGAGCTGCAGGCCCAGGGCCGACTGGGTGCGGTCGTTGCTGTCGGTCTCGAAGTCGCGATCGAAATGCACGCCGCGCGCCTTCAGCTCCAGGGAATGGCCGGTGGTGTCCAGGGCCATGGCGCTGAGGGGCAGGGTCAGGCTGGCAGTCAGCACTGCACTCAGTCCGAGGGTGATCTTATTCTTATGGAAACACATCGATGTTCTCCGTTGCGGGTAGTGACCCTGCCGGGGGCGGGGTCGATTCTGGGTCGCCAGGGCAGGCGGCAGGCAGCGCCCGGCCCCTGACTCGCGCTCAGCGGCGCGTGCTGGGTACGTAGACGTCGCCGGTGAACAGGCGCCGAGCGGTGCGGATTAGCGAGGCGCGCATGGCGTGCGGCGCCTCGCCTGCGGCCGGCTCCAGGGAGACCTCGATCTGCCCGCCGGCATGCTCCAGCCTGACCAGACCGGCGCCGCTGACCGGTGCCAGGTCGTGGGCGATGCTGCCCGGCAGCGCGCAGGCGCTGGCCAGGCCGATGGCGCCGGTGGCGGCCAGGGAGCGGTGGCAGTTGTGCGGCATGAAGTAGCGGGTGTTGAGGGCCCCGCCCTGGCGCGGCGGAGACAGCAACACCGGCTTGGGAATGACCATCTTCGACACGTCGCCCAGGCCCATGGCGCGGCCGGCCTGCAGGCGGATGCTCTCCAGGCGCGCCAGCAGCTCGCGGTCGCCATCCAGTTCGGCGGGGCTTTCGTAGCCGGTCTTGCCCAGCGCGTCGGCGTGCATCATCACCATCGGCATGGCCATGTCGATGCAGGTCACCTCGACCCCGTCGAAGCAGTCGCGTACCTGGCCGGTGGGCAGCAGTCGGCCGGTCTTGGCCCCGGCGGCATCGAGAAAGGTCAGCTTGATCGGCGCCGCGCTGCCGGGCACACCATCGATGCAGGTGTCACCGTCGTAGCGCACGCGGCCGTTGGGCGTGAGCACTTCCGAGTCGATCAGGGTGTTGGTGTTGACGTTGCGGATGCGCACCCGGGTGACCGGCGCGGCGGCGTTGACCAGGCCATGCTCGATGGCGAACGGACCGATGGCGCAGAGCATGTTGCCGCAGTTCGGCGCCGTGTCGACGCGGCGCTCGTTGACCATCACCTGGACGAACAGGTAGTCGACATCCGCTTGCGGGTGACTGGAGGTGCTGACGATCGCCACCTTGCTGGTCTGGGCACTGCCACCGCCGATACCGTCGATCTCCAGCTCGTGGCCCGAGCCCATGATCTTCAGCAGCAGCTCATCGCGTTGTGCGGTATCGCTCGGCAGGTGGTTGGCGAGAAACACGGGGCCCCGGGAGGTGCCGCCGCGCATAAGAACGCAAGGAATGGCTTGCATGATGTCTCCGCTGCAATAAAGCTGTCTTTTGTTGCGTGAGACAAATATTGATCGGCGGATTGTGATTTGTATATTGCATAGATCGTTGCGTTTATTGCGATATGCGCATTAATGTTGCCTGTGTTCCGGGTGAATCGTGACGACCCAGCAGATTCAGGGTCTGGCTTCGATCACGCGATAAGTATCAGGCAATAAACGGCGCTAATTAATAAAGGTGGTGCATGAATTACGAGCTGCAGGACCTGCGCGCCTTTGTGAAGATCGCCGAGCTGGGCAGTTTTCACGAGGCGGCCAATGCCATTCACCTGTCCCAGCCGGCACTGACCCGGCGCATGCAGAAGCTGGAGGAGGGGCTGGGCACCCAGCTGCTCGACCGCACCACCAGGCGGGTCAGCCTGACCGCGGTGGGGCGTGACTTCCTGCCCAAGGCGCAGCGCCTGCTGGATGATTTCGAGCGCTCGATCCTGGGCATCCAGGAGCTGGCCGAGCGGCAGTCGGGGCAGGTCACGCTCGCCTGCATCCCCACCGCGGCGTTCTACTTCCTGCCGACGGTGATCCGCGAGTTCAACCGCCAGTACCCGAAGATCCGCATCCGCATTCTCGACCTCAGTGCCCACGAGGGCCTGGAGGCCGTGCTGCGCGGCGAGGCGGACTTCGGCATCAACATGCTCAGCGGCCAGAGCGCCGAGATCGACTTCACCCCCCTGGTGAACGAGCCCTTCGTGCTGGCCTGCCGCCGTGACCACCCCCTGGCCAATCAGCCGCAGGTGGCCTGGCGCGAGCTCAGCGACTACCGCCTGATCGGCGTCGGACGCCTGAGCGGCAACCGCGTGCTGCTGGATCACGGCCTGGCCAACCTGGACTGGCGCCCCAGCTGGTTCTACGAGGTGCAGCACCTGTCGACTTCCCTGGGCATGGTCGAGGCCGGCCTGGGCGTCGCGGCGCTGCCCAGCCTGGCCATGCCCGCCGAGGATCACCCGATCCTGGTCCAGCTGCCGCTGGTGGACCCGGTCATCAGCCGAACCCTCGGCCTGGTCAGGCGCCACGGCTCCTCGCTGTCGCCCGCGGCGGAGAAGTTCGTCGACACCCTGCTGCGCCAGTGGCCCGGCTACACCTCATTGGGCGATCGTGCGAAGTAGGGATGGGCGCCAGGCGGGTTCGAGGGGCTTGCCTGCTCAAGCCTCGGCGCCCGAGGGCCGCCTGTAAGCCTTGGCTTACGCCGCGTGCTGCAGATAGCCACTACTGCAGCGGTTCGGGCGCGAGTAGTCTGCAAGCCATGGACGTCGCGCAGGAAGCGCAGATCAACTTACAGGGACACGCAGGAGTGCCACCAGGACGGTGTGCGGATCACGGATGTCAGGTCTCAGTCTGCAAAGGCCCCGCTTAGGCGGGGTTTTCTTTTTTCGGCATTCGCAAAACCACTCTCAAGTGGGCGAGCCGGTGCGACCTGGGCTGCACCGCAGGCTAGCGGGTCATCTTCTTCACGAACACCACCACGAACAGGGCCATGGTGAAGCTGCCGACGAAGGCTTCGAACGCGGCGAGTGGCCGCGCCAGGCCATGGGGGCTGATGTCGCCGTAGCCCAGGGTGGTGAAGGTGACCACGCTGAAATAGAGGCAGTCGAGCAGGTCGCCGAGGTTGTCCAGCAGGCCCTGGTCGAGGTCAAGACCCAGCCGGTGGTCGCCCTGGTTGACCCCCACCAGGAAGTACAGCAGCCCGCAGAGTCCGATCAGCCCGAGGGAGAACAGCACCACGTTGAGCGGTTTCTCGCCGTAGCCGCTGAACAGGTCGACCAGCCAGGACAACAGGCGTTGCCACGAATAGCGGGGCATCTGCAGGCGCCGCACCACCATCTCGCGGTGGAAGAACATCCCGGCCTGCTCGAACAACCCGGCCCGCTCCAGGTGCAGGCGCAGGTTGCGGTAGGTTTCCTCGGCTTCCTGAAACAGCTCCAGGGCGGCTGCCACGTTGCCGCGGTGGTACAGCTCGCGCCCCTTGCGCTCCTGCAGCAATTGCCGGTCCCAGATGACGTTGTCCAGGCGCGCGCCATCCAGGCGTATGCCCAGCAGGTTGCAGTCGCGCAGGTCGGCGCAGTGCAGGTTGGCGTGGCGCAGGTCGGCCTTCATCAGCGAACTGCCGCGCAGGTCGAGGGCGAACAGGTGGGCGTTCTGCAGGTCGGCGCGGTACAGGTCGGCCTCGCGCAGGATGAAGCCGTGATGGCTGCCGTGGTTGACCAGGTCGATGCCGGCCAGGCCGGCGCCCTTGAGCTGAAAGCCGGTCATCGGTTGGCCGCTGCGGGCCCGCTGCTCAAGGGCCGCACGGAGTTCCTTGACCTGGCGCTTGTCCGCGCCAGGCGCCCGCCAGTAGTCGTCATCCTGTGCAGCTGATGTCATGGGGCAAGGCTCCTCGGCCGCGAGGGCCGACAGCAGGGGCTGGCGTTCACCCCTTCAGGTGCAGGTCCACCCAGTCGGCATAGGCCCGGATGAACTTTTGCAGGAACGCCTCGACGTCGCCGTCGAGCCTGTCATCTTCGTCGAAGAAGCCGCCAGCGCCGCCGAGATAGGCTTCCGGTACCTGCATCAGGGGCACGTCGAGCGACACCATCGACTGGCGCAGGTGCTGGTTGGCGCCGAAGCCGCCGACCTTGCCGGGCGACGCGCTGAGCACGGCGCCGGGTTTGCCGCTGAATGCGCACTGGCCGTGCGGGCGCGAGGCGACGTCGATGGCGTTCTTCATCGGCGCGGGTATGGAGCGGTTGTATTCAGGGGTGACGAACAGCAGGGCCTCGGCCTGCTTGAGGTGGTTGCGGAAGGCGGTGTAGGCCTGGGGCGGCCGCTCGCCGTCGATGTCTTCGTTGTACAGCGGCAGTTCGCCGATCTCGACGATCTCCAGCTTCAGCGATGCCGGCGCCAGCCTGGCCAGCGCCAGGGCCAGTTTGCGGTTGATCGAGGCCTTGCGCAGGCTGCCGACCAGCACGGCGACTTGGTGGACCTTGCTCATGCGGACTCCCGGACAGGCATCCAGAAAGGGCTGAGCAGGAAACTATAGTGCAGTGGCCCTGGGGGTGCCCAGGCTGGCCCCGCGCCGAGGCCGCCCGAGCCCGGCTCTCAGCGCAGAATCATGCAGGTGGCGGTGCCATAGGCGTAGAGCGTGCCCTCGTCGTCGCGGATGCTGCCTTCGGAGATGACCAGCCGCGAGCTGACGTTGATCACCTTGCCTTCGGCGCGCAGCGTGCGATTGAACGGGATGGCCTTGCTCATCTTCACGTTCAGCTCGATGGTGCCATAGCCCACGCCGGCCTCCAGGGCGGTATGGGTGGCGCAGCCGGTCACCGAGTCCAGTACGGTGGCGGCGAATCCGCCGTGCACGCCGCCCAGGGGGTTGGTGTGGCGTTCGTCGGCGGTGACCGCGAACACCACACGGTTGGCCTCCACCGACTCCACGGCCATGGGCATGGTCTTGGCGATATTGGGCATGGGGATGTGGCCGGCCGCGAAGGCCTGCATGATCTCGAGCCCGGTCATCTGTTGTGGGTTCATCGATATCTCCTAAGCGCTCAGGCGGCGCGACGGGTGGTTTGAAGTTGCTCGAACCAATCGAGGGCCTCGTCCCACAGCGCGGTGGCGCTGCTGCGGAAGTAGCCCATGTGGCCGATGGCGCCCAGGCCCTCGGCCTGGGAGTCGATGGTGCGGGCCTGGTAGGGCGCCGCGCTGTAGGCGGCCATGAAGGCATCGCGCGAAGCGGGCGGCGCCCACAGGTCGTCCAGGGCGTTGGCGGCGACGATCGGCGTGCGCACGCTGGCGAAGCAGGCGGCCAGGTGGCGTTGTTCCGGGTCGTCGAAGAAGTAGCGCGGGTAGTGGCACCAGCGCTTCCACTGGCGGTACACGCCCAGCGGCAGGTCCTCGCCCATGCCCAGCTTGCTCCAGGCCAGGTAGCCCTTGCTGCGCACGATCAGCGGGCCGATCAGGTTCCACATCAGTTGCACGCGCAGCCGCTCCAGCGGCGGCATCCAGCCGTGCCAGCCGGCGCCGGTGCCGTAGGTGTAGAAACCGGCGACCCGCTCGTGCCCTGGCAGCAGGGCGAAGGCATGGCCGCCGAAGGAATGGCCGACCATGAAGGTAGGCAGGTCGTCGCCGTGCAGCCGGTCGAGGGCGGCAGCCAGGTCGTAGTTGGCCCAGTCCAGGTAGTTCATGGTGAAGCCGCGCAACTGGGCGGGCTTGGACTGGCCGATGCCGCGGTAGTCGAGGCTCAGGGTGGTGTAGCCGCGCCGCGCGGCATGCTCGGCGAAGCGCCGGTAGAAACCCTGGGGCACGCCCGTGGCGCCGCCGATCAGCAGGCGCGCGCGGGGGGCCGGCGCGTGGTACAGGGTGGCGCGCAAGGGGTAGCCGTCGAGGGCGCTGAGCGGCAGCTCTTGGCGACGGATGATCGGGGCTTCACTGGTCATTCTGGGCCTCCCGTGGGTAGTGCCGGATCAGCTGGAAAAGCGCCTGGCTGGCGCGTTGCAACGGCTGGCAGTTGCCGGCCACTCTGGCCTGCAGCAGGCCGCCTTCGTAGAGCGAGACGAACAGGTCGGCGAAGCCTTCGGCGCTGTCGCCGGCGAAGCCGACGCCCTGCAGCTGCGCGGTCAGGGCCTGGCGCAGGCGAGCGAAGCAGTCGGCCAGGGCGGCGCGGATCTCGACGTCTTCCGGGCCGCTTTCCAGGGCCACGGTGGCCAGCGGGCAGCCGCGCTCGAAGCGGCTGCCCTCCAGCTGCTGCAGGGTGTTGTCCAGCCAGCGCTGCATGGCTTGCAGGGGATCCGGGTGCTCGCGGAACAGCTGGGCGAAGAAGCCGTCGATACGCCGACCGATGTGCTCGATGGCCGCCACCGCCAGCTCGGTCTTGCCGCCGGGGAAGTGGTGATAGAGGCTGCCCTTGGGCGCCTGCGCCTGGGCCAGGAGTTCATTCAGACCGGCGCCATGCAGGCCCTTGCGCTGCAAGGTGTCGGCCATGGCGGCGACCAGTCTGTCGCGGGTGGTGCGGGTCTGGGTAGTCATGGGGCTATATTTAGACCGGTCGGTTTAATCTGCGGAAGAGGCAGATGTGCCGAATCGGCGGCTGAATCGGTCGCTGGCGGCAGATGCCAGGGTTGGCGTGCAGCTACGACTCAGGCGAAGGCGGCCAGCAGGTCTGTCACGAACGCCTGCTGGGCTTCGCTCGGCTGGCGTCCTCGGTGGCTGGCCAAGTGGAACTGCACGGTGAAGCCGTAGACCTCCGGCAGCAGTGCCCGCAAAAGGCCCCGGGCCTTCCAGGGGGCGGCGATATGCCGGGGCAGATAGCCGATATGGGCGCCGGACAGGATGAAGGCCAGGGTGCCTTCGACCTGTTCGCTGCGCGCGCTGCTGGCGACGGCTTGCCAGGGCTCGTCGGCGCCAATGAAGCGATAGGGATGATGCACGCCGTCCTGCTGCTGCAGCAGTTCGCCGTCGAGTTCGGTGCGGCCGAACAGCGGATGGTCGCGGCCGCAGAACAGCGCCTGCTGCTCCTCGAACAGCAGCTGGTAGTTCAGAGCGGTCTGGACCCCGGAAAAATAGCCGATGGCCAGGTGCAGCTGATCCTGCAGCAGGCGCCGCTCCAGCTCGGCTGGCATGGCGCTGAGCAGATCGATGTGCACGTCCTGGTTGCGCTGGCGGAAGGCGCCAATGGCGACGCCGACCCGCGCCAGCACGTCGTCGTCCAGGGACTCGGACAGGCCGATGCTGAGGGAACCGAGCAGCTTGTCGGCCATGCCCTGGGCCTCGCCCTTGAAGGTGTCGATGGCGGCGAACAGCTTGCGGGTGGCCGCCAGCACCTGTTCGCCCTTGGGCGTCAGGCGAAAGCCGGCCTTGCCCCGTTCGCACAGGCGAAAGCCCAGGCGAGTTTCCAGCTTGGCCATCTGCGTGCTGATGGTCGACTGACCGATCCCCAGTTCGCCCTGGGCGGCACTGAAGCCGCCGTTCTCCACCACGCAGACGAACAGGCGCAGCAGCTGCAGATCGAGGTCGCGTACCTGGCTGAGCATGGCGGCTCCAAACATTGATAGGCAGCAATCCCAGAGTAGATCACTTCGTATTTATCGGAAGCAAGCGCCAGCGCAGGATGCGCCTACCGAGCCAATCCGAACGAGGTGATCGTCATGCGTCTTGCTGCGAGCGTGCTGCTCCTGGCCTGTGCCCTGCCGCTGCAGGCCGAGGAACAGGTGCTGAATATCTACAACTGGGCCGACTACGTGGCGCCCGAGGCGCTCGAGCGCTTTCAGCGCGAGAGCGGCATCCGGGTCAAATACGACACCTTCGACAGCACCGAGGTACTCGACAGCAAGCTGCTGACCGGCGGCAGCGGCTACGACCTGGTCTTTCCGCCGGGCAGCGGGCTGGCGCGGGCGATCAAGGCCCAGGCGTTGCAGCCGATCGGCGCGCTGCGCAACGCCGGCAACCTCGACGCGGAAATGCTGGCCAAGCTGGCGCAGCTCGACCCCGGCAACCGCTATGGCGTGCCCTACACCTGGGGCACCGTGGGGCTGGGCATCAACCGCCAGGCGGTCGAGCGGCGCCTGCCCGGTGTGGTGCTGGACAGTCTGGATCTGCTGTTCAAGCCCGAGTACGCCAGTCGCCTGAAGGACTGCGGCGTGGCGGTGCTGGACTCGCCCCAGGAGGTGATCGCCATCGCCCTCAACTACCTGGGCAAGGACCCCTACGGCAACGCCGCCGCCGACCTGGAGGCGGTCAGGGCGCTGCTCGCCGAGTTGCAGCCCAACTTGCGCTACGTCGGCAGCGGGCGGCATATCGACGACCTGGCCAAGGGCGAAGTCTGCCTGGCGCTGACCTACACCGGCGACGCTGGCATGGCCGCGGCACGGGCCGCCGAGGCCGGGCAGCCGTTCGAGGTGCTGTTCCGTATTCCCCGGGAGGGCACGCTGATCTGGTTCGACACCATGGCGATTCCGGTGGACGCGCCGCATCCCCAGGCCGCCCGCGCCTTCATCGACTTCATGCTGCAGCCGGAGGCCATCGCCGAGCTGACCAACGCGCTGTATTTCGCCAACGCCAATGCCGCCGCCACGTCCCTGCTCGATGAGGCGGTGAGCGGCGACCCGAACATCTATCCCCCGGCCGAGGTGCGCGCCCGGTTGTTTGCCGAGCAGCTTCTGCCACTGCGCCAGCAGCGCCTGCGCACGCGCCTGTGGACCGCATTCCGTAGCCAATACTGAGGAGCCGCACCATGGATCAGAGTATCGACAATGACCAGGCCATCACCCGCGACAGCCTCTACGGCACCGCGGCCGAGCCGACCTACGCCGGCATCACCAGTTTTATGCGCCGGCGCTATTCGCGGGATCTGAGCGGGGTCGACCTGGTCATCAGCGGCGTGCCCTTCGACACCGCCACCACCAACCGGCCGGGCAGCCGCTTCGGCCCGCGGGCGATTCGCGCGGCCTCGATCCAGTCGGCCTGGGCCCGGCATTTTCCCTGGGAATTCGATCCATTCGATGTGCTGGCCTGCATCGACTACGGCGACTGCTACTTCGACCACGGCCGTCCCGAGGCCGTGCCGGCGGCCATCGAGCGCCACGCCGAGACCATCCTCGAGGCCGGCTGTGCCATGCTGACCCTGGGCGGCGACCACTTCATCAGCTACCCGCTGCTCAAGGCCCACGCCAGAAAGCACGGGCCGTTGTCGCTGATCCACTTCGATGCCCACAGCGACACCTGGCCGGACGCAGAGGGCCAGCGCATCGACCACGGCACCATGTTCTATCACGCCGCCCGCGAGGGCCTGGTGGACCCGGCGCGCTCGGTGCAGGTGGGCCTGCGCACGACCAACGACGATGTCATGGGCTTCCAGGTGCTGGACGCCCGCGAGGTGCACCGGCAGACCCCGGAGCAGATCGCCGAGCGCATCCGCGCGCGGGTCGGCGACCACCCGGTGTACCTGACCTTCGACATCGATTGTCTGGACCCGGCCTTCGCTCCCGGCACCGGCACCCCGGTGTGCGGCGGCCTGTCCAGCCACCAGGCCCTGGAGATCCTGCGGGGTCTGCGTGGCATCAACCTGGTCGGCATGGATGTGGTCGAGGTGGCGCCGCCCTACGACAACGCCGAAGTCACCGCCCTGGCGGGGGCGACCCTGGCGATGGAGATGATCTGTTTGTATGCGGCCAGACGCCTGTAGGGCAGACGTCGGTCCATAGGGTGGAGATCGCTTGTCATTGCCAGCGCTTGGCCAGCAAGCCTTCTGCCATGAAAAAAGCGCGAGCCCAAGGGTGGGCCCGCGTTTTCGCTCAAGGGGTGAGGGCCTGCGCCAGGCCCATTGCCGCGGGCTGAAACAGTCGCGCGTCCATCAGCCGGGGCTGGCGGACGATGGGGCGGAAATCCATGCGCGCCAGGATGTCGCGCTCAAGGTCCACGCCGGGGGCGATCTCGATCAGCTCCAGGCCCTCGAGGGTCAGGGCGAACACGCAGCGCTCGGTGACGTACAGCACCGGCTGGCCCCGCTCGGCCGCCAGGCGTCCGGCGAAGGTGCGGTGCTCCACCTCGGCGACGAACTTGCGCAGCTCGCCGTCGCGGACGATGCGCAGCTCGCCGTTCTCGATGCGGATATCCTGCTGGCCGGCGCTGAAGGTGCCGACGAACACCACCTGCTTGGCGTTCTGGCTGATGTTGATGAAGCCGCCGGCACCCGACAGCCGCGAGCCGAAGCGCGACACGTTGAGGTTGCCCGCGGCATCCGCCTGGGCCAGGCCGAGGAAGGCCAGGTCGAGGCCGCCGCCGTCGTAGAAGTCGAACTGGTAGGGCTGGTCGATCAGTGCGCTGTGGTTGCTGGCCGCGCCGAAGTCCAGGCCCGAGGCGGGCACCCCGCCGATCACCCCGGGTTCGGCGGTGAGGGTCAGCCGGTCGATCACCCCTTCCTCGGCGGCCACCGCGGCGACCCCTTCCGGCATGCCGATGCCGAGGTTGACCACGGCGCCGGCGCGCAGCTCCAGGGCGGCGCGGCGGGCGATCAGCTTGCGCACCTCCAGCGGCATCGGCGCCAGGCTGTCCATCGGCACCCGGGTCTCGGCGGCGAAGGCCGGGTTGTAGGCGGTGGCGAAGGTCTGCTGATGGTGCTCCGGCGCGGCGACCACCACGCAGTCCACCAGGATGCCCGGGACCTTCACCTCGCGGGCCCGGAGCGAGCCGCGCTCGACGATGCGCTCGACCTGGGCGATCACCAGACCGCCGGAGTTGCGGGCGGCCATGGCGATGGCCAGGCTCTCGATGGTCAGCGCCTCGCGCTCGAACGACAGGTTGCCGTCCGGGTCGCTGCTGGTGGCGCGGATCACCCCGACGTGGATCGGAAAGGTCGGGTAGAACAGGTAGTCCTCGCCGTCGATCGGCAGGCGTCGCACCAGCTCGGCGGTGGTGCGGGCGTTGAGCTTGCCGCCGCCGAATTCGGGATCGACGAAGGTGCCGAGGCCAATCCTCGACAGCTGCCCCGGCTTGCCCGCGGCGATATCCCGGAACAGCTGGGAGATCACCCCCTGGGGCAGGTTGTAGGCCTCGATGCGGTTGTCCACCGCCAGCTTCTGCAGGCCTGGCACCAGGCCCCAGTGGCCGCCGATCACCCGCCTTACCAGGCCCTCGTGGGCCAGGTGGTTGAGGCCGCGGCCCTTGCCGTCGCCCTGTCCGGCGGCATACACCAGGGTCAGGTCGCGGGGCGCCTGCTCGGCCTGAAAACGCTGCTCCAGGGCGATGGCGATGGCCTCGGCGAAGCCGATGCCGACGAAGCCGCCGGTGGCCAGGTTGGCGTTGTCGCCGATGCGTGCCACGGCGGCGGCGGCGGTCATGATCTTGCTCATGGCAGGTACTCGTGTGCGAGGTGGGGCTGCCGGAAGGGCCCGGTGACCTTCGGTGATCGCCGAAGCGGCCAGCCATCCTCTTGTTGTTGTTCTGGTCCCTGCCCGGCGCGCCTGGAGCGCGGCGAAGCAGGCCTGCGGGTGGTAGAGCGAAAGCCGTGCCAGAACAGCGGATGGGCGAGTATTTATCGTCGGGGACGGCGAGGAGGGCTCCAGGCCCGGCGCAGCGCCGGATGCCGCGGCACGGGCGGGCCGAGCAGCAGGCACTGCCACGGGAGCGTGGGAGGAGCCTGCCGTCTGGAATACTGGACATGTGCAGGCCTGTGGCACGCGCGGCGGCGAGCTGTCCAGGGCGCTGGACGCCGCGGCGGGGATTCAGCGCTGGGACAGGCCGTGCTGCTGCAGCTTGCTGTACAGGCTGGCGCGGGAGATGCCCAGCTCGACGGCGGCGCGCCGGCGATTGCCGGCGCAGGCCTCCAGGGCCCTCAGCAGGGCGTCGCGCTCGGCGCGGGCGAGGCTCTGCGCCAGTGGTTGCACGGGGGCGTCTGTAGCGGGTGCCAGGTCCGGCGCCGGGCTGCTGGCTGGAGTCGGCGCTGGGGGTGTGGGCGGGAGGGCGGGCGCGGCCGTCGGGCTGCCCAGTAGCGGGCCAATCTGCGCAGCCTCCAGCAGGGCGGTGTCGGCTGCCAATTGCGCCCGCTCCAGCAGGTTGCGCAACTCGCGCACGTTGCCCCGCCATGGCTGCCCGGCGAGCAGGGCCAGGGCCTGGGGGCTCAGTTCCATGGGCGGCTGGGCGGAGCGGTTGGCGATGTCGTCGAGCAGGTATTCGACCAGCGCCGGAATGTCTTCGCGGCGCTCGCGCAGCGGCGGGACGTGCAGGCTCAGCACGTTGAGGCGGTAGTAGAGGTCGTCGCGGAACTGGCCGGCGGCGACCATGGCTTCCAGGTCGATATGGGTGGCGGCGATCACCCGCACGTTGAGCGGCTTGACCTGGTTGGCGCCGAGCGGTTCGACCTCCTGCTCCTGCAGCACGCGCAGCAGCTTGGCCTGCAGGGGCAGGGGCAGGTCGCCGATCTCGTCGAGGAACAGGGTGCCGCCGTTGGCGGCCTCGAACTTGCCGATGCGCGCCTTGCGGTCGGCGCCGGTGAAGGCGCCGGGGGCGGTGCCGAACAGTTCGGCCTCGACCAGGGACTCGGGAATGGCCGCGACGTTGACCGCGACGAAGGGGCCGTTGGCGCGCGGCGACAGGTTGTGGATGCCCTGGGCCAGCAGCTCCTTGCCGGTGCCGGTCTCGCCGCGCAGCAGCACCGTGGCGTCCAGTTGCGCGGCCCGTCGGGCCTGGCGCTTGATCTCGCTGGCGGCGGCGCTGCTGCCGATGAAGCCGGCGATGGTGTAGCGGGCGCGGCGCGCCTTGGCCAGCTCGTTCTGGGTCGCCAGCAGCTGGTTCTGCAGGCTGCCGTACTTGGCCATCAAGGGCTTGAGGTGGCGCGCCCGGTCGAACAGCACGAAGCCGAGGGCGCCGACCAGGGTGCCATCCTCGTCGCGCAGGGGGATGCGGGTGACCACGAAGTGCTCTTCGCCGAAGGCCATCAGGTCGAGCACGCTCGGCTGGCCGCTCTCTACCACTTCGCGCAGGCGGCTGGCCGGCAGCACCTGCTCGATATCCTGGCCGAGCACGCTGCGCGGGTCGCTGATGCCGATCTTCTCGGCGTACTTGTCGTTGATCCAGACGATCCGGGCCTGGCGGTTGACCGCGATGGTGCCTTCGCTCTGGGCGTTGAGGTGGTCGAACAGCAGGGGCATGGCCACCGCGCGAAAGCGCTCCGGGGATACGCCGACTTTCAGCCCGTGTTGGTCGAGGTCGCCGCGGGAAATGGCCATGGCAGCAGGGTGTCCAGAGAATGATGGGGCCGATTATGGGAGCCGGCGCGCCGCCGAGGCAAGGCGTGCCAGCCTGCCGGCAGCCCGGCTCGGCAGTCGCCGGCCGGGGCGCTGGCGATGCGCCCGGCCGGCATGGCAGGGGGGTTACGGACCGCCATAGACCTCGTTGGGCAGCCAGGTGGCCAGCGGCTGGAACCAGAACACCAGGGCCAGGGCGAGCAGCTGCAGGGCGATGTAGGGCATGACGCCCAGGTAGATGTCGCGGGTGGTGATGCCCGGCGGGCACACGCCCTTGATGTAGAACAGGGCAAAGCCCACCGGCGGGGTGAGGAACGAGGTCTGCAGGCACATGGCGAACATGATGGCGAACCACAGTGGGTCCACGCCCATGGCGAACAGCACCGGCGCCACCAGCGGCAGGATGATCAGGGTGATCTCCACCCAGTCGAGGAAGAAGCCCAGCAGGAAGGTGATGAACAGCACCGTCAGCAACACCCCGGTCTGGCCGAACGGCAGCCCGGTCAGTGCCGCGCGCACCACATCGTCGCCGCCCAGGCCGCGCAGCACCGCGGCGAACACCGTGGCACCGATGAAGATGCCGAAGATGAAGGCGGTGGTGCGGCTGGTCTGGTACAGCGCCTCCTTGAGCACGGCCAGGTCCAGGCGGCGGCTGACCAGGGCCATCAGCAGCGCGCCGGCGGCGCCCACGGCCGAGGCCTCGGTGGTGGTGGCGATGCCAAAGAAGATCGAGCCGAGCACGGCCAGAATCAGCCCCAGTGGCGGCACCACTGCCCAGAACACATCGAGCAGGGCGCGCATGTCCAGCGGCTGGCGGTCCTTCGGTGCCGGGGCGAAGTCCTTCTTCAGCCAGGCGGCGATCACGATATACAGGATGTACAACGCGCCGAGCATCATCCCGGGAATCAGTGCGCCCATGAACAGCTTGCCGACCGAGGCCTCGGGCGTGCCCAGGCGATCGGCCATCAGCACCAGCATGATGCTCGGCGGCACCAGGATGCCCAGGGTGCCCACGGAACAGGCGGTGCCGACCGCCAGCGACTTGTTGTAGTTGGCCTGCAGCATCGGCCCCAGCGACAGCATGCCGAGCAGCACCACCGAGGCGCCGACGATGCCGGTGGAGGCGGCCAGCAGCACGCCGACGATGACCACGGTGATGGCGTAGCCGCCGCGCAGCGGCCCCAGTACCCGTACCAGGCTGTGCATCAGGCGCTCGGCGATGCCGGAGCGATCGAGCATGATGCCCATGAAGATGAACAGCGGCAGCGCCACCATCAGCTCGTTGGCGACGATGCCGTAGATGCGCGCATCCAGCACGCCGATGGTGCCGCCCCAGGTGAACCAGAGATCGGCGTCGAAATATTCGATCAGCACATGGCCGGTGATGGCGAACACCAGGCCGATGCCGGCCAGCGACCAGGCCACGGGGAAGCCGAGCAGCAGCAGCCCCATGAAGCTGGCGAACATGGCAATAACAAGAATTTCTTCCAGACCCATTACTTCAGCCTCGTGATCAGGGATTCGGATGGCCGCCGTTGCGGTCATCGGCAGGCGTTTGAATGGCCCGGGGGAATTGGAACAGCAGGGTGCTGCAGCGCGAGGCCCGGGAGACCAGGGCGATGGCCACGAGGATCAGGCCCAGGGGCAGCACGCTCTTGAAGATGAAGCGGTAGGGCAGGCCGCTGGGTGCCTGGGAGTGCTCCTGGTAGATGAACGCGGTGTAGGCGTAGGGCACCAGGGTATGGATCATCAGGGAGACCACCGGTAGTGCCAGCAGGGCGATGCCCAGCAGCTCGATGCGGGCCTGGGTGCGCAGGGAGAGCTTCTCCCGCAGCACATCGACGCGCACGTGATCGTCGCGCACCACGGCGTAGCCCAGCGACAGCATCATGGCGGCGCCGAACAGGTGCCAGGACAGCTCTTCCAGGCCGATCGAACCGCGGGCCATGACGAAACGGCTGAACACGTTGCTGAGCACCACCAGCAGCACCAGCAGCCACAGCCAGGCGCTGGCCCGGCCGATGGCGACGATCAGGCGATCGAGGTACCAGGACAGACGGTTGCTCGGCAGCGGCTGCGGGGCAGTGGCAGGCAGGTCGGGAGAAGCGGAGGGCTGAGACACAAATACCTCGGGCTTGGCAGGCAAAGGCAATCGACGGGCACCGGCATGGCCGGGCCCGTCGAGGTTCGGGGTGGTGCGATCAGTCCTGCTGGTAGAAGTCGCGCGGCAGGTAGCCCATGCGGTGCCAGGTGGCGTGGTGCTGCATGAAGTCGCGCTGGCTGGTCAGCACGCGCTTGAACATGGCGTCCTGGCCGGCGATTTCGTCCAGCACCTCGTTGGTCACCCGCTGCAGCTCGCGCAGCACCGGCTCCGGCAGGTTCTGCGCCTGCACGCCTTCCTTCTGGTACTCGGCCAGGGCGGTTGGCTGGGCCCACTCGCTCTCGGCGAAGCCCTTGAGGGTGGCCGACTCGCAGCCCATCTCGATCAGCGCGCGGCTTTGCGGCTGGAGCTTGTCCCACACACCCTGGTTGACCAGCAGGTGCGAGGTGGTCAGGGTCTGGTGCCAGCCCGGCATGATGTAGTTCTTGATGATCTGGTCCAGCCCCAGCATCTTGTCGATGGCCGGCTGGGAGAACTCGGTGGCGTCGATGGTCTTGCGCTCCAGCGCCTGGTAGATCTCGCCGCCGGGGATCATGGTGACCGAGGCGCCGAGCTTCTCCAGCACCTTGCCGCCGATGCCGGCGAAGCGAATGCGCAGGCCGTCGAAGTCCTTCAGGTCGTTGATCGGCTTGGCGAACCAGCCGGCGCCCTCCGGGCCGATGACGCTGCACAGCATCGGGTGGATGTTGTGCTCGGCGTAGATCTCCTCCAGCAGCTTCTTGCCGTCGCCCTGGTAGTACCAGGCCAGGTAGGCCGGTGGCTCCAGGTTGAAGGGTGCGCCGGAATAGAGCGGCAGGGCGGGGATGGTGCCCTGGTCGTAGCCGACCCAGGTGAAGCCGGCCGGGTACTTGCCGGTGCTCACCGCATTCATGATCTCGAACGGCGGGACCAGCTCGCCCGGCTCGTAGTAGCGCAACTGCATGTCGCCACCGGAAATCGCCTTGAGCTGGTCGGCCAGGTGCTTGACCGGGGTAACCAGGCCGACCAGGTGCGAAGGGAAGGCCAGCGGCACCTGCCAGCGGACCTTCTCGGTGGCGACCGCCGGGGTGGCCAGCAGGCTGGCGGAGAGCAGCGTGGCGGCACTGATGCCGCAGGTGAGGCGGGAAAGCTGTTGCTTGATCGACATACGGAGTTCCTTCTTGTTGTTGTGCCTGCCGGTGGGCAGGTGCCCTGGCGCCGTCCTGTCGGACAGTCGGCGAAACTGGCCAGATAACGAACATAGCTCAGCCGAGTGCGAAGGGGCAGCGCCAGTGTTGTGCTTGAGGTTGTTCTGGCGTCTAGCGCATCCAACCAAGCAGGTTCTGTGCCTGAGCCCGTGGCGTCGGCACAGTCCGCGTCTGTCTGGGGTTGTGGACGAACAGCCTGGCCGGGCCTGTCCAGATGGCCAGACATCTTTGGTCGGATAGTGGTGGCTCGGTCCAGAGTATTGGACGGACATCCAGAAAAATGGACTTGTAATGGCACCAGGCAATGCCGGCCTGCATCGTTGCGAGTGCTGAGCCCTGGCGCAAAACGATGGGCCGTTGTCGGGGTTGAACATCGCCCTGTCGCCGCTATATGGCTAACCTATATAGTGGGATTGGATGCTCCATTGTTCGGCGGATTGGCCGGGGACAAATATAAAAATCAGTTGGGCTGCCACATAAATGATTCTTCTATATAACTGTATTTCGGGACTAGAACATGCCTGCCAGTACGCGGTTCGCAGTAGCGGTACATATACTCACTGGCCTAGCCATCCATGAAAACGAACCGCTGCCGTCGGAGATCATTGCGAAGAGCGCCAATACCAATGCCTCGGTAATCCGCCGGATCATGTCGATGCTCAATACGGCAGGTTTCTCCAGATCGCAGCTGGGGCAGGGCGGAGGTGCGCTGCTGGCCAGGCCGGCCAGCAGCATCACCCTGCTCGACGTGTTCAGGGCCGTGGAGACGGCGCCGCTGTTTACCTTGCATCACGCGGTGCCTGATTCAGGCTGCGCAGTGGGCGAATATATAGCGCCGGTGCTGCAGGAAAAGATTAATAGCGCCGTGGCCGCGCTGGAAGCGGAACTCAATGGCGTAACTATCGCCGATATTGCCTGCCGTATTTCCGAGTGCGAGCGGGGGTGTCCCGAACTCGATAAATATCACGGGCGAGTCTAAAAGTTGCTCACGCTATCTGGCCGGTTAAATGTAGTCCGTTTAATCGCGGCCAAGTGGCGGCAATTGGCGCACCTCCAGATGCTGATCCAATAGTGCGCCTATGGTGTCGCGCGCCTGGTCCGTGGCCGCGCTTGTCCAGACCGAATCGATGCCCAGTTCGACTCGACGCCTGAGCAGTCCTTGTTCATGCAATCGTCTCCTGACTTCGGCGGCGACTGCTGGCGAGGGGTCGACGATCCGCACGCCGGCACCGGCCACCCGGGCGATGCTGTCGATCAGGAAGGGGTAGTGGGTGCAGCCCAGCACCAGGGTGTCGGCACCCTTGCGCAGTGCCGGGGAGAGCAGAGTGTGCAGCTGCGCATGCAGCTCCGCCGAGTCCAGGTCGATGGCCTCGACCCGGTCGGCAAGGCCCGGGCAGGGGACGAAGAGTACCTCCACGCCAGCCCCGTGACGGCGGCGCAGCCGGTGCAGGCTATCGCTCTGCAGGGTGCGGCTGGTGGCCATGACGGCGATTACCCCGCTGCGGGTCAGGGCGACCGCCGGTTTGATCGCCGGCTCGATGGCTATGATCGGAATATCGAAGGCCTCGCGCAGGGCACCGACCGCCACCGCGGTAATGGTGTTGCAGGCGATGACCACGGCTTTGCAACCTTGTGCGACGAGGAACTCGATGATGCGTGCCGAGCGTCTGGCGATCCAGGCGGTGCTGCGGTCGCCATAGGGGGCACAGGCGGAATCCGCGACATAGAGCAGGTCTTCATGGGGCAGCTCGCGGCGGATGTCGCGTAGCAGCGACAAGCCGCCGACTCCCGAGTCGAGTACGCCAACCGGCCTGGATGCAGACATCTGGCGCTACTCCAGATTCTTGTCGAGCTTGTCGCTGCGAGGACTGCGCAGGCGCGCCAGTAAGCCCTGCAGATCGGGCGAGGCCTGCAGCACCAGCATCGCCAGCGCGCCCGCCAGCATGCCCCAGAACGCCGAACCGATGCCCAGCAGGGAGACCCCGGAGGCGGTGACCAGAAAGGTGATCAGCGCCGCCTCGCGGTGCTGTTCCTCCAGCAGGGCGCTGGCCAGCCCATTGCCGATGGTGCCGAGCAGGGCCAGGCCGGCGATCGCCAGGATCAGCTCGTTGGGAAAGGCCAGGAACAGCGCGCCGACCGTGGCGCCAAAGATGCCCACCAGCAGGTAGAAGAACCCCGCGGCCACGGCGGCGCTGTAGCGCTTGGCCGGGTCCTCGTGGGCCTCCTTGCCGGTGCAGATGGCCGCGGTGATGGTGGCCAGGTTCAGCGCATAGCCGCCGAACGGCGCCAGCAGCAGGGTGGCCACGCCGGTCCAGCCGATCAGTGGCGAACTCGGCGTCTGGTAGCCCGAGGCGCGCAGCACGGTGAGCCCCGGCAGGTTCTGCGAGGCCATGGTCACCGCGAACAGCGGCAGGGCTACGCCGATCATCGCTTGCAGGGAAAAGCTCGGGGCGACGAACTGCGGGGTGGCCAGGGCCAGTTCGACGCCGTCGAAGTTCAGCATGCCGCGGCTGGCGGCAATGGCCACGCCGACCGCCAGGGGGGCGACCACCGCGTAGCGGGGCAGCAGACGGCGCGCCAGCAGGTAGCAGGCGAACATCGGGAATACCAGGCCGAACTGGCTATTCATCGCGGCGAATGCATCCAGGCCGAAACGCAGCAGAATGCCGGCGAGCATGCCGGCGGCGATCGCCATGGGGATGTGCTTGACGATGCGCTCGAACCAGCCGCTGAAACCGCAGAGGGTGATCAACAAGCCGCAGGCGATGAAGGCTCCGGTCGCTTCGGCCAGGTCGACCCCGGAGGCGCTGGTGATCAGCATGGCGGCCCCGGACGTGGACCAGGCGATGGCGATGGGCGCGCGGTAACGCAGAGACAGGGCGATCCCGCTCACGCCCATGCCGATGCACAGCGCCAGCATCCAGGAGCCGATCTGCGCCGGGTTCGCCCCCAGTGCCTGGGCCGCCTGGAACACCAGCACGGCCGAGCTGGTAAAGCCGACCAGCACAGTGACGAAGCCGGCGTTGATGGCGGAAAGGGAAAGGTCTTTGAATAGGGTCATGGCACTACATCCTGTAGCCTGTTTGCTTCGTCATGGGCCGCGCAGAGGTCCTGCTGGAGCACTCTGCGCGGCGTGTACGCAGCCGCTTACTGCGAGGCGCTCTGCTCGTCTTCGATCGCCTTGAGGAAGGACGGATGGGCTTTCACCGCATCGATCATGCGCTGCACCTTGTCGCTCATGATGATGTCGACCGGGAAGTACTGACCCCAGCTGGCGTAGACGGCCAGCATCATGTCGACCACGGTGATCTGCTCGCCGAAGATGAAGGTCGACTGTTGCAGCTGCTTGTCCACCGCGCTCCACAAGGCATTGATGCTGTTGCTCGCTGCAGTCAGCGCCTGCTCCTTGGCCGGGCCGTCGTCGAGGGCCTTGCCGAGGAAGAACAGGCGACCGTAGGCAGGGTGCATGGTGGCGTTGGCGAACATCACCCACTCGATGAAGCGGGCCTTTTCCAGGCCGCTTTCCGGCAGCATCTGGTTCTTGTGCTTGTCCAGCAGGTAAAGAATGATCGCCGCGCCTTCGCGGATGACCTGGCCGTTGTCGACCAGCACCGGCACCATGCCGCGCGATTCGAGTTTGTCGAAGTCGGTTGTCTTGTTGCGGTCGATTGCCTCGACCGGCTGGTTGAGCTCGTTGAGCAGCGCGTGAATGGCCAGCGAGCAAGCACCCGGCAGATAGTACAGCTTGTACATGTGGTTCTCCTTTACATGGTTTCGAGCTGACGCTCGTCGAAATAGCGGGGCCGGGCTAGGCCCCGCGGTCTACCTCTATTGCTGATGCCCCGTGCGCCGTTTTGGCCTGGCGCAAGGGGTGGCGATGGGGCGAGTCTAGGCAACCTGAGTTACTTTTGTATACCTGCATTCCTTTAGTTGCTACATTTACTGGTAACCATCCGGTAACCAGCTTTCCAAGGAGTCGACCATGCTGCCCAGACGCCGCAACCGCGTATCCAGCCCCCCGGGAAACTGCCCGCTGAGCGAATGCCTGAGCATCATCGGCGGCGCCTGGACGCCCAATATCATCTGGTACCTGAGTCAGCAGCCGCGCCGCTTCAGCGAGCTGAAGGCGGATATCCCAGGCATCTCGGCCAAGGTGCTCACCGCCCGCTTGAAGAAGCTCGAGAGCGAGGGGGTCGTGCTGCGTCGGGTCCTGCCGACCTCGCCGCCCAGCGTCGAGTACAGCCTGTCGGAGCTCGGGCAGGAGCTGAAGCCGGCGATCGAGGCCATAGTCGCGGTCGGTCACCGCCTCAAGGACCTGGAGCAGCAGGCCGGGTGAGGCCGCCGGCGTCGCGGCCAGTCGCTCAGAACCAGGCATTGGCCAGTTTCCACAGTGTCGCGCCGCACAGCAGCACCAGCATGACCAGCAGCATGCTGCGGATGTAGGCCGCGCCACGGCGGATCGCCGCCCGACTGCCCAGCCAGCCTCCGAGTGCATTGGCCAGGATCATTGGCACGGCCACTGCCCAGACCACCTTGCCAGCCCAGATGAAGGCGGCCACGCCACCGACATTGGTCAACAGGTTGATCGGCTTGGTGGTCGCGGTGGCGGCCAGCATCTCCAGCTTCAGCCGCGCGTGTTTGACCAGCACCAGGAAGACCCCGGTTCCGGGCCCGGAAAAACCGTCGTAAAGCCCGACCGGCATCAGGTTGCAGATGATGCGCGCGGATGAGGGTGGCGGCCCCCCGCCGACTTTGTCGGCCCTGACCAGCAGCGCCGCCAGCAGGGCGGCGATCAGGCAGCCGAGAATGCACAGTTCCAGCAGCCAGTCCGGGGTGAGCATGGCCAGGCGGCTGCCCAGATAGGCGGCCAGCAGGCAAGGCAACGCGGCCACCCGGACGATACGCCAGACCACCTGGCCGCCGAGCATGTAGCGCACGGCGGCGCTGGCGGTGCCCATCAGGGCCACCGCCTTGTTGGTCGCCAGGACGTTCACCGGCGACATGCCGGAAAGCAGCAGGATGGGCACCTGGATGATGCCGCCGCCGCCGGCGATGGCGTCCAGGTAGCCGGCAAGCAAGGCGCCGAGCACCAGAACGGCCAGCCATCCGAGGGCCATGTCCGGCAGCATCAGCTCCATTCGGGGCCGCCTTCAACGGGCAGGGACAATGGGTTCACAGTCCGAGTCGCTTGCGCCGTTCGCTGACCTGTTCGCCGCCGCTGCCCCAGTTGTCGGTGTTGACCTCGTCGATCACCACGAAGGTGGAGGCCGGGTCCTTGTCGAGCACATCCTGCAGGGCCTGGGTCACGCGGGCGATCAGTTCGGCCTTCTGCTGCCGGGTTACGCCGAGGTCGGTCACTTTGATATTCACGTAAGGCATTGTCTTCTCCTGATTGCGCAATTCCGGGGGCGGTTATCGTGCGCTGGGGGGCGTCAGTTGCAGCCGCAGCTTTCGGTTTCCAGTGCGACGCTGTCGAGGGCGCCCTGGGTGGGGAAGCCGCTGCGCTTCCACCACTCCAGGCCGCCGATCAGTTCCTTCACCCGGAAGCCGAGCCGGGCCATCTTCAGCGCCCCGGCGGTCGAGGCGTTGCAGCCGATACCGTCGCAGTAGACGACGTAGAGCACGTCACGGCGCAGGCCGGCGGTGTGCTCGGCCGTCATCTGCTGGTGCGGGAAGCTGATCGCCTCGGCGATGTGTTCACGGCAATAGGCCGGCGCCGTGCGGGCGTCGAGCACGACGACGTCATCGTCGTTCTTCCGCGCCTGGGCCAGGTCCCAGGCATCGATTTCGTAGGCCAGCTTGCTGGCGTAGTGGTCAATCTGCGGCTGCATAGGTGTCATCCTTGGTTGCGGTCGGTGGACCCGGCAGGCCATGGGCGCTGCCGGGTCGGGCGGCACTCAGGCGAAGATGTAGCGGCGCTCGCGGTCGGCGTCGAAGTAGGGGCTGTCGACGATCAGGCTGCCGTCCTCCTTGCAGATCTCCAGGTGGAACTTGGTCGGCCCGGCGTAGCCGTAGTGATCGCGGGGAATCTCGATGCTCTTGGCGCGCGCCAGGTCGTAGCGCGAGTCGTCGGCGATGAAGCGCAGGGAGAAGGCGTCGCGGGTCTGCAACTCGCCCTCGCCGAGCGGCACGCTGCGGTGGATCACGTACTTGTCGAACAGCAGCGCGTCGCCCAGTTCGTAGTCGTCCTCGACCGCGAAGTACTCGAGCAGGCGGCCGATGCCGGAGGAGTTGAGCGGCTCGTCGCGCAGCGCGACATAGTCGTCGAAGGCGATGCCGCCGGCCTTGATGCGCTCGTCCAGGCAGCGGAAGACCGCCGGGTCGATGAAGTCGTACATGAACTCGCCGGAGATCACGTCGCGCGGCACGTAGCGCATGCCGCCGGCCTGGCCCTTGGTGTCGATCCGGTGCAGCGGCGCCCAGAGGGTGGTGGCGTAGTCCTCGGAGCGGTTGAAGCCGAAGCTCTGCGACTCGATGTGCCAGCTGAATCCCTTGCTCACGCCCTGCTTCAGGCCGAAGCCGACGCCCTGGGTGAAGAACAGGGTGCGCTGGTTGAGGTCGCGCATGATCTGCTGGAACTGCGGATTGCCGAGCAGCTCGAAGATCACCTCGTCATCGTTGCACAGGTCATAGCGCAGCTTGTCGAAACCCTTCTGGTAGTGATCGGTCGGGGTTTCCAGTTCCTCGTTCACCCGCTTGCGCAGGTACTCGACCATCTCGGCAGAGAACAGCTGCTTGAGCAGGACGAAACCGGTTCGCTGGTAGTCGGCGACATGCGCCTCGGTCAGGCGAAAGTTCTGATTGAGCGTTTCCACAAAACACCTCTCCATTGATCATTTGTTGGAACGTTTTATCCCTGCGGCAAGCCTGCCGCAGAACGAGGCGACAGGCTCGCGGTACGGCGCTAGACCTGCCGTTGCAGAGCCCTCGGCGTTTCGACTGGGGTGTGGCTGCGGCTCCCCTGGGCGAATACGTTTTCTTGCTTCAGCAGGCCGACGAAGGCGTCGAGCCAGTCGTCGCTGGGCGCGGTGAAATCATGGCCCAGGCGTGCCAGGGTGCGCAGGGTGCGGTCGTTGCAGTACTTGATGTTGCGCGGCTTGCGGCTCGCCCAGAACTTGCCGAGCAGCACGTCCGGGTCGTCGACGCTACCGAGCGCTCGGAACAAGCTGGCGAAGTCGTCGTGGGCGCCGCGCTGGAAGTCGAAGCCGGCCCGCTCCAGGGCGGCGAACAGGCGCTCCATGGTGACCTCGTGGACGCTGTCGACGTGATAGGTGGCCGGCGCCGACCGTGCATCCAGGGAGATGGCGACGATGCCGGCGGCCACCTCGTCGACCGGCGAGAGAGTCACCGGCTCGCCGAGACAGGTCGGCAGCTGGCCGACTTTGACGCACGCGGCGAGGAACTGCACCAGGCGGTTGTCCTTGGCATTGATCTGGAAGCGCGCGCTGCGCGACTCGCCGGACACGTTGCCGGAGCGGTAGATGAAGCCGTTGTTGCCCTGCAGGCGAAAGGCGTTGAGCAGGCGCTCGGCGCTGTACTTGCTCTGTTCGTAGTTGTTCTGGAACTCCTGGGCGATATCCAGCGAGTCCTCGGAGAAGAACGCCGGCTCGTCCTTGGCGTTGACTCCGCTGACCGCCAGGGTCGACATGTAGTGCAGGTCCTTGGAGCGCTGCAGCAGGGCAAACTCGATGCAGGCCCTGACCGACTGCACGTTGCTCCTGGCGAACTCGTCGGCGGTGCCGAACAGGCGGGTGTCGGCGGCGAAGTGGTAGATCGCGTCGACCTGCTGGCCGAGTTGCTGGTAGAGGCTTTCCGGCAACCCCAGGCGGTCGGCGCAGACATCGCCCTCGTGCACGCTGAAGCGCTCGCGGAATCCCTCCAGGCGAATGCCGGGGAAGTACCAGGCAAAGAGTGCTTCCAGTCGCGCCTGCGCACTGACGCCCTGCCTGGGGCGGACCAGGCAATGGATGTGCGCCTCGGATTGGAAGATCAGCTCCTTCAGCGCGTAGATGCCGATAAAGCCGCTGGCACCGGTCAGCAGCACCTGGCGGTACTCGCGGTGCTTGTGCCGAAGGGGCTGGGCGATCAGCTGGCGCGGGGCATAGGTGATCATGCCGGTGCGCGTGCCGGGTTCCAGCACCAGTTGCGCGGCCCGTGGCGAAAGTCCGGCCAGGGCCGACAGCTCCGAGCCGATGCCGCGCACCAGCTCGTGCATAGCCGCGGCCTCGACCGAGCGGGGAAAGGACAGGTCGAGCAGCAGGTGCCCGGCGATCACCCGCGCCGTCAGCTTCAGCTCGTGGCAGCGATTGTTCTGCGGATGCCGCGTGCGGCCGAAGGAGTAGGGCGCCGGGGTGAGGGCGAAGCGCTCGTCGTGGGCGAAATCGACATCGCCCAGGTAGTTGAAGCACACCGCAGCAGATGGCCGGTAGCGCTCGTCGCTCGGCGCCAGGTGCAGGCCGTAGCCGACGCCCAGGTCCTCCACCTCGGTGAACGCCTGGGACACCGCGTGCATGGCGTCCGCCAGTTCCAGGGCTGGCAGCTCCAGCAGCAGCGGAAAGGTCGAGGTGTGCCAGCCGACGACCCGGCTGACGTCGGTGCTGTCGTCGAAGGTCACGCGACCATGGCTCTCCACGTCGATGGCCATTTCGACTTCGCCGCGCATGCGGCCCAGGCCGAGGCTGAAGGCCGCCAGCAGGATCAGGTGGAAAGGGGTGCCGGTGCTGTTCACTAGGTCGCGCAGCAGGCGCTGGCTGTCCTCGGCGGAGAAGCCCAGCCACAGGGTCGAGGCTTCGCCCTCGGTGTTGTTCGGGTCGTAGTAGCGGGGCAGCTTCGCCATCCGCGCCTGGGTGCGTTGCAACCAGGCACCCTGAAGCTGCGCCTTGTGCCGCTCGAGGTGCTCGATCCAATCCCAGAAGGTGGTCGGGTTGGGTGAGCGCGGTGTCGGCGAGTCGAAGTAGCGGTCGCTGTAGTTGCGCGTCAGTTCGGCGACGATGATCCGCCACGAAATCACGTCGACGGCCTGGTGGTGGGCGACCAGCAGGAGCAGGTCGTCGCCGTTCTTCACCTTGAACAGGTGCACCCGCAGTACTCTGCCTTCTGCCAGGGACAGCGACTGCTGCACCCGCTCGGCGATCCGCTCGACGTGGGCCTGGACTTCCGCCTCCCTGGTGCCGTCGATGAACGACAGGCTGAGCACGTCGTTGCCATCCTGCGCGACATGCCGGGCATAGGGGCCGGCGCCATCCTGGGCATAGGCCACGGCCAGCGCCGGGTGCTGTGCCAGCAGTTGGCCGAGGGCGGCGTTGAGTACGGCCGTATCGATCTTGTCGACACTCTTGAGCAGCAGCGCCTGGTTGTAGTGATCGGGGTGTTGCAGGTGCTGTTCGAGCAGTTCGCGCTGGGCCGGGGAGAACTGCTCCAGGCGTTCCAGGTTGCGCGGTTGCAGAGCGTGCGCGGCCGTCTGCTCATGGTTTTCCAGGGTGCGCTGCAGGCCGCGAATGCTGGGGTTCTTGAGAAAACCATGGGCGGTGACCGGTAGGCCGAGCTCCTGCAGTTCGGCGATCAACTGGATTGCATCGAGGGAGTCGCCGCCCAGCTCGAAGAAGCTCTCCTCAAGTCCCGCCGCTTTGCTGCGCAGGTGCTTGCAGAACACCGCGTGCAACGTCTTCAGGCGCTCTTCGACGTCCTCGTCCGGCGCCGGCGCGTCATGGGCGTGGGAGTGCAGAGTCGTCAGCAGCTGCTCACGCAGCTGGGCCAGACTGGTCTTGCCGTTGGCGTTGCGGGGGAAACTCGGCAGCCGCAGCATTTGGCTGGGTACCATGTGCGCCGGCATCAGGGCCAGCAGTGGCGCCTTCAACCAGGCCTCCGGCGGTTCTTCGCGGCTGCTCAGCAGCGCGGCGACCAGGCGTTCGCGGCCGCGTACCTCGAGGAGAAAGACGGCGGCGTCCTCGACCTCGGGCACACTGCGTAGCACGCTTTCCACATGTTCCAGTTCGACCCGGTAGCCGTTGACCTTGACCTGCCGGTCGACTCGCCCGAGAAACTGCACCAGACCGCTTTCATCCAGCGACACCAGATCGCCGGTCTTGTACAGGCGCAGCGTGCCCTCCGGCCGCTCCAGATGGATGAAGCTGTTCGCGGTGGCCTGGGGGTTGCCGCGATAGCCCTGGGCCACCGAGGGCCCGCCGACGTACAGCTCGCCCTTCGCCGAGTGGCTGCGGAAGCTGCCCTGCTCATCGCGCACGCACAGCACGGTCTGACCGAACGGCCGTCCCACGGGAATGGAGTCGGCGGCGAGGGCGTCGAGTTGAGCCAGGTCGGTGACCGCCTGGACGGTGACGCCCACCGTGGTTTCGGTCGGGCCGTAGTGGTTGAACAAACGCTGTACCTGCCCGGATTCCACTACTCGCCGGGCCACTGCCTTGGCCAGTGCCTCGCCGCCGAACACCAGGTACTGCAAGCGCGGCAGGGCGACTCCGACCGGGAACATGGCGTTCCAGTGCGAAGGGGTGATCTTGAGGAAGTCGATGCGCTGCTGCTTAAGGTACGCGCGAAAGGCCTGCGGGTCCTTGCGTTGCGCCACGCTCAGCAGGTGCAGGCAGCCACCGCTGGCCAGGGCGAGAAACAGCGAGGTATTGCCGAGGTCGGCTGCCAGGGTGCTGACGTGGGCGAAATTCAGGCGCTCCTCGACCCCCAGCCGGCGCTTGACCGACTGGGTGTAGTGCGCGACGTTGCCGTGGCTGACGCAGACGCCCTTGGGTCGGCCGGTGGAGCCTGAGGTGAACAGCACGTAGGCGGTCGACTCGGCGTCCGTGGCGGCCACCTTGCCGGGCTCGGCCGCCAGCAGCGCCAGGCGCAGGTCCAGGGCCGGCAGGCCCATGTCGCGCAGGGGCTGGAGGTGGGCGCTGTCGCACAGCACTGCGTCCGCCTCGATGGCGGCCAGGCGCTGGTAGTTCTCCTCGGCGACCCCGTCCTCTTCCACGAAGGTATAGGCCGCGCCCGCCTTGAGCACGCCGAACAGCGCGACGATGGCGTTGATGTCGCGGTTGGTGTAGATCGCCACCAGCGCCTTGGCGGGCAGGCCCGCCTGCGTCAGGTGTCCGGCCAGCCGCGCGGATTGGCGCTCCAGCTCGAAATACGACAGCGACCTGCCCCCGGCCACGACCGCCGGCTGGAGGGGGGACGACTTGCTTAGCTCACGCAGTTTATCTAGCAGCATTTCATCAGCTTCCTGTCGAAATCTGGCTATCGAATGGCACTGGGCCTAGAGGGCGACGCCATGCTGAATGAAGGCTGCCCGGGTCGGCTGGTGATCGAGCACGCCGCAGCGCTGTAGCAGCTTGACCAGATTGGCCTTGGTGGTGCCGATGTAGCCGTTGAGGTTGTCGAGGTACTGCGCCTGGGTGTCGGCGATGATGCTGTCCGCCTCGACCGCGCTGAAACCGCAGCCCTGCAGGATCTTGCCGTCGAAGGCGCGTGTTTCGTCGCCGGCCAGGTAGTCGTCCAGGTAGGCCGGCAGCATCGCGCCGATGACGCAGCGGGTCTGCTCGGGAAGGCGCGCCCAGTGGGCCTTCATCAGGTTGGCGAAGTAGCTGGCGTGGCGGCCCTCGTCGGATACGTGATCGGTCATCACCTTGGTGAAGGCCTGGGAGGCTTCCTTCTCGCGGCCGATGCTGATCAGGTCCTTGGTCAGGGTATGTTCGGCCAGGGTCACCGAGATCAGCTGGAAGTCGCTGTGGACCTCTCGAGGGAGCTGGTCGAAGGCCCGCCGTACCGCGCTCAGGTTGCCGTTGGTCTGTGGCACCTCGAGGGGCTCGATGCCGGTCAGGTTCTTCATCTGGATGATGTAGTCCAGGGCGACATGGGCGTGGTAGCCCTCATCGATGACCACGGTCAGGGCATTGAGCTTCTCTTCCTCGCTGGCGCCGGCGATCACGTTGTTGACGATGTTGAGGCTGCAGTCGATGACGAAGCGGGTTTCCAGCAGGCCGATCTCGTACATGTACTGATAGGCGGACTGGGCCAGCACGTAGCCGACGCCGGCGCGGCCGAGAGCCTGGACCTTCGGATGGTCGCCGAGGATCTGCCGCGACTTCGGGTAGGTGAAGTCGTCCTTGGCGGCCTCGGCGATGACGATGCGCGGGCTGTTCTTCACGGTGGCCGTGGCGTACCACTTGTTGACCGACTCGAAGAATTGGCTGCTGCTGAGTTCGACGACTGCGTTCATGGGGATCCCTCCTTGAATGATGGTTGAGTGGTGGCGCGGTTTCAGAACGGCATCAGCACCGGAAAGGCCAGACGGTGGGCGGCGAGCGCCGCGCTGACGGACTCGCCGAGGGCCACGGCGAAGTCCTCGAGGTCGCCGGCGCTGTGGGCGGCGGAGATGAAGATCGGCTCTTCGAGCGAGGGCGCCATGAGGAAACCCCTGTCGAGCATCTGCCGGTGAACCTGGGTGTAGATCTCGTAATGCTGGGTCTTGACGTCCTGATACGACTGCATCGGTCGATGGCTGTCACGGAAGGCGACGCCGCCCAGCGCGCCGAAGCGGGTGAACAGGAAGGGGATGTTGTGGGCATTGAACTGGGCCCGGATGGCGGCGTCGAGCACCTGGCCCTTGCGCTCCAGTTCCGTGTAGAAGCCCGGTTGCTCCAGCACGTCCAGCGCGGCGTTGGCGGCCGCCATGGTCAGCGGGTTGGCGGCGAAGGTGCCAGACTGGAACACGCTACTGCCGATAGCCACATGCTGCATGAAGCGCGCCTTGCCGGCATAGGCGCCGATCGGAGTGCCACCGCCGATGATCTTGCCGAAGGTGATCAGGTCCGGGTCGATGTCCATCAGGGTGCAGATGCCGCCGAAGGTGAAGCGAAAGCCCGTGACCACTTCGTCGAAGATGAACAGCGAACCGTGCTGGTCGCACAGCTGGCGGATCAGCCCCATGAAGCCTTCCTGGGGACGGACGAAGCCCATGTTGGTCGCGTAGGGCTCGACGATCACCGCGGCGATGGCGTCGCCATGGGCCTTGAACAGGCTCTTGAGCTGGGCCTCGTCGTTGTACTGGCACAGCAGCACTTCGCGGTTGAGGTTTTCCGGAATGCCCTGGGTCACGCCCTTGACCTTGACCCCCGAATCGCTCGGGCTGGCCAGCAGGACGTCCGAGTGGCCATGGTAGGAACCGACGAACTTGACCAGCAGGTTGCGCCCGGTATGGGCGCGGGCGATGCGCGTGGCGGTCATCACCGCCTCGGTACCGCTGCAGACGAAGCGGATCTGCTCGATCGCCGGTGTGCTGTCGACGATGCGTTGGGCCAGGCGATGCTCCAGCGGCGAGGTCAGCCCCACCACGCTGCCCAGGGCGGCCTGGCGGGCGATCGCTTCGACTACTTCGTCGCGGGCATGGCCCAGCAGCAGGGCGCCGAAGGCGTTGAGAAAATCCGTGTAGACGTTGCCGTCGACATCGGTGATTTTCGCGCCCTTGGCCGAGGCCACGCAGATCGGCTCGCCGCCGACCTGGCGAAAGGCCCGCATGGGGGAGCTGACGCCGTCGGGAACTACCGTGCGGCCAAGTTCGAAGAGCTGAGCGGAGGTCTTTGTGGAGCGCATGCTGGTTAACTTCCCTATTGGTTCCTAGCGGTTCGGTTGCTCCCTCGGTACTTCGCGCCTCCAAGGGGGTGATGCATTTGCAACGCCGATTAAAATGTATCTGTGTTGCAAACACATGAACAATTAAAGGCCATAAAAAAACGCCAGCGCCATTCGAAAATTACAGAAATGTGACAACGCTCACGGTCGATTTTTGCGGGGCGTTCGCGCGACAGGCGCCAGGCCCGGCGCCAGAGCGGCTGGAGAATATTCCGCACGAATCGGCGCTGCCTTCCTGGCGGATGGACTACTTGTGCATGGGGAGAGCGCATGAATGGCTGGAGGCTATCGTGCGAGGCGCTGGCACGAGCGTTTGCCCAGGGGGGCGTATGCGAAACGGGGAGCGAACGGGGGAGGATATGGAGGCAAAAACAAAAGGGGCGACTCACCTAGCTTAGGCGCGGAGGCCTTTCAGGTAGGCTGCGGGCTATTGATTGTGGCTGTAGTTCTGCTCAGGTACAGACAGTTCGTTAGCCGGCTGCAGTCTCAGCCAACCCAGTACCCGTGACTGCTCGATATACCATCGGCCCTCTCGCTGGGTGAGCTCCAGGTCTTCTCTGGAGCTGCCAAAGGGGCCCGGGTTTTGTTGGGCAATTTGCAGGGTGCCGGTGCCGGTGCCGACGCTGGCGATAATCGCGACGTGGCCGTAGCGATTGAGCAACGAGGGAGCGAACACCAGGAGGTCTTCTGCTTGTGGTTGCTCGCTGCTGCCGTTAGTGAACTGCAGCATCGCGCGTTTGGCGTTCAAGCTGCCGTCGCTTAGGGTTGGGTCGAAGAAGTCCTTGGCGTGCCCGTAGGTGTCGGGCATGCGGTGGCCATGGCGTTCGAAATAGTAGCGTTTGACGAACTCCACGCACTGGTAGTGCAGGCCCAGGTTGTAGCCGTGCTGGCTCAGGTTGCGACCCTGCACCGTATTGACCCCGCTGTTGTAGTAGATCGCCACGCCGTTGAGGACATCGAGCTGTTCGCCTACGGCATGTTGGCTGTTGGGGTTGATACGGGTGACGGCGGCGTAGATCGCCAAGGCGGTCAGCGGCAGCAGCACACTGATCGCGAGCAGGGTGAATCGGCGTTTGTTCATGGCAGGTCCTTTGCCGTGGTGCAGCTGACAGCGTACTGGCGGAGGCGCTAGGTGCGGCTGTCAGAGCGCCTTGCGTTCGTTTTCTGCTATTTCGGCAAAGGCCTTTCGATGTTCGGCCTGGGAGGCGTAGTCGCCGCTTATTTCTTTGACGTATTTGCCAGTGAGGTTGGCGCCGGTCTGGGCATCGCGGGAAAAGGTGATCACGAAACGTCTGCCGGCTAGTTCCAGATAGAGGTAGTAGTAGTCCTCGGGTTTGTTGGGCTCGGCGAAGGCGCTGTAGGCATAGCGGATGCGCCGGCTTAGGTCCGGTGGGTTGTCGATCAGCATCGACCTATCAAATTCCGGGTATTCATCCCGCAGCTCACTACTGGCGATCAGGGGCAGCTCAGCGTATTGAGCCGCGGTAAAGGGCAGCGGCCTGCTGCGCAGCATGGTGACATTGCTGGCCCCACCATCGGCTTCGATACTGCGCGGTTTGTACATGCCTTCGGCAAACCAACGGCTGGCATCGAACATCTCTTCGATTTCGAAGCCGCCGTAATACATCATGACTTTCTTGGGCATCTCGCCCTCCTTGGCATTCAGATAGAGCCCCATTGCCAAGCTGGCGGCCAGGACAATGCTCAATAGCAGTGGCGTGTTCAAACGCCTCATAGCGGTTTGTATTCCCGCAGGGTGGCAGGCACCCCGGTGGGCGAGTCTCCGGCACGTACGGGGCGAACCGCGCCTTCTGCGTCCAATGGGTAGCCTATGGATTGAGCATACTCATCGCGACAATTGGCATGTCGTACCAGCGCCTCATCCTCCGCCTTGGCGTTTTTGATTGGAGGCGTCGGCGGGGGTTCGTTAGGCAGTTGGGCGTTGGCGTCATTGCTCGCCTTTCGGTGTGCGACTAGGCGCCTCTGATAGTCGCTGAGCCGGCGTCTGTATGCCTTCATTGCTTGTGCGTCGGCGCTGACTTTGTCACGGGCGCTAGCAAGCCCTTCCCGGTCGCTGTCATTACCGTAGGTCTGGTCATAATTGCTGCGCCGTGGGAACGCCCAAACAGAGGTCCGCGCGGTGTTGGCGATCAGCTGCGCCAGACTCTTCTCGTACGGCGGGTCTTCGTCCTCGCTGACGTGAACGTCGGCATGAATGCCCAGGCCGGTACGGCAGGCGTAGGAGTAGATCTTGCCGCTCAGGTCGAAGGCTTCTGGTTTGAGCATCAGGGCTTGGGCATCGCGCATGCGGTAGTGGTCGGCCTTGTCGAGTTCGTAACCAAACTTGACGGTGCCGAACAGGTCGAGCTGCTTGATCTCGCGCTTCTTGCTGATGCGCAGGTTGATGAAGTCGAGCAGATGGGCGATGGAGTCCAGTTCTCGGTACTTGGCGCCATAGCGGGTTTCGACCACTTCCTTCACAGCATCGAGCAGGGGCGCTCGTAGTCTTCGGTGAAGATCAAAAAAATGCGCTGGGTGGCATCGTTGGCGCTTGCGGGCGGGTAAAGGCGAACTTGCCGGATGCCCTGGTTGATAAAGCGCATCGTGTTGCCTTTCTGCCCCCGCAGCCTTTCCACCAGGGTCATATGCGATGCACCGACCACGGTGATGAAGTCGCGCTGAAGCGAAATAGGGATCTGTTGAATGGCGTGCTGGGCGCTGGTTCTGCCCTGGTGAGGTGCTGTCATCGCATCCGTCCTTAGAAGCTAATGCCCTTTTGCTTGAGGTAATTGGCCGCATCCCGGCCCCAGCGAACGACCACGGATTGAGGGTCTTTGGTGAATACCCGCTCGGTATTGGCGTAGCCATTGGTGCAACCGACAAAGCGCTGGCCATCGGCGCACTCCACGCAATACAGCGCGTCTTCGACGGGCTGGCCACTGCTGCTGTCTATCAGCTGGTACTGCTCACTGTGCCTGGGCAGGATCTGCGGCGCGGAGAATGGCGCGCTGCCCGATTGGGTGCCGACCAGTACATCGCCCGAGCCGGTGACGATGACCCCGCCATGGGAGGTGGCGCTACCCAGAAAGGCGATGGGTTTGCCATTGACCAGAATGCTGCCGATGCCCTCGGCGACGGCATCGCCACAGGCCGTGCTATCACCGACCCGCAGGGTGGGCAGGGTGGGCAGGGTGTTGATCAGTACGTCCGGTGAACCGCTGGTGGTGGGATTGGTGCCATGCCCGGGAATGGGGCAGGCATTTAGATCGCTTAGACGGGAAGCGGGTTTTGCCATGGCTGACGTCCTTGTGCCTGGAAACTGCTCATTCTGAACGGCATGGGAGCTTGGCGATGTGGCCAAGTTCACTTCTTCGCGCAGCTTGGAAGCATTCAGCCCCACCGGAGCGTCCTGGGCTGGCATGTTTTGTTGCGGGCATGAAAAAACCGCGCATTGCGCGGCTTTAAAGGTGGTGGGCCCACACGGACTCGAACCGTGGACCAAAGGATTATGAGTCCTCTGCTCTAACCAACTGAGCTATAGGCCCCCAGAAGGCCGGCGGATTATACCGGGGCCTTTACGGCAGCGCCAACCGAATGACTCTGCAGGAGAAATCGCCAGGAGCAGCTATCTCTCAGAAAGGCTTGGTGACTTGCTGGTGATATGTGGCGCAAAGCAAAACCCCCGGTTTGGGCCGGGGGTTTTGCTGTTACTCGTCGAGGAAGGAGCGCAGGTGCTCGCTTCTCGTCGGGTGGCGCAGTTTGCGCAACGCCTTGGCTTCGATCTGGCGGATCCGCTCGCGGGTGACATCGAACTGCTTGCCGACTTCCTCGAGGGTGTGGTCGGTGTTCATGTCGATGCCGAAACGCATGCGCAATACCTTGGCTTCGCGAGCGGTGAGCCCGGCCAGTACTTCGCGGGTGGCTTCCTTGAGGCTTTCCACGGTCGCCACGTCGATCGGCGATTGCATGGTCGAGTCCTCGATGAAGTCGCCCAGGTGCGAGTCTTCGTCGTCGCCGATCGGCGTCTCCATGGAGATCGGCTCTTTGGCGATCTTCAATACCTTGCGGATCTTGTCCTCGGGCATTTCCATGCGCTCGCCCAGCTCTTCCGGGGTCGGCTCGCGACCCATCTCCTGCAACATCTGCCGGGAGATGCGGTTGAGCTTGTTGATCGTCTCGATCATGTGCACCGGGATACGGATGGTGCGCGCCTGGTCGGCGATCGAGCGGGTGATCGCCTGGCGGATCCACCAGGTGGCGTAGGTCGAGAACTTGTAGCCGCGGCGGTACTCGAACTTGTCCACCGCCTTCATCAGGCCGATGTTGCCTTCCTGAATCAGGTCGAGGAACTGCAGGCCGCGGTTGGTGTACTTCTTGGCGATGGAGATCACCAGGCGCAGGTTGGCCTCGACCATCTCCTTCTTCGCTCGGCGGGCTTTCGCTTCGCCGATCGACATGCGCCGGTTGATGTCCTTGATCTCGGCCAGGGTCAGGTCGCACTCGGCTTCCAGGGCAACCAGCTTCTGCTGGCAACGCTGGATGTCGGCCTGCAGGTTGCCGATGGCTTCGGCGTACTTGCCCTTGCCCTTGGCCAGTTGCTCGGCCCAGGTCGGATCGACTTCGTTGCCCGGGAACAGGCGCAGGAAGTCGGCGCGCGGCATGCGAGCGTCACGTACGCACAGCTGCATGATGGCGCGTTCCTGGGCGCGCAGGCGCTCCAGTGCGCTGCGCACACGCACGACCAGGGCGTCGTACTGCTTGGGCACCAGCTTGATCGGCATGAACAGATCGGCCAGCTCGCGCAGCTCGGCGATCGCCTGCTTGCTGCTGCGGCCGTGCTTTTTCAGGGCCTTGTTGGCCTTGTCCAGCTGCTCGGTCACTGCGGTGAAGCGGCGCAGGGCCTCTTCCGGGTCCGGTCCGCCGTCGCCTTCGTCTTCGTCGTCGCTGCTGTCGTCGTCATTCTCGTCGTCGTCATCGCTGTCGGCGGCGGCTGCTCCGTCCTTGGCCGGTACAGGTGCGGCGGCTTCGGCAGGCACGCTGCCGTCGTCCGGATCGATGTAGCCGTTGAGTACTTCAACCAGGCGGCCACCCTCGGTGGTCACCCGGTTGTACTCGGCGAGAATGCTGTCGACGGTGCCGGGGAAGTGAGCGATGGCGCTCATCACCTCGCGGATGCCTTCCTCGATGCGCTTGGCGATTTCGATCTCGCCTTCGCGGGTCAGCAGCTCCACGGTACCCATTTCACGCATGTACATGCGCACCGGGTCGGTGGTGCGGCCAATGTCGGTCTCAACGGCGGCGAGTGCGGCGGCAGCCTCCTCGGCGGCGGCTTCGTCGGTGTCGGCCTCGGCCAACAACAGGGCGTCCGCATCCGGAGCACTCTCGAATACGTTGATCCCCATGTCGTTGATCATGCGGATGATGTCTTCCACCTGTTCCGGATCGGAAATATCCTCCGGCAGGTGGTCGTTGACCTCCGCGTACGTCAGGTAACCCTGCTCGCGACCGCGGCTGATCAATTCTTTCAAACGAGATTGCTGTTGCGCTTTTACGGACATAACACCCTATCCACTGAAGGTCTTGGCGGGCTAAAAACAAGCCGCGGATTATACCCGAATAAGACCCTTACGCGCCAGTTGGGCTCGGGACTACTGGTGATGTATTACGGCTCAGCAGTTTGCGCAGCAGGTCTTTCTCCTCTGCGCTCAATTCACTTTGACGGGCTTTGCGCAGCAAATGTTCCAAGCTGCGCTCGCGTTGGCGGGCTACTAGGGTAGTTATAGTGTCGAAAAACTGTTGTTCAAGGTTGTCCGCGGAAATCAGCCACTCTTTTTCCGCCAGGGCCCGCAGTAGACGGCCCTGTTCGGTGCCGTGCCAGCGTGCGATCAGCTGCAGCGAGCGCAGTTTCGGGTTCTTCTGCAGGGCGCCGAGCAGGGCCACCAGCAGCTGCGCGTAGGTGTCGTCTTCCGCGGCGAAGTGGCTGACATCCTCGACTTTCTGCGCCAGCTCGGGATGGTGCAGCAGGGTGCGCAGGGCGCTCAGGTGCGGCGATTCGACGCTGACGGCGGTGCGTGGCGCCCGTGGCTGGTCGTCGCCGCGGCCGTACTTGTTCCATTTCTTGCCGTCCTTCTTCCACTCACCCTTGCCCTTCTTGCCGCGCTCGAAGCCTGGTGCCGGGCTGGGCTGGGCGTACTCCTCGTAGCTGGGCGGGACGTCGTGATAGGCGCTATCGGGAATGTCCGGGTAGTCCGGGTAGTGGCTTGGCGCTGCGCTCGGGCCGGCGGCTGGCGTCATCTGCTGCATGGCTTCGCCACTGAGGCCGGTGATCTCGGTGAGGCGCTGGCGCATCAGGGTGCGCAGGTTGTTGCCGGGAATCTTGTCGATCAGCGGGGCGGCCAGGGTCACCAGGTGCGCCTTGCCTTCCAGTGAGCGCGGGTCGGCTTCTTCGCTGAGCTGCTGGAAGAAATAGTCGGCCAGGGGCTGGGCGTGCTGGTTGATGCGGGCGCGGAAGGCGTCGGTGCCTTCGCTGCGTACCAGGGTGTCCGGGTCTTCGCCGTCCGGCAGGAACAGGAAGCGCGCGCGCCGTCCGTCCTGCAGGTTGGGCAGGGTGGCTTCCAGGGCGCGCCAGGCGGCGTTGCGGCCGGCCTGGTCGCCGTCGAAGCAGAACAGCACGCTGGGCACCAGGCGGAACAGGCGCTTGAGGTGCTCTTCGCTGGTGGCGGTGCCGAGGGTGGCGACGGCATTGCGCAGGCCCTGCTGGGCCAGGGCGATGACATCCATGTAGCCCTCGACCACCATGATCTCCTCGAGGTCGCGGTTGCTCTTGCGCGCCTCGAACAGGCCGTAGAGCTCCTGACCCTTGTGGAATACCGGGGTTTCCGGCGAGTTCAGGTACTTGGGCTTGTCGTCGACGAGCACCCGGCCGCCGAAGGCGATGACCCGGCCGCGGCTGTCGCGGATCGGGAAGATCACCCGATCGCGGAAGCGGTCGTAACGCTTGCCGCTGTCGGTGTTCTCCACCAGCAGGCCGGCGTCGATCATCGCCTTCTGCTGCAGGCTGTCGCTGGCCAGGTGCTTGAGCAGGTTGTCCCAGCCCGGCGGGGCGAAGCCCAGGCCGAAGTCGCGGGCGATCTCGCCGGACAGGCCGCGGCCTTTCAGGTAATCCACGGCCGCTCGGCGCTGCGGGTGGCTTTTCAGGGCCTGGCGGTAGAAATCGGCTGCTGCCGTCAGCAGCGGGTAGAGCGGCGAGTCGGTCGGTTGCCGGGGTTTGCTGCTGCGTCCGCCTTCCTCGCGCGGGACTTCCATGCCGGCGCGCTTGGCCAGGTCCTCGACCGCCTGGGGAAATTCCAGCTGGTCGTGATCCATGACGAAGCCCAGGGCATTGCCGCCGGCGCCGCAGCCGAAGCAATAGTAGAACTGCTTATCCGGGCTGACGCTGAAGGACGGGGTCTTCTCTTTATGGAAGGGGCAGCAGGCGGTGTAGTTCTTGCCGGCTTTTTTCAGCTGAATGCGCGCACCGACCACCTCGACGATGTCGGTGCGGTTGAGCAGGTCATCGATAAAAGACTGTGGGATCAGGCCGGCCATAGGCGCTCAGGGTACTGCCGTGTGGGGCGGCTGGACAGGTTTTGACAGTAACGAAAAAACTCCGGCCATTCGCCGGAAGGCGAAGCGGAGTGCTGGGCTATAAATGCAAAGCCCGGCAAAAGCCGGGCGCTGCTGACTGCTGCGAGGCGGTCCGTACTGATTAGTACAGGCGCACGCTGCGGCGCTGCTCGCGCTGCACTTTCTTGGCGTGACGCTTAACAGCGGCAGCGGCCTTGCGCTTACGCTCTGCGGTCGGCTTCTCGTAGAATTCGCGGCTACGAACTTCGGCCAGAATGCCGGCTTTTTCGCAGGAGCGCTTGAAACGACGCAGAGCTACGTCGAAGGGTTCGTTCTCTTTAACTTTGACGGCTGGCATCCAGGGCGTACCTTCTTTATTACCGGTTTGGGTAACGTACTCCTGGCAGATGGCGCGGGAGGACGTAGGTTTTTAAGGGTTGCGGATGTTACCGCCTCATCGCCCTGAATGCAAAGCCTCTGATCGAAAAGCGCTGGTCGGCCTCCGCAGCTGCCTATTATTATGCGCGGCTTCGAGATCATGACCCCACAAATCAAGGCGCTGCCCATGCTGGTACTGGGATTGGAAACCTCCTGCGACGAGACCGGTGTCGCGCTCTACGACAGCGAGCGCGGCCTGCTGGCCGATGCGCTGTTCAGTCAGATCGACCTGCACCGCATCTATGGCGGGGTGGTGCCCGAGCTGGCCTCGCGCGATCACGTCAAACGCATGCTGCCGTTGATCCGCGAGGTCATGGCCGAGGCCGGCTGTACCTCCGGCGACATCGACGCGATTGCCTACACCGCCGGCCCCGGCCTGGTTGGCGCCCTGCTGGTTGGTGCCTCCTGCGCCCAGGCCCTGGCCTATGCCTGGGACATCCCGGCCCTTGGCGTGCACCACATGGAGGGGCACCTGCTGGCGCCGATGCTGGAGGCGCAGCCGCCGAGCTTTCCGTTCGTCGCCTTGCTGGTGTCCGGCGGCCACACCCAGCTGGTGCGGGTCGACGGCATCGGTGAATACCAGCTGTTGGGCGAGTCGCTCGACGATGCGGCCGGCGAAGCCTTCGACAAGACCGCCAAGCTGATGGGCTTGCGCTACCCGGGCGGGCCGGAGATCGCCCGCCTGGCCGAGCACGGCACGCCGGGGCGCTTTACCTTCCCCCGGCCCATGACCGATCGGCCGGGCCTGGACTTCAGTTTCAGCGGACTCAAGACCTTCACCCTGAATACCTGGCAGCAGTGCCGCGATGCTGGGGATGACGGCGAGCAGACCCGTTGTGACATCGCCTTGGCATTCCAGCAGGCGGTGGTCGACACCCTCACCATCAAATGTCGCCGGGCGCTCAAGCAAACGGGCCTGAGCAGCCTGGTGATCGCCGGCGGCGTCAGTGCCAACAAGGCCCTGCGTGAATCCCTGGAGAGCATGCTCGGAGCGCTCAACGGGCAGGTGTTCTACGCGCGCCCGGCCTTCTGCACCGATAACGGCGCGATGATCGCCTATGCGGGCTGTCAGCGACTCAAGGCCGGTCAGCGCGAGGGGTTGAGCATCTCGGTGCACGCGCGCTGGCCGATGGAGCGTTTGCCCGCGCTCTAGCGTCCGGACTGGGATGGGATGGCCGTGCGGTTGAGTTGGCGCGTCAGAAGTGCCGCTCGCGACCGGCGAACAGGTCGCGCAGGTTGCCGCGATGACGCCAGACCACCAGGGCGGTCAGTACGCTGACCGGCAGCAGCGCCGCCGGTTGCTGCCAGGCGAGCAGCGGCAGGGTCAGCGGGGTGGCGATGAGCGCCGCCAGGGAGCTGGTGCGGGTCAGGACGAAGGTCAGCAGCCAGGCTGCGATCGCCAGGACGGCGGCGGGCACATAGAGGCCCAGCAGCATGCCGGCAGAGGTGGCGACGCCCTTGCCGCCGCTGAAGCGAAAATAAAGGGGGTAGAGGTGGCCGATCACCGCGGCGAGACCGACCCAGGCCTGCTGTTGCAGGCCGAGGCCCAGCAGCTTGGCGAGCAGCACCGGTAGCAGGCCCTTGAGCAGGTCGCCGAGGAGGGTCAGCACTGCCAGGCGCTTGCCCGCGACGCGCAACATGTTGGTGGCGCCGGGGTTGCCGGAGCCACTGGCGCGCGGGTCCGGTCCCCCTGCCACGCGGCTGAGCACGATGGCGAAGGACAGCGAGCCCAGCAGGTAGGCGAGGACCGCCAGCAGCCAAAACATGGTATCCATTCCGCGGCGAGGGAAGGGGTGATTCTACAGGCCGCTGCCGCCGGTAGCGAGCGAGGGCTTTGGGGCTGGGCGGTGCGCCGCTGCAGTGTGCGTCGTAAATGGACATTCGAGTCCGTTATCAATGCCGTATAGTCCTGCGCAACGACCGTGCGCGGGGCGTCGGCCCGGTGTCGCGGCCATGCCGCGCTGTGGAGAAAGTGCTTGGACATAGTGTTTATCGAGGGGCTGGAAGTCGACACGGTGATCGGTGCCTACGACTGGGAGCGCACCATTCGCCAATGCTTGCGCCTGGACCTGTACCTGGGCTGGGACAATCGCCCCGCCGCGGCAGGCGATGACCTGAACAAGGCGCTGGACTACGCGGCGGTGTCGGCCCGGGTCCAGGCCTATGTGGGCGAGGCGCAGTTCATTCTGGTGGAAACCCTGGCCGAGCGCGTGGCCGAGCTGCTGATGGCCGAGTTCCAGATACCCTGGTTGCGCATCAAGCTGACCAAGCCCGGCGCGGTGCCTGCGGCGGCGGGCGGGGTCGGCGTGGAGATCGAGCGCGGATGTCGCTGACCCCGGTATTTCTCGGTCTCGGTAGCAATATCGAGCGTGAAGCCCATCTGTGCGCAGGTCTCGACGCGTTGGCTGCTGTGCTTCGCGATATGCGTTGCTCGCCGGTGTTCGAGAGTCATGCGGTGGGGATCAAAAGCGGCCCCTTCTTCAATCTGGTGGTCACTGGTTTCAGCGAGCTGCCGCTGGGCGAGCTGGATCGGCGCTTGAAATTCATCGAGGCGGACAACGGTCGTTATGCGCCAGAGCGCAAGGGCCTGCCCCTGGATATCGATGTGCTTCTCTACGGCGATCAGGTCGGCAACTTCGACGGGCTGATCCTGCCGCGCGCGGAAATCCTCAAGAACGCCTTTGTGCTCTGGCCGCTGGCGCTGCTCGCGCCCGAGCTTCGGCACCCCGGCGAACAGCGCTGTATTGCCGATTTGTGGCAGGCGGCGAGCATCGACCAGCAATTGTGGCCGGTCGCCTTCCAATGGCACGGCCGTGAGCTGACCCCGCCCTCTCTGCTCAATACCTCCCTGCCGAGGGCATAGCGGGCGCAGATTGCGCTGGTTCAGGCGGCCGTGCGCGCCTTGTATGCCTTGAGTGCCTGCAGGCGCTGTCGCTGCAGCGCCTCGCCCAGCTCGGCGCCCTTGAACCCCTGCTCCAGCAACGGCTGCACAGCGACCTCGCGGGCCACCTGCATGGCGCCGCGCAGGTAGTCCGCTTGCGGGTAAGTGCGCTGTTCCAGGCCGTCGCGGCCGCGGGCATCCATCTCGCAGGCGGCGATGAATTCCTCGAAACGCTGCGGACGCCTGTACACGTCGAAGCTGTGCAGCAGCTCGAGCAGAGTCGAGGCCTTGAGTTCCAATGCTCGATGGCCGTGGGTGTGGTATTCGCCCACCAATAGGGCCAGTTCCTGACAGTCCTTCGGCGCTTTGCAACGCTGGTTGATCGAGCGGATCGACGGCAGGCCGCGTTGCTCGTGGGCGATATGCCGTGGCCACTGATCGGGTGGCGTCAGGCCTTTGCCGACGTCATGCAGCAGGCAGGCCCAGCGTACCGTCAGTGGCTGCTGATGCTCGGCGCACTGGCGCAGTACGCTGAGCACATGCACGCCGGTATCGATCTCCGGATGATGGGCTTCCGGCTGGGGGACGCCGAACAGGGCATTCACTTCCGGCAGCAGTGCTGCGAGTGCGCCACAGTCGCGCAACACCTGGATAAAGACATCGGGCCTTGGCTCGAGCAGGGCGCGGGAAATTTCCTTCCAGCTGCGCTCGGGGGTCAGGGCGGACAGCTCGCCGGACTCGCTGAGCCTGCGCATCAGCTCGAGGGTTTCCTCGGCTACGGAGAAGCCGTCAGGGGCGTAGCGGGCCGCGAATCGCGCCACCCGCAGCACCCGCAAGGGGTCTTCGGCAAAGGCCGGGGAGACATGGCGCAACAGGCGCGCGGCGAGATCGCGCTGGCCACCGTGGGGGTCGATCAGGCGGCCCTGGTCGTCCTCGGCCATGGCATTGACCGTCAGGTCGCGGCGGATCAGGTCTTCTTCGAGGGTCACGTCCGGGCTGGCATAGAAGGTAAAGCCGCCATAGCCGCGACCGCTCTTGCGTTCGGTGCGAGCCAGGGCGTACTCCTCGCCGGTCTGCGGGTGCAGGAACACCGGGAAGTCCGCCCCCACCGGGCGAAACCCCTGATCCAGCATTTGTTCGGCCGTGGCGCCTACCACCACCCAGTCGATTTCCTCGACCTTACGCCCCAACAGGCGGTCGCGTACCGCGCCGCCCACTTTGTAGATCTGCATGCCTACCTCCGTTGCCGCAGAGGATAGCGGCTGGGATGGCAGATGGGGAAAGGCTTATTGTCGAGCACTCGGTGCGGGTGCGCTATGGCCACTCAGGGCGGACGGCCGGATAGCACCAGCCGCCCGGGGGCGGCTGAACGCCGTTCAGATCGGCGGGATGACCAGGTCGAGGCGCGGGTAGTCGCCTTCCTGCTCGGACTCGCCCTTGGGCGGCACGTGATGGGTTTCGATCAACTGGTCGCCCTGGAAACTCTCCAGGTGGATGTCGAAGCCCCACAGGCGGTGCAGGTGCTTCATCACCTCCTCGGTGGAGCTGCCCAGCGGTTTGCGATCATGCTGCTGGTGGCGCAGGGTCAGGGAGCGGTCGCCGCGGCGGTCGATGCTCCAGATCTGCACGTTGGGCTCGCGGTTGCCGAGGTTGTACTGGGCGGCCAGGGTCTCGCGGATGATGTTGTAGCCGGATTCGTCATGGATGGCCGGCACCACCAGTTCGTCCTTCTGGTCATCGTCGAGGACGCTGAACAGCTTGAGGTCGCGAATCACCTTGGGCGACAGGTACTGCAGGATGAAGCTTTCGTCCTTGAAGCTCTTCATGGCAAATTTCAGGGTACTCAGCCAATCGCTGCCGGCGATGTCGGGAAACCAGCGGCGGTCCTCCTCGGTCGGCTCCTCGCAGATCCGGCGGATATCGCGATACATGGCGAAGCCCAGGGTGTAGGGGTTGATGCCGCTGTAGTAGGGGCTGTCGAAGGGCGGCTGGTAGATCACGCTGGTATGCGACTGCAGGAACTCCAGCACAAAGCCTTCGGTAATCAGGCCTTCGTCATACAGGTCGTTCATCAGGGTGTAATGCCAGAAGCTCGCCCAGCCCTCGTTCATCACCTGGGTCTGGCGCTGCGGATAAAAATACTGGGCGATCTTGCGCACGATGCGGATCACCTCGCGCTGCCAGGGCTCCAGCAGCGGCGCATGCTTTTCCAGGAAGTACAGGATGTTTTCCTGGGGCTCGGCGGGAAAGCGTTTGTTGTCCTGTTCGCTGTCCTTGCTGGCGCCCTTGGGAATGGTGCGCCACAGGTCATTGATCTGCTTCTGCAGGTGCTCTTCGCGCTCCTTCTGGCGGCGCCGCTCTTCTTCGGCGGAGATCGGGTAGGGGCGCTTGTAACGATCGACACCGTAGTTCATCAGGGCGTGGCAGGAGTCGAGCAGGTCCTCCACCGCGTCGATACCGTGGCGCTCCTCGCACTGGGTGATGTACTGCTTGGCAAACACCAGGTAGTCGATGATCGAGCTGGCGTCGGTCCAGGTGCGGAACAGGTAGTTGCCCTTGAAGAAGCTGTTGTGTCCGTAGCAGGCGTGCGCGATCACCAGCGCCTGCATGCACAGGGTGTTCTCTTCCATCAGGTAGGCGATGCAGGGGTCGGAGTTGATCACGATCTCGTAGGCCAGGCCCATCTGCCCGCGCTTGTAGTTCTTCTCGGTGCTTAGGAAGTGTTTGCCGTAGGACCAGTGGTGATAGCCCAGTGGCATGCCCACCGAGGCGTAGGCGTCCATCATCTGCTCGGCGGTGATCACTTCGATCTGGTTGGGGTAGGTGTCCAGCGCATAGCGTTCGGCCAGGCGGCCGATCTCTCGGTCGAAGGCGCGGATCAACTCGAAGGTCCACTCGGAGCCTTTGGCGATCGGTTCTCGGCGCTTCGCGCTGGTGCGGGCTGCATCGTCATAACTGGTCATGTCACGAGCCTCCGCTGGAACAGTTCGCGGAATACCGGGTAGATATCCCCTGCCGAAACCAGCTGTTGCTGGGCAAAGCTTTCCTCGAAGCTTTCGCAGACCTGCTCGTATTCGAACCACAGCGCTTGGTGCTCGCGCGGGGTGATCTCCACGTAAGTGAAGTACTGCACGAATGGCATGATCTGCTTCATCAGGATATCGCGACAGATCGGCGAATCGTCATTCCAGTTGTCGCCGTCCGACGCCTGGGCCCCGTAGATGTTCCACTCGTTGATCGGATAGCGCTCGGCCATGATCTCCTGCATCAGCTTGAGGGCGCTGGAGACGATGGTGCCGCCGGTTTCGCGGGAGTAGAAGAACTCCTCCTCGTCGACCTCCTTGGCGCTGGTGTGATGGCGGATGAACACCACGTCGATCTTGTCGTAGCTGCGCTTGAGAAACAGGTAGAGCAGGATGAAGAAGCGCTTGGCGATATCCTTGGTCGCCTGGGTCATGGAGCCGGAGACGTCCATCAGGCAGAACATCACCGCCTTGGAACTGGGATTCGGTTGCTTGACCAGCAAGTTGTACTTGAGGTCGAAGGTGTCGAGGAACGGCAGGCGGGCGATGTGCGCGCGCAGGCGGGCGATCTCCGTTTCCATGTCCTGGATGTCGCCCAGGTTGTCGGGTTCCTCGAGCTTCAGCCGTTCCAGTTCGGCCAGGGCTTGGCGCAACTTGTTACGGCTGCTGCCCGAAAGGGCGATGCGCCGCGCATGCGCCGAGCGCAAGGTGCGGACGATATTGATCCGCGACGGATTGCCGACATTGCTGATGCCGGCGCGGACGGTTTTGAAGGTGTCGGCGCCGGTTAGGTGACGCTTGACCAGATTGGGCAATTCCAGGTCCTCGAACATGAAGTCGAGGAACTCTTCCTGGGTGATCTGGAAGACGAATTCGTCCATCCCCTCGCCGGTGTTGCTGGCCTTGCCACCCCCCTTGCCGCCGCCACCGCCAGGCGGGCGAGGGATGTGTTCGCCGGCGATGAATTCCTTGTTGCCAGGGTGGACGTTGGTCTGCCGCCCGCCGCGGCCATGGTGCAGCACCGGCTCGTCGATGTCGCGGCCGGGAATGCTGATCTGTTCGCCGTGTTCCATGTCGGTGATGGAGCGGCGGCTGACCGCCTCCTCCACCGCCTTCTTGATGTGGTCACGGTAACGCCGCAGAAAGCGCTGGCGATTCACCGTGCTCTTGTTCTTGCCGCTCAGGCGCCGGTCTATCACATAGCTCATAGGCCCCTCCGGGGAGCTTTGCGCTTCAAGCCAAAAGCTGCAGACGATCCAGGTTGCAGCTTAAGGCTAATGGCTTGAGGCTGCTTTACTGCGATTTGCGAACCCGCAGGTACCACTCGGAGAGCAGGCGTACCTGCTTGTCGGTGTAACCGCGCTCGACCATGCGCTTGACGAAGTCGTTGTGCTTCTGTTGGTCCTCCTTGCTGGCCTTGGCGTTGAAGCTGATGACCGGCAACAGGTCTTCGGTATTGGAGAACATCTTCTTCTCGATCACCACGCGCAGCTTCTCGTAGCTGAGCCAGGTCGGGTTCTTGCCATTGTTGTTGGCGCGGGCGCGCAGCACGAAGTTGACGATCTCGTTGCGGAAGTCCTTCGGATTGCTGATGCCGGCCGGCTTCTCGATCTTCTCCAGCTCCTCGTTGAGGGCCACACGATTGAGAATTTCGCCGGTTTCCGGGTCGCGGTACTCCTGGTCCTGGATCCAGAAGTCTGCGTACAGCACGTAGCGGTCGAAGATGTTCTGGCCATACTCGCTGTAGGACTCGAGGTAGGCGGTCTGGATTTCCTTGCCGATGAACTCGATGTAGCGCGGTGCCAGGTATTCCTTGATGAAGCGCAGGTAGCGCTCGCGCACCTCGGCGGGGAATTGCTCCTGGTCGATCTGCTGTTCCAGCACGTACAGCAGGTGCACGGGGTTGGCTGCGATCTCGTGGGAATCGAAGTTGAACACCTTGGACAGAATCTTGAAGGCGAAGCGGGTCGACAGGCCGTTCATGCCCTCGTCGACGCCGGCGTTGTCACGGTACTCCTGGATCGACTTGGCCTTGGGGTCGGTGTCCTTGAGGTTCTCGCCGTCATACACGCGCATCTTCGAGTAGATGTTGGAGTTTTCCGGCTCCTTCAGGCGCGACAGCACGGAGAACTGCGCCAGCATCTTCAGCGTGTCGGGTGCGCAGTGGGCGTTGGCCAGGGAGCTGTTGGCCAGCAGCTTGTCGTAGATCTTGATCTCATCGGTGACGCGCAGGCAGTAGGGCACCTTGACGATGTAGATACGGTCGATGAACGCTTCGTTGTTCTTGTTGTTGCGGAAGCTGTGCCACTCGGACTCGTTGGAGTGGGCCAGCAGGATGCCGTTGAAAGGCAGGCCGCCGAGGCCTTCGGTGCTGTTGTAGTTGCCCTCCTGGGTGGCGGTCAGCAGCGGGTGCAGCACCTTGATCGGCGCCTTGAACATCTCGACGAATTCCATCAGGCCCTGGTTGGCGCGGCACAGGGCGCCCGAGTAGCTGTAGGCGTCGGCGTCGTTCTGCGGGAACTCCTCGAGCTTGCGAATATCCACCTTGCCGACCAGGGCGGAGATGTCCTGGTTGTTCTCATCGCCCGGCTCGGTCTTGGCCACGGCGATCTGGTTGAGGATCGAAGGGTAGAGCTTGACCACGCGGAACTGGCTAATATCGCCGCCGAACTCGGACAGGCGCTTGGTGGCCCAGGGCGACATCACGGTGGTCAGGTAGCGGCGAGGGATGCCGAAGTCCTCTTCGAGGATGGTGGCATCTTCGGCGGCGTTGAACAGCCCCAGGGGCGATTCGAATACCGGCGAGCCCTTGATCGCATAGAAGGGGACTTTCTCGATCAGCTGCTTGAGCTTCTCCGCCAGGGACGACTTGCCGCCGCCGACCGGGCCGAGCAGGTAGAGAATCTGCTTCTTCTCTTCCAGACCCTGGGCCGAGTGGCGGAAGAAGGAGACGATCTGGTCGATGCACTCCTCCATGCCGTGGAAGTCGGCAAAGGCCGGGTAGCGGCGAATCATCTTGTTGGAGAAGATGCGCGACAGCCGGGCAGTGCTCGAGGTGTCGACCAGCTCGGGCTCGCCGATGGCCATAAGCATACGCTCGGCGGCCGTGGCATAGGCGCTGGGGTCTTGTTTACACAGCTCGAGATACTCTTGGAGGCTGTATTCCTCCTGGCGAGTTGCTTCGAAGCGTTGTTGGAAGTGGCTGAAGATACTCATGACGTCACCTCGGTCGATGCTCGGAGCCGGGCGAGGGATCGGTCGTTCGGGTGCTAAGGCGCAGCCGATGAGAGTGCCGACGAAGATCCCCCAGGATACAAAAGGTCGTTACCGTTGGCCCGAAGCCGGTCAGCCGGCTTTCCCTGATTTTTGGATGGCCTGAGGTAAGGATAGTTCGGAATCTGGAAGATCAAGCGCGGCGCAACGATAACAAGATATTGCCGCGCCCGAGGCGCGGCGCGAAAGCAGGAGCCGCGCGGGGTTGCCCGCAGGGGGGCGGGCAATATTTTTTTTTACTCGGCGGCGTCCTGGGCGACGTCGGCCGGGTAGCTGGCGCGCCACAGTTCGAAGCCACCGTCCAGGCTGTACACCTCTGAGAAGCCCTGGCCGACCAGGTAGGCGGCGGCGCTCTGGCTGGAGTTGCCGTGGTAGCAGGTGACGATCAGGGGCGCGTCGAGATCGGCCCGGGCGATGAAGTCGGCCAGCGAGTAGTTGTCCAGGTGCTGGGAGCCGCTGATGTGGCCGAGGGCGTAGCTCTGTGGGTCGCGGATGTCGACGACCGCGGCGCCTTGCTGGCGCAGGGCGTGTGCCTGTTGGGGGGAGATGCGCTTGAACTCGCTCACGGTGTTTCCTCGTTGCAGTCGCAGCGGTGGCGTTCGCCGCTGTCGATATTCAATAGGGTCATGGCGCCGCCCCAGACACAGCCGGTATCCAGGGCGAACAGGCCGGGCTCGTCGCAGCGGCCTTCCAGTGCCGCCCAGTGGCCGAAGACGATCTTCTGGCCGCGGGTCTTGCGCCCGGCATGGCTGAACCAGGGGGCGTAGCCACGCGGGGCGCTGCCGACGCCTTCCTTGCTCTTCAGGTCCAGGATGCCGTCGGCGGTGCAGAAGCGCATGCGGGTGAAGTAGTTGGTGATCACCCGCAGGCGGGTAATGCCGTGCAGGTCGCTGCTCCACTGGGCCGGTTCGTTACCGTACATGCCGTCGAGGAACAGCGGCAAGCGACTGTCGTCGCGCAGCGCCTCCTCGACCTCGGCGGCCCGCGTCAGCGCCTTGTGCAGTGACCACTGCGGCGGGATGCCGGCATGCACCAAGGCGATGTCGCGGTCGACGTCGTAGTGCAGCAACTTCTGCCGGCGCAGCCAGTCGAGCAGCTCGTCGCGATCCGGTGCGACGAGAATCTCCCGCAGCGTGTCGGCTTTCTTCAGGCGCTCGATATTGTGGGCGGCCGCCAGCAGGTGCAGGTCGTGGTTGCCCAGCACGCAGGTCACGGCGTCGCGTAGCGAGTAGACGAAGCGCAGGGTGGCGAGGGACTCGGGCCCGCGATTGACCAGGTCGCCGACCAGCCACAGGCGGTCCGTGCTGGGATCGAAGGCCACGCGCTGCAACAGGCAGCGCAGCGGTTGCAGGCAGCCTTGCAGGTCGCCGACGGCGTAGGTCGCCATCAGTGCAGCGAGCCCGGCACGGCAAGGCGGAACGGCGCGATTGGCGCCTCGAAGCGGGTGCCGTCCTCGGCGAGCATCTGGTAGCTGCCCTGCATGGCGCCGACCCGCGTCGCCATCACGGTGCCGCTGCTGTAGGTGTGGCTTTCGCCGGGGGCGATCAGCGGCTGCTGGCCGACCACGCCGGCGCCGCGCACCTCCTGCACGCGGCCATCGCCATCGGTGATCAGCCAGTGGCGCGACAGCAGCTTGGCGGGTTGCTGGCCGTTATTGGCGATGGTCACGGTGTAGGCGAAGGCGTAGCGGTTCTGCTCCGGCTGTGATTGCTCCGGCAGGTAACGGGTGGCGACTTCGACGTCGACCAGGTAGCGGGGATCGGGCATGGGTTGAGACTCGCTGAGCTGGAAGACCAGTCTAGTTGCTGTCGGCCGGTGTCGGATGATCGGCCAGCTGGTCGGCCAGGCGCACGAAGGCGGCCAGGTCGAGTTGTTCCGGGCGCAGGCTGCCATCCACCCCGGCGGCTTCGATGGCGCTGGCCGGCATTAGGGCTTTGAGGGTGTTGCGCAGGGTCTTGCGGCGCTGGTTGAACGCCTCGCGCACGATACGCTCGAGCAGTTGGTGATCCTTGGCAGGATGGGGTAGCACCTCGTGGGGCACCAGGCGGACGATGGCCGAGTCGACCTTCGGTGGCGGGTTGAACGCCCCCGGACCCACATCAAACAGGTGCTCGACCCGGCAATGGTACTGCACCATGATCGACAGTCGTCCCCAGTCGCCGCCGCCGGGGCCGGCTGCGAGGCGCTTGACCACTTCCTTCTGCAGCATGAAGTGCATGTCGCGGATCAGTGCGGCGTTTTCCAGCAGGTGGAAGATCAGCGGGGTGGAGATGTTGTACGGCAGGTTGCCGACTACACGCAGGCTGTGAGGGGCCGGCTCGAGGCGCTGGAAGTCGAACTTCAAGGCGTCGCCCTGATGCAGGTGAAAGCGCGGTTCTGCGGCGAATTTGCCGTTGAGGATCGGAATCAGGTCGCGATCGAGCTCGATCACATCGAGCTGGGCGCCGCTGCTGAGCAGACCCTCGGTCAATGCGCCCTGGCCCGGTCCGATTTCCAGCAGGCGCTCGCCTTCGCGGGGATGGATGGCGCGCAGGATGCGGTGGATGACGCCGGCGTCATGCAGGAAGTTCTGGCCAAAGCGCTTGCGCGCGCGGTGGTGTTGGTGGGTGTCGGACATGGCAGCGGCTCCAGGCTTCAAGCCGCGAGCTTAAAGCGAATGCAAAAAGCGGCAGTTTAACAGCAAAGGGCCGGCATGCCGTAGGCCGGTGTACGCCGGCCTACGGTGGCGCGAGCGTCGCGCCTAGGCGCGGCTGGCGGCCATCTGATAGGCATGCTCCAGGGCAACTTGCAGGCTGCCGCTGTCGATCCGGCCGCTGCCGGCCAGGTCCAGGGCTGTGCCATGGTCGACCGAGGTGCGAATGATCGGCAGACCTAGGGTAATGTTCACCGCGGCGCCGAAGCCCTTGTACTTGAGTACGGGCAGGCCTTGGTCGTGGTACATCGCCAGCACCGCATCGCACCGCTCGAGGTGCTTCGGGGTGAACAGGGTGTCGGCCGGAAGCGGCCCTACCAGGTCCAGGCCTTCGCCGCGCAGCCGCTCGAGCGTCGGCTCGATCACCTCGATCTCCTCGCGGCCGAGGTGACCGCCTTCGCCGGCGTGGGGGTTGAGGCCGCAGACCAGGATGCGCGGTCGCGCGATGCCGAACTTGCTGCGCAGGTCCTGATCGAGGATGCGTGTGACCCGCGTCAGGCGCTCGGCAGTGACGGCGGCGGCCACATCCTTGAGTGGCAGGTGGGTGGTCACCAGGGCCACGCGCAGGCCGCGGGTGGCGAGCATCATCACCACCTGCTCGGTGTGGGTGAGTTCGGCGAGAAACTCGGTGTGTCCGGAGAAGGGAATGCCGGCCTGGTTGATCACGGCCTTGTGCACCGGGGCGGTGATCATCGCGGCGAACTGCCTGTCGAGGCAGCCCCGGCCGGCGCGGGTCAGGGTTTCCAGGACATAGGGGGCATTGGCCGGATCCAGCTGGCCAGGTTGCACCGGCGCGGCCAGCGGGGTGTCCCAGACGTACAGGCTGCCGGCCGCGCTAGGCGTGTCTGGCCAGGCGTCCGGGCCGACGGCGATCAGCTCGACGGCGACGCCCAGTTGACCGGCGCGCTGGGCCAGCAGCTCACGGCTGGCGATGGCGATCAGGGGCTTTGGCTGCGCCTGTTGGGCGAGCAGCAGGCAGAGATCGGGGCCGATGCCGGCCGGCTCGCCGGGGGTCAATGCGAAAAGCTGCGGTGCGGTCATGGACGAGTGCTCGGTTGGGCCGCCTAGGCGGGCGTCGGGTTGGGCGTGCTGGCTATCTTAAGCCGCTCCGGCCCGGAAACAAAAAAGCCCGGCGCTGAAGGCCGGGCTCTGATCGGTGCGCTGCGCTTACAGCTTGGTTTCGACGTAGGCCTCGTCGCGGATCTGGCGCAGCCAGGCTTGCAGTTCCTCATCGTACTTGCGGTTGCGCAGCAGGTTCAGCGCCTGTTGCTCGCGGAACTCTTCGCTGCTGTCGGTGGCGCGCCGGCCCATGACCTGCAGGATGTGCCAGCCGTAGGTGGTCTTGAAGGGTTTGGACAGCTCGCCGCTGGCGGTGTTGGCCATCACTTCGCGGAACTCCGGCACCAGCGCGCTCGGGTCGATCCAGCTCAGGCTGCCTCCGTTGAGCGCCGACCCCGGGTCCTCGGAGAAGCTCTTGGCCAGCTCGGCGAAATCTTCGCCGGCCTGGATGCGCTGGTGCAGGCGCTCGACCAGGCGCTTGCTTTCCGCGCTGCTGCGGATCTCGCTGGGCTTGATCAGGATATGGCGGACGTTGACTTCGTCGCGCACCTGGGCGCCGCCGCCGCGCTTTTCCAGCAGCTTGAGCAGGATGAATCCGCCTGGGGTGCGCACCGGATCGGTGACTTCGCCGACCGACAGCGCGCCGATCATGGCGTCGAAGGGCGGCGGCAGCTGGGCCGCCTTGCGCCAGCCCATCTCGCCACCTTCCAGAGCGGTTTCACTGGCCGAGCGGGCAATGGCCAGCTGAGCGAAGTCGGCCCCCTTCTGCAGCAGCTGATAGACCTCGCCGGCCTGGCGCTCGGCGGTCTGGATGGTTTCCGGAGAAGCGGCTTCGGGGACCGGGATCAGGATGTTGGCCAGGCGAAACTCTTCCGACAGCTGCAGCTTGCCGAGGTCGGAGGCCAGGAAGTTCTGCACTTCCTGGTCGGTCACCTGGATGCGCTCGGCCACGCGGCGCTGGCGCACACGGCTGATGATCATCTCGCGGCGCACCTGGTCGCGGGCGTCGGCGTAGGACAGGCCGTCCTTCGCCAGGGCGGCGCGGAACTGCTCGAGGCTCATGCCGTTGCGCTGGGCAATGGTGCCGATGGCCTGGTTGAGCTCCTCGTCGGTGATGCGAATGCCGGAGCGATCGCCGATCTGCAGCTGGATATTCTCGATGATCAGGCGTTCGAGCACCTGGTCATCCAGCACGTCCCCCGGCGGCACTTCGGCGCCGCGCTTGGCGATGGTCTGCTGGACTTCGCGCACCCGGGCGTCGAGCTGGCTGTGCATGATCACGTCGTTGTCGACGATCGCCACCACACGGTCCAGGACTTTTACTTCGGCCTGCGCCGCAGCGCCGAGAAACAGCGCGCCCAGCAGCAGCGGGCGCATGCAATCAGAAAGCTTGGTCTTCACGTTCACGATAACCTTGAATGCCTTGGTCGAGGAAAGTCTCCACCTTGTTGCCAGTCACACCGCCCAGGCCCTTGAGCACGATCTGCAGGAAGATCCCGGTATCGGCCTCGTCGTTCAGCGAGGGGTTGAGGCTGACTTCGTCGTAGTCGATCCAGTAGCGGTTGATCAGGCGCAGTTTCCAGCAGCAGCTGTCGTACTCGAAGCCGCCGAAGGCCTCGAGGGTACGGTTGCGGTTGTAGTCGTACTGCCAGCGGGAAATCACGCTCCATTGCGGGACGATCGGCCAGATCACCGAGAAGTCGTGCTGGCTGATCTTGTAGTAGTCCTCGATGAAGTTGGCGCTGCCCGGAGTGCCGTAATCACCGCCGCCTACGACCCAGTTGCCGCTGTCCTGATCGTAACGCACGGTGTCGTTGCGGTAGCGGTAGCCGGCATTGATCACCTTGTTCGGGTTGTCTTCGGGCTGGTAGTGGAACATCGCGCTGCCCGAGCGGGTGCGGTGGGTGTCCGGGTCCCAGTTGAAGTCCGAGGAGAGGCGCCAGTCGCGGTTGAAGCGATACAGGTATTCCAGCGCGTAGGGCGACTGCGAGGCCTGGGCGTCGGCGCGGGTGCGGTAGTCGATGCCCGGCAGCTGCACCTTGCGGTCGGCCAGGTAGAGGGCCTGGCCGACGCTGACGCGCTGGCGCTCGAAGCCGTTGGGCTCGATCCAGCGGCTGGTGACGCCCAGCGATACCTTGTTTTCGTCGCCGATGCGGTCCTTGCCGGAGAAGCGGTTCTCGCGCCACAGCGAGGAGTAGCTGAAGGTGCTTTCGCCGGTGTCGAACACCGGGATATCGGTCTGGTCTTCCTCGGGCACATAGAGGTAGTACAGGCGCGGCTCCAGGGTCTGGCGGAAGGCTTTGCCGAACCACTGGGTGTCGCGGTCGAAGTACAGGCCGCTGTCCACGCTGAGCAGGCCAAGGCCGCGGTTCTGGCTGCCGCTGAACTCCTGCTCGGCGAGCAGGCTGTTCTTGCCTTGCTGGTCGAGGCTGAGGTCGTAGTTGGTCTGCAGGTACTTGACCTGGGGTTTGAGGAAGCCCCAGCTCCAGTTCAGCGGCAGGCTCACGCCTGGCTCGAGGTGCAGGCGGTCGCCATTGGCTCGCGCCAGGCCGCGCAGGCGCTCGTCATACCAGAGCTGCTCGGTGACGCCATCCTCGTTGATAAAGCTGCCCGAGCGAAGATCGCGGTCGAAGCGCACCAGTTCGCTGCCGTAGCTGAAGTCCAGGCCGCCCGGGTGGAAGGGCAGGGTGCCGTCCAGGGTGATCTGCGGCAGGCGGTTGTAGGGGGTGATGTCGGTGATATTGGCCAGTTCGTAGGCGTGGGCGTTCAGCCGCGCGGTGTAGCTGTCGCCGCGATAGGTCAGGGTGCCGCGCTGGTTGACATAGGCGGTGGTCTCGATGCCCAGGTCGGTGTCGAGGTCCTGGAAATAGTACGGGTCGCTGATGTCGGTGTAGTCGACCTCGGCCAGCAGGCGCGAGTCGAGCCCGCCGCGGTGCTGCCAGCTGTACAGCCAGCGCTGGTCCTCGTACTCGGACTGCAGCTTGCGATCGTCGTTGCTGTCGTCGAGGTAGGCCGCGCCGACTTGCCCTTCGCTGCTCTTGGTCAGGTAGCGGAACTCGCCTTCCATGAGCAGGCCGCGATCGCTCATGTAGGTGGGGTACAGCGTGGCGTCGTAGTTCGGCGCCAGGTTGAAGTAGTAGGGCGTCTGCAGGGTCACGCCGCTGTCGCTGTCGCTGCCGATGCTGGGCGGCAGGAAGCCCGACTGACGGCGATCGTCGATCGGGAAGTAGATGTAGGGCGTGTAGAAGACCGGAATGTCCTTCACTCGCAGGGTCACGTTGGTCGCGGTGCCGAAACCGGTGGCCGGGTTGAGGGTGATGTTGTTGCCCCTCAGGTGCCAGGCGTTGCTGCCCGGTTCGCAGCTGGTATAGGTGCCGTCCTTCAGGCGAATGATCGCCGTTTCTTCGCGCTTGGCGTAGAGCGCGCTGCCGCGCACATGGCTTTTGTGCAGCACGTACTCGGCGTTGTCGACCTTGGCTTCGCCGTTGTCCAGTTGCAGCTCGGCGCGGTCGCCGACTACCAGCATGCCCTGGTCGCGCAGGCGCACATTACCGACCAGCTCGCCGCGGCTCTCGGCCTGATGCAGGCTGGCCTCGTCGGCCTCGACCTGCATGCCGGACTGGCGAATCACCACGTCGCCGGCGAGGGTCGCGACTTGTTCTTGCTGTTCAAAGCGCGAGGCCTTGGCGGAGACGAACAGCGGCGCTTCGTCCATCGGCGTCTGGTCATTCATGCCCGGCCGGATCGGCTCGACATAGGCGCCGGCGCAGTAGGGGGCGACCTCGGCCAGTTGTGCCGGGTTGAGCTGCTCGCGCGGCACCCAGTCCAGATGACTGTAGTCGGCGCTGCGTGAGGCCAGGGCCTTGCCGCCGCTCTCCGTCACCAGCGTGGTGCGCGCAGTGCTGTCGTCGCGGCCAGCCGTGGTGCCGGAGCTGACCGCCGAGCCGCTGTGCACCGGGCGTGCCGGCAGCGCAGCCTCGCTGGCCTTGGGCGCGCACGCCCAGCCGCCGCTGGCGGATGCCCGACAGTCGTACTGTTCGGCAGCAAATGCGAATTGACCAGCGACGGGCTGAAGGGCTAGAAGACCGCCTGTGACCAGAAGTGGGAATTTTTTACGAACAGCGGGGAATTTTACTGCCATCTTATTTTTCCGGGCTTCCTGCGCGCCATCGGCCCAGGGGCCGCACGCCTCTCGATGGGCTTAAAAAGATGCTGGATAATAAAGCATGACCCGCGCAACGGCTAGCGCCGTCGGAGACCCTTGTAATGCCTGAACAAGATGTACGCCTGCAACTCCTCAATCAGTGGCTCGACCAGCAACTGCCCGTGGTATTCGCCGAGCGGGGCTGGGGGGAGGTGCCGGCCGCCACGCTGACCGCTGCCAGCAGCGACGCCAGTTTTCGCCGCTATTTTCGCTGGCAGGCCGCTGATCGAAGCCTGATCGTGATGGACGCGCCGCCGCCCCAGGAGGACTGCCGGCCCTTCGTCAAGGTTGCTGGGCTGCTGGCCGGCGCCGGGGTCAATGTGCCGCAGATTCTCGCCGAGGACCTCGAGCGCGGCTTTCTGCTGCTCAACGATCTGGGCCGGCAGACCTATCTGGAGGTGATCGAGGAGGCGAATGCCGATCGCCTGATGGGCGACGCATTGCAGGCCCTGCTGGCGTTCCAGCGCCTGCCGATGGATGCCGGGTTGCCGAGTTACGATGAGGCCCTGCTGCTGCGCGAGCTGCAGCTGTTTCCCGAGTGGTACCTGCGCCGCCACCTGGGCGTCGCGTTGAGTGAGGCCCAGCAGGCCGCCTGGCAGCGCATCTGCGCCCTGCTGATCGACAGCGCCCTGGCCCAGCCCAAAGTGCTGGTGCACCGGGACTACATGCCGCGCAACCTGATGCTCAGTGAGCCGAATCCCGGTGTGCTGGACTTCCAGGACGCGGTATACGGACCGGTGACCTATGACGTCACCTGCCTGTTCAAGGACGCTTTCCTCAGCTGGCCGGAAGCGCGGGTGCGTGACTGGCTGCAGGACTACTGGCGGCAGGCCCGGGAGGTGGGCATTCCGGTGCAGGACGGCTTCGAGGACTTTCTGCGGGCCAGCGATCTGATGGGCGTGCAGCGTCACCTCAAGGTCGTCGGCATCTTCGCGCGCATCTGCCACCGAGACGGCAAACCCCGCTACCTGGAGGACGTGCCGCGGTTCTTCGCCTATATCCAGGTGGTGCTGGCGCGGCGTCCCGAGCTGGCCGAGCTGGGTGAGCTGCTTGCCGGTCTGCCTCAGTCCCAAGGGGTGCCGGCATGAAGGCGATGATCCTCGCCGCCGGCAAGGGCGAGCGCCTGCGACCCTTGACCCTGCATACCCCCAAGCCGCTGGTGCAGGTGGCAGGCGTACCCTTGATCGAATATCACCTCAGGGCGCTGGTTGCCGCGGGCTTTGCCGAGGTGGTGGTCAATCACGCCTGGCTGGGCCAGCAGATCGAGGATCACCTCGGCGACGGCGCGCAGTTCGGTCTTAGCCTGCGTTATTCGGCCGAAGGCGAACCCCTGGAGACCGGCGGCGGCATCTTCCAGGCGCTGCCCCTGCTCGGCGACGAACCCTTCCTGGTGGTCAACGGCGATATTTGTACCGACTACCCCTTCGCCGAACTCCGGCGGCCGCTGGCCGGGTTGGCCCATCTGGTGCTGGTGGACAACCCGGCGCATCACCCGGTGGGCGACTTCTATCTGGAGGGCGAGCAGGTGGGCGATGCCCAGGCCGAGCAGCCGAGCCTGACCTACAGCGGCATCGCCGTGCTGTCGCCGGCGCTGTTCGCCGGCTGTCAGCCGGGCAGCTTCAAGCTGGCACCGCTGCTGCGCGCCGCCATGGCTAAGGGGCTGGTGAGCGGCGAGCATTATGCCGGCCGCTGGGTCGACGTCGGCAGCCATGAGCGACTGGCCGAAGCCGAGCGCTTGCTCGCGCCGAGTCGCTGAAATGCTCTGGCCCCTGACGCTGCTGGGTGCCTTTGCCGGCTGGGCCGTGGCCAGCATTCCCGGTGCGCTGCTGGGGGGGCTGCTCGGCCAGGTCGCGGATCGGCGCTTGCGCCTGCGCGGTTGGGCGGAGTTGCGCGAGCGGCTCGGCGCGGCGCCGCCTCCGGGGGACGAGGTGCTGCTGTTCATCCTGCTCGGTCGTCTGGCCAAGTGCGACGGGCAGGTGCTGCAGACCCATATTCGCCAGGCGCGTGCGGAGATGCAGCGCCTGGGCCTGGATCAGGACGCCCAGCGCCGGGCGATCGAGGCCTTCGCCCGCGGCAAGACCGGACGCGACAGCCTGCGCGCACCGTTGCGGCGCTATCGCGGGCGCGGCGAAGCGTTGCTGCGGGCCTGCTGGCGCATGGCCTGGGTGGATGGGCGGGTCAGTCGCACCGAGCGCGAGCTGATACTGCTGTGGGGCAAGTGGCTGGAGGTCTCGGCCGCGACACAGGAGGCGTTGAGCGCCGCCTATGCGCCCCGTCAGGGGCCGATGCCGTCGACCGTGGGCGGCAGCTATCAGGCGGCCTTGCGCCTGCTGGGTGTGACTGCCGACAGCGAGCCGGCGCAGATCAAGCAGGCCTATCGACGTCTGCTCAGCCGTCACCACCCCGACAAGCTGGCCGGCAGTGGCGCCAGCGCCGAGCTGGTCCGCGAGGCCACCGAAAGGACCCGCGAGCTGCGCCAGGCCTATGGACTGATCCGTCAGCGCCACGGCTTTCGCTGAGTCTCCTCTACTGGGCTGTACCCATAGGCGCTGCGCCTGCCGGCAGGTGCTGCTCTAGCCAGCCGCGGATGCGGCGGAACACTTGCTTCTGCTCGGTAGCCGGGTTGCCGGGCAGCGCGTAAAGCGCGATCTGGGTGTAGGCCGGATGGCTCAGGCGCTTGGACGCCTGCAGGCGTTCATGGGCCGCCTCGCGATCGTTCGCCTGGTTGCGGTAAAAGAAGTCGCCGGTCGCCAGTTGCAGGCCTGGCACCAGCTCGTCCAGTTTCGGCAGAAAGCCCTCGGGACGCGTGGGGGCAAGCAGCAGCAGGTGCTGAATGTTCGCCGGCTTGCGCTCGGCCAGGTAGCGCGCGGCCCAATAGGCGCCGCTGCCATGGCCGAGCAGGACGATGGTGTCGGCCTGGCGCTCCTGGGCGAAGGCCACGGCCGCGTCGATACGCAGCAGGACGCGCGCGCTGTGGGCCTGGCTCGATGTTTCTGCGAGGCTGACCGTTTCGCTGCCGGTAGGCGTGGGCTCCCTGGGCGGTTCGGCACTGCCCAGTGCCTCGGTCGTCACGGCCTCCACGGGTGCTGGCGAGGCGGGCGCGGTGCGGGCGGCGTCCGTGGCCGCCGAGGGCTGGGTCGGCGGGCTGGTGGCCGGGTCCGGCAGGGTCAGGCTCAGGCTGTGCCAGCCAGTGTCCGGCAGCTCGCGGCGCAACGGGCCCACGCTGCGTGGCCAGTCGGCACTCTCCTGGTCGCCCGGCAGAAGGATGACCGCGCCGTGCGGTTTGCCGGCATTGGCCGGCAACCAGAGGGCGAGAAACGCCTCGCTGTCGGTCTGCAGGCGCTGCTGCTCCTCGTTATTCAGCTGGCGCTCCAGGGCGCGGGCGTCGACTTCGCTGCGTTCGGGTAGCGCCGTGCGCTGTCCTGTCTGTTCGACACCTGTCGCTGCCGTCTCGGCCCGCACGGGGGCGCCGAGCAGGAGCAGGCAGAGCGCGAGGCTGACGGGGCGTGGGGGCATGGGGCTTCTCCGGGGCAGACTAGGCGGCCAGACTAGCGTTTTGTGGGGGCGCTTGTCAGCGCCGAGCGCGGCTTCCGGCGACAGTCCGGGCTGCTACAATGCGCGCCTTTCGTGTCTGCCCTGAGGTGCGCCATGCAACCCTTCGCCATCGCCCCGTCGATTCTCTCCGCCGACTTCGCCCGCCTGGGCGAGGAAGTGGACAACGTGCTCGCTGCCGGTGCCGACATCGTCCACTTCGACGTGATGGACAACCACTACGTGCCAAACCTGACCATCGGCCCCATGGTCTGCGCGGCGCTGCGCAAGTACGGCATCACGGCGCCGATCGATGCTCATCTGATGGTCAAACCGGTGGACCGCATCATCGGCGACTTCATCGAGGCCGGCGCCAGCTATATCACCTTCCACCCGGAAGCGAGCGAGCATATCGACCGCTCCCTGCAGTTGATCCGCGACGGTGGCTGCAAGGCCGGCCTGGTGTTCAACCCGGCCACGCCGCTGGACGTGCTCAAGCACGTGATGGACAGGGTCGACATGATCCTGCTGATGAGCGTCAATCCAGGCTTTGGCGGCCAGAAGTTCATTCCCGGAACCCTCGACAAGCTGCGCGAGGCGCGCGCCCTGATCGACGCCAGCGGTCGCGATATCCGCCTGGAGATCGACGGCGGGGTCAACATCAAGAACATCCGCGAGATCGCCGAGGCCGGGGCCGATACCTTCGTCGCCGGCTCGGCGATCTTCAATCAGCCGAACTACCGCGAGGTGATCGATGCCATGCGCGCCGAGCTCGCCCAGGTGCGCGCGTGACGCCATTGCACGAGCTGTTCGCCGGGCGCCTGCCGGGCCTGGTGATGTTCGACCTGGATGGCACCCTGGTGGACTCGGTGCCGGATCTCGCCGCCGCGGTGGATCGGGTCCTGCTGGCGCTGGGGCGGGCGCCCGCCGGCGTGGCCCGGGTGCGCGACTGGGTCGGCAATGGCGCCCGGGTGCTGGTGCGGCGTGCCTTGGCCGGCGGACTGGAGCACGGCCGGGTCGACGAGGCGGAGGCCGAGCAGGCCCTGCAGTTGTTTATGGAGGCCTACGCCGAGAATCATGCACTGACCCGGGTCTATCCCGGCGTGATTCGTGCGCTCGACTGGTTGCATGAGCAAGGCGTGCCCCTGGCCATCGTCACCAACAAGCCCGAGCGGTTCGTCGCCCCCCTGCTGGATGAGAAGGGGCTGGGCAGTTATTTCCGCTGGATAGTCGGCGGCGATACCCTGCCGCAGCAGAAACCCGATCCGGCCGCTCTGTTGCATGTGCTGCGCATGGCGCGGGTCGAGGCGACCCAGGCGCTGTTCGTCGGCGACTCGCGCAACGACGTGCTGGCGGCCAGAGCGGCCGGTGTGCCCTGCGTGGCCCTGAGCTACGGCTACAACCATGGCCGGCCGATCGCCGAGGAAGGGCCGCTGCGGGTGCTGGACGACCTGCGCCAGCTGCTGGCCTGGCCTTGAGTACTGCGCCAGGCGCCGGCTCAGGCGCCGCCGGCCGGGTTGATTCGGCCTGGCGCCTGCGCTAGTGTGGCCGGACTTCAATCCCCGCCCAAGAGATCCCCGTGGTGGTTACCTGCAGACTCTGGCTCGCGCGAGCCGGAATGAAAATCATCAAGGCCCTGGCCCGTTGGCGCTGGCGCCTCTGACTCGATCTTGGCCGCTCCGGCGGCGCGTTTGCACACGACCGTTTTACCTCAAGCCACGAGGCTGATCATGACCCGCGAAGAATTCCTGCGTTTGGCCGCTGCCGGCTATAACCGCATTCCGCTTGCCTGCGAAACCCTGGTGGACTTCGACACGCCGCTGTCGATCTACCTGAAACTGGCCGACCAGGCCAACACCTACCTGCTGGAGTCCGTCCAGGGCGGCGAGAAATGGGGGCGTTACTCGATCATCGGCCTGCCGGCGCGCACCGTGCTGCGTGTCCATGGCCACGACGTGCGGGTGAGTGTCGACGGCGTCGAAACCGAACGCCACGAATGTCCCGACCCGCTGGCCTTCGTCGAGGCGTTCCAGGGGCGTTACCGGGTGCCGACCCTGCCGGGGCTGCCGCGCTTCAACGGCGGTCTGGTGGGCTACTTCGGCTACGACAGCGTGCGTTACGTCGAGGCCAAGCTGGCCAATGGGGTGAATCCCGACCCGCTGGGGACGCCGGACATCCTGTTGATGGTCTCCGACGCGGTGGTGGTGTTCGACAACCTGGCGGGCAAGATGCACGCCATCGTCCTCGCCGACCCGCAGCAGGAGGGCGCCTACGAGCAGGCCCAGGCGCACCTGCAGGAGATCCTGCACAAGCTGCGTCAGCCGATCACCCCGCGCCTGGGGGTCGACCTGAACGCGGCGGTCGGCGCCGAGCCGGCCTTCCGCTCCAGCTACAGCCGTGACGACTATGAGCGCGCGGTCGCCACGATCAAGGATTACATCCTGGCCGGCGACTGCATGCAGGTGGTGATTTCCCAGCGCATGTCGATCCCCTTCAAGGCTGCGCCGATCGACCTGTACCGGGCGCTGCGCTGCATCAACCCGACGCCCTACATGTACTTCTTCAACTTCGGCGACTTCCACGTGGTCGGCTCCTCGCCCGAGGTGCTGGTGCGGGTCGAGGACAATCTGGTGACGGTGCGGCCGATCGCCGGCACCCGCCCGCGCGGGGCGAGCGACGAGGCCGACCTGGCGCTGGAGCAGGACCTGCTGTCGGACGCCAAGGAACTGGCCGAGCACCTGATGCTGATCGACCTGGGGCGCAACGACGTCGGCCGCGTCTCCAGCACCGGCAGCGTCAAGCTCACCGAGAAGATGATCATCGAGCGCTACTCCAACGTCATGCACATCGTCTCCAACGTCACCGGGCAGCTGAAGGACGGCATGAGCGCCATGGATGCCCTGCGCGCCATCCTGCCGGCCGGCACCCTGTCGGGGGCGCCGAAGATTCGCGCGATGGAAATCATCGACGAGCTGGAGCCGGTCAAGCGCGGGGTGTACGGCGGCGCGGTCGGGTACCTGGCGTGGAACGGCAACATGGACACCGCCATCGCCATCCGCACCGCGGTGATCAAGGACGGTGAGCTGCATGTGCAGGCCGGCGCCGGCATCGTCGCCGACTCGGTACCGGCGCTGGAGTGGGAGGAGACGCTGAACAAGCGTCGCGCCATGTTCCGAGCCGTCGCCCTCGCCGAACAGACAAGTGAATAAAGGAGTCCTGCCATGCTGCTGATGATCGACAACTACGACTCCTTTACCTACAACGTGGTGCAGTACCTCGGCGAGCTGGGGGCGGACGTCCACGTCATCCGAAACGACGAACTCGGCGTCGCCGAGATCGAGGCGCTGCAGCCCGAGCGCATCGTCGTGTCGCCGGGGCCCTGCACGCCGACCGAGGCCGGCGTGTCGCTGGCGGTGATCGAGCATTTCGCCGGCAAGCTGCCGATCCTCGGCGTCTGCCTGGGCCACCAGAGCATCGGCCAGGCCTTCGGCGGCGAGGTGGTGCGCGCCCGCCAGGTGATGCACGGCAAGACCAGCCCGGTGTTCCACCGCGACCAGGGCGTGTTCGCCGGACTCAACATGCCGCTGACGGTGACCCGCTACCACTCCCTGGTGGTCAGGCACGCCAGCCTGCCGGACTGCCTGGAAGTCACTGCCTGGACCCAGCTGGAGGACGGCTCGCTCGACGAAATCATGGGCCTGCGGCACAAGACCCTGAACATCGAGGGCGTGCAGTTCCACCCCGAATCCATCCTCACCGAGCAAGGCCACGAGCTCCTGGCCAATTTCCTCACACAACAAGGAGGCGTGCGCCGATGAACATCAAGGAAGCCCTCAACCGGGTGGTGGGTCAGCTCGACCTGTCCACCGAGGAAATGCAGGACGTGATGCGCGAGATCATGACCGGGCAGTGCAGCGACGCGCAGATCGGCGCTTTCCTCATGGGCCTGCGCATGAAGAGCGAAACCATCGACGAGATAGTCGGTGCGGTTTCGGTGATGCGCGAGCTGGCCAGTCACGTGCACCTGCCCAGCCTGGACCATGTGGTCGATGTGGTCGGCACCGGTGGCGATGGCGCGAATATCTTCAACGTGTCGACGGCGGCCAGTTTCGTCGTCGCCGCCGCCGGCGGCAAGGTGGCCAAGCACGGCAACCGCGCGGTGTCCGGCAAGAGCGGCAGCGCCGATCTGCTGGAAGCCGCCGGCATCTACCTCAGTCTGACGCCCGAGCAGGTGGCGCGCTGCATCGACAGCGTCGGCGTCGGCTTCATGTTCGCCCAGGTGCACCACGCGGCGATGAAGCACGCCGCGGCGCCGCGCCGTGAGCTGGGCCTGCGCACCATCTTCAACATGCTCGGCCCGCTGACCAATCCGGCGGGGGTCAAGCATCAGGTGGTCGGGGTGTTCAGTCAGGCGCTGTGCCGGCCCCTGGCCGAGGTGCTCAAGCGCCTGGGCAGCCGGCACATCCTGGTGGTGCACTCGCGCGACGGCCTGGACGAGTTCAGCCTGGCCGCGGCGACCCATGTCGCCGAGCTGAAGGACGGCGTGATCAGCGAGTACGAAGTGCAACCCGAAGACTTCGGCCTCAAGAGCCAGAGCCTGATCGGCCTGGGCGTGGAAGGGCCGAAGGCCTCCCTGGCGCTGATCCGTGATGCCCTGAGCAAGCGCAAGAGCGAAGCCGGACAGAAGGCCGCCGACATGATCGCGCTGAATGCCGGTGCGGCGCTCTATGCCGCGGACCTGGCCGGCAATCTCAAGGACGGCGTGCGCCTGGCTCACGATGCCCTGCACACTGGCCTGGCCTGGGAAAAGCTGCAGGAGCTGGTGTCCTTCACCGCGGTGTTCAAACAGGAGAATCAAGGATGAGCATCCCCACCGTTCTGGAAAAGATTCTGGCGCGCAAGGCCGAGGAAGTGGCCGCGCGCCGCGCCCTGGTCAGCCTTGCCGAGGTCGAGGGGCAGGCGCGTGGCGCCGATGCGCCCCGCGGCTTTGCTCGGGCCCTGCTGGAGCAGGCCAAGCGCAAGCAGCCGGCGGTGATCGCCGAGATCAAGAAGGCCTCGCCGAGCAAGGGCGTGCTGCGCGAGCACTTCGTCCCGGCGGAGATCGCCCAGAGCTATCAGGCTGGCGGCGCCACCTGCCTGTCGGTGCTGACCGATGTGGATTACTTCCAGGGCGCCGACCGCTACCTGCAGGAGGCGCGCAGCGCCTGCGGCCTGCCGGTGATCCGCAAGGATTTCATGATCGATCCCTACCAGGTCGTCGAGGCCCGCGCCCTGGGCGCCGACTGCGTGCTGCTGATCGTCTCGGCCCTGGCCGACAGCCAGATGGCCGAGCTGGCGGCGACCGCCAAGGACTTCGGTCTCGATGTGCTGGTCGAGGTGCACGACGGCGCCGAGCTGGAGCGGGCGTTGAAGACCCTGGATACGCCGCTGGTGGGTATCAACAACCGCAACCTGCACAGCTTCGAGGTCAGCCTGGAGACCACCCTCGACCTGCTGCCGCGTATTCCCCGCGACCGCCTGGTGATCACCGAGAGTGGCATCCTCAATCGCGCCGACGTCGAACTGATGGAAATCAATGACGTCCATGCCTTCCTGGTCGGCGAGGCGTTCATGCGCGCGGAGAGCCCGGGTGCGGAGCTGGAGCGGCTGTTCTTTCCCGAGCGCAAGCGGCCCGTCAGCCGCCCGGATGTGGACTGACAGGCAATAAAAAGCCGGCGCAAGCGCCGGCTTTTTTCTGCCTGCTGCCTTCAGCGGGTGCCGAAGACCACCATGGTCTTGCCCTTGACGTGGACCAGGCCCTGTTCCTCCAGGGACTTGAGCACGCGACCGACCATCTCCCGTGAGCAGCCGACGATGCGGCCGATTTCCTGGCGGGTGATCTTGATCTGCATGCCGTCCGGATGGGTCATGGCGTCCGGCTGCTTGCACAGGTCCAGCAGGGTGCGGGCGACGCGCCCGGTGACATCGAGGAAGGCCAGGTCGCCGACCTTGCGCGTGGTGTTGCGCAGGCGTTCGGCCATCTGGCTGCCGAGGGCGTAGAGGATGTCCGGGTCCTGTTGCGTCAGTTCACGGAACTTGGCGTAGCTGAGTTCCGCCACCTCGCATTCGGTCTTGGCCCGAACCCAGGCGCTGCGCTCCTTCTCGGTGCCGTCCTTTTCGAACAGCCCCATCTCGCCGAAGAAATCACCGGCGTTGAGGTAGGCGATGATCATCTCGCGGCCATCGTCGTCCTCGATCAGGATGGTGACCGAGCCTTTGACGATGAAGAACAGGGTCTCGCAACGATCGCCCGCATAGATGATGGTGCTCTTCGCCGTGTAGCGACGGCGGTGGCAGTGCGCGAGGAGTTTGTCGAGATTCTTTATTTTAGGTGTGAGGGTAATAGCGACCATTCGCGAGTCCCGAGTGAAGCCAAAAGGGTAAGCCTTGTTCCAGCAGGCGATTTCTTATTCAGTTGTCTGGCCTCATGTGCCAGTAATCCGGCGCCAGCTTACCAGACACTTTTGCGTCAGTGGGCATTTTGCCTGGTGGTCGGCCGCGTGCCCTGGCTCATTGACGCATTGATGACATGTCGGGTCGCTAATTAGGCCTGTGATAAGCTGCGTCCCTTTTTAGCAGCGGAGACTCGGTAATGAAAGCGCGCATTCAGTGGGCCGGAGACGCCCTGTTTCTCGGTGAGTCGGGCAGCGGCCACGCGGTGGTGATGGATGGCCCGCCGGAGAGCGGCGGACGCAACCTGGGCATACGGCCGATGGAGATGCTGCTGATCGGCCTGGGCGGCTGCAGCAATTTCGATGTGGTGAGCATCCTGAAGAAATCCCGACAGGCGGTCGAGAGCTGTGAAGCCTTCGTCGAAGCCGAGCGTGCCGGCGAGGAGCCCAAGGTCTTCACCAAGATCCACCTGCGCTTCGTGGTCAAGGGGCGCGGGCTGAAGGAGGCGCAGGTCAAGCGTGCGGTCGAGCTGTCGGCGGAGAAGTACTGCTCGGCCTCGATCATGCTGGGTCGCGCCGGCGTCGAGATCACCCATGCCTACGAAATCGTCGAGCTGGGTTGAGCCTTTCATCATTTGCCTTGCGTGGATGCTGGCGGTCGGCCTGCGTCATCTGCATAATGTCGCCCCATTTTTCGGGGCGTCATACGTTTCGAACGGACAACCAAACTCGCCAGTGCGAAGAGGTGTTAATCGTCCTACGCAGCTGCGTCTTTTGCAGCTGACGGGCATGCTCGATCACGCGGCCTTGCCGCATCCACCATAGAGAGTTCCAACGGTGATGAAAAGCAAACTCAGGCTCCACGGGTTCAACAACCTGACGAAGACCTTGAGCTTCAACATCTATGACATCTGCTACGCGGAAACCGCGGAAGACCAGCAGGCCTACGTCCAGTACATCGACGAAGAGTACGACGCCGAGCGCCTGACCCAGATTCTCACCGATGTTGTCGACATTATCGGCGCCAATATCCTCAATATCGCTCGCCAGGACTACGATCCCCAGGGCGCCAGCGTGACCATCCTGATTTCCGAGCAGCCGGTGGAGCCGACGGAGAGTCAGATCGAGGAGTCGCCCGGTCCGCTGCCCGAGACCATTCTCGCGCACCTGGACAAGAGCCATATCACCGTGCACACCTACCCGGAGATCCATCCGGTAGACGGCATCGCCACCTTCCGCGTGGACATCGATGTGTCGACCTGTGGTCTGATCTCGCCGCTCAAGGCGCTGAACTACCTGATCCACCAGTTCGACTCGGACATCGTCACGGTCGACTACCGGGTGCGCGGCTTCACCCGTGACGTGGAAGGCAAGAAGCACTTCATCGACCACGAGATCAACTCGATCCAGAACTACCTCTCCGACGACACCCAGGCGGCGTATCAGATGACCGACGTCAACGTGTACCAGGAGAACCTGTTCCACACCAAGATGCTGCTCAAGGACTTCGAGCTGGACAACTACCTGTTCGGTGACGCCACCCGCAACCTGACCCCGGAGCAGCGGCAGCAGGTCGAAGACCGCGTGCGTCACGAGATGCTGGAGATCTTCTACGCGCGCAACATGCCGCACTGATCGAGCACCGCATAGAAAAGGGCGCCAGTGGCGCCCTTTTTTGTGGTCTGCCGTCTAGCTAGATGCGGTAGGTGCTCTTGGTCATCACCTTGGACAGCAGGGTCATGCCGAACTTGACCGGTGCCGGGAAGCGCAGGCCGCCGGCCTCCAGTGCGCTGGTGGCGTGTTCGGCCTCGTCCTCGCGCATCTGCTCGAGGATTGCCCGGGACTTTTCGTCGTCGGGCGGCAGCTGCTGCAGGTGGTCGTCGAGGTGCTTGACCACCTGGTCTTCGGTGGCGGCGACGAAGCCCAGGCTGACCCGGTCGCTGATCAGGCCGGCGACCGCGCCGACACCGAAGGACAGGCCGTAGAACAGGGGGTTGAGCACGCTGGGCTGGCTGCCGAGCTGGCGAATACGCTGCTCGCACCAGGCCAGGTGGTCGATCTCCTCGTCGGCGGCATGCTCCATGGCGGCGCGCACCTCCGGCAGCTTGGCGGTCAGGGCCTGGCCCTGATACAGCGCCTGGGCGCAGACCTCGCCGGTGTGGTTGATGCGCATCAGGCCGGCGATATGCCGGGCCTGGTCGGCGTCCAGCTCCGCGTCATTGCGTACGATCGCCGGCGAAGGACGGCTGGGCTGGCCGCTGAAGGGCAGCAGGGTGCGCAGCGCCATGTCCGCTTGCAGCAACAGGCGGTCGACGGGCGAGTAGTGACGATCGTTGGTCATGGGGACCTCCGGCATGGGCAACGCGGGGCAGTTTACCCCAATGCTCGGCCATGGGCTGCTGCCGGATGGTCGCAGCAGCCTTGGCCGGGTTGGCGGGGAGTCAGCCCGGCGGCCAGTGCATCGGCCGCTGGCCGAGCACGTGCAGGTGGATGTGGAACACGCTCTGTCCGGCCAGGGCCTCGCAATTCATCACCAGGCGGAAGCCCTCTTCGCAGCCCTGTTCGCGCGCCAGCTGCTGGGCGGTGTAGACCATGTGGCCGGCGAGCGCCTTGTCGCCTTCCTCGAGGTCCTTGAGGGTGCGGATGTGTTTCTTCGGGATCACCAGAAAATGCACCGGCGCCTGCGGGCCGACATCGTGAAAGGCGACCACCTGGTCGTCTTCATAAAGCTTGCGCGCGGGTATTTCCCCGGCGACGATCTTGCAGAACAGACAGTCCATGGGCAGTCTCCCGGCCTGTTGGATGAGGTCCGAGTTTAACCAGACCGCTATTTCGCGACCAGTGCACAAGGAGCCTGTGTGAAGAACGATATCCACGACCTGGGGTTGGTGCTCGACTCCAAGGTCAAGCTGATCCTCATCGAATCCTGGGACGAGCCGCGGGTGCTGGAGACCCTCACCGGGCTGGCCGTCAAGCGCGGCCTCGGTCTGCACACCTGGACGGTGACCGAGGGTTTGCAGCGCCTGGGCTTCGGCGCCGACCCGCTGGGCGAGGGCGCTACCCAGGAGCCGGAGGCCGCCCTGCGCCTGATCAAGGCCGACCTGCAGCCGAACCTGTACGTGATGTGCGACCTGCACCCGTTCCTCACCGATGACCCCAAGCTGGTGCGCCTGCTCAAGGACATTGCCTTGAGCAACGGCCCGGGCAAGCCGACCCTGGTGCTGGTCTCCCATGCCTGCAAATTGCCGCCGGAGGTGCAGCGCCACGCTGCACGCTTCAGTCTGGCGCTGCCGTCCGAAGATGAGCTGCTGAGCATCGTTCGTGAGGAGGCGGCGCGCTGGAGCGAGCAGAACCGCAACGCCCGGGTGCGCACCGACAACCGCACCCTGCAGCAGGTGGTGAAGAACCTGCGCGGCCTCAGTCACGGCGAGGCCCGCAACCTGGCGCGCAACCTGATCTGCGACGACGGCGCCATCACCCAGGAGGACTTGCCCGAGCTCAACAAGGCCAAGTTCCAACTGCTCGACCTGGAAGGGGTGTTGAGCTTCGAGTACGACACCGCGCGCTTCGCCGAAGTCGGCGGCTTGGGCAATCTCAAGCGCTGGCTGGGCCAGCGTCAGGGCATCTTTCTCGAGGGCAAGGGTGTCGACCTGCCCAAGGGCGTGCTGCTGGTCGGTGTGCAGGGCGGCGGCAAGAGCCTGGCGGCGAAGGCGGTAGCGGGTATGTGGGGGCTGCCGCTGCTGCGCCTGGACTTCGGCTGCCTGTACAACAAGTTCTTCGGCGAGACCGAGCGCAACCTGCGCGAGGCGCTCAAGTTGGCCGAGCAGATGGCCCCCTGCGTGCTGTGGATGGACGAGGTGGAGAAAGGCCTGGCCAGCGGCGACAACGACGGCGGCGTCAGCCAGCGGGTGCTCGGCACCCTGCTGACCTGGATGGCCGAGCGGCGGGCGCCGGTGTTCATGGTGGCCACCGCCAATGCCATCGACAGGCTGCCGCCGGAGCTGGTGCGCAAGGGTCGCTTCGACGAGCTGTTCTTCGTCGACCTGCCGGATGCCGCGGTGCGCGCGGAGATCTTCCGCATTCACCTGAAGCGCCGTGAACTGGACCTTGCCGGCTTCGACCTCGAGCTGCTGGCGGCGACCAGCACCGGCTTTTCCGGGGCCGAGATCGAGCAGGTGGTGGTCAGCGGGCTGTATGCCGCCCAGGCGCAGCAGCAGGCGGTCGATCAGGCCCTGCTGCTGCACGGCATCCAGAGCACCGCGCCCCTGTCGGTGGTGATGGCGGAGGATCTCGCCGCGTTGCGCGCCTGGGCCAGTGGCCGCACGGTCAATGCCAACGGCTGATGGATAGAAGTTTCAGCCCGTGTGGGCGAACCGGCGGTTGATGCGCGCGGTGAGCCTGCGCGCCAGCCAGCGGGGGGCCAGGCGCGGGGCCAGGGCCAGCAGCCGATTGCGCCAGCCGGGGATGATGATCGCGCGCTTCTTCTCCAGGGCGCGGACGGTCATCAGCGCCAGCTCCTCGGCACCCATCAGCAGCTTGCTGCCCTCCAGCGGACGGCTGTCGAGCCCGGCAGTGCGGAAGAAGGCGCTGCGGGTGGGGCCAGGGCAGAGCACCGAAACGCTGACCCCGCGCGGCTTGAGTTCTTCGCGCAGGGCCTCGGAGAAATGCAGCACGTAGGCCTTGCTGGCGTAGTAGTTGCTCATCCAGGCGCCCGGCTGGAAGGCGGCGATCGAGGCGACATTGAGAATCTGCCCGGTGCCCCGGGCGGCCATGGTCGCGCCGATGGCATGGCAGAGGCGGGCGAGGGCCAGGATATTCACCTCGATCAACCGTTGTTCGCGACTCCAGTCCTGGGCGACGAAGGCGCCTGAGGTGCCGAGACCGGCATTGTTCACCAGCAGGTCGATAGTGAGCTCGCTTTGCTCCAGTTCATGCAGCAGGCCAGACAGCTGCAGCGGCTGACTCAGGTCGCAGGTACGAAACAGCACCTCCACGGCAAAGCGCTGGCTCAACTCCAGGGCGATGCTTTCCAGCGCCGGACGCTGCCGGGCGACCAGAATAAGGTTGCGCCCGCGGCGTGCCAGGGCTTCGGCCAGGGCTAGGCCGATACCGCTGGAGGCACCAGTGATCAGGGCGTAACGGGGCATCGGGGCGTCTCCGGGAAAGGGGGGGCTGGTTGGACCACTGCGGCGCCGCAGGGTTGCCTGGGCGGCGCCTATCTTACCGCCGCCCGCGGGCCCTTCGGCAAAAGAAACCGAGCGCGATGCGCCGGTCAGGGGCTGGGAGGGCTCAGCTCGAGGCCGCTCAGGGCTATGCCGAGCATGGCGAAGCCACCCAGGAACAGGCTCAGCAGGCCGCCGAACAGCAGGATCAGGAACAGCCCGGCGAGGACCTTCACCGCGATGCTGTTGGGCGGGGGCGGCGGTCCATAGCGGTTGGCACCGGCGCTGCCCGGTAGCACCAGCATCAGGATCCAGAACAAGCTGTTGACCACGGGAACGATATTGAGCAGCAGGAGCCAGGCGCTCCAGCCGACATCGTGCAGGCGCTGCGCGCCGATCTGTACGCTGACCACCAGCGTGCCGAGCACCGCGCCGATGGCCAGCACCAGTCCGAGTGTCTCCGCGATGTTGGTCGCGATCGCCACCACCGCCATGATCCCGGCGAAGGCGACGCTGAGCATCAGTGACCAGGCCAGGTAGCGCAGACGCCCTATGCGTCCGTCGAGGCTAAAGACGTTGAGTTCGCCGACTGCGGGCAAGGCCTTGGCGACCGCTGCCTTCGGCGTGGCGTACGGGCTGTTGGCGGGGGCGGCGGCGTGATCGGGCGTGCCGGGCGTGGCCTGGGCGAACAGCGCCTGGTGAGCGATGTACTTGCCGATGATGATGCCGCAGGCGGCGCAGGAGGCCGCCTTGCGTTGCTGCTGGCCGCACTTCGGGCAGACCATGGTGGCCGCGAACTGAGGTGTCTCCCCGAGCGTCTCCGCATCCTTGCCGCCTAGCAGGCTCATGCTGGCGCCTGCGTCGGGCTCCTTGCGGGCCTTGGCGCCGGCGCGATGCAGGGCGGCGAGGTACTGATCGGCCTCGCTTTCCTGCAGGTCGCGCTTGATGGCGACGGCGTTGCCGCAGAACAGGCTGTTGATCCGCGTGCGATCGCTCTTGAACAGACGGGCGAGGTTGTCCTTGGCGGTTTCCAGGGCCACTTCGGGCATCAGCTCGCCATCGAAGACAATCTTGAAACGAGGCTGCGTCATACAGGTTTCCTTGTCGGCCCAAGGGGGAGCCCCGCATCGGTTGGCAGGCGTACAGGCCACTATCCAGCCTAGAGCAGAACTTACACGTCTGCCCGTTCTCCAGCGCGGCTGCCGGCCGCCCTCGGAGCCTCGGTCGCTCAGCGTGGCCAGCGCGTCTGCAGCCGCTGTGCCTTGGTCTGGGCGGCGCGGTACTCGCGGTCCAGGCCGGCCACCAGCTGCTCGACCGTCGGCAGGTCGCCGATGGTGCCGACGCCCTGGCCGGCCGACCACACGGTCTTCCAGGCCTTGGCCTCGTCGGCAAGGGGCTTGAGCTTTTCGCCGTAGTTGATCGCGGCCCTGTTGTGCAGCTGCTGCAGGTCGTAGCCCGCCTGCTCGAGACTCTGGCGCATGAAGCTGGCCGGCACTCCGGACACCGCGGGGGTGTGAATGATGTCGGCGGCCTGGGCGCCGATGATCATCTGCTTGTAGGCGGGACTGGCGCCGCTCTCGTGGGTGGCGATAAAGCGGGTGCCGAGGTACGCCAGGTCGGCGCCGAGCAGCTGCGCAGCGAGCAGTTCGTGGCCGTGGTTGAGGCAGCCGGCGAGCAGCAGGGTCTTGTCGAAGAACTGGCGGATCTCCGCGACCAGGGCGAACGGGCTCCAGGTGCCGGCATGGCCGCCGGCGCCGGCCGCTACCGCGATCAGTCCGTCGACGCCGGCGGCGGCAGCCTTCTCGGCATGGCGCCGGGTGGTCACGTCGTGGAACACCAGGCCGCCGTAGCTGTGCACCGCGTCGACCACCTCCTTCACGGCGCCGAGGCTGGTGATGACGATGGGCACGCGTTGCTCCACGCAGATCGCCAGATCGGCCTGCAGGCGCGGGTTGCTGGGGTGCACGATGAGGTTGACCGCGTAGGGGGCCGATGCCTGGTCGAGGCCGGCGGCGATTTCCTCCAGCCAGGCCTGGAAGCCGCTGCTTTCGCGGTGGTTCAGCGCCGGGAAACTGCCGACGATGCCGCTGCGGCAGCAGGCCAGCACCAGTTGCGGATTGGACACCAGAAACATCGGTGCCGCGACCAGCGGTAGGCGCAGGCGTTGATCGAGCAGGGCGGGCAAGGGCATGGCAGTACCTTAGGCAGCGAGGGTCAGAACGGGCGGACCACCACCAGGACGACGATGGCGATCAGCAACAGTACCGGCGCCTCGTTGAACCAGCGGTAGAACACATGGCTGCGACGATTCTCGCCGCGGGCGAAACGCTTGAGCTGCGCGCCGCAGACGTGGTGGTAGCCGATCAGCAGGACCACCAGGGCGAGCTTGGCGTGCATCCAGCCCTGGCTGAAGTAGACGCCGGCGTTGAGGCTCAGCAAGGCGATGCCGAAGACCAGGGTGGCGACCATCGACGGCAGCATGATGCCGCGATACAGCTTGCGTTCCATCACGCAGAAGCGCTCGCGGCTGGCCTCGTCTTCGCTCATGGCGTGGTAGACGAACAGGCGCGGCAGGTAGAACAACCCGGCGAACCAGCAGACCAGGGCGATGATGTGCAGGGCTTTGAGCCACAGGTAGAGCATGCTTAGACCCTCGAGAAATAAACAGGCTCGATAGTAGAGGCCGTTGGCTCATGCGTCATCAGCAACGGTTGGCCCCTGGCCGATGCGGCTTTATCATCGGCAGCTTTCCAATGGCTTTTTCGCAAGGGGCAACTAATGATCAAGGTCGGTATCGTCGGCGGCACTGGCTACACCGGTGTCGAGCTGTTACGTCTGCTGGCGCAGCACCCGCAGGCGCGAGTCGAGGTCATTACGTCGCGCTCCGAAGCGGGCATGCGCGTCGACGAGATGTATCCCAATCTTCGCGGCCACTACCCGAGCCTGTCCTTCAGCGTGCCGGACGTGGCGACCCTGGGTGCCTGCGACGTGGTGTTCTTCGCCACCCCCCATGGCGTTGCCCATGCCCTGGCCGGCGAACTGCTGGCGGCGGGCACCAAGGTGATCGACTTGTCGGCTGACTTCCGCCTGCAGGATGCCGAGGAGTGGGCCAAGTGGTACGGCCAGCCCCATGGCGCCCCGGACCTGCTGCCGGAGGCGGTCTACGGCCTGCCGGAGGTCAACCGTGAGGCGATCAAGCAGGCCCGCCTGATCGCCGTGCCCGGCTGCTACCCGACCGCCGCCCAGCTCGGCCTGCTTCCGTTGCTGGAGGCCGGTCTGGCCGACACGGGACGGCTGATCGCCGACTGCAAGTCCGGGGTCAGCGGTGCCGGGCGTGGTGCCAGCGTCGGTTCGCTGTTCAGCGAAGCGGGCGAGAGCATGAAGGCCTACGGGGTCAAGGGGCACCGCCACCTGCCGGAGATCCGCCAGGGTCTGCGCCGCGCAGCCGGCGGCGAAGTGGGGCTGACCTTCGTGCCGCACCTGACGCCGATGATCCGTGGCATCCATGCGACCCTGTACGCCACCGTGGCAGATCGCACTGTCGATCTGCAGGCCCTCTACGAGCAGCGCTACGCCAACGAACCGTTCGTCGACGTGATGCCGGCCGGCAGTCACCCGGAAACCCGCAGCGTGCGAGGCGCCAACGTCTGCCGTATCGCCGTGCACCGCCCGCAGGACGGCGACCTGGTGGTGGTCCTGTCGGTGATCGACAACCTGGTCAAGGGCGCGTCGGGGCAGGCGGTGCAGAACATGAACATTCTCTTCGGTCTGGAAGAGCAGCTCGGCCTGGCGCACGCGGCCCTGCTGCCCTGATGGCCGGCTGGGAAGTCCGCCCGAGCGACCCGCGGCGTGCCGGGCGGGTGCGCCTGGCCCTGCTGCTGCTGATCGTCGGGGTGCCCCTGGCCTTCTTTGCTGGCGCCTGGTGGCAGGCGCGCAGCACCCAGGCGTTCATGGACGAGCATGAGGCGCTGCAGGCGCGCCTGAGCGAACAGGCGCGCGAATTGGATCAGCTGCGCCAGAGCCTGGCGGTGGTCAGCAGCGGCGAGAAGGTCGCTCAGCAGGCCAACGAGCAGAGCCGCCTGACCATCAAGCTGCTCGAAGAGCAGATCTTCAAACAGCAGCAGGACCTGGCCTTCTACAAGGGTGTGCTGGCGCCGGCCAGTCGTCGTGAAGGCTTGCGCATTCGCGCCTTTGAGTTGCAGGCCACGGACAAGCCACGGCATTTCCGTTACAAACTGCTGCTCAGCCGCGTGGGTAAGGACGACAAGCCGCTGGCGGGCCAGATACGGGTCACCGTGGAGGGGCGCCGGGGCGGCAAGGACGTCAGTCTCGAGCTGGCGGACCTTACCCGGGGGTTGCCTGATGAGTTGAGCGAGCCGGTGATCGCCTTCACCTTCAAGCACTTCCAGGCGATACCCGAGGCAGGGCGATTTGCGGAGCTGAAGTTACCTGAGGGCTTCGAGCCACGTCAGGTCAGGGTGCGCGCCGAAGTCAAAGGCGAAAAGCCCTTGGAGCGCACATTCAAATGGATCGACGAAGAGTAAGAGTCCCCGATGTGGAATAAAGACAAGAGCAAATCCGACCTGCAGCGCTTCAGCGGCAAGACCAGCCTGATTGCCACGGGAGCCGAACTGACCGGCGACCTGCGGTTTCAGGGCGCGGTGCAGGTCGACGGACGCATGAACGGCAATGTGCAGACCAGTGACGGCATGGTGCGGGTCAGTGTCGAGGGACAGGTTGAAGGTGAGATCCGTGCGCCCCATATCGTGATCGACGGCGAGGTGATCGGTGACGTACATGCCAGCGAGCACCTGGAGCTTGGCGCCCGGGCACGGGTTCGCGGCAATCTCTATTACGGCCTGATGGAGATGGCCATGGGCGCGCAGATCGAGGGGCGCCTGTGTCACCTCAAGGACGGGCAGCGACCGTTGGAGCTGCCGGAGAGCCTGGAACTCGCACAATAGTTGACCGCTTTTCTAGGGTAAGCGGATAATGCAGGGCCTCAACGCAGTATGGCGCTTGGCGCCGGGAGAAAGTCAGCATGAGCGTCGAAACCTTCACCCCCACAGCTTTGCTGTTCACCGAAGGCGCAGCGAGCAAGGTGAAGAGCCTGGTCGATGAAGAGGGCAACCCGCGCCTCAAGTTGCGCGTATTCGTCACGGGAGGCGGTTGTTCCGGCTTCCAGTACGGCTTCACCTTCGATGAAGAGGTGGCCGACGACGACACCATCGTCGAGCGCGAGGGTGTAAGCCTGGTGGTCGACCCGATGAGCTTTCAGTACCTCGCTGGTGCCGAAGTGGATTATCAGGAAGGCCTGGAAGGCTCGCGCTTTGTGATCAAGAACCCCAATGCGACCACTACCTGTGGCTGCGGTTCGTCCTTCTCGATCTGATTGACGTCTGCCGTTGTGATCGAAACGCCGTGCCTTGTGCACGGCGTTGTCGTTTCTAGGGTCGGAGCAAGGCGATCAGGCGGGATAGATGGCGCCGAGCACGCGCAGCCCGCGAGCGCCGGTGACGCTCGGTCGATTGGCCGGAATGCCTTCCAGGCAGCAGTGCGCCAGCCAGGCGAAGGCCATGGCCTCTACCCAGTCGGCGGGTACGCCGAGGGACTCGGTGCCGCTCACGACACAGTGAGGCAAAAAGGCGGCCAGACGTGTCATCAGGGCGCTGTTGTGTGCGCCGCCACCGCAGACCAGCAGCTGATCGATCCGCGCCATGGCCTCGGTCAGGGCATTGATGGTGCTGGTGGCCGTCAGCTCCAGCAGAGTGGCCTGAACGTCCTGCGCGGCGAACGGCTCGAAGCGGCTCAGCTGGCTGTCGAGCCAGGACAGGTTGAACAGTTCGCGGCCGGTGCTCTTGGGCCCCTGGGTGCTGAAGAACGGATCGCTCAGCAGGGCCCGCAGCAGTGCCGGCTGCACCCGTCCGCTGGCGGCCCAGGCGCCGTCTCGGTCGTAGCTGGCACCCTGGTGGCGGTGAATCCAGGCATCGAGCAGGACGTTGCCCGGACCGCAATCGAAGCCCCGCACCGGTTGTCCGGGTTCGAGCAGGCTGAGGTTGCTGAAGCCGCCAAGGTTCAGCACCGCGCGATGGCTGTCCGGCGCGCCGAACAAGGCTTCATGAAAGGCCGGGACCAGGGGGGCACCTTGACCGCCTGCGGCGACGTCGCGGCGACGGAAATCGCCGACTACGCAGATGCCGGTCAGCTCCGCCAGTAATGCGGGGTTGCCGATCTGGACAGTGAAGCCGCGCGCCGGTTCGTGGCGCACGGTCTGGCCGTGGCTGCCGATGGCGCGGATCGACTCGGGGCCGAGTTTCTGCCGCTGCAGCAGGGCGTCGACGCCTTGGGCGGCGAGCTCGACCCAGTGCTGCTCGGCCACTGCCGCACGAGCCAGTTCGTCCGGGCCAGGGGCGCACAGTTCGAGCAGCTCGCTGTGCAGTGCGGCCGGCATGGGCAGGAAGTGGGTCGCGAGCAGGCGGGTGTGGTCGGTCTGCTCGATCAGGGCGATGTCCATGCCGTCCAGGCTGGTACCGGACATCACCCCCAGATAGAGCGGCATGTGGTCAGCGCTTGTTCAGTGCAAGTAGGGTGGAGCGTTCCTGATCCATGCGAGCCATCAGCGGCTTGCTCAGCTGGAGAAAGCGTTGCTTCTCGTTGCGGGCGATGGGGTCGGCCATCGGCAACTTCTGGCTCAGCGGGTCGACATGGACACCGTTGACCTGGAACTCGTAGTGCAGGTGCGGCCCGGTGGAGAGGCCGGTGGTCCCGATGTAGCCGATGATCTGCCCCTGCTTGACGCTGCCACCGGTGCGGATGCCCTTGGCGAAACCCTGCATATGCGCATAGAGGGTGCGGTAACGGCTGCCGTGCTGGATCACCACGGCGTTGCCGTAGCCGCCCTTGCGGCCGGCCAGGGCGATCTTGCCATCGCCGGCGGCCTTGATCGGCGTGCCGCGCGGCGCGGCGTAGTCGACGCCCTTGTGCGCGCGGATTTTGTTGAGGATCGGATGGCGACGGCCGTTGGAGAAGCGCGAGCTGATGCGCGCGAAATCCACCGGGGTACGGATGAAGGCCTTGCGCATGCTGGTGCCGTCGGCGCCGTAATAGCTGGTGTTGCCCTGCTTGTCGGTGTAGCGCACCGCGGTGAAGGTCTTGCCGCGGTTGGTGAAGCGGGCAGAAAGAATATCGCCGCTGCCGACTTTCTTGCCCGCGACCACTTTCTCTTCGTAGATCAACTCGAATTCATCCCCTTCGCGAATGTCCATGGCGAAGTCGATGTCGTAGCCGAAGATGTTGGCCAGGTCCATGGTCAGTCCATGGGACAGGCCGGCGCGCTTGGCCGCCAGGAACAGCGAGCTATCGATCACGCCGTGGGCATAGCTCGAGCGGACGTCTGGCTTGACCAGTTCGCGCTTGAAGGCGAAGCCCTTGTCGGTATTGGCCAGGCTGATGCTTTCCAGGTCGCTCAGCTTGCTGCGCAAGCTGTCCAGCTGACCGTCCGCCGTCAGCTGAAACTCAAGTTCCTGACCAACCTTGAGGCGGCTGAACTGCTTGGCCTCCTTGCTGCTGTTCAGCACCTCGTGCAGAGCGGAAGCCGATAGGCCCACCTTGGCAAATACCGTCGACAGCGTATCGCCATTGGCAACGCGGATGGTCTTGTGGAGGGGGTCTGTTGGTGGGGTGGATTCGGTGGCGAGCTCTGAGCTCTTCTGCTTTGTAGCGAGGCCCTGGTCGGCGGCGCCTTCGATCTCGGTGAACGGCGAGGCACTGTCGTCAGTGGAGCGGTTGCCCGGTCGCAGATCGTCTTTCTCTTGCAGCACGAGCTCCGAGCCGCTGTCGAGCTCGAGGTTCAGGTAGGTACGCTTGGCTTCGACTTCCCGGGATGGAAACACCAGGAGCGCCAGGCTGAGCGTGGCGGCTACGCCGCTGGCAGCCAATATGTGGCTTTTCGGGTACAGAGGGGGGGCTTTTCTTGTAGAGGTCATGGGCTGCTTTTGACTTTGAAGAGATGAAAAGAAAAAGATGAAGAAAATGCTGAATATGCAGTAACTGTATAAAATATAACCAAATCGTCTGTGAGGCAACCCTGAAGGTGCCTCCGTGTGCAGCTATTCGCGCGCTCACTGGGGGCAAAACTTGTCATTTGTCCGTGATCTTGTATGGTTGGTTCCCTTTGGTTTTTGAGTGGTCGTGAGTCCTGTCATGAAGTCGGTCGAAGAGCAGCTGGCGCTGATCAAGCGCGGTGCAGAAGAGGTTTTGGTTGAGTCCGAGCTGGTGGAAAAGCTCAAGCGCGGTCAGCCGTTGCGTATCAAGGCCGGCTTCGATCCGACTGCACCGGATCTTCACCTCGGTCATACCGTGCTTATCAACAAGCTGCGCCAGTTCCAGGAGCTGGGGCATCAGGTGATTTTCCTGATAGGTGACTTCACCGGGATGATCGGTGACCCGAGCGGCAAGAGCGCGACCCGCCCGCCACTCACTCGCGAGCAAGTGCTGGACAACGCCGAGACCTACAAGGCTCAGGTTTTCAAGATTCTCGATCCCGCCAAGACCGAGGTGGCGTTCAACTCCACCTGGATGGATCAGTTGAAGCCGGCCGACTTCATTCGTCTGGCCTCGCAGTACACCGTAGCGCGCATGCTCGAGCGCGATGACTTCAGCAAGCGCTACTCGACCAATCAACCCATTGCCATACATGAGTTCCTCTACCCGCTGGTTCAGGGCTATGACTCGGTGGCCTTGCGCGCCGATGTCGAGCTGGGGGGGACCGATCAGAAGTTCAATCTGCTGATGGGGCGTGAGTTGCAGCGGGCCTATGGGCAGGCGTCCCAGTGCATCGTCACCATGCCGTTGCTCGAAGGCCTGGATGGCGTCAAGAAGATGTCCAAGTCCCTGGGCAACTATGTGGGTATCCAGGAGGCGCCGGGTGTGATGTACGGCAAGCTGGTGTCCATTCCGGATGTGCTCATGTGGCGCTACTTCGAGCTGCTGAGCTTTCGCACAATGGACGAGATCAACCAGTTCAAGCTGGATGTCGATCAGGGTGCCAACCCTCGTGACATTAAGATCAAGTTGGCCGAAGAGATCGTGGCGCGCTTCCATGGTGATGAAGCGGCGGCCAATGCCCATCGCTCCGCTGGCAATCGCATGAAGGAGGGTGAGCTACCGGAGGACCTGCCGGAGATCGAGTTGGCTGCGGCTGAGGATATGCCGATCGCCGCGCTGCTCAACAAGGCTGGCCTGGTTAAGAACGCCGCCATGGCGCGTGACCTGCTCGGCTCGGGCGGTGTTCGGGTCGATGGTGAGGTGGTGGATCGCTCCTTCATATGTAAGCGCGGTGCGGTCCATGTTTTCCAGGCCGGCAAGAAAGCCTTTGCGCGCATTACCCTCAAAGCCGAGTAGTGGCCCTGTAGATAGTGGTTGACCTTGTGTCGCCTGCGCCTATAATGCGCGCCTTCTCCGGCGCAGGCCTCTCGTAAAAGTATTTGTAAAACAGATACTTAGATTTAAATGAGGGGTTGCAAAGCAGCGCAGGCTGCGTAGAATGCGCCGGGCTGACAGGGTGGTTTGTTGATCCTGTCGGTGCTTCGGTCGAGTGGCTCGAAAGCGGTTGCAAGAGGTGGTTGACAGCGGTTTTGAACGCTGTAGAATTCGCCTCCCGCTGACGAGAAGCTGAAGGTTGATCGGAGGCGCAAGTGGTTGAAGTAGAAAAGAAATTTTCGAAACTGCTTGACGGAAGATGAGGCTGCTGTAGAATGCGCGCCTCGGTTGAGACGAAAGACTTAACCAACTGTTCTTTAACAACTGAATCAAGCAATTCGTGTGGGTGCTTGTGAGGTAAGACTGGTAGTCAACTGATTATCAGCATCACAAAGCAACACTCGTTAATTCGAGAGTTAACTCTTACTTCGGTAAGAGGTTTGCGATTGCTGAGCCAAGTTTAGGGTTTTCTCAAAACCCAAGCAGTATTGAACTGAAGAGTTTGATCATGGCTCAGATTGAACGCTGGCGGCAGGCCTAACACATGCAAGTCGAGCGGATGAGGGTAGCTTGCTACCTGATTCAGCGGCGGACGGGTGAGTAATGCCTAGGAATCTGCCTGGTAGTGGGGGACAACGTTTCGAAAGGAACGCTAATACCGCATACGTCCTACGGGAGAAAGTGGGGGATCTTCGGACCTCACGCTATCAGATGAGCCTAGGTCGGATTAGCTAGTTGGTGAGGTAATGGCTCACCAAGGCGACGATCCGTAACTGGTCTGAGAGGATGATCAGTCACACTGGAACTGAGACACGGTCCAGACTCCTACGGGAGGCAGCAGTGGGGAATATTGGACAATGGGCGAAAGCCTGATCCAGCCATGCCGCGTGTGTGAAGAAGGTCTTCGGATTGTAAAGCACTTTAAGTTGGGAGGAAGGGTTGTAACCTAATACGTTGCAATTTTGACGTTACCGACAGAATAAGCACCGGCTAACTCTGTGCCAGCAGCCGCGGTAATACAGAGGGTGCAAGCGTTAATCGGAATTACTGGGCGTAAAGCGCGCGTAGGTGGTTTGTTAAGTTGGATGTGAAAGCCCCGGGCTCAACCTGGGAACTGCATCCAAAACTGGCAAGCTAGAGTACGGTAGAGGGTGGTGGAATTTCCTGTGTAGCGGTGAAATGCGTAGATATAGGAAGGAACACCAGTGGCGAAGGCGACCACCTGGACTGATACTGACACTGAGGTGCGAAAGCGTGGGGAGCAAACAGGATTAGATACCCTGGTAGTCCACGCCGTAAACGATGTCAACTAGCCGTTGGGTTCCTTGAGAACTTAGTGGCGCAGCTAACGCATTAAGTTGACCGCCTGGGGAGTACGGCCGCAAGGTTAAAACTCAAATGAATTGACGGGGGCCCGCACAAGCGGTGGAGCATGTGGTTTAATTCGAAGCAACGCGAAGAACCTTACCTGGCCTTGACATCTACAGAACTTTCCAGAGATGGATTGGTGCCTTCGGGAACTGTAAGACAGGTGCTGCATGGCTGTCGTCAGCTCGTGTCGTGAGATGTTGGGTTAAGTCCCGTAACGAGCGCAACCCTTGTCCTTAGTTACCAGCACGTTATGGTGGGAACTCTAAGGAGACTGCCGGTGACAAACCGGAGGAAGGTGGGGATGACGTCAAGTCATCATGGCCCTTACGGCCAGGGCTACACACGTGCTACAATGGTCGGTACAAAGGGTTGCCAAGCCGCGAGGTGGAGCTAATCCCATAAAACCGATCGTAGTCCGGATCGCAGTCTGCAACTCGACTGCGTGAAGTCGGAATCGCTAGTAATCGTGAATCAGAATGTCACGGTGAATACGTTCCCGGGCCTTGTACACACCGCCCGTCACACCATGGGAGTGGGTTGCACCAGAAGTAGCTAGTCTAACCGCAAGGGGGACGGTTACCACGGTGTGATTCATGACTGGGGTGAAGTCGTAACAAGGTAGCCGTAGGGGAACCTGCGGCTGGATCACCTCCTTAATCGACGACACCAGCTTCCTTATAAGCTCCCACACGAATTGCTTGATTCATTGCGAAAGACGATTGGGTCTGTAGCTCAGTTGGTTAGAGCGCACCCCTGATAAGGGTGAGGTCGGCAGTTCGAATCTGCCCAGACCCACCAATTGTTGTGGGGTTTGGCCTTGTACGAATATGGGGCCATAGCTCAGCTGGGAGAGCGCCTGCCTTGCACGCAGGAGGTCAGCGGTTCGATCCCGCTTGGCTCCACCACTTACAGCGCCGTTGTGTAGAGTTCAGAAATGAACATTCCTGAAATGCTCAGTTGAATGTTGATTTCTGGTCTTTGACCAGTACGAAAATCGTTCTTTAAAAATTTGGGTATGTGATAGAAGTGACTGATTAATTACTTTCACTGGTAATTAGTTTGGTCAAGGTAAAATTTGCGTTGTTCTCAAGTGCAAATTTTCGGCGAATGTCGTCTTCACGTTAGAGACAGTAACCAGATTGCTTGGGGTTATATGGTCAAGTGAAGAAGCGCATACGGTGGATGCCTTGGCAGTCAGAGGCGATGAAAGACGTGGTAGCCTGCGAAAAGCTTCGGGGAGTCGGCAAACAGACTTTGATCCGGAGATCTCTGAATGGGGGAACCCACCCAGCATAAGCTGGGTATCCTGCACTGAATACATAGGTGTAGGAGGCGAACCAGGGGAACTGAAACATCTAAGTACCCTGAGGAATAGAAATCAACCGAGATTCCCTTAGTAGTGGCGAGCGAACGGGGACTAGCCCTTAAGCTTCTTTGATTTTAGCGGAACGCTCTGGAAAGTGCGGCCATAGTGGGTGATAGCCCTGTACGCGAAAGGATCTTAGAAGTGAAATCGAGTAGGACGGAGCACGAGAAACTTTGTCTGAATATGGGGGGACCATCCTCCAAGGCTAAATACTACTGACTGACCGATAGTGAACCAGTACCGTGAGGGAAAGGCGAAAAGAACCCCGGAGAGGGGAGTGAAATAGAACCTGAAACCGTATGCGTACAAGCAGTGGGAGCCTACTTTGTTGGGTGACTGCGTACCTTTTGTATAATGGGTCAGCGACTTATATTCAGTGGCGAGCTTAACCGAATAGGGGAGGCGTAGCGAAAGCGAGTCTTAATAGGGCGTTTAGTCGCTGGGTATAGACCCGAAACCGGGCGATCTATCCATGGGCAGGTTGAAGGTTAGGTAACACTGACTGGAGGACCGAACCGACTACCGTTGAAAAGTTAGCGGATGACCTGTGGATCGGAGTGAAAGGCTAATCAAGCTCGGAGATAGCTGGTTCTCCTCGAAAGCTATTTAGGTAGCGCCTCGTGTATCACTGCTGGGGGTAGAGCACTGTTTCGGCTAGGGGGTCATCCCGACTTACCAAACCGATGCAAACTCCGAATACCAGCAAGTGTCAGCACGGGAGACACACGGCGGGTGCTAACGTCCGTCGTGAAAAGGGAAACAACCCAGACCGTCAGCTAAGGTCCCAAAGTTATGGTTAAGTGGGAAACGATGTGGGAAGGCTTAGACAGCTAGGAGGTTGGCTTAGAAGCAGCCACCCTTTAAAGAAAGCGTAATAGCTCACTAGTCGAGTCGGCCTGCGCGGAAGATGTAACGGGGCTCAAACCATACACCGAAGCTACGGGTTCAACGTAAGTTGAGCGGTAGAGGAGCGTTCTGTAAGCCTGTGAAGGTGAGTTGAGAAGCTTGCTGGAGGTATCAGAAGTGCGAATGCTGACATGAGTAACGACAATGCGAGTGAAAAACTCGCACGCCGAAAGACCAAGGTTTCCTGCGCAACGTTAATCGACGCAGGGTGAGTCGGCCCCTAAGGCGAGGCAGAAATGCGTAGTCGATGGGAAACGGGTTAATATTCCCGTACTTCTAGTTACTGCGATGGAGGGACGGAGAAGGCTAGGCCAGCACGGCGTTGGTTGTCCGTGTTTAAGGTGGTAGGCAGAGTGCTTAGGTAAATCCGGGTGCTTAATGCCGAGAGCTGATGACGAGCGTTCTTTTAGAATGCGAAGTGGTTGATGCCATGCTTCCAGGAAAAGCTTCTAAGCTTCAGGTAACTAGGAACCGTACCCCAAACCGACACAGGTGGTTAGGTAGAGAATACCAAGGCGCTTGAGAGAACTCGGGTGAAGGAACTAGGCAAAATGGCACCGTAACTTCGGGAGAAGGTGCGCCGGTGAGGGTGAAGCATTTACTGCGTAAGCTCATGCCGGTCGAAGATACCAGGCCGCTGCGACTGTTTATTAAAAACACAGCACTCTGCAAACACGAAAGTGGACGTATAGGGTGTGACGCCTGCCCGGTGCCGGAAGGTTAATTGATGGGGTTAGCTAACGCGAAGCTCTTGATCGAAGCCCCGGTAAACGGCGGCCGTAACTATAACGGTCCTAAGGTAGCGAAATTCCTTGTCGGGTAAGTTCCGACCTGCACGAATGGCGTAACGATGGCGGCGCTGTCTCCACCCGAGACTCAGTGAAATTGAAATCGCTGTGAAGATGCAGTGTATCCGCGGCTAGACGGAAAGACCCCGTGAACCTTTACTATAGCTTTGCACTGGACTTTGAGTTTACTTGTGTAGGATAGGTGGGAGGCTTTGAAGCGTGGACGCCAGTTCGCGTGGAGCCAACCTTGAAATACCACCCTGGTAACCTTGAGGTTCTAACTCTGGTCCGTTATCCGGATCGAGGACAGTGTATGGTGGGTAGTTTGACTGGGGCGGTCTCCTCCTAAAGAGTAACGGAGGAGTACGAAGGTGCGCTCAGACCGGTCGGAAATCGGTCGTAGAGTATAAAGGCAAAAGCGCGCTTGACTGCGAGACAGACACGTCGAGCAGGTACGAAAGTAGGTCTTAGTGATCCGGTGGTTCTGTATGGAAGGGCCATCGCTCAACGGATAAAAGGTACTCCGGGGATAACAGGCTGATACCGCCCAAGAGTTCATATCGACGGCGGTGTTTGGCACCTCGATGTCGGCTCATCACATCCTGGGGCTGAAGCCGGTCCCAAGGGTATGGCTGTTCGCCATTTAAAGTGGTACGCGAGCTGGGTTTAGAACGTCGTGAGACAGTTCGGTCCCTATCTGCCGTGGACGTTTGAGATTTGAGAGGGGCTGCTCCTAGTACGAGAGGACCGGAGTGGACGAACCTCTGGTGTTCCGGTTGTCACGCCAGTGGCATTGCCGGGTAGCTATGTTCGGAAAAGATAACCGCTGAAAGCATCTAAGCGGGAAACTTGCCTCAAGATGAGATCTCACTGGAGCCTTGAGCTCCCTGAAGGGCCGTCGAAGACTACGACGTTGATAGGTGGGGTGTGTAAGCGCTGTGAGGCGTTGAGCTAACCCATACTAATTGCCCGTGAGGCTTGACCATATAACACCCAAACAATTTGTTGTTTGTGTGCTCGATGGCTGAAGTCGACAACAAACCGAAAATTTGCCAGAACACGCAATACCACGACATCACATACCCAATTCGGGGAAGCGCCTTAACCGCGAATCCCCTGCTGAATTGCTTGACGACCATAGAGCGTTGGAACCACCTGATCCCATCCCGAACTCAGTAGTGAAACGATGCATCGCCGATGGTAGTGTGGGGTTTCCCCATGTGAGAGTAGGTCATCGTCAAGCACCTATCCCAAACCCCCGATCCGCGCAAGCGGGTCGGGGGTTTGCTTTTAGTGAAAGCCTAAGTTTTGTACTTGGGCGTGAAGCTAAAAGCTGGCGAAAGCCGCTAAGTTTCACCAAGCGGTTGAAGTAGAAAAGAAATTTTCGAAACTGCTTGACGGAAGATGAGGCTGCTGTAGAATGCGCGCCTCGGTTGAGACGAAAGACTTAACCAACTGTTCTTTAACAACTGAATCAAGCAATTCGTGTGGGTGCTTGTGAGGTAAGACTGGTAGTCAACTGATTATCAGCATCACAAAGCAACACTCGTTAATTCGAGAGTTAACTCTTACTTCGGTAAGAGGTTTGCGATTGCTGAGCCAAGTTTAGGGTTTTCTCAAAACCCAAGCAGTATTGAACTGAAGAGTTTGATCATGGCTCAGATTGAACGCTGGCGGCAGGCCTAACACATGCAAGTCGAGCGGATGAGGGTAGCTTGCTACCTGATTCAGCGGCGGACGGGTGAGTAATGCCTAGGAATCTGCCTGGTAGTGGGGGACAACGTTTCGAAAGGAACGCTAATACCGCATACGTCCTACGGGAGAAAGTGGGGGATCTTCGGACCTCACGCTATCAGATGAGCCTAGGTCGGATTAGCTAGTTGGTGAGGTAATGGCTCACCAAGGCGACGATCCGTAACTGGTCTGAGAGGATGATCAGTCACACTGGAACTGAGACACGGTCCAGACTCCTACGGGAGGCAGCAGTGGGGAATATTGGACAATGGGCGAAAGCCTGATCCAGCCATGCCGCGTGTGTGAAGAAGGTCTTCGGATTGTAAAGCACTTTAAGTTGGGAGGAAGGGTTGTAACCTAATACGTTGCAATTTTGACGTTACCGACAGAATAAGCACCGGCTAACTCTGTGCCAGCAGCCGCGGTAATACAGAGGGTGCAAGCGTTAATCGGAATTACTGGGCGTAAAGCGCGCGTAGGTGGTTTGTTAAGTTGGATGTGAAAGCCCCGGGCTCAACCTGGGAACTGCATCCAAAACTGGCAAGCTAGAGTACGGTAGAGGGTGGTGGAATTTCCTGTGTAGCGGTGAAATGCGTAGATATAGGAAGGAACACCAGTGGCGAAGGCGACCACCTGGACTGATACTGACACTGAGGTGCGAAAGCGTGGGGAGCAAACAGGATTAGATACCCTGGTAGTCCACGCCGTAAACGATGTCAACTAGCCGTTGGGTTCCTTGAGAACTTAGTGGCGCAGCTAACGCATTAAGTTGACCGCCTGGGGAGTACGGCCGCAAGGTTAAAACTCAAATGAATTGACGGGGGCCCGCACAAGCGGTGGAGCATGTGGTTTAATTCGAAGCAACGCGAAGAACCTTACCTGGCCTTGACATCTACAGAACTTTCCAGAGATGGATTGGTGCCTTCGGGAACTGTAAGACAGGTGCTGCATGGCTGTCGTCAGCTCGTGTCGTGAGATGTTGGGTTAAGTCCCGTAACGAGCGCAACCCTTGTCCTTAGTTACCAGCACGTTATGGTGGGAACTCTAAGGAGACTGCCGGTGACAAACCGGAGGAAGGTGGGGATGACGTCAAGTCATCATGGCCCTTACGGCCAGGGCTACACACGTGCTACAATGGTCGGTACAAAGGGTTGCCAAGCCGCGAGGTGGAGCTAATCCCATAAAACCGATCGTAGTCCGGATCGCAGTCTGCAACTCGACTGCGTGAAGTCGGAATCGCTAGTAATCGTGAATCAGAATGTCACGGTGAATACGTTCCCGGGCCTTGTACACACCGCCCGTCACACCATGGGAGTGGGTTGCACCAGAAGTAGCTAGTCTAACCGCAAGGGGGACGGTTACCACGGTGTGATTCATGACTGGGGTGAAGTCGTAACAAGGTAGCCGTAGGGGAACCTGCGGCTGGATCACCTCCTTAATCGACGACACCAGCTTCCTTATAAGCTCCCACACGAATTGCTTGATTCATTGCGAAAGACGATTGGGTCTGTAGCTCAGTTGGTTAGAGCGCACCCCTGATAAGGGTGAGGTCGGCAGTTCGAATCTGCCCAGACCCACCAATTGTTGTGGGGTTTGGCCTTGTACGAATATGGGGCCATAGCTCAGCTGGGAGAGCGCCTGCCTTGCACGCAGGAGGTCAGCGGTTCGATCCCGCTTGGCTCCACCACTTACAGCGCCGTTGTGTAGAGTTCAGAAATGAACATTCCTGAAATGCTCAGTTGAATGTTGATTTCTGGTCTTTGACCAGTACGAAAATCGTTCTTTAAAAATTTGGGTATGTGATAGAAGTGACTGATTAATTACTTTCACTGGTAATTAGTTTGGTCAAGGTAAAATTTGCGTTGTTCTCAAGTGCAAATTTTCGGCGAATGTCGTCTTCACGTTAGAGACAGTAACCAGATTGCTTGGGGTTATATGGTCAAGTGAAGAAGCGCATACGGTGGATGCCTTGGCAGTCAGAGGCGATGAAAGACGTGGTAGCCTGCGAAAAGCTTCGGGGAGTCGGCAAACAGACTTTGATCCGGAGATCTCTGAATGGGGGAACCCACCCAGCATAAGCTGGGTATCCTGCACTGAATACATAGGTGTAGGAGGCGAACCAGGGGAACTGAAACATCTAAGTACCCTGAGGAATAGAAATCAACCGAGATTCCCTTAGTAGTGGCGAGCGAACGGGGACTAGCCCTTAAGCTTCTTTGATTTTAGCGGAACGCTCTGGAAAGTGCGGCCATAGTGGGTGATAGCCCTGTACGCGAAAGGATCTTAGAAGTGAAATCGAGTAGGACGGAGCACGAGAAACTTTGTCTGAATATGGGGGGACCATCCTCCAAGGCTAAATACTACTGACTGACCGATAGTGAACCAGTACCGTGAGGGAAAGGCGAAAAGAACCCCGGAGAGGGGAGTGAAATAGAACCTGAAACCGTATGCGTACAAGCAGTGGGAGCCTACTTTGTTGGGTGACTGCGTACCTTTTGTATAATGGGTCAGCGACTTATATTCAGTGGCGAGCTTAACCGAATAGGGGAGGCGTAGCGAAAGCGAGTCTTAATAGGGCGTTTAGTCGCTGGGTATAGACCCGAAACCGGGCGATCTATCCATGGGCAGGTTGAAGGTTAGGTAACACTGACTGGAGGACCGAACCGACTACCGTTGAAAAGTTAGCGGATGACCTGTGGATCGGAGTGAAAGGCTAATCAAGCTCGGAGATAGCTGGTTCTCCTCGAAAGCTATTTAGGTAGCGCCTCGTGTATCACTGCTGGGGGTAGAGCACTGTTTCGGCTAGGGGGTCATCCCGACTTACCAAACCGATGCAAACTCCGAATACCAGCAAGTGTCAGCACGGGAGACACACGGCGGGTGCTAACGTCCGTCGTGAAAAGGGAAACAACCCAGACCGTCAGCTAAGGTCCCAAAGTTATGGTTAAGTGGGAAACGATGTGGGAAGGCTTAGACAGCTAGGAGGTTGGCTTAGAAGCAGCCACCCTTTAAAGAAAGCGTAATAGCTCACTAGTCGAGTCGGCCTGCGCGGAAGATGTAACGGGGCTCAAACCATACACCGAAGCTACGGGTTCAACGTAAGTTGAGCGGTAGAGGAGCGTTCTGTAAGCCTGTGAAGGTGAGTTGAGAAGCTTGCTGGAGGTATCAGAAGTGCGAATGCTGACATGAGTAACGACAATGCGAGTGAAAAACTCGCACGCCGAAAGACCAAGGTTTCCTGCGCAACGTTAATCGACGCAGGGTGAGTCGGCCCCTAAGGCGAGGCAGAAATGCGTAGTCGATGGGAAACGGGTTAATATTCCCGTACTTCTAGTTACTGCGATGGAGGGACGGAGAAGGCTAGGCCAGCACGGCGTTGGTTGTCCGTGTTTAAGGTGGTAGGCAGAGTGCTTAGGTAAATCCGGGTGCTTAATGCCGAGAGCTGATGACGAGCGTTCTTTTAGAATGCGAAGTGGTTGATGCCATGCTTCCAGGAAAAGCTTCTAAGCTTCAGGTAACTAGGAACCGTACCCCAAACCGACACAGGTGGTTAGGTAGAGAATACCAAGGCGCTTGAGAGAACTCGGGTGAAGGAACTAGGCAAAATGGCACCGTAACTTCGGGAGAAGGTGCGCCGGTGAGGGTGAAGCATTTACTGCGTAAGCTCATGCCGGTCGAAGATACCAGGCCGCTGCGACTGTTTATTAAAAACACAGCACTCTGCAAACACGAAAGTGGACGTATAGGGTGTGACGCCTGCCCGGTGCCGGAAGGTTAATTGATGGGGTTAGCTAACGCGAAGCTCTTGATCGAAGCCCCGGTAAACGGCGGCCGTAACTATAACGGTCCTAAGGTAGCGAAATTCCTTGTCGGGTAAGTTCCGACCTGCACGAATGGCGTAACGATGGCGGCGCTGTCTCCACCCGAGACTCAGTGAAATTGAAATCGCTGTGAAGATGCAGTGTATCCGCGGCTAGACGGAAAGACCCCGTGAACCTTTACTATAGCTTTGCACTGGACTTTGAGTTTACTTGTGTAGGATAGGTGGGAGGCTTTGAAGCGTGGACGCCAGTTCGCGTGGAGCCAACCTTGAAATACCACCCTGGTAACCTTGAGGTTCTAACTCTGGTCCGTTATCCGGATCGAGGACAGTGTATGGTGGGTAGTTTGACTGGGGCGGTCTCCTCCTAAAGAGTAACGGAGGAGTACGAAGGTGCGCTCAGACCGGTCGGAAATCGGTCGTAGAGTATAAAGGCAAAAGCGCGCTTGACTGCGAGACAGACACGTCGAGCAGGTACGAAAGTAGGTCTTAGTGATCCGGTGGTTCTGTATGGAAGGGCCATCGCTCAACGGATAAAAGGTACTCCGGGGATAACAGGCTGATACCGCCCAAGAGTTCATATCGACGGCGGTGTTTGGCACCTCGATGTCGGCTCATCACATCCTGGGGCTGAAGCCGGTCCCAAGGGTATGGCTGTTCGCCATTTAAAGTGGTACGCGAGCTGGGTTTAGAACGTCGTGAGACAGTTCGGTCCCTATCTGCCGTGGACGTTTGAGATTTGAGAGGGGCTGCTCCTAGTACGAGAGGACCGGAGTGGACGAACCTCTGGTGTTCCGGTTGTCACGCCAGTGGCATTGCCGGGTAGCTATGTTCGGAAAAGATAACCGCTGAAAGCATCTAAGCGGGAAACTTGCCTCAAGATGAGATCTCACTGGAGCCTTGAGCTCCCTGAAGGGCCGTCGAAGACTACGACGTTGATAGGTGGGGTGTGTAAGCGCTGTGAGGCGTTGAGCTAACCCATACTAATTGCCCGTGAGGCTTGACCATATAACACCCAAACAATTTGTTGTTTGTGTGCTCGATGGCTGAAGTCGACAACAAACCGAAAATTTGCCAGAACACGCAATACCACGACATCACATACCCAATTCGGGGAAGCGCCTTAACCGCGAATCCCCTGCTGAATTGCTTGACGACCATAGAGCGTTGGAACCACCTGATCCCATCCCGAACTCAGTAGTGAAACGATGCATCGCCGATGGTAGTGTGGGGTTTCCCCATGTGAGAGTAGGTCATCGTCAAGCACCTATCCCAAACCCCCGACCCGCGCAAGCAGGTCGGGGGTTTGCTTTTGCGCGATAGAAAAGGCCGGCGGTCATGCGGCGGGCTGATTTGTAGGCAAGCGGAGGGGGCGTCGTTATCATGCGTGCCTTATCGCTTCGAGGGGAGGCTGCATGCTGCCATTGTTAAGGCTTCTACAAGATGGGCGTTTCCATTCGGGGGAGGCGCTAGGCGCGGCGCTGGGTATCAGTCGAGCCGCGGTATGGAAGCAGCTACGTTCCCTGGAAGCCGAGCTTGAGTTGCCTATTCACAAGGTTCGCGGCCGAGGCTACCGTCTGGCGAGCCCGCTTCGACTGTTGGATGAGTGTCTCCTGGCGTCAAGCCCCTCCGGCCAAGCCTGGCCGGTCAGCGTGCTGCACTCGGTCGACTCGACAAGTTCCGAAGCGCTGAGGCGCCTAGAGGCGCGCAATGCAGCGCCATTTATCGTGCTGGCTGAGCGGCAGTCGGCCGGTCGCGGCCGTCGAGGGCGCACCTGGGTGAGCCCGTTCGCGGAGAATCTCTATTACAGCCTGGTACTGCGAGTAGAAGGCGGTATGCGCCAGCTCGAGGGACTCAGCTTGGTGGTTGGGTTGGCGCTCCTGCAGGCAATTCGTGCGATGGGCGTGTCGGGTGCCGGCTTGAAGTGGCCGAATGACCTGTTGGTGGGGGATCGCAAGATCGCCGGAATCCTTCTTGAATTGTCGGGCGATCCGGCAGACGTTTGTCATGTGGTGATCGGTGTCGGCGTGAACGTCAACATGATGCCAACTGAAGCGCAGCCGATCGACCAGCCCTGGACGTCGATGCGGGCCGCTCTGGGGCATGGTGTCGACCGAAACGAACTGGTCGTTGCGCTCAATCAGCAACTGGCGCGCTATCTCGAATCGCATCGGAAGCAGGGTTTCTCGGCCCTGCGCGAGGAGTGGCAAAATAACCACCTGTGGCAGGGGCGGCGGGTAGTGCTCACTGCCGGGGGTCAACAGATCGCCGGTGTAGTGCTGGGGGTGGATGCTTCCGGCGCCATTCGACTGTTAGTCGATGGCGAGGAGCAGCATTTCAGCGGTGGTGAGCTCAGTCTGAGGCTGTCGAATGATTCTTGAGCTCGATTGCGGCAACAGCTTTATCAAGTGGCGGGTAGTCACCCGTGACGGCGTCGTCGCCTGTGGCGGCGTGGTTGGCTCCGATCTGGAGCTGGTCGAGGCGCTTCGCGCGCAGGTGGCGGGCCTCGATGCCTGTCGGCTGGTTAGCGTGCGTACCGAAGAGGAAACGGCCTCCCTTATAGCGGCGCTCCGGCAGACGTTTTCCATCGAATGCCTACGGGCTCGCCCCGCCGCAGAGCTGGCCGGCGTGCGCAATGGTTACGAGCAGCACGAACTCCTCGGCTTGGATCGTTGGTTGGCGCTGGTCGGGGCCTTCCACCTGGCTCGGGGTGCCTGCCTGGTTCTGGACCTCGGAACCGCGGTGACCTCCGACTTTGTCGATACTGGCGGCCAGCATAGGGGGGGATTCATTTGCCCAGGGGTACCCTTGATGCGCAACCAGTTGCGCACCCATACACGGCGGATTCGCTATGACGACAAGGTCGCAGAGCGAGCCTTGCATAGCCTCGACCCAGGTCGTTCGACGGCAGAGGCGGTCGAGCGTGGTTGCTCGCTGATGCTCCAGGGCTTCGTGCTGACCCAGTTGGATCTCGCGCGCCAGTACTGGGGGGATTCCTTCCAGGTCTTTCTCACAGGGGGTGATGCGCCGTTGGTCGCAGGTGTGGTGCCGACTGCGCGGGTAGCGCCGGATCTAGTATTTACCGGGCTTGCGATCGCCTGTCCGTTAACTTGAGGTGGCCCATGCGCTGGTTGTTCTTGCTGTTGTTGGTGCTCAATCTGTTCTATTACGTCTGGCATCAGCAGCAGGCCCCTATGCGAGCGAAGGAGGTTGCGCCGCTGGCCCTGCTAAGCCGGGGAGAGGGTGATATCCGGCTGTTGAGCGAGTCGCAGCCGCCGCAGTCACGTGAGCAGCTTAGGGCTTCGGCTGAGGAGTCAGTTTGCCTGTTCCTGGGTAGCTTCGAGCAGAAGACAGCGGCGGCTGTGTTGGAGCAGCGCCTGATTAGTCTGGATATTCGCTCCAGTGTGCAGGCCGTCGATGCCGCAGCGGGCGTGGACTATTGGGTCTATCTGCCGCCACTTTCGTCACGGCAGGCTTCGCTGCGGCAGCTCAAGGAGCTGCAGGCGCGCAAGATTGACAGCTACATCATCGCCGAGGGCGACCTGGCCAACGGTATCTCGCTGGGGATATTTCCGCGCCGCGACTCCGCTCAGAGTGTTGTCGAACGGTTGCGAGGCGCCGGCTACGAGCCGCTGCTTAAGGAGCTGTCCCGCGCGGAGCGCAGCTATTGGGTCAGGATTGCGCCGGAGAGTCGGCGTTTGGCCGAAGATTCGCTGCTGGAGCGTTTGGCCCTGGACTTCAATGGCTTAGAACATCAAATAAAGCCGTGCGAAAGCATTGCAACCTCCTCGAGGATTGACTAGAATGGCGCCCGCTTCGCAGGGTGGGTCCAGCGATGGATCTGCGAAGCGACTGGAAAAGCAGCTAACCTCACGATTTTAAATGAGAAAATGCTTGACAGTAGGGTGGCATGAAAAGAGAATGCCGCCACCTTTTGGAGGGATTCCCGAGTGGCCAAAGGGATCAGACTGTAAATCTGACGTCATCGACTTCGAAGGTTCGAATCCTTCTCCCTCCACCAGATTTAGCGTGAGCTGAAGGCTCCGCGGGTATAGTTCAGTGGTAGAACCTCAGCCTTCCAAGCTGATGATGCGGGTTCGATTCCCGCTACCCGCTCCAAGTCTTCGGTCGGCAACAAGTGTTTCGCTCATGTAGCTCAGTTGGTAGAGCACACCCTTGGTAAGGGTGAGGTCAGCGGTTCAAATCCGCTCATGAGCTCCAATTAATAAAGGCAGATATGAAAGTATCTGCCTTTATTTTAATGGGTAGTGTGACTTGCTCAATTCTTCGTTGGGAGACGGTCAAAATGGCTAAAGAGAAATTTGAACGTAACAAACCGCACGTCAACGTCGGCACCATCGGTCACGTTGACCACGGTAAAACTACTCTGACTGCTGCTCTGACTCGCGTCTGCTCCGAAGTTTTCGGTTCGGCCCGCGTTGACTTCGACAAGATCGACAGCGCCCCGGAAGAGAAGGCTCGTGGTATCACCATCAACACCGCGCACGTAGAGTACGATTCCACTATTCGTCACTACGCGCACGTTGACTGCCCTGGCCACGCTGACTATGTGAAGAACATGATCACCGGTGCTGCGCAGATGGACGGCGCCATCCTGGTTTGCTCCGCAGCCGACGGCCCGATGCCGCAGACTCGCGAGCACATCCTGCTGTCCCGTCAGGTGGGTGTACCGTACATCGTGGTCTTCCTGAACAAGGCTGACATGGTGGACGACGCCGAGCTGCTGGAACTGGTTGAGATGGAAGTGCGTGACCTGCTGTCGACTTACGACTTCCCGGGCGACGACACTCCGATCATCATCGGTTCCGCGCTGATGGCGCTGAACGGTCAAGATGACAACGAGATGGGTACCACTGCCGTCAAGAAGCTGGTCGAGACTCTGGACAGCTACATTCCTGAGCCGGTTCGCGCCATCGACAAGCCGTTCCTGATGCCGATCGAAGACGTGTTCTCCATTTCCGGTCGCGGTACCGTGGTGACCGGTCGTATTGAGCGTGGCATCGTCCGTATCCAGGAAGAAATCGAGATCGTAGGTCTGCGTGACACCACCAAGACTACCTGTACTGGTGTTGAGATGTTCCGCAAGCTGCTCGACGAAGGTCGTGCTGGTGAGAACTGCGGCGTCCTGCTGCGTGGCACCAAGCGTGACGACGTAGAGCGTGGTCAGGTTCTGGCCAAGCCGGGCACCATCAAGCCGCACACCAAGTTCGAAGCTGAAGTGTACGTGCTGTCCAAGGAAGAAGGCGGTCGTCACACCCCGTTCTTCAAGGGCTACCGTCCGCAGTTCTACTTCCGTACTACCGACGTAACTGGTAGCTGCGAGCTGCCGGAAGGCGTTGAGATGGTAATGCCGGGCGACAACGTGAAGATGGTTGTTACCCTGATCAAGCCGATCGCCATGGAAGACGGCCTGCGTTTCGCGATTCGCGAAGGCGGTCGTACCGTTGGTGCCGGCGTGGTTGCCAAGATCGTCGAGTAATCGGTTGATCTGTCTCTGTCAGGTCGGCATAATGGTCGGCCTGATTTTCATCTAGGTCAGTAGCTCAATTGGCAGAGCGGCGGTCTCCAAAACCGCAGGTTGGGGGTTCGATTCCCTCCTGACCTGCCATATTTCTAGCGAATATGGCGTGTCTTTCACAGGATCCTCGTAAATGAATGCTAATGCTGAGGCCAAAGACTCGCGCTTCGATCTGCTCAAGTGGCTGGTTGTAGTCGCTCTGGTCGTCGTGGGTGTGGTCGGTAATCAGTACTTCTCTGCCGAGCCGATTCTGTACCGTGTCCTGGTGTTGTTGGCTCTGGCTGGTGTTGCGGGCGCTGTTGCGCTGCAGACCGCGAAGGGGCAGGCGTTTACCGGGCTGGCCAAGGAAGCGCGCGTCGAGATTCGCAAGGTCGTCTGGCCGACTCGTCAAGAAACCACGCAAACCACGTTGATCGTGGTGGCTGTCGTCCTCGTGATGGCGCTTTTGCTGTGGGGGCTTGACTCGTTGCTGGGCTGGCTTGTTTCGTTGATTGTAGGTTAAGGGTGTCCCGTGGCTAAGCGTTGGTACGTTGTGCATGCTTACTCGGGCTACGAGAAGCATGTGATGCGTTCGTTGATCGAGCGCGTCAAGCTCGCTGGCATGGAAGATGGCTTTGGCGAAATTCTGGTTCCTACCGAAGAAGTGGTAGAGATGCGTAACGGCCAGAAGCGCAAGAGCGAGCGCAAATTCTTCCCAGGCTATGTGCTGGTGCAGATGGACATGAACGAAGGGACTTGGCACTTGGTCAAGGATACCCCGCGTGTCATGGGCTTTATTGGTGGTACTGCCGATAAGCCGGCGCCGATCACCGACAAAGAGGCCGAGGCCATCCTGCGTCGTGTTGCCGATAGTGGCGACAAGCCGAAGCCGAAGACGCTGTTCGAGCCGGGCGAGATGGTTCGCGTGGTCGACGGTCCGTTCGCTGATTTCAGTGGCGTGGTCGAAGAAGTCAATTATGAAAAGAGCCGTATCCAGGTGGCGGTGACCATTTTCGGTCGCTCGACGCCGGTCGAGCTGGAGTTCAGTCAGGTCGAAAAGGCATAACTGACACAAGCATCCCATACCCCGCAGTCTCGGACTGCGGGGTTTTGTCGTCACTGGGATAAATATGTAATCACCGGGGAGCCGCAAGGCGCTAGTACCCGTAATTGGAGTAGCTCATGGCTAAGAAGATAACGGCTTATATCAAGCTGCAAGTAAAGGCTGCACAGGCCAACCCGAGCCCGCCAGTAGGCCCGGCTCTGGGTCAGCACGGTGTGAATATCATGGAATTCTGCAAGGCGTTCAACGCCAAGACCCAAGGCATGGAGCCTGGTCTGCCGACTCCGGTGATCATCACTGTTTACAGCGACCGCAGCTTCACCTTTGAAACCAAAAGCACCCCGGCTTCGGTTCTGCTGAAGAAAGCGGCAGGTCTGACCAGCGGCTCGGCTCGTCCGAACACCGTCAAGGTCGGCACTGTGACCCGTGCCCAGCTGGAAGAGATCGCCAAGACTAAAGAGGCTGATCTGACTGCAGCTGACCTGGATGCGGCCGTGCGTACCATCGCCGGTTCCGCTCGCAGCATGGGCCTGAACGTGGAGGGTGTGTAATGGCTAAGTTGACTAAGCGTCAAAAGGCAATCGCGGAAAAAGTCGAAGCCGGCAAGGCTTACAACTTCGTCGAGGCCGCTGCACTGCTGGCCGAGCTCTCGGCTGTCAAGTTTTCCGAGTCCGTGGACATCGCGGTAAACCTGGGTGTCGACCCGCGTAAATCCGACCAGGTCGTGCGCGGCGCCACCGTGCTGCCGAACGGCTCCGGCAAGTCGGTACGCGTTGCCGTGTTCACCCAGGGTCCGGCTGCCGAGGCCGCTCTGGCTGCCGGCGCCGACCGCGTAGGCATGGACGACCTGGCTGCCGAAATGAAAGGCGGCGACCTGAACTATGACGTGGTCATCGCTTCGCCGGACGCCATGCGCGTCGTCGGTCAGTTGGGCCAGGTGCTCGGCCCGCGCGGCCTGATGCCGAACCCGAAGGTCGGCACCGTGACCCCGGACGTCGCCACTGCGGTGAAGAATGCCAAGGCTGGTCAGGTGCGTTTCCGTACCGACAAGAACGGCATCATCCACGGTTCCGTCGGCAAGGTCGGTTTCGAAGCCGACAAGCTGAAGCAGAACGTTGAGGCGCTGATTTCCGACCTCAAGCGTCTGAAGCCGTCGACTTCCAAAGGTATTTACGTCAAGCGCGTGACCCTGAGCACCACCATGGGTCCGGGTCTGGTCATCGATCAGGCATCGCTGGACGTGTAATGAAGTTGGCCGGCGGAGTTGCTCCGTCGGCCTGAAAGATTGGGGTCCCTGCCTGGCGGGGGCTGTCCAAGACCGTAGGCGGCGCAAGCCTTAAACCTCCAGCCTACGCAGATGGTGCTCCCGATTCGTACCGAATCAGACACCAAAACGCCGTCCAGCTCCGGTTGGACGAAACGGTAACATCCAGGAGTAAACCCGTGGCAATTAAACTCGAAGACAAGAAGGCCATCGTCGCTGAAGTCAACGAGGCTGCCAAAGCTGCCCTGTCCGCTGTCGTGGCTGATGCCCGTGGCGTGACCGTAGGTGCTATGACCGGACTCCGTAAAGAGGCCCGCGCATCTGGTGTGTACGTGAGAGTCGTACGTAACACCCTGCTGCGCCGCGCCGTTGAAGGCACTCAGTTTGACGTGCTCAACGACGTGTTCAAAGGCCCGACCCTGATCGCGTTCTCCAACGAACATCCGGGCGCTGCTGCCCGTATCTTCAAGGAATTCTCGAAGGGTCAGGACAAGTTCGAGATCAAGGCAGCTGCGTTCGAGGGTCAGTTCCTCGCAGCCAACCAGATCGACGTACTGGCAACTCTGCCGACTTACAACGAAGCGATTTCTCAGCTGATGAGCGTGATGCAAGGCGCCACCAGCAAGTTCGTTCGTACTTTGGCGGCTGTTCGCGACCAGAAAGAAGGCGTTGCTGCCTGATCCAGGCCGCATAGTCCCCTTTCAATCTTATTTGTTTAATTTGATGGCCGCGAAGGCTGTCCCCCAATACAGGAATTAGAGTCATGGCTCTGACCAACGAAGACATCATCAACGCCGTATCCGACATGTCCGTGATGCAGGTTGTTGAACTGATCAAGGCAATGGAAGAGAAGTTCGGCGTAACCGCCGCCGCTGCTGTTGCTGCCGGCCCAGCCGCTGCTGCCGCTGCAGTCGAAGAGCAGACCGAGTTCAACATCGTTCTGGTTTCCGCTGGCGAGAAGAAAGTGAACGTCATTAAGGCTGTTCGCGAGCTGACCGGCCTGGGCCTGAAAGAAGCCAAGGCAGTCGTTGACGGCGCTCCGGGCGTAGTCAAGGAAGGCGCTTCCAAGGATGAAGCCGAAGCCGCTAAGAAGGCTCTGGAAGAAGCTGGCGCCACTGTCGAGCTCAAGTAAGCGACGACTTTGCGTCTGCAGCCTAAGCGATTCGCATAAGGCTGATGGCTGGTGGCTCTTGCCACCGGCCTTTTTCCGTTCCAGGTCGACTAATCATCGCTCGGCCTGGTTCGGAAGCTCCCACCCTACGCGGGTGGCGCAAACCTAGGGTTTGCAAGATTTTCTGGCTGCTCCCGTCGGAGAGGCCAAATAAGCAGGTGACCAAGCTGGGGAACGCTGATGGCTTACTCATACACTGAGAAAAAACGTATCCGCAAGGACTTTAGCAAGTTGCCGGATGTCATGGATGTGCCTTATCTCCTGGCCATCCAGCTGGATTCGTATCGCGAATTCCTGCAGGCGGGAGCGACCAAGGACCAGTTTCGCGACATCGGCCTGCACGCGGCCTTCAAGTCCGTTTTCCCGATTATCAGCTATTCCGGCAATGCTGCTCTGGAGTATGTCGGTTATCGCCTGGGCGAACCGGCCTTTGACGTCAAGGAATGCGTGCTGCGCGGCGTGACTTTCGCCGTACCGCTGCGGGTTAAGGTTCGTTTGATCATTTTCGACAAAGAATCGTCGAACAAAGCGATCAAGGACATTAAAGAGCAAGAAGTTTACATGGGGGAAATCCCCCTGATGACCGAGAACGGTACCTTCGTTATCAACGGTACTGAGCGCGTCATCGTTTCCCAGTTGCACCGCTCGCCGGGCGTGTTCTTCGATCATGACCGCGGCAAGACCCACAGCTCCGGCAAGCTGCTGTACTCCGCACGGATCATTCCGTACCGCGGTTCCTGGCTGGACTTCGAGTTCGACCCGAAGGACGCCGTGTTCGTGCGTATCGACCGCCGCCGCAAGCTGCCGGCCTCGGTCCTGCTGCGTGCCCTGGGTTACAGCACCGAAGAGATGCTGGACGCCTTCTATGACACCAACGTGTTCCACGTGAAGGGCGATTCCCTGAGCCTGGAACTGGTGCCGCAGCGTCTGCGTGGCGAAATTGCCGTACTCGACATCAAGGATGGCAACGGCAAGGTCATCGTCGAGCAAGGTCGCCGTATCACTGCCCGCCATATCAACCAGCTGGACAAGGCTGGCATCAAGGAGCTGGACGTACCGCTCGACTACCTGATCGGCCGCACCACGGCCAAGGTGATCGTGCACCCGGCTACCGGCGAAATCATCGCCGAGTGCAACACCGAGCTGACGCTGGAGCTGCTGCTCAAGATCGCCAAGGCTCAGGTCGTACGCATCGAAACCCTGTACACCAACGACATCGATTGTGGTCCGTTCGTCTCCGATACCCTGAAGATCGACTCCACCACCAATCAGTTGGAAGCGCTGGTCGAGATCTACCGCATGATGCGTCCTGGCGAGCCGCCAACCAAGGATGCCGCCGAGACCCTGTTCAACAACCTGTTCTTCAGCGCCGAGCGTTACGACCTGTCGGCCGTCGGCCGCATGAAGTTCAACCGTCGTATCGGTCGTACCGAGATCGAAGGTTCCGGCGTGCTCAGCCGCGAAGACATCGTCGCGGTCCTCAAGACCCTGGTCGATATCCGTAACGGCAAGGGCATCGTCGACGACATCGACCACCTGGGTAACCGCCGCGTGCGTTGCGTCGGCGAGATGGCCGAGAACCAGTTCCGCGTGGGCCTGGTGCGTGTCGAGCGGGCGGTCAAAGAGCGCCTGTCGATGGCCGAAAGCGAAGGCCTGATGCCGCAGGACCTGATCAACGCCAAGCCGGTTGCGGCGGCGGTGAAGGAGTTCTTCGGTTCCAGCCAGCTCTCGCAGTTCATGGACCAGAACAACCCGCTCTCCGAGATCACCCACAAGCGCCGCGTCTCCGCGCTTGGCCCGGGCGGTCTGACCCGTGAGCGTGCCGGCTTCGAAGTGCGTGACGTACACCCGACCCACTACGGCCGTGTGTGCCCGATCGAAACCCCGGAAGGCCCGAACATCGGCCTGATCAACTCCCTGGCGGCCTATGCCCGCACCAACCAGTACGGCTTCCTCGAGAGCCCGTACCGCGTGGTGAAGGACACCCTGGTCACCGACGAGATCGTCTTCCTGTCCGCCATTGAAGAGGCCGATCACGTGATCGCCCAGGCTTCGGCGACCATGAACGACAAGGGTCAGCTGGTCGATGAGCTGGTGGCCGTGCGTCACCTCAACGAATTCACCGTCAAGGCGCCGGAAGACGTCACCCTGATGGACGTCTCGCCGAAGCAGGTGGTTTCGGTCGCGGCCTCGTTGATTCCGTTCCTCGAGCACGATGACGCCAACCGCGCACTGATGGGTTCGAACATGCAGCGTCAGGCGGTGCCGACCCTGCGTTCGGACAAGCCGCTGGTCGGTACCGGCATGGAGCGCAACGTCGCCCGTGACTCCGGGGTCTGCGTGGTCGCACGCCGTGGCGGGGTGATCGACTCGGTCGACGCCAGCCGCATCGTGGTACGGGTCAACGATGACGAAGTCGAGACCGGTGAGGCCGGTGTCGACATCTACAACCTGACCAAGTACACCCGCTCCAACCAGAACACCTGCATCAACCAGCGTCCGCTGGTGAGCAAGGGTGACAAGGTCGAGCGCAGCGACATCCTCGCCGACGGCCCGTCCACCGACATGGGTGAGCTGGCGCTCGGCCAGAACATGCGCGTCGCGTTCATGCCGTGGAACGGTTACAACTTCGAAGACTCCATCCTCCTGTCGGAGCGTGTGGTTCAGGAAGACCGCTTCACCACGATCCACATCCAGGAACTGACCTGTGTGGCCCGTGACACCAAGCTCGGCCCAGAAGAAATCACCGCGGACATCCCGAATGTGGGTGAGGCTGCGCTGAACAAGCTGGACGAGGCCGGTATCGTCTACGTGGGTGCCGAAGTCGGCGCCGGTGACATCCTGGTCGGCAAGGTCACGCCGAAGGGCGAGACCCAGCTGACCCCGGAAGAGAAGCTGCTGCGCGCGATCTTCGGTGAGAAGGCATCCGACGTGAAGGATACCTCCCTGCGCGTGCCGACCGGTACCAAGGGCACCGTGATCGACGTTCAGGTCTTCACCCGCGATGGTGTCGAGCGTGATGCCCGTGCCCTGTCGATCGAGAAGATGCAGCTGGACGAGATCCGCAAGGACCTCAACGAGGAGTTCCGCATCGTCGAAGGCGCGACCTTCGAGCGTCTGCGTGCAGCCCTGGTCGGCAAGATCGCCGAGGGCGGCGCCGGCCTGAAGAAGGGCAGCGAAGTCACCGACGAGTTCCTCGATGGCCTCGAGCGCGGCCAGTGGTTCAAGCTGCGCATGGCGGACGACGCGCTGAACGAGCAGTTGGAGAAGGCCCAGGCCTACATCTCCGACCGCCGCCAGCTGCTCGACGACAAGTTCGAAGACAAGAAGCGCAAGCTGCAACAGGGCGATGACCTGGCGCCGGGCGTGCTGAAGATCGTCAAGGTCTACCTGGCCATTCGCCGTCGCATCCAGCCGGGTGACAAGATGGCCGGTCGTCACGGTAACAAGGGTGTGGTCTCGGTGATCATGCCGGTCGAGGATATGCCCCACGATGCCAACGGCACGCCGGTGGATATCGTCCTCAACCCGCTGGGTGTACCGTCGCGTATGAACGTCGGTCAGATCCTCGAAACCCACCTGGGCCTCGCGGCCAAGGGCCTGGGCGAGAAGATCAACCGCATGCTCGAAGAGCAGCGCAAGGTCGCCGAGCTGCGTCAGTTCATGCAGCAGATCTACAACGAGATCGGTGGGCGTCAGGAAAGCCTGGACGAGCTGAGCGATCAGGAGATCCTCAACCTGGCCAAGAACCTGCGCGGCGGTGTGCCAATGGCCACTCCGGTGTTCGACGGTGCCAAGGAAAGCGAGATCAAGGCGATGCTCAAGCTCGCCGACCTGCCGGAAAGCGGTCAGATGCGCCTGATCGACGGCCGTACCGGTAACCAGTTCGAGCGTCCGACCACTGTCGGTTACATGTACATGCTCAAACTGAACCACCTGGTGGACGACAAGATGCACGCGCGTTCCACTGGTTCCTACAGCCTGGTGACCCAGCAGCCGCTGGGTGGTAAGGCGCAGTTCGGTGGTCAGCGCTTCGGGGAGATGGAGGTGTGGGCGCTGGAAGCCTACGGCGCCGCCTACACCCTGCAGGAAATGCTGACCGTGAAGTCGGACGACGTGAACGGCCGTACCAAGATGTACAAGAACATCGTGGACGGCGATCACCGTATGGAGCCGGGCATGCCCGAGTCCTTCAACGTACTGATCAAAGAGATCCGTTCGCTCGGTATCGACATCGATCTGGAAACCGAATAACACGTGACGCGAATCGGGAGTGGGGCGCTGTAGCCCACTCCCTGCTCCGCCAGGAGGAAAGGCCTTGAAAGACCTACTGAATTTGCTGAAAAACCAGGGTCAGATCGAAGAGTTCGACGCCATCCGTATCGGATTGGCCTCGCCTGAGATGATCCGTTCGTGGTCGTTCGGTGAAGTTAAAAAGCCGGAAACCATCAACTACCGTACCTTCAAGCCCGAGCGCGATGGTCTGTTCTGCGCCAAGATCTTTGGCCCGGTAAAGGACTATGAGTGCCTGTGCGGCAAGTACAAGCGCCTCAAGCATCGCGGCGTGATCTGCGAGAAGTGCGGCGTCGAAGTGGCCCTGGCCAAGGTTCGCCGTGAGCGCATGGCGCACATCGAGCTGGCCTCGCCGGTCGCCCACATCTGGTTCCTCAAGTCGCTGCCGAGCCGTATCGGCCTGCTGATGGACATGACCCTGCGTGACATCGAACGCGTGCTCTATTTCGAGAGCTACGTGGTAATCGATCCGGGCATGACCACCCTGGAAAAGGGCCAGCTGCTGAACGACGAGCAGTACTTCGAAGCCCTCGAAGAGTTCGGCGACGACTTCGACGCGCGCATGGGCGCCGAAGCCGTGCGCGAGCTGCTGCACGCCATCGACCTGGAGCACGAGATCGGCCGCCTGCGCGAAGAGATTCCGCAGACCAACTCGGAAACCAAGATCAAGAAGCTGTCCAAGCGTCTGAAGCTGATGGAAGCCTTCCAGGGCTCCGGCAATCTGCCGGAATGGATGATCCTGACCGTGCTGCCGGTGCTGCCGCCGGACCTGCGTCCGCTGGTTCCGCTGGATGGCGGCCGTTTCGCGACCTCCGACCTGAACGACCTGTACCGCCGGGTGATCAACCGTAACAACCGCCTCAAGCGCCTGCTCGACCTCTCCGCGCCGGACATCATCGTGCGCAACGAGAAGCGCATGCTGCAGGAGGCGGTCGACGCCCTGCTCGACAACGGCCGTCGCGGTCGCGCCATCACCGGCTCGAACAAGCGTCCGCTGAAGTCCCTGGCCGACATGATCAAGGGTAAGCAAGGTCGTTTCCGTCAGAACCTGCTCGGTAAGCGCGTGGACTACTCCGGTCGTTCCGTGATCACCGTGGGCCCGACCCTGCGCCTGCACCAGTGCGGCCTGCCGAAGAAGATGGCCCTGGAGCTGTTCAAGCCGTTCATTTTCGGCAAGCTGGAAATGCGTGGTCTGGCGACCACCATCAAGGCGGCCAAGAAGATGGTCGAGCGCGAGCTGCCGGAAGTCTGGGACGTGCTCGCCGAAGTGATCCGCGAACACCCCGTGCTGCTCAACCGTGCGCCGACCCTGCACCGTCTGGGTATCCAGGCGTTCGAGCCGGTGCTCATCGAAGGCAAGGCGATTCAGCTGCACCCGCTGGTCTGCGCCGCGTACAACGCCGACTTCGACGGTGACCAGATGGCCGTGCACGTGCCGCTGACGCTGGAAGCCCAGCTGGAAGCGCGCGCGCTGATGATGTCGACCAACAACATCCTCTCGCCGGCCAACGGCGAGCCGATCATCGTGCCGTCCCAGGACGTGGTACTGGGTCTGTATTACATGACCCGTGAAGCGGTCAACGCCAAGGGCGAGGGTCGTGTGTTCGCCGACCTGCAGGAAGTCGACCGCGTGTTCCGCGCCGGTGAGGCCTCGCTGCATGCTCGCGTGAAGGTCCGGATCAACGAGACCATCAACGAGAAGGACGGCAGCGTCACCAAGAACACCCGCATCGTCGACACCACTGTCGGCCGTGCGCTGCTGTTCCAGATTGTCCCCGCCGGCATGCCGTACGACGTGGTCAACCAGTCGATGAAGAAGAAGGCGATCTCCAAGCTGATCAACCAGTGCTACCGCACGGTCGGTTTGAAGGACACCGTGATCTTCGCCGACCAGCTGATGTACACGGGTTTCGCCTACTCGACCATCTCCGGTGTGTCGATCGGCGTGAACGACTTCGTCATCCCGGACGAGAAGGCGCGGATCATCGACGCCGCCACCGAGGAAGTGAAGGAGATCGAGAGCCAGTACGCCTCCGGCCTGGTGACCCAGGGCGAGAAGTACAACAAGGTGATCGACCTGTGGTCCAAGGCCAACGACGAAGTGTCCAAGGCGATGATGGGCAACCTCTCGAAAGAGAAGGTTATCGATCGCGATGGCAACGAAGTCGAGCAGGAATCCTTCAACTCCATGTACATGATGGCCGACTCCGGTGCGCGGGGTTCTGCTGCGCAGATCCGTCAGCTCGCCGGTATGCGCGGTCTGATGGCCAAGCCGGACGGCTCGATCATCGAGACGCCGATCACCGCGAACTTCCGCGAAGGTCTGAGCGTTCTGCAGTACTTCATCTCGACCCACGGTGCGCGTAAGGGTCTGGCGGATACCGCGTTGAAGACCGCGAACTCCGGTTACCTGACCCGTCGCCTGGTCGACGTGGCCCAGGACCTGGTGGTGACCGAGATCGACTGCGGCACCGAGCACGGCCTGCTGATGACGCCGCACATCGAAGGCGGCGACGTGGTCGAGCCCCTGGGCGAGCGCGTACTGGGTCGAGTCATCGCCCGCGACGTGTTCAAGCCGGGCACCGACGAGGTCATCGTCCCGGCCGGCACCCTGGTCGACGAGCAGTGGGTCGAGTTCATCGAGCTGAACAGCATCGACGAAGTGATCGTGCGTTCGCCGATCAGCTGCGAAACCCGCTACGGCATCTGCGCCAAGTGCTACGGCCGCGATCTGGCCCGTGGTCACCAGGTGAACATCGGTGAAGCGGTCGGCGTTATTGCCGCCCAGTCCATCGGTGAGCCGGGTACCCAGCTGACCATGCGTACGTTCCACATCGGTGGTGCGGCCAGCCGGACCTCCGCGGCCGACAGCGTTCAGGTCAAGAACGGCGGCGCTATCCGCCTGCACAACCTCAAGCACGTCGAGCGTCTGGACGGCGCCCTGGTCGCGGTTTCGCGTTCCGGCGAGCTGGCCGTGGCCGACGAGTTCGGTCGCGAGCGCGAGCGCTACAAGCTGCCCTACGGTGCGGTGATTTCGGTCAAGGAAGGTGACAAGGTCGAAGCTGGCGCCATCGTCGCCAAGTGGGACCCGCACACCCACCCGATCGTCACCGAGATGATGGGTACCGTGACCTTCGTCGGCATGGAAGAAGGCATCACCATCAAGCGTCAGACCGACGAACTGACCGGTTTGACCAACATCGAGGTACTGGATCCGAAGGATCGCCCGGCGTCCGGCAAGGACATCCGTCCGGCGGTCAAGATGGTCGACGCCTCCGGCAAGGAACTGCTGCTGCCAGGTACCGACGTACCGGCTCAGTACTTCCTGCCGGCCAACGCCCTGGTGGGTGTGGCCGACGGTGGTCAGGTCAACGTGGGTGACGTCATCGCACGTATCCCGCAGGAAACCTCGAAGACCCGTGACATCACCGGTGGTCTGCCGCGCGTTGCCGACCTGTTCGAGGCACGCCGGCCGAAAGAGCCGTCGATCCTCGCGGAGATCAGCGGCACCATCTCGTTCGGCAAGGAGACCAAGGGCAAGCGTCGCTTGGTGATCACGCCGACCGATGGCAGCGATCCGTACGAGGAGCTGATTCCGAAGTGGCGTCACCTCAACGTCTTCGAAGGCGAACAGGTGAACAAGGGCGAAGTCATCTCCGACGGCCCGAGCAATCCGCACGATATCCTGCGTCTGCTCGGCGTCAGCGCCCTGGCCAAGTACATCGTCAACGAGATCCAGGACGTTTACCGCCTGCAGGGTGTGAAGATCAACGACAAGCACATCGAGACCATCCTGCGGCAGATGCTGCGCAAGGTCGAAGTGGCTGAGTCGGGTGACTCCAGTTTCATCAAGGGCGACCAGATGGAGCTGACCCAGGTGCTGGAAGAGAACGAGCGCCTGTCCGGCGACGATCGCTTCATCGCCAAGTACGACCGCGTGCTGCTGGGTATCACCAAGGCCTCGCTGTCCACCGAGTCGTTCATCTCGGCGGCGTCGTTCCAGGAGACCACTCGCGTTCTGACCGAGGCGGCGGTAACTGGCAAGCGCGACTTCCTCCGCGGCCTGAAGGAAAACGTGGTGGTGGGACGTCTGATTCCCGCCGGTACCGGTCTGGCGTACCACAGCGAGCGCAAGCGCAAGCGTGATGCCGACAAGCCGGTACGGGTCAGCGCCAGTGAGGTGGAAGCCGCACTGACCGAAGCGCTGAACTCCAGCGGTAGCTAATCGAGGGGTGGTCCCGTGGCTTTGGTTGCGGGGCTTAGCCTTGACGCAGGGGGCGGGTCTCATTAGACTCATGCACCCCTAAATTTGGCAGGGCGTTCAGCTCTGCCATTTTGTTTATGTCGAAAGACAACAGTGGAGCTAGTAGATGGCAACTATCAACCAGCTGGTACGTCAGCCGCGCAAGCGTATCGTCGAGAAATCCGACGTGCCTGCGCTGCAGAACTGCCCGCAGCGTCGTGGCGTGTGCACCCGCGTGTACACCACTACGCCGAAAAAACCTAACTCGGCACTGCGTAAAGTATGCCGCGTGCGCCTGACCAACGGTTTCGAGGTTTCCTCGTACATCGGTGGTGAAGGTCACAACCTGCAAGAGCACAGCGTGGTGCTGATCCGTGGCGGTCGTGTAAAAGACCTTCCGGGTGTGCGTTACCACACCGTGCGCGGTTCCCTGGACACCTCCGGTGTGAAGGGCCGTAACCAGGGTCGTTCGAAGTACGGTACCAAGCGTCCGAAATAATTCGGTGCGCTGACTGATTTTCTATTTATTGAGTCGATAAGAGTAAGGTCGGGCGACACCTAAGGGTGGGATCCCGGGCTAACCTGAAGACCGTTTGAGGGCTTATCAATGCCAAGACGTCGCGTAGCAGCCAAGCGTGAGATTCTGGACGATCCGAAATACGGAAGCCAGATCCTCGCCAAGTTCATGAACCACGTAATGGAAAGCGGCAAAAAAGCCGTCGCCGAACGTATCGTTTATGGCGCGCTGGACAAAGTTAAAGAGCGCAAGAACAGCGATCCCCTGGAAATCTTCGAGAAAGCTCTCGACGCCATCGCTCCGCTGGTCGAAGTGAAGTCGCGCCGTGTAGGTGGTGCGACTTACCAGGTTCCGGTCGAAGTTCGCCCGTCTCGTCGTAACGCTCTGGCCATGCGCTGGCTTGTAGACTACGCCCGCAAGCGCGGCGAGAAGTCTATGGCGCTGCGTTTGGCTGGCGAGTTGCTGGATGCCGCTGAAGGCAAAGGTGCTGCAGTTAAGAAGCGTGAAGACGTGCACCGCATGGCTGAAGCCAACAAGGCGTTCTCGCACTACCGCTTCTAATTCTGGCAACACTAATTTTGCGAGGGCTTTATGGCTCGTACTACAGCAATTAACCGCTACCGTAACATTGGTATCTGTGCGCACGTTGATGCGGGCAAGACCACTACTACCGAGCGGATCCTGTTCTACACAGGTCTCAGCCACAAGATGGGTGAGGTGCACGACGGTGCAGCCACCACCGACTGGATGGTGCAGGAGCAGGAGCGCGGTATCACCATTACCTCCGCTGCCGTTACCACCTTCTGGAAAGGCTCCGTTGGTCAGTATGACAACTACCGCGTAAACGTCATTGATACCCCCGGCCACGTTGACTTCACCATTGAAGTGGAGCGTTCGCTGCGCGTGCTCGATGGCGCCGTCGTGGTGTTCTGCGGCACTTCCGGTGTCGAGCCTCAGTCCGAAACCGTATGGCGTCAGGCCAACAAGTACGGCGTTCCGCGTGTTGTTTACGTGAACAAGATGGACCGTGCGGGTGCCAACTTCCTGCGCGTCGTCGGTCAGATCAAGAATCGTCTGGGCCACACTCCGGTGCCGATCCAGCTGGCCATCGGTTCGGAAGATAACTTCCAGGGCCAGGTCGACCTGATCAAGATGAAGGCCATCTACTGGAACGAAGACGACAAGGGCACCACCTATCGTGAGGAAGAGATTCCTGCCGATATGCTGGAGCTGGCTGAAGAGTGGCGCTCGAACATGGTTGAGGCTGCTGCCGAAGCCAACGAAGAGCTGATGAACAAGTACCTTGAAGAAGGTGAGCTGAGCGTCGAAGAGATCAAGGCAGGCCTGCGTGCGCGCACCCTGGCTAGCGAGATCGTTCCGGCAGTTTGCGGTTCCTCCTTCAAGAACAAGGGTGTTCCTCTGGTTCTCGATGCTGTCATCGACTTCCTGCCTGCTCCGACCGAGATTCCGGCGATCAAGGGTATTCACCCTGACCTCATCGAGAAGCCGAAAGAAGAGCTGGTTGAAGGCGACTTTGATGAGCGTCATGCGGATGACAGCGAGCCGTTTTCGGCCCTGGCGTTCAAGATCGCTACCGACCCGTTCGTTGGTACTCTGACTTTCGTGCGCGTCTACTCGGGGTTCCTGAGCTCGGGCGACTCCGTGATCAACTCGGTCAAGGGCAAGAAGGAGCGCGTTGGTCGTATGGTGCAGATGCACGCCAACCAACGTGAAGAGATCAAAGAAGTGCGCGCTGGTGACATCGCCGCTCTGATCGGCATGAAGGACGTCACCACTGGTGACACCCTGTGCAACGCCGACAAGCCGATTATCCTCGAGCGTATGGACTTCCCGGAGCCGGTGATCTCGGTAGCTGTTGAGCCGAAGACCAAGGCTGACCAGGAGAAGATGGGTATCGCGCTGGGCAAGCTTGCTCAGGAAGACCCGTCGTTCCGTGTCAAGACCGACGAAGAAACCGGCCAGACCATCATCTCCGGTATGGGCGAGTTGCACCTGGACATCCTTGTTGACCGCATGAAGCGCGAGTTCAACGTCGAGGCCAACATCGGCAAGCCGCAGGTTTCCTACCGCGAGAAGATCACCAAGAACTGCGAGATCGAAGGCAAGTTCGTTCGTCAGTCTGGTGGTCGCGGTCAGTTCGGTCACTGCTGGATCCGCTTTGCGCCGGCAGACGAAGGTCAGGAAGGTCTGGTATTCGTCAACGAGGTCGTGGGCGGTGTGGTTCCGAAGGAATACATTCCGGCCATCCAGAAGGGTATCGAAGAGCAGATGAAGAACGGCGTTGTTGCCGGTTATCCGCTCATCGGCCTCAAGGCGACCGTGTTCGACGGTTCCTACCATGACGTCGACTCCAACGAGATGGCGTTCAAGGTGGCGGCTTCCATGGCGACCAAGCAGCTGGCCCAGAAGGGCGGCGGTGTTGTGCTTGAGCCGATCATGAAAGTGGAAGTGGTAACCCCTGAAGACTACATGGGTGACGTGATGGGTGACCTGAATCGTCGTCGCGGTCTGATCCAGGGTATGGAGGACACAGTGTCCGGCAAGGTTATCCGTGCCGAAGTTCCGCTGGGTGAGATGTTCGGTTATGCGACCGACGTCCGTTCCATGTCTCAGGGTCGCGCCAGCTACTCCATGGAATTCTCCAAATACTCCGAAGCTCCGTCGAACATCGTCGAAGCACTGGTTAAAAAACAAGGCTGATTCAGTCCTTTAGGCAAGAGGTTCACTGTCGTGGCTAAAGAAAAATTTGAACGTAACAAACCGCACGTCAACGTTGGCACCATCGGTCACGTTGACCACGGTAAAACCACTCTGACTGCTGCTCTGACTCGCGTCTGCTCCGAAGTTTTCGGTTCGGCCCGCGTTGACTTCGACAAGATCGACAGCGCCCCGGAAGAGAAGGCTCGTGGTATCACCATCAACACCGCGCACGTAGAGTACGATTCCACTATTCGTCACTACGCACACGTTGACTGCCCTGGCCACGCTGACTATGTGAAGAACATGATCACCGGTGCTGCGCAGATGGACGGCGCCATCCTGGTTTGCTCCGCAGCCGACGGCCCGATGCCGCAGACTCGCGAGCACATCCTGCTGTCCCGTCAGGTGGGTGTACCGTACATCGTGGTCTTCCTGAACAAGGCTGACATGGTGGACGACGCCGAGCTGCTGGAGCTGGTTGAGATGGAAGTGCGTGACCTGCTGTCGACTTACGACTTCCCGGGCGACGACACTCCGATCATCATCGGTTCCGCGCTGATGGCGCTGAACGGTCAAGATGACAACGAGATGGGCACCACTGCCGTCAAGAAGCTGGTCGAGACTCTGGACAGCTACATTCCTGAGCCGGTTCGCGCCATCGACAAGCCGTTCCTGATGCCGATCGAAGACGTGTTCTCCATCTCCGGTCGCGGTACCGTGGTGACCGGTCGTATTGAGCGTGGCATCGTCCGTATCCAGGAAGAAATCGAGATCGTAGGTCTGCGTGACACCACCAAGACTACCTGTACTGGTGTTGAGATGTTCCGCAAGCTGCTCGACGAAGGTCGTGCTGGTGAGAACTGCGGCGTCCTGCTGCGTGGCACCAAGCGTGACGACGTAGAGCGTGGTCAGGTTCTGGCCAAGCCGGGCACCATCAAGCCGCACACCAAGTTCGAAGCTGAAGTGTACGTGCTGTCCAAGGAAGAAGGCGGTCGTCACACCCCGTTCTTCAAGGGCTACCGTCCGCAGTTCTACTTCCGCACTACCGACGTAACTGGTAGCTGCGAACTGCCGGAAGGCGTTGAGATGGTAATGCCGGGCGACAACGTGAAGATGGTTGTTACCCTGATCAAGCCGATCGCCATGGAAGACGGCCTGCGTTTCGCGATTCGCGAAGGCGGCCGTACCGTTGGTGCCGGCGTGGTTGCCAAGATCGTCGAGTAATCGACTGGTCTAAAAGAAGCCCCCGCTTGCGGGGGCTTTTTTATTGGGTTGACACTCAAGGGGGGCGTCTATAGAATCACGCCTCCTTTTAACGGGCGTATTGCGTCCGTTGGGAATAGCAGCTTGGAATCTGAGGTCAAAATGCAAAACCAACAAATCCGTATTCGGTTGAAGGCTTTTGACCATCGCCTGATCGATCAATCTACCCAGGAAATCGTGGAAACCGCGAAACGTACTGGTGCTCAGGTGCGTGGTCCGATTCCTCTGCCTACCCGCAAAGAGCGGTACACCGTACTGACTTCTCCGCACGTCAACAAAGACGCGCGCGATCAGTATGAAATTCGTACCCACAAGCGTGTTCTGGACATCGTCCAGCCAACGGATAAAACCGTTGACGCGCTGATGAAGCTCGATCTTGCGGCTGGCGTGGAAGTGCAGATCAGCCTCGGCTAAAACCTTGGGGTTTTAGTCGTGTAACGCTCTGAAATGGGCGGCCATAGCGGGTGAAAGCCCCGTACACTCATGAGGTTTACAACATGACTATTGGTGTAGTCGGTCGTAAGTGCGGCATGACCCGCATTTTCACCGAAGAAGGTGTCTCCATTCCGGTCACGGTCATTGAGATCGAGCCGAATCGCGTCACCCAGTTCAAAACTGAAGAGTCCGATGGCTATCGCGCAGTGCAGGTCACTGTTGGCGAGCGCCGCGCTTCTCGTGTCAGCAAGGCTCAGGCCGGTCACTTCGCCAAGGCGAACGTCGCGGCAGGTCGTGGTGTTTGGGAGTTCCGTCTCGAAGGCGGCGACTACCAGGCCGGCGACCAGATCAACGCTGAAATTTTCCAAGCTGGTCAACTGGTGGATGTCACCGGTCAGTCCAAGGGTAAAGGCTTTGCCGGTACCATCAAGCGTTGGAACTTCCGCGGCCAAGACAACACTCACGGTAACTCCGTGTCCCACCGCGTACCGGGCTCCATTGGCCAGTGCCAGACTCCGGGTCGCGTCTTCAAGGGCAAGAAAATGTCCGGTCACATGGGTGCTGAGCGTGTGACTGTGCAGTCCCTGGAAGTAGTGCGCGTCGACGCTGAACGCAACCTGCTGCTGGTCAAGGGTGCCGTTCCTGGCGCTACTGGCGGCAACCTGGTTGTGCGTCCGGCAGCCAAGGCTCGCGGTTAAGGGGAAGCTGACATGCAATTAAATGTAAATGGCGCTCAGGCGATCGAAGTTTCCGAAGCGACTTTCGGTGGCGAGTTCAACGAGACCCTGGTTCACCAAGCAGTTGTGGCCTACATGGCTGGCGGCCGTCAGGGCAGCAAGCAGCAGAAGACCCGTTCCGACGTGTCCGGCGGCGGTAAGCGTCCGTGGCGTCAGAAGGGCACCGGTCGTGCTCGTGCGGGTACCACTCGTGGTCCGATCTGGCGTGGCGGTGGCGTGACTTTCGCGGCGCGTCCGCAGAATCACGACCAGAAGCTGAACAAGAAGATGTATCGCGCGGCCATCCGTTCGATCCTTGCTGAGCTGGTGCGTACCGAGCGTTTGGTCGTGGTCGAGGACTTCTCCGTTGAAGCGCCGAAAACCAAAGAACTGCTGGGCAAGCTGAATGGCATGGGTCTGAACGACGTTCTGATCGTGTCCGATGCTGTTGACCAGAATCTGTACCTGGCTGCCCGCAACCTGCCGCATGTCGATGTTCGCGACGTGCAGGGTTCCGATCCGGTCAGTCTGATCGCGTATGAAAAGGTGCTGGTCACCGTTTCTGCCGTGAAGAAATTCGAGGAGCTGCTGGGATGAACCAGGAACGCGTATTCAAAGTGCTGCTTGGCCCGCACATCTCCGAGAAGGCCACTCTGCTGGCTGACAAAAAAAGCCAGTTCGTTTTCAAGGTTGCAACCGATGCAACCAAGCTGGAAATCAAGAAGGCCGTCGAAAGCCTGTTCAGTGTGAAGGTTGAGCGCGTGACTACTCAGAACGTTCTGGGTAAGAGCAAGCGCACCGCTCGCGGTCTGGGCAAGCGTAACGACTGGAAGAAGGCGATCATCTCCCTTCAGCCGGGCCAAGATCTCGATTTCGCCAGCAGTGCTGAGTAAGGAAGGGGTGCATCATGGCAATCGTTAAATGCAAACCGACTTCCGCTGGCCGCCGTTTTGTGGTCAAGGTGGTCAACCAGGAGCTGCACAAAGGCGCTCCTTATGCTCCGCTGCTCGAGAAGAAGTCGAAGACTGGCGGTCGTAACAACAATGGCCGTATCACCACCCGTCATATCGGTGGTGGCCATAAGCAGCATTACCGTCTGGTCGACTTCCGTCGCAACGACAAAGATGGCATTCCTGCCACTGTCGAGCGCGTGGAATACGATCCGAACCGTACTGCTCACATCGCTCTGCTGAAGTATGCCGACGGCGAGCGCCGCTACATCATCGCGCCCAAGGGCGTGGTAGCTGGCGATCAGCTGGTATCCGGTGCCATGGCGCCGATCAAGGCCGGTAACAGCCTGCAGCTGCGCAACATTCCGGTAGGTTCGACCGTTCACGGTATCGAGCTGAAGCCGGGCAAAGGTGCTCAGATCGCACGTTCCGCTGGTGCTTCGGCTCAGCTGATCGCTCGTGAAGGCGTCTATGTGACTCTGCGTCTGCGTTCCGGTGAGATGCGCAAAGTATTGGCCGAGTGCCGTGCGACCCTGGGCGAAGTCTCGAACTCCGAGCACAGCCTGCGTTCGCTGGGTAAGGCCGGTGCCAAGCGCTGGCGTGGCGTTCGCCCGACCGTTCGTGGTGTTGCCATGAACCCGGTCGACCACCCACACGGTGGTGGTGAAGGTCGTACCTCTGGTGGTCGTCATCCGGTGTCTCCATGGGGCTTCCCGACTAAGGGCGCGAAGACTCGTGGTAACAAGCGCACCGATAACATGATCGTCCGTCGTCGCAAGTAAATAGAGGGATACGACAGTGCCACGTTCTCTGAAAAAAGGTCCTTTTATTGATCTTCACCTACTGAAGAAGATCGAAGTGGCGGTGGAGAAGAACGATCGCAAGCCGGTGAAAACCTGGTCGCGCCGTTCGATGATCCTGCCGCAGATGGTCGGTCTGACCATCGCTGTACATAACGGTCGTCAGCATGTCCCGGTTCTCGTGAACGAAGACATGGTCGGTCACAAACTGGGCGAGTTTGCCGGTACCCGCACTTATCGTGGGCACGTGGCTGACAAGAAAGCCAAGCGTTAAGGGGTAAGGAAAGATGGAAGTAGCCGCTAAGTTGTCGGGCGCTCGAATCTCCGCCCAGAAAGCCCGCTTGGTCGCCGACCAGATCCGCGGGAAGAAGGTGGGCGAAGCGCTCAACCTGTTGGCTTTCAGCAGTAAGAAAGCCGCGGAAATCATGAAGAAAGTGCTGGAGTCGGCCGTTGCCAACGCCGAGCACAACGAAGGCGCCGATGTCGATGACCTCAAGGTCAGCACCGTTTTCGTCAACGAAGGGCGTTCGCTGAAGCGCATCATGCCGCGTGCCAAAGGCCGCGCTGATCGCATCGTCAAGCGGTCTTGCCATATCACTGTCAAGGTTGCGGACAAGTAACGGAGTCGATCAGATGGGTCAGAAAGTACATCCCACTGGCATTCGCCTGGGAATCGTCAAGGATCACACATCCGTCTGGTACGCAGACGGTCGGACTTATGCGGACTATTTGTTCGCAGATCTGAAAGTGCGTGAGTACCTCCAAGACAAACTAAAAAGCGCGTCCGTAAGCCGTATCGACATTGCTCGTCCGGCTCAAACCGCACGCATCACCATCCACACCGCCCGTCCCGGTATCGTGATCGGCAAGAAAGGTGAGGATGTTGAGAGGCTGCGTCAGGACCTGACCAAGCAAATGGGTGTGCCGGTACACATCAACATCGAAGAGATCCGCAAGCCGGAACTCGACGCGATGCTGGTTGCCCAGAGCGTCGCCCAGCAGCTGGAGCGTCGTGTGATGTTCCGTCGCGCCATGAAGCGCGCCGTACAGAACGCCATGCGCATTGGTGCCAAGGGCATCAAGATCCAGGTAAGTGGTCGTCTCGGCGGTGCGGAAATCGCACGTACCGAGTGGTACCGCGAAGGTCGTGTGCCGCTGCACACCCTGCGCGCTGACATTGACTACAACACCTACGAAGCGCACACCACCTACGGTGTGATCGGTGTCAAGGTTTGGATCTTCAAGGGCGAGGTCATCGGTGGCCGCCAGGAAGAGCTCAAGCCGCAGGCGCCCGCTCCTCGTAAAAAAGCTGCCAAGTAAGGGGTACGCCAAATGTTGCAACCAAAGCGTACGAAGTTCCGCAAGCAGATGACCGGCCACAACCGTGGCCTGGCTCAGCGCGGTAGCAAGGTCAGCTTCGGCGAGTTCGCGCTGAAGTCTGTTGCCCGCGGTCGTCTCACCGCCCGTCAGATCGAGTCCGCTCGTCGTGCTCTGACTCGTCACGTTAAGCGTGGCGGCAAGATCTGGATTCGCGTGTTCCCTGACAAGCCGGTAACCAAGAAGCCTCTCGAAGTGCGGATGGGTAAAGGTAAGGGTGGCGTTGAATATTGGGTAGCCCAGATTCAGCCAGGCAAAGTCCTGTATGAAATCGAAGGCGTTTCCGAAGAGCTGGCGCGTGAGGCTTTCGCCCTGGCTGCTGCAAAGCTGCCGCTCGCCACCACCTTTGTTAAGCGGACGGTGATGTGATGAAAGCGAATGAGCTTCGTGAAAAATCAGCACAGCAGCTGAACGAGCAACTGCTCGGCCTGCTGCGCGACCAGTTCAATCTGCGCATGCAGAAAGCAACTGGCCAGTTGGGGCAGTCTCACCTGCTCTCGCAAGTTAAGCGCGACATCGCTCGTGTGAAAACTGTGCTCAACCAGCAGGCAGGTAAGTGATCATGGCTGAAGCCGAAAAAACAGTCCGTACGCTGACCGGCCGTGTCGTCAGCGACAAGATGGACAAGACCATCACCGTATTGATCGAGCGTCGCGTTAAGCACCCGATCTACGGCAAATATGTCAAGCGTTCGACCAAGCTGCACGCGCACGACGAAAGCAACCAGTGCCACATCGGCGACAAGGTTTCCATTCGCGAAACCCGTCCGATGGCCAAGACCAAGTCTTGGGCGCTGGTTGAAGTTCTCGAACGCGCAGTGGAAGTCTAAGGGCTAAGGGTCGGAGAAATTATATGATTCAGACTCAATCCATGCTCGATGTGGCCGACAACAGTGGTGCACGCCGCGTCATGTGCATCAAGGTGCTGGGTGGCTCGCATCGCCGCTACGCTGGCATCGGCGACATCATCAAAGTTACCGTCAAGGAAGCGATTCCGCGCGGTAAGGTGAAGAAGGGCCAGGTGATGACTGCGGTCGTCGTCCGTACCCGTCACGGCGTACGCCGTGCCGATGGCTCGATCATTCGCTTCGACGGCAACGCTGCTGTTCTGCTGAACAACAAGCAAGAGCCGATCGGCACCCGTATCTTTGGGCCCGTGACCCGTGAACTGCGTTCCGAGAAGTTCATGAAGATCGTCTCGCTCGCCCCTGAAGTGCTGTAAGGAGATCCGACATGCAAAAGATTCGTCGTGACGACGAGATCATCGTGATCGCCGGCAAGGACAAGGGTAAGCGCGGTAAGGTGCTGAAGGTGCTCGCTGACGACCGTCTGGTCGTTGGCGGGATCAACCTGGTCAAGCGCCATACCAAGCCGAACCCGATGTCGGGCGTTCAAGGCGGTATCGTCGAGAAAGAAGCGCCGCTGCACGCTTCTAACGTGGCCATCTTCAACGGCGAAACCAACAAGGCTGACCGCGTTGGTTTCAAGGTTGAGGACGGTAAGAAAATTCGTGTCTTCAAGTCGACCCAAAAAGCGGTTGATGCTTGAACACTGCTAGGTAGAAGACCATGGCACGACTAAAAGAGATTTACCGGAAAGAAATCGCGCCGAAGCTTAAGGAAGAACTTAAGCTCGCGAACGTGATGGAAGTTCCGCGCATCACCAAGATCACCCTGAACATGGGCCTGGGCGAAGCGATCGGTGACAAGAAGATCATCGAGAACGCGGTAGCCGACCTGGAAAAGATCACCGGTCAGAAAGTCGTTGTGACTCATGCCCGTAAGTCGATTGCAGGCTTCAAGGTTCGTGAAGGTTGGCCGATCGGCGTCAAGGTAACCCTGCGCCGCGAGCGTATGTACGAGTTCCTCGATCGTCTGCTGTCCATCTCCCTGCCGCGCGTGCGTGACTTCCGCGGCCTGAATGCCAAGTCCTTCGATGGTCGCGGCAACTACAGCATGGGCGTGAAAGAGCAGATCATCTTCCCGGAAATCGATTACGACAAAATCGATGCGCTGCGCGGTCTGGACATCACCCTGACCACCACCGCCCGTACGGATGATGAAGGTCGTGCGCTGCTGCGCGCCTTCAAATTCCCGTTCCGCAACTGACTGGAGTTCGATCATGGCCAAAATGAGCATGAAGAACCGTGAGCTGAAGCGTCAGCAAACGGTAGCCAAGTACGCCAAGAAGCGTGCCGAGCTGAAGGCTGTCATCGCCAACCCGAACAGCAGTCCGGAAGCGCGTTGGGAAGCCCAGGTAGCCCTGCAGAAGCAGCCGCGTGACGCCAGCGCCTCGCGCCTGCGCAACCGCTGCCGCATCACCGGTCGTCCGCACGGCGTATTCCGCAAGTTCGGTCTGTCCCGTATCAAGCTGCGCGAAGCTGCAATGCGCGGTGATGTACCAGGTCTGGTGAAAGCCAGCTGGTAATACGCGAAGCCGGCCCTGTGCCGGCTTTGTCTTTATGTGAATCGAGCCCCTTTGGGGCTTGATTCATTTTTGAGCAGTCTCTAGAATGTTCGGCTCGCCTGAGCCTGGGCCCAGTTTTGCCCGGGGCATTCGGTGACTCTTAGCCGCAAGGCTAATTCTTTTTGTATCAGGAGCGTCTAGCCCATGAGTATGCAGGACCCGTTAGCGGACATGCTAACTCGTATCCGTAATGCCCAGATGGCTGAAAAGTCCGTCGTAAGCATGCCGTCTTCCACGTTGAAGGTGGCTGTAGCCAAAGTTCTCAAGGACGAAGGTTATATTGCGGGTTATCAGATCAGCGGCGAAAGCAAGCCGCAGCTGTCCATCGAGCTGAAGTACTTCGAAGGCCGTCCGGTCATCGAAGAAGTTAAGCGCGTGAGCCGTCCCGGCCTTCGCCAGTACAAGTCCGTCGATGATCTGCCGAAGGTTCGTGGCGGTCTCGGCGTATCCATCGTCTCCACCAATAAAGGTGTGATGACGGATCGCGCTGCGCGCGCTGCCGGTGTCGGCGGCGAAGTGCTTTGCACTGTGTTCTAAGGGGGGATAGCCATGTCTCGCGTTGCTAAAAACCCCGTCAAGCTGCCGTCCGGAGTCGAGATCAAACTCGCCGGTCAGCAGCTTTCGGTAAAGGGTGCCAAGGGTACTCTGGAACTGAAAGTTCACTCGTCTGTTGAAGTGGTCCAGGAAGCCGATGAGCTGCGTTTCGCTGCTCGCAACGGCGACCAGCAGACTCGCGCAATGGCCGGTACCACTCGTGCTCTGGTCAACAATATGGTGATCGGCGTTAGCACTGGCTTCGAGCGCAAGCTGCAGCTGGTCGGCGTTGGTTACAAGGCGCAAGCCAAAGGTCAGGTGCTGTCGCTGGCTCTGGGCTTCTCCCATCCGATCGACTACGAGCTGCCGGAAGGCGTGACCGCCGAAACCCCGAGCCAGACCGATATCCTGATCAAGGGTGTCGACAAACAACTGGTTGGTCAGGTTGCTGCGGAGATTCGTGACTTCCGTCGTCCTGAACCTTACAAGGGCAAAGGTGTTCGTTACGCTGACGAAGTCGTCCGTCGTAAAGAAGCCAAGAAGAAGTAGGGCCTAGCAAATGACCGCCAAGAAAGAAACAAGACTGCGTCGCGCGCGCAAAGCACGCCTGAAAATGCACGAGCTCGAAGTCGTGCGTCTCTGCGTGTACCGCTCCTCGCAGCACATTTACGCCCAGGTCATTTCGGCCGACGGCAGCAAGGTTCTGGCCAGCGCCTCTACCTTGGACAAAGCACTGCGTGATGGCGCCACTGGCAACGTCGACGCGGCCAAGAAAGTTGGTCAGCTGGTTGCTGAGCGTGCGAAAGCCGCTGGTGTGACTCAGGTCGCATTCGACCGTTCTGGCTTCAAGTACCACGGCCGCGTCAAGGCGCTGGCTGATGCTGCTCGTGAAGGCGGGCTGGAGTTCTAAGTTATGGCAAATAACGACCAAAAGCGCGACGAAGGCTATATCGAGAAGCTGGTACAGGTTAACCGCGTAGCCAAGACCGTTAAGGGTGGCCGTATCTTCACTTTCACCGCGTTGACCGTGGTAGGTGATGGTAAGGGTCGCGTCGGTTTCGGCCGCGGCAAGTCCCGTGAAGTGCCGGCCGCCATCCAAAAGGCGATGGAAGCTGCTCGTCGCAACATGATCCAGGTGGACCTGAACGGCACCACTCTGCAGTACGCCATGAAGGCCGCCCACGGCGCCTCCAAGGTGTACATGCAGCCGGCCTCGGAAGGTACCGGGATCATCGCCGGCGGCGCCATGCGCGCCGTGCTGGAAGTTGCTGGTGTGCAGAACGTTCTGGCCAAGTGCTACGGCTCGACCAACCAAGTGAACGTGGTGCATGCCACCTTCAAGGGTCTGAAGGCTATGCAGTCTCCAGAGTCTGTTGCGGCCAAGCGTGGCAAGAGCGTCGAGGAGATTCTCTAACCATGGCTAGTACCGTAAAAGTCACGCTGATCAAGAGCGTGAATGGCCGTCTGGCCAACCACAAAGCTTGCGTCAAGGGCCTAGGCCTGCGCCGCATTAATCACACCGTCGAGGTTCTGGATACTCCGGAGAATCGCGGCATGATTAACAAGGCTTACTATCTGCTGCGCGTGGAGGGTTAATCCATGTACCTGAACGATTTGAGTCCTGCGCCGGGTTCCCGTCGCGAGAAGCACCGTCCGGGCCGTGGCATCGGTAGCGGCTTGGGCAAGACCGGTGGCCGCGGCCACAAGGGTCAGACCTCGCGCTCCGGCGGCACCATTGCTCCGGGTTTTGAAGGCGGCCAGCAGCCTCTGCATCGTCGTCTGCCCAAGTTCGGTTTCGTGTCTCTGAAGGCTATGGATCGCGCCGAAGTGCGTACCTCCGAGCTGAACAAGATCGAAGGCGACGTTGTTACTCTGCAGGCGCTGAAGGATGCCGACCTGATTAACCAGAACGTACAGCGTGTGAAAGTCATGCTGTCCGGTGAGGTTACTCGCGCGGTCACCCTTAAAGGTATCGCCGCCACCAAGGGTGCGCGCGCGGCTATCGAAGCAGCTGGCGGTAAGTTCGAGGACTAAATGGCTAAAGGTGCTCTCTCAGCGCTCAGCAATGGCGGGTTATCCGAGCTCTGGGCTCGACTGCGCTTCCTGTTCATGGCGATCATCGTCTACCGGATCGGCGCACACATCCCAGTTCCGGGGATAAACCCTGACCGTCTGGCGGACCTGTTTCGACAGAATGAGGGGACCATTCTTAGCTTGTTCAACATGTTTTCCGGCGGCGCGCTGGAACGGATGAGCATCTTCGCGCTGGGGATCATGCCGTACATTTCGGCATCGATCATCATGCAGTTGATGAGCGCCGTCAGCCCGCAGCTGGAGCAGTTGAAGAAGGAAGGTGAGGCTGGTCGTCGCAAGATCAGCCAATACACCCGCTACGGCACTCTCGTCCTGGCGTTCGTTCAAGCGATCGGCATGTCCGTTGGCTTGGCGAGTCAGGGCGTAGCGTTTTCGGACGGTTTCGGCTTCCACTTCGTCGCAATCACCACTTTTGTGGCGGGTGCGATGTTCATGATGTGGCTGGGCGAGCAAATCACCGAGCGCGGTGTTGGCAACGGTATCTCGATGCTGATTTTTGCAGGCATCGTGGCCGGTCTGCCGGCGGCGATCGGGCAGTCTTTCGAGTCTGCTCGTCAGGGCGATATCAATATCTTCGCGCTGATCGCCATCGGTTTGTTGGCAGTAGCGATTATCGGTTTCGTGGTGTTCATTGAGCGTGGTCAGCGTCGCATTGCGGTGCATTACGCCAAGCGTCAGCAGGGCCGCAAGGTTTTTGCTGCGCAGACCAGCCACCTGCCGTTGAAGGTGAACATGGCTGGGGTTATCCCGGCGATTTTCGCCAGCAGCCTTCTGTTGTTCCCGGCCTCGCTGGGTGCCTGGTTTGGTCAGTCCGAAGGTATGGGCTGGCTGCAGGATATTTCGCAGGCTATCGCTCCTGGTCAGCCGTTGAACATTTTGCTGTTTAGTGCAGGGATCGTTTTCTTCTGCTTCTTCTATACGGCGCTGATGTTCAACCCGAAAGACGTAGCGGAAAACCTGAAGAAGTCCGGTGCCTTTATTCCGGGTATCCGTCCGGGTGAGCAGTCCGCGCGCTATATCGATGGCGTGTTGACCCGCTTGACCATGTTCGGTGCTCTGTACATGACGGCCGTATGCTTGTTGCCCCAGTTCCTGGTGGTGGCGGCCAACGTACCGTTCTACCTTGGCGGGACCTCGTTGCTGATCGTGGTGGTGGTTGTGATGGACTTCATGTCGCAAGTACAATCGCACCTCGTTTCGCACCAGTACGAATCCCTGATGAAGAAAGCCAACCTGAAGGGCTACGGCAGCGGCATGATGCGCTGAGGTACCCATAAGGTTCGAGGAGTTGGTGATGAAAGTTCGTGCATCGGTGAAAAAGCTGTGCCGCAACTGCAAGATTATCCGTCGCGACGGTGTCGTGCGCGTGATCTGCAGCGCGGAGCCGCGTCACAAGCAGCGCCAAGGCTGAGTGTGAGTGAAGCGTGATAAGCCCGGCAGCTAGTGCGCTGCCGGGTTGATTATTTGTTTCTACAGCGTTAATATCTCGCGCCCTATTTCTTGGCTTCCGGGGCGTAGGTAGCTGTCAATTGGAGTTCCACTGAATGGCCCGTATTGCAGGCGTAAACATTCCGGATAACAAGCACACTGTTATCTCGCTGACTTACATCTTTGGTGTCGGTCGCACTACCGCACAGAAAATCTGTGCTGCTACCGGTGTCAATCCGGCGGTAAAAATCAAGGATCTCTCTGACGAGCAGATCGAGCAGCTGCGTGGTGAAGTCGCCAAGGTGAATACCGAGGGTGACCTGCGCCGTGAAGTGAACATGAAAATCAAGCGCTTGATGGATCTGGGCTGCTATCGCGGCCTGCGCCATCGCCGTGGTCTGCCGGTTCGCGGTCAGCGTACCAAGACCAACGCCCGCACCCGCAAGGGCCCGCGCAAGCCGATCCGCAAGTAATCGCATTGGCGAATCGACAGGAATTTAGTCATGGCAAAACCTGCTGCTCGTACTCGTAAGAAAGTCAAAAAGACGGTGGTTGATGGCATCGCCCATATCCACGCGTCGTTCAACAACACCATCGTGACCATTACCGACCGTCAGGGTAACGCCCTGTCCTGGGCTACCTCGGGTGGCTCGGGTTTCCGCGGCTCGCGTAAGAGCACCCCGTTCGCCGCCCAGGTGGCTGCCGAACGTGCTGGTCAAGCTGCGCTGGAATACGGCCTGAAGAACCTCGACGTGAACGTCAAGGGTCCCGGTCCGGGTCGTGAGTCCGCCGTCCGTGCTTTGAACGGCTGCGGTTACAAGATCGCCAGCATCACCGATGTGACGCCCATCCCGCACAACGGATGCCGTCCTTCGAAGAAGCGTCGCGTGTAATCAGGAGACAGTGAGAAATGGCTCGTTACATTGGTCCCAAATGCAAACTGTCTCGTCGTGAAGGCACCGATCTGTTCCTGAAGAGCGGCGTTCGCGCTCTGGAATCGAAGTGCAACATCGAAGCAGCCCCTGGTATTCACGGCCAGCGCCGTAGCCGTCAGTCCGACTACGGCACCCAGCTGCGTGAAAAGCAGAAAGTCCGTCGTATCTACGGCGTTCTCGAGCGTCAGTTCAGCGGTTACTACAAGCAAGCTGCCAGCCAGAAGGGCGCCACCGGCGAGAACCTGCTGCAGCTGCTGGAATGCCGTCTGGATAACGTGGTTTACCGTATGGGTTACGGCGCTACCCGTGCCGAATCCCGTCAGCTGGTTTCGCACAAAGCGATCAGCGTCAACGGTCAGACCGTAAACGTCCCGTCCTACCAGGTTAAAGCTGGCGACGTCGTTGCTGTTCGCGAGAAGTCGAAGAATCAGCTGCGCATTGTTCAGGCTCTTGAGCTGTGTGCCCAGCGTGGCCGCGTTGAATGGGTAGAAGTAGACACTGAGAAGAAGTCCGGCGTGTTCAAGAACGTCCCGGCTCGCAGTGACCTCTCCGCCGACATCAACGAAAGCCTGATTGTCGAGCTCTACTCCAAGTAAGGGCTAGAAAATAGGTGCATCCATGCAGATTTCGGTAAATGAGTTCCTGACCCCCCGCCATATCGATGTGCAGGTGGTCAGTCCGACCCGCGCCAAGATCACCCTCGAGCCTCTCGAGCGTGGTTTCGGCCATACCTTGGGCAACGCGCTGCGCCGCATCCTGTTGTCCTCCATGCCTGGCTGTGCAGTAGTCGAGGCCGAGATTGACGGTGTGCTCCATGAGTACAGCGCCATCGAAGGTGTGCAGGAAGATGTGATTGAGATCCTGCTCAACCTTAAAGGTCTGGCTGTCAAGCTGCACGGTCGCGACGAAGTGACGCTGACTCTGGCGAAGAAGGGCTCGGGTGTAGTTACCGCTGCCGATATTCAGCTGGATCACGATGTCGAAATCGTCAACGGCGACCACGTGATCGCCAACCTGGCCGCCAATGGCGCGTTGAACATGAAGCTCACCGTGGCCCGTGGCCGCGGCTATGAGCCGGCTGACGCCCGCCAGAGCGACGAAGACGAGAGCCGCAGCATTGGTCGCTTGCAGCTCGACTCTTCGTTCAGCCCGGTGCGCCGTGTGTCTTACGTGGTGGAAAACGCTCGCGTCGAGCAGCGTACCAACCTGGACAAGCTGGTTATCGACCTGGAAACCAACGGTACCCTGGATCCGGAAGAGGCTATCCGTCGTGCCGCGACCATTCTGCAGCAGCAGCTGGCCGCGTTCGTCGACCTCAAGGGTGACAGTGAGCCTGTGGTAGTCGAGCAGGAAGACGAGATCGATCCGATCCTGCTGCGTCCGGTAGATGACCTGGAATTGACCGTGCGTTCGGCCAACTGCCTGAAGGCAGAAAACATTTACTACATCGGCGACCTGATTCAGCGCACCGAAGTAGAACTGTTGAAAACCCCGAACCTGGGCAAGAAATCCCTGACCGAAATCAAGGATGTTCTGGCCTCTCGCGGTCTGTCCCTCGGTATGCGCCTCGACAACTGGCCGCCGGCAAGTCTGAAGAAAGACGATAAGGCGACTGCCTGATCGTCATCATCACCGAACGTGAGTTTGGTAAGGAATTGAACCATGCGTCATCGTAAAAGTGGCCGTCACCTGAGCCGTACCAGCGCGCACCGCCAGGCCATGTTCCAGAACATGGCGGTTTCGCTGTTCGAGCACGAGCTGATCAAAACTACTCTGCCGAAAGCCAAAGAACTGCGTCGCGTTGCCGAGCCGCTGATCACTCTGGCCAAGGTAGACAGCGTTGCTAACCGTCGTCTGGCATTCGATCGTACCCGTTCGAAAGCCATTGTCGGCAAGCTGTTCAACGACCTGGGCAAGCGCTACGCCACCCGTCAGGGCGGCTACCTGCGCATCCTCAAGTGCGGTTTCCGCGCTGGTGACAACGCGCCGATGGCTTACGTTGAGCTGGTCGACCGTCCGGTCGGCGGCGCAGTGGAAGCTGCTGAGTAAGTTGTAGGTTGTGACAAGGAACCGGGCTCAGGCCCGGTTTTTTGTTGCCTGAATGAATGATATTCCGCACGTCGTGTTTGATATTGTGTGCGCCTGGTGCCTCGGGTATGGTTGCTTCGACTTCCTTTCCGCCGCCTACCGGCCTCCTATAACAACAAGTGCCTATCATGTCCGAACCTACCGCGTTGAGTTTGATTCCCCCCGTCGTCGTGCTGGTCTGCGCCATCTGGCTGCGTCGACCTATCCTTGCGCTGCTGCTTGGCGCCATCAGTGGCCTGCTCCTGCTCGGCCCGCAGCACTCACTTTCCGGCTTTGCCGAGATATCGCTCAAGGTGATGCAGGATGAGACCATCGGCTGGCTGATCCTGGTCTGCGGCAGCTTCGGCGCGCTGATCGCCTTGCTGGTACGCACCGGCGGCGCGCTGGCGTTCGGCCGGGCTGCGCTGAAGCTGGCGAAGGGGCGGCGCTCGTCCTTGCTCATGACCTGTGTGCTCGGCGTGGTGATCTTCGTCGACGACTACCTGAATGCGTTGACCGTCGGCGAGACCATGAAGCGCGTCACCGACCGCTTCAAGGTGTCGCGGGAGATGCTGGCCTATGTGGTCGACTCCACCGCCGCGCCGGTGTGCGTGCTGGTACCGTTGTCGACCTGGGCGGTGTTCTTCGGCGGGCTGCTGGAGAGCAACGGCATCGCCGAGGCGGGCAGTGGTATCAGCGTTTACATGCAGGCCATTCCCTACATGTTCTATGCCTGGCTGTCGGTGCTGATCGTGCTGCTGGTGGCCGGTGGGCTGATCCCGGCCATCGGGCCGATGCGCAAGGCGGAAGTGCTTGCCCGTCATGGTTCGGCCGGCGCCATGCACGTCGGAGAGCTGGGTTCCGGGCTGGACCTTGGTGCCCAGGGCTCGGAGGACGGCCTGGAGCAGTCCGGCGAGGCGCGCGGCAAGCTCTACAACTTTCTGCTGCCCCTGCTGCTGCTGGTCGGCTTTACCGTGTATTTCGATATCGACGTGTGGATGGGCATGCTGGCGACGCTGGCCCTGGTGGTGCCTTTCTACCTGGTGCAGGGGTTGATGCCGCTGGACGAGATGCTCGAGCAGATGATGGAGGGCTTCAAGTCGATGCTGCCGGCCATCGGTACGGTTATCGCGGCGTTTATCTTCAAGGATGTCTGTGACCAGCTGCTGTTGCCGCAGTTCGTGGTTGCGTCGCTGCAGCCCTACATGAGCGCCCAGTTGTTGCCGGGCGTGGTGTTCGTGGCGATGGCCCTGCTGGCATTCGCCACCGGTTCGTCCTGGGGGATCTTCGCGGTGACCATCCCGATCGTCATGCCCCTGGCCTATGCCCTGAATGCCGATATCCCGCTGGTGATCGGCGCCTTGCTGTCGGCCTCGGCCTTCGGCAGCCAGGCCTGTTTCTACAGTGACTCCACGGTGCTGGCCGCCCAGGGTTCGGGTTGTAACCTGATCAGCCATGCGTTGACGCAGTTGCCCTACACCTTGATCGCGGCGGGTCTGGCGTTCGTAGGCTTCGTGCTGATTGCCTAGCGGTTGGCGGTGATCGGTGCCTGCTTCTTGTGCTCTGCGCGCGCCCCAGAACGGCGCGATGAATGCACTGCGGGGCAGATAGACCAAGCGCCTCCTTCGGGAGGCGTTTGCCTTCGGGCTTGACCGGCCGGCCCGCTGCGACCAGCATGGGCCGCTGTTTTCCGCCGTTACCCAAGGAATGTCCGGATGAAAGGCCAAGTCGAAGTCATCGACTATTTGAAAGTGTTGCTCAAGGGTGAGCTGGCCGCTCGCGATCAGTATTTCATTCACTCGCGGCTGTATGCGGATTGGGGCTTCGACAAGCTCTTCGTGCGCATCAATCACGAGATGGAAGAGGAAACCCAGCACGCCGATGCCCTGTTGCAGCGCATCCTGTTTCTCGAGGGCCTGCCAGACATGACGCCGGCGCCCTTCACGTTCGGGCAGAGCGTGCCGGAGGCCCTCAAGCTCGATCTGGCGCTGGAGTACGAAGTGCGCGCGGCCCTGAGCAAGGGGATCGAGCTGTGCGAGCGCCACCAGGACTACCAGACACGCGACATCCTCCTCGCGCAGCTGAAGGATACCGAAGAGGACCACGCCTACTGGCTGGAGATCCAGTTGCAGCTGATCGACAAGCTGGGCCTGGAGAAGTACCTGCAGGCGCAGCTCTAGCCGCCACGGCAGGTAAGAAAAAGCCCCGGATTGCCGGGGCTTTTTCGTGGTGCTGAGGCGCGCCGGGTCAGCTGGTGACGCCAGCGGCGGCGGGCAGGCGATCGCGCTGCAGCAGGGGGCGGAGGAAGTGGCCGGTGTGTGACTGGGCCATTTCCGCGACCTCTTCCGGGGTGCCGCAGGCGATGATCTGGCCACCTTTCGAGCCGCCCTCGGGACCGAGGTCTACCAGCCAGTCGGCGGTCTTGATCACGTCCAGATTGTGCTCGATCACCACCACGGTGTTGCCGTGGTCGCGCAGGCGGTGGAGCACGTCGAGCAGCTGCTGGATGTCGGCGAAGTGCAGGCCGGTGGTCGGCTCGTCGAGGATGTACAAAGTCTTGCCGGTGTCGCGCTTGGACAGCTCTCGGCTCAGCTTGACCCGCTGCGCCTCGCCGCCGGACAGGGTCGTCGCGCTCTGCCCCAGCTTGATGTAGGACAGGCCGACGTCCATCAGGGTCTGCAGCTTGCGTGCAATCGCCGGGACCGCGTCGAAGAAGCCGCGGGCCTCCTCGATGGTCATGTCGAGCACCTCGGTGATGCTCTTGCCCTTGTACTTCACTTCCAGGGTCTCGCGGTTGTAGCGCTTGCCCTTGCACACGTCGCAGGGCACGTAGATGTCCGGCAGGAAGTGCATCTCCACCTTGATCACGCCGTCGCCCTGGCAGGCCTCGCAGCGCCCGCCCTTGACGTTGAAGCTGAAGCGGCCCGGACCATAACCGCGCGAGCGCGACTCCGGCACGCCGGCGAACAGCTCGCGGATCGGAGTGAACAGGCCGGTGTAGGTGGCCGGGTTGGAGCGCGGGGTGCGGCCGATCGGGCTCTGGTCGATGTCGACCACCTTGTCCAGGTGCTGCAGGCCGTCGAAGCTGTCGTGGGCGGCGGCTTCCAGGGTGGTGGCGCCGTTCAGCGCGGTGGCCGCGAGGGGGAACAGGGTGTTGTTGATCAGGGTCGACTTGCCCGAGCCGGACACCCCGGTGACGCAGGTCAGCAGACCGACCGGTAGCTCCAGGTCGACGTTGCGCAGGTTGTTGCCGCGGGCGCCCTTGAGCTTGAGCAGCTTCTTGCGGTCGATGGGCGTGCGGGTCTCCGGGTAGCGGATGCGCACCCGGCCGGAGAGGTACTTGCCGGTCAGCGAGTCCGGGTGGTTCATCACCTCGTCCGGGGTGCCCTCGGCGACGATGCGGCCGCCGTGCACGCCAGCGCCGGGGCCGATGTCGACCACGTAGTCGGCCAGGCGGATGGCGTCCTCGTCGTGCTCGACCACGATGACCGTGTTGCCCAGGTTGCGCAGGTGGGTGAGGGTGCCGAGCAGGCGTTCGTTGTCGCGCTGGTGCAGGCCGATGGAGGGCTCGTCGAGGATGTACATCACCCCTACCAGGCCGGCGCCGATCTGGCTGGCCAGGCGGATGCGCTGGGCCTCGCCGCCTGACAGGGTGTCGGCGCTGCGGTCCAGGGTCAGGTAGTCGAGGCCGACGTTGACCAGGAACTGCAGGCGCTCGCGGATTTCCTTGAGGATCTTCTCGGCGATCTCGCCACGGCGGCCGGTCAGGTGCAGTTCGCCGAAATAGTCGCAGGCCTCGCCCACCGGCAGGCCGGTGACTGCCGGCAGGGTGCGCTCGCCGATCCACACGTGGCGCGCCTCGCGGCGCAGGCGGGTGCCGCGGCAGTCCGGGCAGGGTTGGGTGCTGAGAAACTTGGCCAGCTCCTCGCGCACGCTGGCCGATTCGGTTTCGCGGTAGCGCCGCTCCAGGTTCGGCACGATGCCCTCGAAGGGGTGTGAACGCTTGACGATGTCGCCGCGGTCGTTGAGGTACTTGAAGTCGACGTTCTGCGCGCCGCTGCCGAACAGGATGACTTTCTGCTGTTCGGCGGCCAGTTCGTCGAAGGGGATTTCCAGGCTGAAGCCGAAATGCGCGGCCAGCGAGCCGAGCATCTGGAAGTAGTAGACGTTGCGCCGGTCCCAGCCGCGGATCGCGCCTTCGGCCAGGGTCAGCTCGCCATTGATCAGGCGCTTGGTGTCGAAGAACTGCTTGACCCCCAGGCCGTCGCAGGTCGGGCAGGCGCCGGCGGGGTTGTTGAAGGAGAACAGCTTGGGTTCCAGCTCGCTGATCGAGTGGCCGCAGTGCGGGCAGGCGAAGCGCGCGGAGAAGATGATCTCCTCGCCGGGCTCTTCGTCCATTGGCGCCACCAGGGCGATGCCGTCGGCCAGGTTGAGGGCGGTCTCGAAGGACTCGGCCAGGCGCTGCTGCAGGTCTTCGCGGACCTTGAAGCGGTCGACCACCACGTCGATCGAGTGCTTCTTCTGCTTGTCCAGCTTGGGCAGCTCGTCCAGTTCATGCAGGCGGCCGTTGACCCGGGCGCGGACGAAACCCTGGGCGCGCAGCTCCTCGAACACCGACAGGTGCTCGCCCTTGCGCTCGCGGATGACCGGGGCCAGCAGCATCAGCTTGCGGCCCTCGGGCAGGGCCAGCACCTGGTCGACCATCTGGCTGACGGTCTGCGCCTCCAGCGGTACGTCGTGGTCCGGGCAGCGCGGGATGCCGACGCGGGCGTAGAGCAGGCGCAGGTAGTCGTAGATTTCGGTGATGGTGCCGACGGTGGAGCGCGGGTTGTGCGAGGTGGACTTTTGCTCGATGGAGATGGCCGGTGACAGGCCCTCGATGGTGTCGACGTCGGGCTTCTCCATCATCGACAGGAACTGCCGGGCATAGGCCGAAAGCGATTCGACGTAGCGGCGCTGGCCCTCGGCATACAGGGTGTCGAAGGCCAGGGAGGATTTGCCGGAGCCGGACAGGCCGGTGATCACGATCAGCTTGTCCCGCGGCAGGGTCAGGTCGATGTTTTTCAGGTTATGGGTGCGTGCCCCACGGATCAGAATCTTGTCCACAAACAGCGGCCTCGCTTGGCGGGCGGAAACCCTCGAGTATACGGCCCGCTTGCACCCTGCGGCAAAGTGCGCGCCTGTGCCGCAGGCGGGATGGCTGCTAGAATCGCCGCCTTGTTTCGATGGGGTTCTGGTAAATGCACGATCCGCACAGCGAGCGCATGAGTGGCGGCGAAACCCGCGCGGCCGGTGGCCTGGCCCTGGTGTTTGCCTTTCGCATGCTCGGCATGTTCATGGTGTTGCCGGTGCTGGCGACCTACGGCATGGAGCTGCGCGGCAGCACGCCGGCGCTGATCGGCCTGGCTATTGGCGCCTACGGCCTGACCCAAGCGTTTCTGCAGATTCCCTTCGGCATGCTTTCCGACCGCATCGGCCGCCGTCCGGTGATCTATGTCGGGCTGCTGATCTTCGCCGCCGGCAGCGTTCTGGCGGCCAACGCCGACTCGATCTATGGGGTGATCGCCGGGCGCGTGCTGCAGGGCGCCGGAGCCATCTCCGCGGCGGTGATGGCGCTGCTGTCGGACCTGACCCGCGAGCAGCACCGGACCAAGGCGATGGCGATGATCGGCATGAGCATCGGCCTGTCCTTCGCCGTGGCCATGGTGGTCGGGCCGCTGCTGACCCGCGCCTTCGGCCTGTCCGGGCTGTTCTGGGTCACCGCGGCCATGGCCCTGCTGGGCATTCTGATCGTCGCCGGCCTGGTGCCGCGTACGGCCGGGCCGTTGCAGCACCGCGAGTCGGGCGTGGCCAGGCAGGCGCTCTGGCCGACCCTGAAGCATACCGACCTGCTGCGCCTGGACTTCGGCATCCTCGCCCTGCACGCCATCCTCATGGCCAGCTTCGTCGCCCTGCCGCTGGCCCTGGTGGAGCAGGGCGGCCTGCCCAAGGAAGAGCACTGGTGGGTCTACCTGACCGCGTTGCTGGTGGGTTTCTTCGGCATGCTGCCGTTCATCATCTATGGCGAGAAGAAGCGTCAGATGAAGCGCGTGCTGCTGGGCTCGGTGGCGGTGCTGCTGGCCTGCGAGCTGTATTTCTGGGTCTGGGGCAGCAGCCTGGGTGCGCTGGTGCTGGGCGCCGTGGTGTTCTTCACCGCGTTCAACCTGCTGGAGGCTTCGCTGCCCTCGCTGATCAGCAAGGTGGCCCCGGCCGGCGGCAAGGGCACGGCGATGGGCGTGTACTCCACCAGCCAGTTCCTCGGCGCGGCCCTGGGTGGCATCCTCGGCGGCTGGCTGTACCAGCACTACAGCCTGTCGGGCGTGTTCCTCGGCTGCGCCGTGCTGGCCCTGCTTTGGCTGGTCTTTGCTGTTACTATGCGCGAACCGCCTTATGTCACCAGCCTGCGCCTGCCGCTTTCAGCGGCGGCATTGCAAGAAGCGGGGCTGGCCGAGCGATTACTGGCAGTGCCTGGAGTGGCGGATGCCGTGGTGGTGGCCGACGAGGCCGCCATCTATATCAAAGTGGATACCCAACAATTGGATCGCATGTCCCTGGAGCGCCTGATCAATTCGGCGCCGGCGACGTGCTGAAAGCCTAGGAGAACGTTATGGCCCGTGGGGTTAACAAAGTCATTCTGGTCGGTACCTGCGGACAGGACCCGGAAACCCGCTACCTGCCCAGCGGCAACGCGGTCACCAACCTGAGCCTGGCCACCAGCGAGCAGTGGACCGACAAGCAGACCGGGCAGAAGGTCGAGAAGACCGAGTGGCACCGCGTGTCGCTGTTCGGCAAGGTCGCCGAGATCGCCGGCGAGTACCTGCGCAAGGGCTCCCAGGTGTACATCGAGGGCAAGCTGCAGACCCGCGAGTGGGAAAAGGACGGCGTCAAGCGCTACACCACCGAAGTCATCGTCGACATGCAGGGCACCATGCAGCTGCTTGGCGGCCGCCCGAGCGGCGACAGCGGCGACTCGGCGCCGCGCCAGCAGCGCCCGGCACCTCAGCGTGCCCCGCAGCAGCAGGCCCCGCGCCCGGCAGCACAGCAGCCGGCCCAACCGGCGGCTGATTTCGACAGCTTCGACGACGACATCCCGTTCTGATCGCCTGAGTTCAGCCTTAATCATGCGAATGCGCCTGATGCTGCTGGGTGGCGGCAATGCGCTGGGGCAGTCCCTGATCCGTCTCGGCGCCGAGGAAGACATCGGCTTCCTCGCCCCGCGTCCGCCTAACGCCGGCTGGGATGCCGCCAGCCTGACCCAGCTGCTCGACGACACCCGCCCCGACGCTTTGGTCAACCTGGCCTATTACTTCGACTGGTTCCAGGCCGAGGGCGTCGACGCTGCACGCCTGGCTGCCCAGGAGCGGGCGGTCGAGCGCCTGGCCGAGCTGTGCAAGCATCACGAAATCCGCCTGCTGCAGCCCTCCAGCTACCGGGTGTTCGACGGCTCGCGGGTCACCGCCTACAGCGAGAAGGAAGACCCGCAGCCCCTGGGCGAGCGCGGTCTGGCCCTCTGGCGCCTGGAGCAGAGCGTTCGATCGGCCTGCCCAAAACACGTGCTGCTGCGCTTCGGCTGGCTGCTGGATGACAGCCCCCAGGGGCTGCTCGCCCGCTTCCTGGCCCGCGCCGAGGGCGAGCAGGAGGTGCGTCTCGCCGACGATCGGCGGGGCAATCCGACCCCGGTGGACGATGCCGCGCGGGTGATCCTCGCCGTACTCAAGCAGCTCGACTGCGAGTCGCCGCTGTGGGGCACCTACCACTACGGTGGTCACGAGGCGACCACTGCGCTGGCGCTGGGCCAGGCGGTGCTGAGCGAGGCGCGTCACTATCGTCATAACCTGGTGGAGGAGATCGCCGCCCAGGCTCATGCCGCCCGCGCCGACGCCGCGGTGGAGCCGCAACATGCGGTGCTCGCCTGCAAGAAGATCTTCCACACCTTCGGCATCAAGCCGCGCGCCTGGCGCGCCGGGTTGCCGAGCCTACTGGATAGCTACTACCGCCATGTCTGACGCGCCCGTTCTGGTTACCGGCGGTGCCGGCTTCATCGGCTCGCACCTGGTCGATGCCCTGCTGGCCCAAGGCCGCAGCGTGCGGGTGCTGGACAACCTGTCGATGGGCAAGCGCAGCAACCTGCCAATGGACAATCCGCGCCTGCAGTTGCTCGAAGGCGACGTCGCCGATGCGGCGCTGGTGAGTGAGGCGCTGAGTGGCTGCCAGGCCGTGGCGCACCTGGCCGCGGTGGCCTCGGTGCAGGCATCGGTGGACGATCCGGTGAGCACTCACCAGAGCAACTTCGTCGGCACCCTGAATGTCTGCGAGGCCATGCGCGAGCAGGGCGTCAAGCGGGTGCTGTTCGCCTCCAGCGCGGCGGTCTATGGCAACAACGGCGAGGGTCAGGCGATCGACGAGGACACGCCGAAGGCACCGCTGACCCCCTATGCGGCGGACAAGCTGGCCAGCGAGCACTACCTGGACTTCTACCGTCGCCAGCACGGCCTGCAGCCGGCGGTCTTTCGTTTCTTCAATATATTCGGCCCGCGCCAGGACCCGTCCTCGCCCTATTCCGGGGTGATCAGCATCTTCACCCAGCGCGCCCAGCAGGGCCTGCCGATCACCGTGTTCGGCGATGGTGAGCAAACCCGTGACTTCTTCTATGTCGCCGACCTGGTCGAGCTGCTGCTGCAGGCCCTGCTGGCGCCGCAGGTGGTCAGTGGGGCGGTCAACGTCGGTTGGAACCAGGCCACCAGCCTCAATCAGCTGCTGGCCGAGATCGGCGGCCTGTTCGGCGGTCTGCCGCCGGTCAGCCACCAGGCGCCGCGGCCGGGCGATATCCGCCATTCGCGGGCCGACAACGGACGCCTGCGCAGCAGCTACCGGCTGCCGCCCGCGACGCCCTTGCGCAAGGGCCTGCAGGGCCTGCTCGGTCTCGACTGAGGCTTTCGCCCTGACCCCGAAAGCCGGCGCCATGCCGGCTTTTTTGTGAGGCGTAGCGCGCCTAGAAGCGGTAGCCGAGGCCGAGCATATAGACGTACGGGTCGACGTCCAGGTCGACCTTGACCTCGGCGCCGCCGTAGGAGGTGGTGGCGCTGGTGTCGATGTCGATATAGCGCACCTGGGCGTTGAGCAGCAGGTTGTCGCTCAACAGATAGTCCACGCCGAGCTGTGCGGCCAGCCCCCATGAGTCCTCTAGGTCCAGGCCCTCAAATCCCTTGGTTTCGGCTGCGCTGCTCAGTTGCGTGTCGAAGAACCAGGTGTAATTGAGGCCGGCGCCGACATAGGGCTGCAAGGCCGAGGCGTTCGCCAGCGGGTAGTACACCAGGCTCAAGGTCGGCGGCAGCTGCCTGAGTTCGCCCAGTTGGCCGTTCAGCCCGGCGAAGATGCCCGGCATGCCTTTCACGCCGACATCGTGATTGAAGGGTGTGGCGACCAGCAGTTCGATGCCCAAATGCACGCTGAGCATGTAGGTGGCGGTCAGGCCCAGTTGGGTGTCGCTCGTCACGGTGGCCCGGGTTCCGGCTACCTGGCTGTTCAGGGCGCCGACCCATATGTCGCCGCTCTCTTCCCGTGGGTCTGCGCCGATGGCGCCGGCGCGCAGAACGATGTCACCGGCCTGATAGGCCTGGGCCTGGGCCTGGGCCGGGCCCGCGGTCAGCAGGGCGGTGAGGAGGGTGAGGGTGAACAGCGGCTTGCGCATGGGCGGCTCCAGTTGGGTCAGGGGTGGCGGTGCTGGCGGCATTGTTAGGGCGCTAGGAAAAGGCGCTTTTGACTTGGCTCAATAGAGCGCGCAGGCGCTGTCATTGGAATCTGGTCGTTGCCTTCGCTGCGACTAAAGATGATAATGGTTCTCTTTTTGATCTGGCCCAAGGACGAGGACTGTCCCATGCCCCTAGATTCCCCCCGAGCACTGGCCGCGGCCGTGCTGCTTGCCAGTGCGCCGCTGCTGGCGGCGCCGCTGGATGCCGCGCTGGACGAAAGCCAGCGTCTGGCCCTCGAGGCCAAGGCCTCCCAGGCGCGCATCGAACAGCTCGATGACAGCAGCCGCGGGATGCTCACCGAGTACCGCGCTGCCCTGCAGCAGGCCGAGGCCCTTCAGGACTACAACCGTCAGCTGCGTGCGCTGGTCGCCGCCCAGCGCCAGGAGCTGGCGAGCTATCAGCGCCAGCTGGAGGGCATCGAGCGTACCCAGCAGGCGGTGACACCGCAGATGGCGCGGATGGTCGAGGTCCTAGGCCAGTTCATCGCCGCGGACCTGCCCTTCCTGCCCGAGGAGCGCGCCGACCGCCTGGCCCAGTTGCAGGAACTGCTGCCGCGCGCCGACGTCAGCCTGGCGGAAAAGTACCGGCGCATCCTCGAGGCCTACCAGGTCGAGAGCGACTACGGTCGTACCCTGGAGGCCTGGCGCGGCGAGCTGCAGGGCGAGGCCGGTGCGCGTAGCGTGCAGTTTCTGCGCCTGGGGCGGACGATGCTCTACTACCAGACCCTCGACGGTCATGAGAGCGGCTGGTGGAGCCCGCACAGCCGCAGCTGGCAACCACTCGATGGCGGGGCCCGACGCCCGTTGTACCGGGCCATTGCCATCGCCCGCCAGGAGCAGGGTCCCGCGCTGCTCGACCTGCCGGTGAAGACCCTGAGCCAGGAGGCACGACCATGAGCCTTCGACTGTTGTTCGCCCTGGCCCTGCTGCCGGCCCTGGCCGGCGCCGCCGAGTCGCTCGATCCCGATCAGCTGCTGCAGCGCATTCGCGCCGAGCGCGTGGCCGAGGTCGCGGCCATGGCGGCGCGCGAGCAGGCCTTCGTCGCCGAGCGCGGCGAGCGCGCGCGCCTGTTGGCCGGCGCCCGCGCCGCCCTGCACGAGCAGAAGGCCGAGGCCGAGCGGCTGAAGGCCGAGTTCGATCGCCAGGAGGCGGAGCTGGCCGAGCGGGAGCAGCGGCTGAATCAGCGCGCCGGGCATCTCGGCGAGCTGTTCGCGGTGGTTCGCCAGAGCGCCGGCGATGTCGCCGGGCAATGGCAGGACAGCCTGCTCAACGCCCAGTACCCCGAGCGCTTGGGGCGCCTAACGGCCCTGGCCGAGAGCCGCAACCTGCCCTCGGCCGAGGACCTGGAGGGCTATTGGATGCTGCTGCTCGAAGACCTGGCCGCCAGTGGCCGTATCGAGCAGGTCGAGCTGCCGGTGGTGGCCGCCGATGGCACCCGCAGCGCTCAGCCGGTGCTGCGCGTCGGCACCTTCTCCGCTTTCGGCGACGGGGCCTTCCTGCGCTATGACGCCGATGCCGGCGAGCTACTGGCGCCGTCCCGGCAGCCGGCCGGCCTGGGCCTGGTCGCGGACTACCGCGGCAGCCAGGAGGGCCTCGCCCGCCTGCCGATCGACCCCAGTCGTGGCGCCCTGCTGGCGCAGCTGCAGCGCCAGCCGACCCTGTGGGATCGCCTGCAGCAGGGCGGCCTGGTCGGCGGGGTGATAGTCGTGCTGGGCGTGGTGGGGTTGCTCCTGGCCATCTGGCGCCTGGTCCATCTGGTCGGTGTCGGCCGTGGGGTGAGCGCGCAGATCCGCGAACTCGGCACGCCGCGTGCGGACAATCCATTGGGCCGGGTGATCGGCGTGCTCGGGCCCGCGCCGCAGCTGGCCGACCTGGAGACCCTGGAGCTCAAGCTGGACGAGGCGATCCTGCAGGAGACCCCGCCGCTGGAGCGTGGCCAGGGCCTGCTCAAGCTGCTGGCCGCGGTGGCGCCGCTGCTCGGCCTGCTCGGCACGGTCACCGGGATGATCGTCACCTTCCAGGCCATCACCCAGGGCGGTGGCGATTCGCGGCTGATGGCCGAGGGCATCTCCCAGGCCCTGGTGACCACGGTGCTGGGCCTGGTGGTGGCGATCCCGCTGCTGTTCCTGCACAGCCTGCTGGCCAGCCGCAGCAAGGGGCTGATCCAGTTGCTCGAGCAGCAGAGCGCCGGCCTGATCGCCCTGCACCTGTCGGGGACACCGCGCCGTGAGTGACGGACTCGGCCTGTGGCTGCGCCTGGTCGACAGCAGCCATGGACTGCTCGACTTCATGGCCGCCGGCGGCGTGGTGATGTGGGGGCTGGCCGGGCTCTGCGTGCTGTTCTGGACCCTGGTGTTCGAACGTTTCTGGTACGTGCGGCGGATCTTCCCGCGCTGGGGCGAAGAGCGTCGACGGGCCTGGCAGCGGTTGCTGCGCGAGGGGGGCGGCAACTGGCAGCGGACGGTGCGCAGCGCCTGGCTGGCCCAGGCCCGCCAGCAGCTGGCCGGGCCCCTGCGCCTGGGCAAGACCCTGGTGGCGCTGTATCCGCTGCTGGGGCTGCTCGGCACCGTCAGCGGCATGGTCGCGGTGTTCGACGTGCTGGCGCTGAACGGCACCGGCAACCCCCGCGGCATGGCTGCCGGGGTCTGGCAGGCGACCCTGCCGACCCTGGCCGGGATGGTCCTGGCCATCAGTGGATTGTTCAGCCTGGCGCGTCTGGAACGCGATGCCCGCCGGGCCCTCGAGCAGCTGGCCGACCAGCTGCGTCATGACTGAGGCTGCAAGAATATGAGAATGCGCCGTCATCACCAGCAAGACGAAGACACCGGCATCGACCTGACGCCGATGCTCGACGTGGTCTTCATCATGCTGATCTTCTTCATTGTCACCAGCTCCTTCATCAAGGAGGCCGGCGTCGAGGTGCAGCGTCCCCAGGCGCAGACCGCCAGCCCCCAGGACAAGGGCAATATCCTTATCGCCATCACCGCCGACGGCCAGGTGTGGATGGACAAAAAGCAGGTCGATGTGCGCAGCGTGCGCGCCCATGTCGAGCGCCTGCGGGTCGATCAGCCGGACGGTGCGGTGGTGGTACAGGCCGATCAGGATGCGCGCACCGGCCTGGTGGTGCAGGTCATGGACCAGGCGCGCCTGGCCGGCGTGCAGGACGTCGCCCTGGCCGCCAGTACGGGGGCGCTCTGATGCGTCTGGCGCTGTCCTTCCTCGGTGCCTGCCTGATGGTCCTGGCCTTGTTCGCCCTGATGCTCTACCTGGTCGCGCCGCCGCGCAGCCAGCCGAGCGATGCGCCGGTGACCGTGGCCAACTTCGTGCGCCTCGACGGCGAGGCGAGCCGTGCCGCCACCCGCTCGCGCCAGCAGGCACCGCAGCCGCCCCAGGCCCAGCCCACCCAGACGCCGCCGGCGCCCACGCCGCTGGCGGCGGCGCCCAGCACCACGCTGCCGGCCCTGGACCTGGCCGTGCCCAGCTTGAGCAGTGCGGTCAGTGTCGCCAGTGCGCCGACGCCGAGCCTCAGCGGCCTGGCGGCGGGCGTGTCGGCCCCCGGTAGCGCCGCCGCCAGCGAGGCCGCTGGCCAGCCCGGGGGGGCGGAGAGCGAGGTGATGCCGCTCAACGACGTCAGCCCCGAATACCCGCGCTACGCCCTGCAGCGCGGCATCCAGGGCCACGTCAGGCTGGCCTTCACCATCAACCGCTCCGGGGCGGTGGAGAACCTGCGGGTGCTGGAGGCCAGCCCGGCCAATGTCTTCGAGCGCGAGGCGCGCCGGGCCGCCGTGCGCTGGCGCTTCGCCCCGCGCACGGAGAATGGTCTGGCCGTGGCCCGCGAGGCGGTGAAGACCCTGTACTTCCGCCTGGAAGGAGGGCGCTGAGATGCCTCGTCTGTTGCTAACGCTGATGCTCTGCATGAGCGGCACCGTGCTGGCTGCCACCCAGAGCGTCGACCCGGCGGTTTTCCGCGCCCTGAATGCCGCGCAGAGCGCCCAGCAGCAGGGCGACTACGCCGCCGCCCGGCGCGCCCTGGAGGCGGCCACGGCCCCGTCCGGCAGCCTGGAGCAGGCCCTGCTGTGGCGCAGTCGTGGCTACCTGGCCTGGGCGCAGGGGCAGAACGCCGCGGCGATCGACTGGCTGGAGCAGGCGCTGCAAAGCGGCGAGCTGGCCGCCGACCTGGCGGCCGATGAGCAGCTGAACCTGGCCAGACTGAATCTGCTGGAGCGCCGCTACGCGCGGGTCGTGGAGCTGCTGGCGCCGCGTCAGGCCGCGGCCGGGGAGGCGGAACTGCAACTGCTGGTGCAGGCCTATCAGAGCCTGGAACAGCCGGCAAAGGCCCTGCCCCTGGCCGAGCGCTACGTGCAGGCCAATCCCCGGGCAGCGGACAGCTGGCTGCAGTTCCTGGTGGCGGTAAACGCCGATCTCGAGCGTTATCCGGCCGCCGAGCGCTGGCAGCGCCGGCTGCTCGCTCGCGAGCCCGAGCAGTCCACGCGCTGGCGCCAGCTGGCGGCCTTGCAACAGTTGGGCGGCGGCCATGCCAAGGCCCTGGCTACCCTGCGTGCCGCCCACAGCAAGGGCCTGCGTTTCAGCGCGGCCGAACTGGACAGCCTGGCGCTGCTGGCCGGCGCGGCGCAGCAGCCCTGGCAGGGCGCCCAGCTGCTGACCGGGATGCTCGAGCAGGGGCTGCTGCCGCGTACCGCCGAGCGCCAGGAGCGCCTTGCCCAGCTCTGGTGGCAGGCGCGCGAGCGCGACGCGGCGGCGGCGCAGTTCCGCGAGCTGGCGCAGCGCACCGGCAGTGCCCGGCATTGGCTGAGCCTGGCCCAGCTGGAGCTGGAGCAGCGCCGTTGGCGTGCGGGCCTGGCCGCCCTGGCGAAGGCCGAGGGTGTCGGCGCCGAGCGCCGCCAGGTCCGTGCCTGGCGCGAATGGGCGCAGCAGGAGTTGCGCCGCGAGGAGCAGGATCGGCACGCCAGTGCACGCTGAGTGCCTGGGCGAAGACGAAAAAGCCAGCCCCATGGGGCTGGCTTTTTAGGTTTGGACCGTATCGCGGATTGCCGGCCTGCGCTCAGCCGTCTTCCAGCTGGTAGGCGTAGATCTTCTGCGCCTGCATCCGGTAGCCGGCCTCGGCCAGCTCGCTGCTGCTCGACTCGACCTGCAGCGGGCCCTCGATCCAGAACGGCTGGTACAGCGCATCGAGCAGCACGCCCAGCTCGCTGGTGACGTGGACGATCTGGTTGGACGGCGGTGGCGGCACATGGATGCAGGCGCCGAAGTAGGGCACCAGGAGGAACTCGGTGACGCGGCCTTCCTCGCTGACATCCAGCGGCACGATGTAGCCCGGCAGTTTCACCGCGCTGCCGTGCAGGGCCTTGACCACGGGGGCGGCCGGCGCCTGCTGTTTCGCCGCCGGGGCCGTTTCGGCGGCCAGGGCGTCGGCCAGCTGCGACAGGTCATGCACGGGGGCGGGCGAGCTGATCTGCGGCGGCGCGTCGGCGGGGATCAGCTCGGACCAGGTCAGCTCACGGGCCTGTTCCGCCACGCACGGCAAGGCCAGGACAGCGAGCAGGGCGACAAACAGGGAACGGAACATGCAGGAGCCTCACAAACGAATGGACAGGCCGTCGGCGAGCGACTGCCGGTAGGCGCGCCAGGCCGGCACGCCACCCATCAACAGGGCGGCGGCCAGAATAGCGCCGAGCAGGCTCCACTCATAGGGCGTCGGCGCATTCAGCGGCAGGTACAGGCCGTAGTAGGCCTGCACCGGGGCCTGGGCGACGGCGATGCCCAGGTACAGCAGCAGCAGGCCCAGCAGCAAGCCGGCCAGCGCCAGCGCCGACGCCTCCAGCACCAGCAGGCCGCCGATGTGCCAGGGCCGGGCGCCGAGCGAGCGCAGAATGGCCATCTCCCTGCGCCGTTCATTGAGGCTGGTGAGGATCGCCGTGAGCATGCCGATCAGCCCGGTCAGCACGACGAACAACGAGACCACGAACAGTGCCCGCTCCGCCGTGCCCATCAGGCTCCACAGCTCCTGCAGGGCGACCCCGGGAAGAATGGCCAGCAGCGGCTCGCCGCGGAACTCGTTGATCGCGCGTTGGACGCTGAAGGTGGCGATCTTGCTGTTGAGCCCCAGTAGCACTGCAGTAATGGCCTCGGGCTGCAGGTCCAGGGTGCGGGCCCGCTCGGCCGAGATCCTGGCCGAGCCGCGGGCCGGCATGCCGCTCTGCCAGTCGAGGTGCAGCGCCTGCATGCCGCCCAGGGAAATGTGCAGGGTGCGGTCCACCGGGGTGCCGGTGCGGGCGAGGATGCCGACCACCGTGAACGGCTTGTCGTCGTGCTTGAGCAGGCTGATATCGGCCACGCCGTGGGCCAGTACCAGTTCGGCGCCGAGCCGGTAGTGCAGCGCCTCGGCCACCTCGGCACCGAGCACCACCTCGAACGGATCGCTGTCGAAGGGCCGGCCCTCGGCCAGTTGCAACTGGCGGTCGCGGGCGAAGCGATAGTGCTCGAAATAGGCGGTGCTGGTGCCGAGCACCCGGTAGCCGCGGTGCGAGTCGCCCAACGACAGGGGGATGGCCCATTTGACCTGGGGGTGCTCGGCGAAGTGGCGGAAGCTGTCCCAGCGGATGTTGTTGGTGGCGTTGCCGATGCGGAACACCGAGTACAGCAGCAGGTTCACGCTGCCCGAGCGCGCCCCGACGATCAGGTCGGTGCCGCTGATGGTGCTGGCGAAGCTGGCGCGGGCCTCGTGGCGCACCCGCTCGACGGCCAGCAGCAGGCACATCGACAGGGCGATGGCGAACACCGTCAGCAGCGCGGTGAAGCGGCGGTTGGCCAGGCTGGCCAGGGCGATGCGCAGCAGGTGCATCTCAGGCCTCCCGGGTGCGCGCGGCGCGGTTGAGCTCGGCCAGCGACAGGCTGCGATCGAACAGGTGGGCCAGGCTCTGGTCATGGCTGACGAACAGCAGGCTGGCGCCAGCCGCGCGGCATTCGGCGAACAGCAACTGGAGGAAACTCTCGCGGGCGTCATGGTCCAGCGCCGAGGTGGGCTCGTCGGCGATCACCAGTTCCGGCTGGCCGATCAGCGCGCGGGCGGCGGCGACGCGCTGCTGCTGGCCGATGGACAGCTGGTCGGCGCGGCGCTCGAGCAGCTCGGTCTGCAGGCCCAGGTGCTCGAGCAGGGCGGCGGCGGCCCCGTCGACGCTGCCGTGACGCTGGCTGGCGCGCTGCGCTCGCAGCCGCGAGAAGCGGCAGGGCAGCTCGACGTTGTCGCGCACCGAGAGAAACGGCAGCAGGTTGAACTGCTGGAAGATGTAGCCGGTGTGGTCGACCCGGAAGCGGTCGCGGGCGCCGGCGGAGAGCTGGCCGAGGTCCTGGCCGAGCAGACGGATATGCCCGTGCTGGGCCCGCTGCACGCCGCCGAGCAGGCCGAGCAGGGTGGTCTTGCCACTGCCGCTGGGGCCCTTGAGAAACAGGGTCTCGCCGCGTTGCAGGGAGAAGTGGGGAATATCCAGCAATTGCGCCTGGCCGGGCCAGGCGAAGCCGAGGTCGGCGAGTTCGATCAGAGCTTGGGTCATGGTCCGGCTATCGGGTGATTCGTGGGGCCAGGGCTGTCGCTGCGGGAGAGGCGGGTCCGCTCCCGCAACGGCTCAGAAACTCAGGCGTGGCTGCGCCGCGGTCAGCTCGACGCCCTGCTGGCCGCTCGGGCCGATCAGTTGTACCTGAATCTTCTCGGTGGCGGGGAAGCGTTTGAACAGTTCGCCCAGGTCCAGTTGTTTCAATTCGTTCGCGCGGGTGCAGTCGAAGCGATAGTGGGCGTGGACCTCGCTGTGCTCGCCTTCGTCGGCGTGGTGCTCGTGGTCATGGGCATCGCCGCCAAATAGCGGGCTTTGCAGTTCCACCTGGGTCACCTTGCAGTCGCCGGCGGCGAGGGCGAACAGCGTCAGCGGCTGCTCCAGCTCGGCCTTGACGGCGGCAACCTTGGCCTTGTCGGCGTCGCTTGCGGCGGCGTGCTCGAAGCCCACCAGGTTCATCGCCGGGCTTTCCAGCTGCAGTTCCAGGCGCAGGCCTTCGAGTACCACATTGAGGCTGGCTGCGCCGTGCTCGTGGGCGCTCAGGCTCTCGTGCGCATGGTCGTGCTCGTTGGCCTGGGCGATGGCCAGGGGCAGCAGGGCGAAGGGCAGGGCAAGCAGCAGGCGGCGCATGGAGGTCTCCGATCCGAGAAGTATGAATGGTTATGTTATAACAACTTGGCCCTGGGCTGGCCAGCCCCTTGGCCATCGGCGGCCGCCATGGGAGCATGGCGGCATCGATTGGGAGGGATGGGCAATGGTGCGCATACGCGGACGGATCGGCGACTGGCCGGTGGATTTGACCCTGGAACTGGACGCCGAGGACTGGGCGCAGCTGGCCAAGCATTTGCCGGCGGCGGTCGCCGAGCCAGTCGCCGCGGCAGCGCCGGTGGTGGAGCAGGGCGACAGCCTGTGGCGCACCACCCTGGAGCTGTTGCGCCAGGCTAGGCAGGTCGAGGGGCCGCAGCTGCTGGCCCAGCTGGCCGCGCTGAGCGGCGGCGAGGCCGCGGGCAAGCGCCTGCTGGTGCGTCTGCGCCATAGTCCCCAGGTGCGCGTGGAAACCGGCGCGGACACACCGGTCTATCACTGGCAGGGCGATTAGCCGGCCTGGTCGATGCGCACCCCCGGCGCGCCGCGCTGCAGCAATTCGCGCAGGTCGTCGGGAACGCTGACCTTGTGCAAGGCCGTGCTGTCGACCATGACGTAGGTGACTTCGCCCCTTGCGAGCAGCCGCTGGTCCTCATGGCGCAGGATGTCCACCTGCAGGCTGTAGGAACTGTTGCCGATGCGCAGGGTCTGCACGCGCAGTTCGAGCACCTCGTCGAAGTGCGCCGATGCGCTCCAGTCGATGTTCAGGCGCACCACCTGGGTGTCCAGGCCCCGCTCCAGCAAGGCCCGATAGCTGCCGAGCAGGGCCCGGTAGAACTCCCCGGCAGCCAGGTCGATGTAGTCGGCGTAGCGGGCGTTGAACACCACTTGCTGGGCGTCGCACTCGGCATAGCGCACCCGCAGCAGTAACTGAAAGGGCGGCTCCATGTCAGTAGATCGCCTGGTACAGCTTGCGTCGGTAAGTGGTGACCAGCGGGTGGTCGTTGCCGAGCAGGTCGAACACCTGCAGCAGGCTCTTGTGGGCCACGCCGTCGGCATAGCCGCGGTTGCGCACGAACAGCTTGAGTAGGGCGTCCAGCGCCGCCTCGTACTGCTGGCGGGCCAGTTGCTGAATGGCCAGCTGGTAGGCGGCCTCGTCGTCTTCGCCGTTCTGCGCCAGGCGGCTCTTCAGGCTGGCCACCTCCGGCAGGTCGGCGGCCTGCCGGAGGAAGGTCAGTTGCGCGCGGGCGCCGGCCAGGGCCTGTTTGTGTTCATCGCCCTGGACCGCATTGAGCACGGTCTCGGCTTCGCCCAGTTCGCCCCGCTCGGCCAGGCAGCGGGCGTAGAGAATCAGAGCGCCGGCGTTTTCGTTGTCCTCGCCGAGCAACTGCTTGAGCAGGGCTTCCGCTTCGCCGATGCGGCCGTCGGCGAACAGCGCCTGGGCGCTCTGCAGCAGGTCGGCCTCGGGGGCCGCGGGCTCGGCGACGTGGGGCTGGAGCATGGCGCGGATCGCCGACTCCGGCTGGGCGCCGGCGAAGCCATCGACCGGCTGGCCGTCCTTGAACAGCACCACGGTGGGCAGGCTGCGGATGCCGAAGCGGGCGACGATGTCCTGCTCGGCGTCGCAGTCGACCTTGGCCAGCAGCAGCTCACCCTGGTAGCCCTCGGCGATCTTCGCCAGCAGCGGCATCAGCGCCTTGCAGGGCGCACACCATTCGGCCCAGAAGTCCACCAGCACCGGTTTGTGAAAGGAGTTCTGGACGACCAGCTGTTCGAAGCTGGCGGCGCCGGATACGTCGAAGATATAGGGGGTGTCGCTCATGGTCGGTCTCGGACAGGGGCAAAGTGGTTAGGACTATAGATGCGGCCGTGGGTGGCTGGAAACAAGGGCGGTGGCCACCGCGGCGTTCAGCTGCGTTGTGCGTGGTACAGGCTGACCTGGCGAAACTCAGCCGGTTCGGCCAGGTCCGGCCAGGTGCAGGCGTCGAGCAGCGCGAGGCGCTGATACAGCGGGTGGCGAAAATCCCGTACCCGCGAGTCGGCCACCAGGGCCTCACGGCCGCGGCTGAGGAACTGATCGAGCAGCGGCAGGTTGGCGCGGTCGTAGAGCGCGTCGGCGACGATGATCAGGTCGAAGCGGTCGGTCTCCTGAAAGAAGTCCGCCGAGTAGCTCAGCTCGACGCCATTGAGTGCAGCGTTGGCCTGGCAGGCCAGCAGGGCCAGCGGATCCAGGTCGCAGGCCATCACTTCCAGTGCTCCGGCCCTGGCCGCGGCAATGGCCGCCACCCCGGAGCCGGCGCCGAAGTCCAGCACGCGCTTGCCGCGTACCCAGTGCGGATGCTCGGCCAGCCAGCGCGCCAGCACCAGGCCGCTGGCCCAGCAGAAACACCAGTAGGGCGGTTCCTCAAGGATGCGCCGGGTTTCATCCGGGCTGAAGGCGCGATCCATATTGGCGGCATCGATCAGCCACAGCCGCAGCTCGCTGCCGGGCAAGGTGGCGACGCCGAGGCGGGCGTCGCCGAGCAGCTCGGCCAATGCGCGCTGCAGCTGCGCGGGCGCATTCATGGCGCCGGCACTAGGCGCAAGCTGCCGACGCCCTGGTTGTCGGCGTGACGGATGGGCAGGGGCGGCAGGCGCAGGATCAGGCGGCCGGAGTGATGGGCGCGGCCACGCAATTCGACTCGCAGGTTACGGGGGAAGGCGTGCGGGTTGAAGCTCAGGCGGAACGGCAGGGCGCGGCCGTTGCCGCTCAACTGGATGTTGCCCAACAGGCGCTGCGGCAGGCCGCGCTGGTCCAGGGTCAGCAGGGCCAGCTCGACCTCGGCGCCGCTGGGCACGCCGAGCAGCAGTCCGCTGAGCTCGCGCAGGTGCTCGGGCACGGGTGGCGGGGGCGCGGCGGGCTTGGGGCTGGCCGCTGGCGGCGCGGCAGTGTCGGGGGCGCTTGCGCAGGCGGCGAGTAATACGGCCAGGGCAAACGCTGCAAGCGGTCTCGGCGACATGGGGAAGTCCATCGGCACGGGTGCCTGGAAGCTTAGTTGCAGGCGCGCCTGTATACCGCAAAGTAGGCGGCTTGTCTTGCCTGCGGGATGCGCTACCATGACGCCTTTCCGTTCAAGGCCTAGCCCATCTATGCACTGTCCGTTCTGCGGTGCCAACGACACCAAGGTCATCGACTCGCGCCTGGTCGCCGAGGGCGAGCAAGTGCGCCGCCGGCGCGAGTGCCTGGCCTGCGAGGAGCGTTTCACCACCTTCGAAACCGCCGAGCTGGTGATGCCGCGGCTGATCAAGCAGGACGGCAGCCGCCAGCCCTTCGATGAAGAGAAGCTGCGCGCCGGCATGCAGCGTGCGCTGGAGAAGCGTCCGGTGAGCATCGAGCGCCTGGAGGCGGCCATCGCCCATATCAAGCACAAGCTGCGCGCCACCGGCGAGCGCGAGATCAAGTCGCTGGTGCTCGGTGAGTTGGTGATGGGCGAGCTGCAGAAGCTCGACGAGGTCGCCTACATCCGCTTCGCCTCGGTGTACCGGCGCTTCCAGGATCTCAACGAATTCCGCGAGGAAATCGAGCGCCTGTCCCGCGAGCCGTCGAAAGACTGATGCACAACTGTGACCAGGCCTTCATGGCCCGCGCCCTCGAGCTGGCCCGCAAGGGCCTGTACTCCACCCACCCGAACCCGCGCGTCGGCTGCGTCGTGGTCGCCGATGGGCGCATTGTCGGCGAAGGCTGGCATGCCCGGGCCGGCGAGCCCCATGCCGAGGTGCACGCGCTGCGCCAGGCCGGCGAGCGGGCCCGCGGCGCCACCGCCTACGTGACCCTGGAGCCCTGCAGTCACCATGGACGCACGCCGCCCTGCGCCGACGCGCTGATCGCCGCCGGCGTCAAACGGGTGGTCGCGGCCATGCAGGACCCCAACCCGCAGGTGGCCGGCAATGGCCTGGCGCGCCTGCAGCAGGCCGGGATCGAGGTGCTCAGCGGGGTGCTCGAAGGCGAGGCGCGGATTCTCAATGCCGGTTTCATCAAGCGTATGGAGCAGGGGCTGCCCCTGGTCCGGGTCAAGCTGGCGATGAGCCTGGACGGCCGCACCGCCATGGCCAGCGGCGAGAGTCAGTGGATCACCGGGCCGGCGGCGCGGGCCGCGGTGCAGCGCTTGCGCGCCCGTTCCAGCGTGGTGCTGAGCGGAGCCGACACGGTGCTGGCCGACGGCGCGCGGCTGACCGTGCGCCCCGACGAACTGGGCCTGGGCGCCGAACTGACCGCCCTGGCCGCGGCCCGTCCACCGCTGCGGGTGCTGATCGACGGGCGCCTGCGGGTGCCACTGGACGTGCCGTTCTTCCGGGCCGGGCCGGCGCTGGTGGCCACCTGTGCCGCCGCCGCGGCGCGCGAGCGCTTTCTCGAGGAGGGGCACGAGCTGCTGGCCGTGCCCGGCAGTAACGGCCACGTGCATCTGCGCAAGCTGCTGGCCGAACTGGCCGCGCGCGGCGCCAACGAGGTGCTGGTCGAGGCCGGGCCGCGCCTGGCCGGGGCCTTCGCCCGCCAGGGCCTGGTCGACGAATACCAGCTGTTCGTCGCGCCCAAGCTGCTCGGCTCCACTGCCCGGCCGCTGCTCGAGCTGCCCCTGGCGCGCATGGCCGAGGCGCCGGAGCTGGAGATCGTCGATATGCGTGCGGTGGGTGAGGACTGGCGGATCATCGCCGTGCCCAAGGCCAAGGGCTGATCGGCCGATCGCAGGCCCGGGCGCGCTCGCAGCCATGCAGGCGCGGGTCAATTGTGGTAAAACGCCTGTCGGCCACCTGGTGGCCGCAACGTTCTCAGGGCGGGGTGCAATTCCCCACCGGCGGTAATGGCGCGCAAGGCGTCGAGCCCGCGAGCGCTTGCCGACTGTCCTGTTGCAGGGCGATGGCAAGGTCAGCAGACCCGGTGCGATCCCGGGGCCGACGGTCACAGTCCGGATAAAGAGAGAGCGGGATTGTCTGAAAGGGCGCCGATGCGGGCGCCTGCTAGATCCCTTTCGATCAGTCACGCCCTGTTTGTTTATAAACAGGAGTTCGTCTAGATGTCACAGGCTTATCAATCGATCCCGGCACGCGGCGTGTTCGCTCCGCTGCGTGTCGTATCCGAGTCCGCGGAGGCGCTATGTTCACCGGCATAATCGAGGCCATCGGCAATATCCGGGCGTTGAGCCCCAAGGGCGGCGACGTGCGTGTCTACGTCGAGACCGGCAAGCTCGACCTGGGCGATGTAAAGCTGGGCGACAGCATCGCGGTAAACGGCGTGTGCCTGACCGCGGTGGAGCTGCCGGGCGACGGTTTCTGGGCCGACGTCAGCCGCGAAACCCTGGCGCGCACCGCCTTCATCGACTTCAAGCCCGGCAGCCGGGTCAACCTGGAAAAGGCCCTGACCCCGACCAGCCGCCTGGGCGGTCACCTGGTCAGTGGTCATGTCGACGGCGTCGGCGAGGTGCTGTCCCGCGAGGACAACGCCCGTGCCGTGCAATTCAAGATCCGCGCGCCGCGGGAACTGGCCAAGTACATCGCCCACAAGGGCTCGATCACCGTCGACGGCACCAGCCTGACGGTGAACGCGGTCAGCGGCGCCGAGTTCGAGCTGACCATAGTCCCGCACACCCTGGCCGAGACCATCATGGTCGACTACCGTCCAGGACGGCTGGTCAACCTCGAGGTCGACCTGCTGGCGCGTTACCTGGAGCGCCTGCTGCTCGGCGACAAGGCCGCCGAGCCCAAGGCCGGCGGCCTGACGGAAAGTTTTCTGGCCGAACACGGCTACCTGAAGAATTAAGGAACCGCCAGCATGGCACTCAACAGCATCGAAGAACTGATCGAAGACATCCGCGCCGGCAAGATGGTCATCCTCATGGATGACGAGGACCGCGAGAACGAGGGCGACCTGATCATCGCCTCGGAAGCGGTCACCGCCGAGCACATCAACTTCATGGCGCGCTTCGCCCGCGGCCTGATCTGCATGCCCATGACCCGCGAGCGCTGCGAGCTGCTCAAGCTGCCGCTGATGGCGCCGCGCAACGGTTCCGGCTTCGGCACCAAGTTCACCGTCTCCATCGAGGCCGCCGAAGGCGTCACCACCGGCATCTCGGCCGCCGACCGGGCCCGCACCGTGCAGGCCGCGGCGGCGAAGAGCGCCAAGGCCGACGATATCGTCAGCCCCGGGCACATCTTCCCGCTGATGGCGCAGCCAGGCGGTGTGCTGGCCCGTGCCGGGCACACCGAGGCAGCCTGCGACCTGGCGCGCATGGGCGGCTTCGAGCCGAGCGGGGTGATCTGCGAGATCATGAACGACGACGGCACCATGGCCCGCCGCCCGGAGCTGGAGGAGTTCGCCGCCGAACACGGCATCAAGATCGGCACCATCGCCGACCTGATCCACTACCGGCTGATTCACGAGCGCACCGTCGAGCGCATCAGCGAACAGGAACTGGACACCGAGCAGGGCCACTTCAACCTAGTGACCTACCGCGATGCGGTGGAAGGCGACGTGCACATGGCCCTGACCCTGGGCGCCATCAGCCCGGAGGAGCCGACCCTGGTGCGGGTGCACAACATGGACCCGCTGCGCGACCTGTTCATGGTCAAGCAGGAAGGGCGCTGGAGCCTGCGCGCGGCCATGGCCGAGGTGGCCAAGGCCGGCAGCGGCGTGGTGCTGCTGCTGGGCAATCCGCTGACCGGACAGGACCTGCTGGCCCACCTGGAGCGTCAGCTGGGCCACGAGCACAAGGCGGCCAGCCCGACCACCTACAGCACCGTCGGTGCCGGCTCGCAGATCCTGCGCGACCTCGGCGTGCGCCAGATGCGCCTGATGAGTTCGCCAATGAAGTTCAACGCAATATCCGGTTTCGACCTGGAAGTTGTAGAATACCTGCCCTCCGAATAACCCCGAGGGGCGCCAAGGGCGCCCCGGCTCTTTTTCCAGACGAGACCCGCTATGACCCTGAAGACCATCGAAGGTACTTTCATCGCCCCCAAGGGCCGCTTTGCCCTGGTGGTCGGCCGCTTCAACAGCTTCGTCGTCGAAAGCCTGGTGAGCGGTGCCGTCGACGCCCTGGTGCGTCACGGCGTGAGCGAAAGCGACATCACCATCATCCGTGCGCCGGGTGCCTTCGAGATTCCCCTGGTGGCGCAGAAGGTCGCGCAGCGCAGCGAGTTCGACGCCATCATCGCCCTCGGCGCGGTGATTCGCGGCGGTACCCCGCACTTCGAATACGTCGCCGGTGAATGCACCAAGGGCCTGGCCCAGGTGTCCATGGAGTTCGGCGTGCCGGTGGCCTTCGGCGTGCTGACCGTGGACTCCATCGAGCAGGCCATCGAGCGTTCCGGCACCAAGGCCGGCAACAAGGGTGCGGAAGCTGCGCTGTCCGCCCTGGAAATGGTCAGCCTGCTGGCGCAGTTGGAGGCCAAGTGAGCCAGAACGACAGCCAAGGCCAGAAGCCGCAGCCGGCCAAGAAGGGCCCCAGTGCCAAGACCCTGGCGCGCCGCGAGGCGCGCACCCTGGCCATGCAGGCGCTGTATTCCTGGCATATCGCCGGCCAGGCGCTGAACGAGATCGAAGCGCAGTTTCGCGTGGACAATGACTTCAGTGCCGTCGACGGCGCCTACTTCCATGAGATTTTGCATGGCGTGGCGCGGCAGAAGACCGAGATCGACGGCGCCTTCGAGCCCCTGCTCGACCGGCCGCTGGACGAGATCGACCCGGTCGAGCTGTCGATCCTGCGCCTGTCCACCTACGAGCTGAAGAACCGCATCGACATCCCCTATCGGGTGGTGATCAACGAAGGCATCGAGTTGGCCAAGGTGTTCGGCGCCACCGACGGACACAAGTTCGTCAACGGTGTGCTGGACAAGCTGGCGCCGCGCCTGCGGGCCGACGAAGTTCGCGCCCACAAGCGCTGACTCGGACGCGCCTGGCCTTGGGTGAGTTCGAACTGATCCGCCACTACTTCGCCGCCGCGTCCTGCGCGCAGGCCGGCGAGGGCGTGGCCCTGGGCATTGGCGACGACTGCGCCTTGCTGGATCTGCCGGCCGGCGAACAGCTGGCGGTGTCCACCGACACCCTGGTCGAGGCGGTGCACTTCCCGGCTTCGGCCGACCCCTTTCTGCTCGCCCAGCGCGCCCTCGGGGTGTCGCTGAGCGATCTGGCCGCCATGGGCGCGACGCCCATCGGTTTCACCCTGGCCCTGACCCTGCCCCGTGCCGAGCCGGACTGGCTGCAGGCCTTCGCCCATGGCCTCGACCGCATGGCGCAGCAGTGCGGGGCGCGCCTGATCGGCGGCGATACCACGCGGGGCCCGTTGAGCCTGACCGTCACCGTGTTTGGCCGGGTGCCGGCCGGGCAGGCGCTGACCCGGCGCGGCGCCCAGGCTGGCGATCTGCTCTGTGTCGGCGGCTGCCTGGGTGACGGCGCCGGGGCACTCTCGCTGGTGCTGGGACAACGCCAGGCGCCGGCGCAGGTCGCCGAGGCGCTGCTGGCGCGCTATTGGTCGCCGCAACCGCAACTGGCCCTGGGCCAGGCGCTGCGGGGCAAGGCCACGGCGGCGCTGGATATTTCCGATGGCCTGCTGGCCGACTGCGGGCACATCGCCGCGGCGTCCGGGGTGGCGCTGCTGGTCGAGCAGGCGCGGCTGCCGCTGTCCCAGGCGCTGCTGGCCTTGCTCGGCGAGGAGGGCGCGCGCCAGTGCGCACTCAGCGGTGGCGACGACTACGTGCTGGCTTTCACCCTGCCGCCCGCCCAGCTGCACGGCTTGCAGGCGGCCGGCTGGCCGCTGCAGGTGATCGGCCGGGTCGAGGCCGGGGAGGGGGTGCAGCTGCTGGACGAGCAGGGGGGGCGTATCACGCCCTCGGCGCAGGGTTATCAGCATTTCGGGGGCAACGGTGTCTGAGACTTCACGCGTGCCGCCTTCGGTCTGGCGCAATCCCTGGCATTTCCTGGCCTTCGGTTTCGGCTCGGGCACCCTGCCCAAGGCGCCGGGTACCTGGGGCTCGCTGGTGGCTCTGCCGTTCATCCCGCTGTGGCAGATGCTCCCGGACTGGGGCTACTGGCTGATGCTCGGCCTGACCATGCTGTTCGGCTTCTGGCTGTGCGGCAAGGTCGCCGAGGACCTGCGGGTACATGACCACGAGGGCATCGTCTGGGACGAGATGGTCGGCATGTGGATCACCCTCTGGCTGGTGCCGGAAGGCTGGGGCTGGTTGCTGCTAGGCTTCCTCATGTTCCGCTTGTTCGACATCCTCAAGCCCTGGCCGATCAGCTGGGTCGATCGGCACGTGCATGGCGGCGTCGGCATCATGCTCGACGACGTGCTGGCGGGGGTATTCGCCTGGCTGGCCATGCAGCTGCTGGTGTGGGGCTGGGCCAACGGCCTGGCCGCGGGACTGGGTCTATAGCGAGCAGAGAACGACGCATGCGGGGATGCTGGCTGGCGTTACTGATGGGGCTGCTGACCTGGACCGGTGCCCAGGCCGAATCGGCCGTGCCGAGCCATATCCGTCTGGCCAGCGAGGTCTGGGAAGAGGATACCGAGGCCGACGGCACCGGCCTGGCCTGGGACATCCTGCGCCAGGTGTTCGAGCCCGCTGGTGTCGAGCTGGCGATCCAGAGCGTGCCCTATACCCGCTCCATCGGCCTGGTCCAGCGCGGCGAGGCGGATGCCTGGGTCGGTTCCTATCGCGATGAGATCGACCACGGCGTCATCTACCCACGCTGGCACTACGATGCCGACCAGATCGACGCCCTGGGCCTGAGCGAGCGGCCGGCGCCGACGCTGGCGAGCATCGGTACGGCCCAGCTGGTGTGGATGCGCGGATACGCTTTCCAGCGTTATCTGCCCAATCTGAAAAGCTACCGGGAAATTCAGCGCGATAGCGATATCCCGCGGATGTTGCAGGTCCACCGCGCCGACTTCTATATCGACTCGCGCGCCGAGGTCGAGGCTGTGCTCGGTCAGGCGACCGAGCCGGCGCGCTTTCGCATCACGCCGTTGACCCGCCTGCCGCTGTACCTGGGCTTTGCCGACAACCCGCGCGGACGTGCCCTGGCGCAGGTGTTCGATACGCGGATGGACGAACTGGTCAAAAACGGCGGCCTGCGCCCGGTATTTGCGCGCTGGCAGCAGCCCTATCCGTTCGAATGAGGAGTGATAGACGCATGATGCAGTGTCTGAAGTGGCTGGGCCTCGGCCTGCTGTTGACGGCAGTCGGGTTCGCCTGGGCGGCGCCCCAGGTGCGGGTGGTAGGGCTGTTTCCCGGCGCGGCGGTGCTCAATGTCGATGGCCAGCGCAAGCTGGTGAAGGTCGGCCAGACCGGTCCCGGCGGCGTGGTGGTGGTCAGCGCCGACAGCCGCGGCGCGGTGCTGCGGGTCGAGGGTGTCGAGCGCAGCTATGGCCTCAGTCGCGAGTACAGCAATGGCTTCGCCGAGCCGACCAGGCGCCAGTTGAGCATCGCCAAGGGCGTCGGCGGGCACTACTGGATAGCCGGTTCGGTGAATGGCCATCCGGTGCAGTTCCTGGTCGATACCGGCGCCACGGCGGTGGCCTTGAACGATGGTCAGGCCCGGCGCCTGGGCATCGACTACCGGGTCAGCGGCCTGCCGCTGCAGGTCAACACCGCCAGTGGCACGGTGCGCGGTTGGCGGGTCAACCTCAACAGCGTCAAGGTCGGTGACCTCGAGGTGCTGGGCGTTGAGGCCGTGGTGCTCGAAGGCGGTTCGCCAACCGAGGCCCTGCTCGGCATGAGTTTCCTCAGCCGGGTCGGCTGGAAGGTCGAGCAGGATGTGTTGATGCTCGAGTCCAAGCACTGAGTCTGCACGCACCGCCTGTTTCGATGCCTATCATCGGCAATTCAGGCTGACCCGCCGGCAGGGGCTGCTGTTACAATGCCGCCCTTGCCATATTCCAGCCCTTATCTTCTTAGGAGCATCCGGTGCCTGTCGTGTTCGTCGCCGCCTCCCAACTGCCTACGCCCTTTGGCGTGTTTACCATGCATGGCTTCCTCGAGGAGGCCACCGGCAAGGAGCATGTCGCGCTGACCTTCGGCGATGTGGCCGGCGACGAGCCGGTGCTGGGCCGCCTGCATTCCGAATGCCTGACCGGAGATGCCTTGTTCAGCCTGCGCTGCGACTGCGGCTTCCAGCTCGAGGCGGCGTTGCGGGCGATTGCCAGCGAGGGGCGCGGCGTGCTGCTCTACCTGCGCCAGGAAGGTCGCGGCATCGGCCTGCTGAACAAGATCCGCGCCTACGAGTTGCAGGATGGCGGCGCCGATACCGTGGAGGCCAACGAGCGCCTGGGCTTCGGCGCCGACCAGCGCGACTACGCGATCTGCCGGCCGATGCTCGAGCACCTGGGTATTCGCAAGCTCAAGCTGATGACCAACAACCCGCGCAAGGTCAATGCTCTGGGCGACATGGGCATCAGCGTGGCGACCCGCGTGCCGCTGCAGATCGACCACAACCCGCACAACAAGAAGTACCTGGCGACCAAGGCCGGCAAGCTCGGCCACCTGCTCGGCAGCCTGCATCAGGGCGAGGTCGAGGATCCCCGTGACGCGTAGCGAGCAGCGCCGGCGCCTGGCGCTGCGGTGGTGGGGGCTGCTGCTGCTGGCCCTGGCGCCGCTGTTTGTCCTCAATCTGCTGTTCGGTGCCGGTCGCCAGCCGGGCGTCCTGGCCATGCCGCTGTTCATCGCCGGGCTGCTGGCGATGTTCGCCAGCCTGCCGTTGTTCGGCGCCTACAAGCGCGCCCTGGTGGCGACCGAGAAGGCCCTGGATACGCCGCAGGAAACCGCCGCCTGGCAGGCGTTGGGCGTGTGCCGCGGGCGGGCCCTGCTGGTGGCCGCACTGCCTGCCTGGATCGCCGCCATCGCCGTGTTCACCGGCCTGGAAGGCATACCGCTGCTGCTGCTGGCGCTGTCCAGCGTGGTCCTGCTCTACCTCTACCGCATTCCCCGCCAGCTCGGCTGATGACTCGCCTGGGCCTTTGCCTGCTCGCGCTGCTGGCCTGGCCGGCTCTGGCGGTCGAGCGGGTGGTCAGCCTGGCGCCCTCGCTCAGTGAAATCGTCCTGGAGCTCAATGCCGCCGATCTGCTGGTCGGCGTGCTGGACGGCGGCGAGCGGCCGGCCGCGCTCAGCCATGTGCCGTCGGTGGGGCGCTATGGCCAGCTGGAGATGGAACGCCTGCTCAAGCTGCAGCCCGATCTGGTGCTGCTCTGGCCCGACAGCATCGGCCCGGCCCAGCGCCAGCAGCTGCAGGCGTTCGGCATTCCCCTGCTGGTCGTCGAGCCCCGTGATCTTGCCCGCCTGGCCGAGCAGTTCGCCGAGATCGGTGCGCGCATCGGCCGGGGCGAGCAGGGACAGCTGTTGCGCCGGCGCTTCAGCGAGCGCCTCGCCGAGCTGGGCCAGCGCTATGGGCGGGAGCAGCCCGTGCGGGTGTTCTACCAGGTCTGGGACAGGCCGCTGTACACCATCGGCGGCCAGCAGATCATCAGCGATGCCCTGCGGTTGTGCGGCGCCGAGAACGTGTTCGCCGACCTGAGCCTGCCGGCGCCGCAGGTCAGCGTCGAGGCGGTGTTGCAGCGCGATCCCGAGGTCATCCTCGCCGGCAGCGGCGCCCAGCTGGACAGCTGGCGCCGCTGGCCGCAACTGGCTGCGGTACGGCGCCAGCAACTCTGGCCGGTGCCGGACAAGGGCCTGGAGCGGCCCAGCTTCCAGATGCTGGCCGCAACCGAGAAGCTGTGCGCCCAACTGGCCGAGGCCAAGTAGAGCGCTGAATGCACAAGGCCCCGCGATTGCGGGGCCTTGTTGCAAGTGGCTGCTTAGAAGCGGTAGCCGACGCTCAGTTGCACATCCTCTTCCGGTGCCGGATACAGCCCCTTGTTTCCCGGCGTCCAGGCTGAGTAGGTGGCGAAACTATCGTAGCGTTTGCCGGTGAGGTTGTTGACCCGCAGCTTGGCGTTGAACTGCTGATACTCGTACTTAAACGCCGCGTTGAACAGGGTATAGCCCCCTTCCCGCGGCAGGACATGGGCGTCGTCGCTGGAGAGGTAGCGGGCTCCGGTGTAGATCGCTTCCAGATAGGCGTTCAGCCCTGGCAGGATCACGTAGTTCAGATGCGCGCCGGCGCTATGGCGGGATACCCAGGGTACTTCGTTGCCCTTGTTCTGGCCGGCGCGGAACTCCGAGTCGGTGAAGCTGTACTGGGCACCGACACTGAGCTTGTCGGTCAGCGAACCCTCACCCTCGAGCAGCAGACCCTCGCGACGGGTCTTGTCCAGGTTGATATTGGCACCGGCGCCAGGGCCGAATACGGCGTGTTCGGCGAGTGGGTCGTACAGCAGCTCGTCTTGCAGATCCAGGCGGTAGAGAGTGGCCTGGTAACGCTGGCGGCCATCGCGCCACTCGATTCCGCTTTCCCAGGACTCGCCGGTCTGTGGCTTGAGGAAGGTCACGCCGGGCCCGACGGAGGCGTTCTCATTGACGTTGGCCCAGCGCAGTACATCCTCGCGCTTGATGAACAGGCTGGTCTGCTGGTTCGGCTGCCACTGCAGGGCAACGCTGGTGCTGCCTTCCCGGTCTGTATGACTGAGGTCGTTGCGCTTGTTGCGGTCCTCGGCCTCGCTGGCGCGGTAGCCCAGGATCAGGTTGACATCGCTGGCCAGTGGCTGGCTCAGCTGGGTGTACCAGTCGCGCTGAGTCTGGCGCGCCATGCTGCTGAAGCTCGGAAAGCTGGCGTAGGCGGCCTGGTAATCGCTGGTGATGTGGTCGTGGCCGATCAGCCACTCGCTGCGGCCCAGGCCGCTATCGAAGTGGGCCGTCAGGCGCGGGCTGAAGCTCTCCACGCGGGTGCCGTCGTTGAACGGGCTGCCGGAAATCAGGCCTACTCCGTCGGCGTCGCGGAAGCTGTAATCGAAGTTGCCGGTCCAGTTGGCGCCGATGGCCTGTTCCAAAGCGAAGCGGTGGACCTGGGTTTTGCTGTCGTTCCACTCGTTGGAGGCGCTCGCCTTGCGGTCGGCGCGGCGTTGGGCAATGGTCAGGGCGCCTGGGTAGAGCAGTTCATCGTCGGTGCTCTGATACTCGTAGAGCGCCCAGCCATCGGCGTGATCGTAGCGCAGCCGGCCGAAGCCGTTGCTGTAGCTGGCGTTGTTGTGGTCGCGATAATTGTCGGTGTGGCGCGTTTCGCCGCTGGCATAGACGGAGAAACCGGCGCCTAGCTGCTGGAACAGATGCCCGCGATAGGCCTCCAGGTCGTGGCTGCCCTGGGTCGTCTCCACATAGGCTTCGTTGTCGAGCGGGGTGCGAGTGATGATGTTGATCACCCCGCCCACCGCCTGGTCGCCGTAGAGCACGGTGCCGGCGCCGCGGATGATCTCGATGCGCTCGATGTTGGCCAGGGGCACGCTGTTGAGATCGGGACCGCTCAGGCTCGGATTGTTCAGGCGGCGGCCATCCACCAGCACCAGGGTGTTGTTCACCGCATTCTCGCCGAAACCGCGCAGGCTGATCGACGCGCGGTTGCCATCGCCCAGGGTGTCGCGAACCTGCAGCCCCGCCTGCCCGCGCAGCACATCGATCAGACTGCTGGCGGCGGTCTTCTCGATTTGTTTGCGGTCGATTACCCGGACGCTGGCCGGCGCAGGCTTCTGCAACGGGGTGCCGCGGGTCACGACCAGTGGCTGGGCCTGATAGGGTTCGGCGGGCTCGGCAGCCAGCGCCAGGCTCGGGGTCAGCGCGATGGCCAGGGCCAGGGGGGACAGCTTCATGAATAAATCCTCAAAAGGGAGAAGTCTTTTGAGGAGGGCAGGGACAAGCACGGGCAAGCGGACGGGTGCCAGCGCTTGACGGTGATGCCCTCCGCAACACCAGTCAGATTGCGCCGAGGCAGGTCTCCGGGCTGTCGACTGCGATCTTCCCACCTTCCCAGGCGAACCCAGTGGTGTGTCGGGAGGACCGGCGCCAGAGCGAGCGGCTCAGGTGCTGTCGATTACCGTTGCGGGGGCAGCGCAGGCTTGGCGGCTGTCGGCTGACAGCGGCGCACCTGCTTCCCTTTTCACGCGGCTGGTGTGGCCGCGACCTCGGACAACTTAAAACGCCGCGCACCATAAGGGGCTGCGGCGGGTAAAGCAATGGTGCGACACGGGCAGTCGTCGCCCGGGGCGCGTCGATCAGGCTTGGAGTGCGGCCAGGCGTTGACGGATGGCGGCCTCGATGCCGGCTTCGTCGAGGCCGCATTCGGCGAGCATCTGCGCCGGCTTGGCGTGTTCGACGTAGTAGTCCGGCAGGCCCAGGTGCAGCACCGACTTGAGCAGGCCCGCGCCGGCCAGGAATTCGCTGACCGCGCTGCCGGCGCCGCCCATGATGCTGTTTTCCTCGACGGTCACCAGCAGCTCGTGGTCCGCCGCCAGCTGGCGCACCAGGGCCTCATCCAGGGGTTTGACAAAGCGCATGTCGACCACCGTGGCGTCCAGGCTTTCGCCCACCTTCAGCGCCTCGGCCAGCTGCACGCCGAACACCAGCAGGGCGACGCCGCGGCCCTGGCGACGGACCACGCCCTTGCCGATCTGCAGCGGCTCCAGGCCCAGCTCGATGGCGGCGTTGGGGCCGCTGCCGCGCGGGTAGCGCACCGCCGCCGGGCCCAGGTACTGGTAGCCGGTGGTGAGCATGCGGCGCAGTTCGTTCTCGTCGCTGGGGGTCATCACCAGCATGCCGGGCACGCAGCGCAGGTAGGAGAGGTCGAAGCTGCCGGCGTGGGTCGGCCCGTCCTCGCCGACCAGGCCGGCGCGGTCGATGGCGAACAGCACGTCGAGGTGCTGCACGGCGACATCGTGGATCAGCTGGTCGTAGGCGCGCTGCAGGAAGGTGGAGTAGATCGCCACCACCGGCTTGGCGCCGTCGCAGGCCATGCCGGCGGCCAGGGTCACCGCATGCTGCTCGGCGATGGCCACGTCGAAGTAGCGCTGCGGGTAGCGTTCGCTGAAGGCCACCAAGTCCGAGCCTTCCTTCATCGCCGGGGTGATGCCGACCAGGCGATTGTCCTGGGCGGCCATGTCGCACAGCCACTGGCCGAAGACGCTGGAGTACTTGGGCCCGGCGGGCTTTTTCGGCGCGCTGGTCGGCGCGTCGATCGGCTCCAGCTTGGTGATCGCGTGGTAGCCGATCGGGTCGGCCTCGGCCGGGGCGAAGCCCTTGCCCTTCTTGGTGATCACATGGAGGAACTGCGGGCCGTCCAGGTCGCGCATGTTGCGCAGGGTGGCGAGCAGGGTCGGCAGGTCGTGGCCGTCGATCGGGCCGATGTAGTTCCAGCCCAGCTCCTCGAACAGGGTGCCGGGGACCAGCATGCCCTTGGCGTGCTCCTCGGTCTTGCGGGCGATCTCCCAGGCGCCGGGCAGGCGCGACAGCACCTTCTTGCTGCCTTCGCGCATGCTGGCGTAGGTGCGGCTGGAGAGCAGCTTGGCCAGGTAGTTGGACAGACCGCCGACATTCTTGGAGATCGACATGTCGTTGTCGTTGAGGATCACCAGCATGTTGGCGTTCAGGTCGGAGGCGTGGTTCAGCGCCTCGAAGGCCATGCCGGCGGTGAGCGCGCCATCGCCGATCACCGCCACGCTCTTGCGCTTGCTGTTGTCCAGGCGCGCGGCAATGGCCATCCCCAGGGCGGCGCTGATCGAGGTGCTGGAGTGGCCGACGCCGAAGGTGTCGTATTCGCTCTCGCTGCGCCGCGGGAAGGCGGCGATGCCGTCTTTCTGGCGCAGGCTGCTCATCTGCTCGCGACGCCCGGTGAGAATCTTGTGCGGGTAGGCCTGATGGCCGACGTCCCACACCAGGCGGTCGTCCGGGGTGTCGAAGACGTAGTGCAGGGCGATGGTCAGTTCGATCACCCCGAGGCCGGCGCCGAAGTGCCCGCCGGTCTGGCCGACCGTGAAGAGCAGGTACTGGCGCAGCTCGTCGGCCAGGGTTTCCAGCTCGGCCTCGCCCAGGCGGCGCAGTTCGTCCGGCGTGTTCGCGCGGTCGAGCAGGGGCGTCAGCGGGCGCTCGCGGGGAATCTCATCGAAGGTCGTCGGCATCGGGCGAATCGTTATAGGCAAAAAGATGCGGCAGTTTACCCGAAAGCGATGCCAAGCTTTAAGCCATAACTCCGCGCAAGCGTGGCGGGTGGCTCAGTGGCGGCGCTCGACGATGTAGCGGGCCAGCTCGCGCAGCGGCTCGGCGCCGTTGTCGAAGGCGCGCAGGGCGTGCAGGGCCTGGTCGCGCAGCTCCAGGGCATAGGCCTTGGCCTGTTCCAGGCCGAGCAGCGCGGGGTAGGTCGGCTTGTGGTTAGCCTGGTCCTTGCCTTGGGTCTTGCCCAGGGTGGCGGTGTCGCTCTCCACGTCGAGGACATCGTCCTGCACCTGGAACGCCAGGCCAATGGCCTGGGCATAGGCATGCAGGGCCTTCAGCGCGACGTCGTCGGCGCGGCCGCTGGCCAGGGCGCCGAGGCGCACACTGGCTTCGATCAGCGCGCCGGTCTTGTACCGGTGCATGGTCTCCAGGGCCGACTGGTCCAGCTGCTGGCCCACCGAACCGAGGTCGATGGCCTGGCCGCCGACCATCCCGGCCGGACCGGCGGCGCGGCTCAGGGCGGTGATCATCGCCAGGCGCAGCTCGGCAGCGTGTGGGTTGCGCTCGGCGTCGGCGAGCACCTCGAAGGCCAGGCTCTGCAGGCCGTCGCCGGCGAGTATGGCGGACGCCTCGTCGAAGGCCTTGTGGGTGGTGGGCTGGCCGCGGCGCAGGTCGTCGTCGTCCATGGCCGGCAGGTCGTCGTGGACCAGGGAGTAGGCGTGGATCAGCTCCACCGCGCAGGCCGCGCCATCGGCGTCTTGCGCCTCGCCACCGAGGGCCTCGCAGGCGGCGTAGACCAGCAGCGGGCGCACCCGTTTGCCGCCGTTGACCACGCTGTAATGCATGGCCTGGTAGAGCCGCTGCAGTTCAGCGCCGGGGGGCTGGAGCAGCTCGCTCAGCGCGGCATCGACGCGGCACTGGCACTGGGCCTGGTAGGCCGCGATCATGCCGAGCGGTCCGCGTCGAAGGGGGCTTCCTCCAGTTCGCCGTCGCGCTCCAGAAGAATCTGTACCTTCTGCTCGGCCTGGGTCAGGGCGGTCTGGCAATCGCGGGTCAGGCGGATGCCCTGCTCGAAAGCAGTCAGCGAATCCTCCAGCGACAGCTCGCCGCTTTCCAGGCGCTCGACCAGGCTCTGCAGGTCGGTGAGGGACTGCTCGAAGTCGAGCGCGGCTTTTTTACGGGCCATGGCGGACGGTCTCTGGAGGGGGCTCTGGCAGGGGGTGTGACCGGCGCGACACTAGCAGAGGCGCGGCGCCCGGGCAAATCCACGGCCTTGGCCGGAGCACTGTCAGGCCGCGAAATAGGTGGCCCAGAAGTAATAGGTGGTCATGCCGCCGCCCACTCCGATCACCAGGCTGCGCAGCAGGGCCGGCGGCAGGCGCTGGCCCAGGGCGCCGCCGGCATAGCCGCCGAGGGTGGCGCCGGTCAGCAGGATGGCCAGCTCGTACCAGCTGACCCGACCGGCGACCACGAAGGTCACGGTGGCGATGCTGTAGATCACCGCCGAGATAAGGTTCTTCAGGGCGTTGGCGCGGGCCACCGGGTGGCCCTCGATGGAGAACGCCGCCAGCTGCAGGATGCCCATGCCGGCGCCGAAGTAGCCGCCGTAGATCGATACGCCGACATGGGCGCCGAGCGACAGCGGGCTGTGCGGTGGCTGTGCGCTCGGCGCCGCCTGCGCCCGGCGCGCGGCCAGCAGGCGGCTGAGCCAGGGGCTGGCGGCGAACAGGGCTGTGGCAGCCAGCAGCAGCCAGGGGATCAGGTGGCGAAAGATCTCGTCGCCGCCGGCCAGCAGCAACAGGCCGCCGCCCAGGCCGCCGCACAACCCGGCCAGCAGCAATGGCAGCAGGTAGCGACCCAGCGGCCGCAGGCTGCTGCGCGCCGCCCAGGCCGCGGCCAGGCTGGCCGGCCACAGGGCCACGGCGTTGGTGGCATTGGCGGTGACCGGCGGCAGGCCGGCGGCCAGCAGCGCAGGGAAGGAGAAGAAGGTGCCGCCGCCGGCCAGGGCGTTCATGCCGCCGGCGGCGAAACCGGCGAGGACCAGCAACAGGATATCGTTCAGGCTCATGGTGCGATCCGCACAAAAGGAGCCGAGCTTACCCAGCTCGGGAGCGGCGGCCAAGCCGACCAAGGTGGTGTGGCGCGCTGCGACTGCTGTCGACCTAGTCGCCGCTCGCGCAGCAGCGACCGTCTTGCTGAACCGGCGGGCAGCACACCGAGCCGAAGGAGCAGAAGACGCAACAGTCTCCCGGTTTGGGCCGCAGCAGCACCTTGCACTGGCAGCATTCGTAGTAGTACTGGCAGGCATCGGTGGGCATGCGCTCGCGCTTGGCGAAGCCGCAGCGCGGGCAGGTCAACACGGATTCGAGAACGACGGGCTTCATCACGGTGCTACTCCCGTACCCTGGACGGATAGCCGGCATTGCCGGTCGCCTCGATCAGCGCCGCCGGCCGAGTCCGGTCGGGGTCGTATTGGAGGCTGGCGGTCTTGCGCTCGAAATCGACCTGCACCTTCTCGACCCCCGGCACTTGTTCCAGGGCCCGCTTGACCGTCAGCGGACAGAGCCCGCAGGTCATGTTCTGCACCTCGAGAGTCAGTGGTTGCGGTGGGGCGGCGAGCGCCAGCAGGGGCAAGGCGGCCAGGGCCGTCAGCAGCAGTTTGCGCATGGGACACCTCCTTTCAGTAGAGCAGTGGGGCAAGCCAGGGCACGGCGAGCAACGTCAGCAGCAGCGGCGTGACGATCCAGAACAGCAGGCGCTGGCGCCTCAGCGCGCGTGGGTCGGCGCAGGGCACTCCGGGCGCGCAGAGCTGCGGCACGAAGTACAGTCGGCGAAACGCCAGGCCGAGGAACAGCAGGGTCAAGCCAATGAAGATCGGCCGGTAGGGCTCCAGCGCCGTCAAGCTGGTCATCCACGAGCCGCCTATGCCGAGCGCCAGCAACGCCAGTGGTGCGACGCAACACAGCGACGCGCCTATGGCCGCCAGTCCGCCCGCCAGCAGCGAGCCTCTTCCGCTAAGCATGCCCATGTCGACTCCTTGAACCCGTGTACGATGAGGTCAGTCTAAATTCCGTACCTGGGTACAGAGTCAAGGGGTGTCGATGGACGTTGAACTGAGTATCGGCAAATTGGCCAAGGCCGCCGAGGTGAGCGTCGAGACGATCCGCTACTACCAGCGCCGTGGCCTGCTGGCTGAACCGCCCAAGCCGCCGGGCGGCCAGCGCCGCTACCCGGCGGCGATGGTCGCGCGTCTGTGCTTTATCAAGCGGGCGCAAGCGCTGGGCTTCAGCCTCGCGGAGGTGGCCGATCTGCTCAGCCTGGACGCGGCCAGCGCCTGCGCCGAGACACGCGCGCTGGCGGCGCGCAAGTTGGCGCTGATCGAGCGGAAGATGGCCGAGCTGGCGACGATGCGGCAGGTGCTGGGCGAACTGGTCGGCCGGTGCGATGCGGGAGGCGGCGAGGCGAGCTGTCCGATCATCGAGGTGCTGGCCAGGGAGGGTTGAGCGCAGTGGAAATGGATGACTATCGGCTCGACCTCTTCATCAGCCGTGGCGGGCGTTCGTGCGCCGCTATCCGATCCTGCCCAGCGCCGGAAACACCCGCAGAAACCAGTAGGACAAGGCCGCCAGTTGACCGGTGATCATGGCCAGTCCCATGAAAATCAGGATGACACCCGCTCCTAGATGGATGGCCCGACTCCAGCGCCGCAGCCGTTTCAGGTGCGCCAGGAAATGGTTGATGAACAGGGCGCTCAGCAGGAACGGCACGCCCAGACCCAGTGAGTAGATGGACAACAGCGCGATGCCATCAACCCTGGTTCTGGAGGCGCTGATCGTCAGGATGCTGCCCAGGATAGGGCCGATGCAGGGCGTCCAGCCGAAGGCGAACGCTGCGCCCAGGGCATAGGTAGCCACAGGACCTAGCCTGGCATTGAAGCGATGGACCAGGCGTACATCCAGATGCAGCCAGCGCGGGTTGATCAGGCCGGTCATGAACAGGCCAAAGGCGATCACGATGGCGCCGCCGATAAGGTTTGTCTGCTGCTGATAGGTCAGCAGCAGCTTGCTCAGCGCGCTGGCGCTGGCACCCAGTACGACGAACACAGTTGAGAAACCGAGTACGAAGGTCAGGCTCATGCCGACTACGGCGATACGTTCGCGCCGGTTTTGCATGGATTGCAGCTCGTCCACCGAGCGGCCCGCGATAAACGACAGGTAGCCGGGCACCAGTGGCAGCACGCAGGGGGAAATGAAGGAGATCATCCCGGCCGCAAAGGCGCTCAGGATGCCGATATCGCTTAGCGTCGGCACCGCTCAGCCCCCCTGGGGCGTGCCGATGAGTTCGCGCAGGTACTCGATGACCTCGGGATGGTCCCATTCGGCAGCGCCCAGTTTCCTGCCCAGCTCCCGGCCATGACGGTCGAGCAGTAGGGTGGCGGGCAGACCGAAGGCGCCGAGGCTGCCGATGGCCCGGGCACTCGCGTCGATATAGAGCTCGAGGTGCTGGATGCCGATTTCCGCGTAGAAGTCCCGCACCACCTGTTCCCCGTCCGGGTCGACCGAGAGGGCCAGCACCTGGAAATCGGCGCCGCCGAGTTGCCCCTGCAACCGATCCAGGGTCGGCATCTCCTCACGGCATGGGCCGCACCAGGTGGCCCAGAGATTGAGCAGGACAATCCGGCCCTTGAAGTCGCTGAGGGTGCGAGGCTTGCCCTGGCTATCGGTAAATTCGACTTCGGCTACGGTCTTCGGCTCGGGCCAGATCGTTAGGTCGGCAGGGGGCGCGGCCGCAGCGGTCTGCAGGAATAGGAGCAGCAGGCCGGCCATAGCCAGGGGCCAAGCCCGGCTTGGCGCCGGGCATTCAGCCGGAGCGAGCGTACTCGGGGTAGGTGTATGCCAGTCCATGCTTTGCCCTCGTCGCGTCATGCCGCGGCGGAATGGCGGCAGCAGCTGCGCAAGACGGTCTAGCCTTCAGTGTAGTCAACTGGCCCCGGGCACTGTTGAGCGGCGGGGCGCGATTGCCTAGTTCGCCGGATATTCGGCGACAACCTGGTCAGTGCCCGCCTGGGTCAGTCCGATCACCTGGTAGGCCTGCTGCTTGCCGCCGACCTCCATGCCCGGTGAACCGGCCGGCATGCCCGGCACGGCGATGCCGAGCAGATCGGTGCGCTGGCTCAGTTCGATGATCTGCGCCGCCGGCACATGGCCCTCGACGAACTTGCCGTCGATCACCGCCGTGTGGCAGGCGGCCAGGCGGGGTGCCACGCCGAGGCGCTGCTTGACGGCGGGCATGTCGGATTCGACATGGTCGATGACCTTGAAGCCGTTGTCTTGCAGATGCGCGACCCATTTCTTGCAGCAGCCACAGTTGGCGTCGCGGTGCACGTCGATGGTCAGCGGCTCGGCGGCCTGCGCCGCGGCGGCGAACAGCAGGGCGGCCAAGGCGCTGGCCTGAATGCCGGCTCGGTAGAGGTTGGATTTAGTGGGCATGCACATGTTCCTTGCCATCGGCGTGGAGGTGGGTCGTGGTTGCTGGCTTTGGCACCTCGGCAGCTATCTTGGTGTCGTGGTGGCTGGCGCCGGGCATCTCGCCGGCATGGTGGTCATCCTCGGCCTGATCGTGATGGCTCATGTCGGCCATTTCGCCGGCGTGGTGATCGTCGCTGGCGCCGCCATGCTGTCCTTCATGGTCGTGCATGTCGGATTCACCGCCGCCGTGCTGGTGGCCGCCGCTGGAGGCGACCAAGGCGCGGTATTGCCGGGCGTCCATCTCCGGCAGCTGCTGCAGGAAGGCGACCATGCCCCAGATGTAGGGGTCGTCCATGCTCTTGCCCCAGGCCGGCATGCCGCTGGCCTTGATGCCGTGCTTGATGGTCCAGAAGGTGGCCGCCGGCTTGCCCTTGTCGCCGACCTCGGTCAGGTTTGGCGGCTCTGGGTAGAGCGCTTGGCTCAACTCGGTTTCGGCGATGCCCGGGGCCAGGTGGCAGCCAACGCACATGGCGTTGTAGTTGCCGGCGCCGGCGCGGATCAGCTCCTGATCGTTCAGGTCGGGCACCGGGATATTGCGTGAGCGCACTTCGATGGAGCGTTCCCGGGCCATGGTCAGAAAGGCGTGGACGATGGGCAGGTGCGGGTCGTCGGCGCCGACGTTGACCAGGCCGAAGTAGGCGCCGGTGGTGACTGCGGCGCTGCCGACGATGCTGGCGGCGACCAGGGTCGTGATTGTTCTCTTCATCTCAGCTCCCTAGAACCACAGCCGGATGCCGGCGACCAGGCGCGCCTCGCTGGCGTCGCCGCCTTCCTCGCGGACCATATCGGCGGTATTGCCGTAGGCGCGGTTCCAGGTGACGCCAACGTAGGGGGCGAACTCGCGGCGGATCTCGTAGCGCAGGCGCAAGCCGACTTCGCTGTTGGCCAGGCCGGAGCCGACGCCGCGCTCGTGGTCGTTCTTGCCGTAGAAGTTCAGCTCGGCGGTGGGCTGCAGGATCAGGCGGTTGGTCAGCAGCATGTCGTAGTCGCCCTCCAGGCGCAGGGCGCTCTGTCCTTGCTCGCCGACGAAGCCGGTGGCCTCGAATTCCAGGCCGTACAGGGGCATGCCCTGGATGCCGAAGGCGCCCCAGGTCTGCGGTGAGCCTGGCTTGAAGTCCTGGCGCACGCCGCCGACCAGCTCCCACCAGGGGCCGATGGCATGGCCCCAGAGCGCCTGCAGCTCGGCCTCCTCGGTCATGCCATTGGTTCGCTCACCCTCCGAGCGCAGCCACAGGCGGTCGATGTCGCCGCCGATCCAGGCGGCGGCATCCCAGCTCAGCACGCTGCCTTCGTCGGCGTTCTGGTACTCCAGTTGTTCGAACAGCAGGAACCAGCTGAGCATCTTGTCGTGCACGGCATGACCGGGCAGCGGCGGGAACGCGGCGGCGCGGTCGGCATCGGTGAGCACCGGGACCGGCGTGCGACTGCTCGTGGTGGGCGTCGGCGCGCTGCTAGCCGGGGCTGCGGCGCCGTGGCCCATCTGGCTGTGGTCCATGGCCTTAGGCTGCTGGGGTGCCGGCTGCACGCTGCCGTGGCCCATGGCCCCGTGGTCCATCTGGCTGTGGTCCATGGCCTTAGGCTGCTGGGGTGCCGGCTGTACGCTGCCATGGCCCATGGCCCCATGGTCCATCTGGCTGTGGTCCATGGCCTTAGGCGGCTGGGGTGCCGGCTGCACGCTGCCGTGGCCCATGGCTCCATGGTCCATCTGGCTGTGATCCATGGCTTTGGGCTGCTTGGGCGATGACTGAGCGCTGCCGTGGCCCATGGCCGAATGATCCATCTGCGCGTGATCCATCTGCTCGGCGGCGCTGGCCATGCCGGCGCCGGTCACGCCCAGGGCGAGCGCCAGGGCGCCGCCGAGCCGTCTTGCTGTGTTCAATGAGTGGTTCATCTCTCGCTTTCCTTACTCGTCCACGCGCACTTCACGGAACATGCCCATTTCCATGTGCAGCAGCAGGTGGCAGTGGTAGGCCCAGCGGCCCAGTGCGTCGGCGGTGACCCGGTAGCTGCGCTTGGAGCCGGGCGGCATGTCGATGGTGTGCTTGCGCACCCGGAAGTTGCCGTTGTCGTCTTCCAGGTCGCTCCACATGCCGTGCAGGTGGATGGGGTGGGTCATCATGGTGTCGTTGACCAGGGTGATGCGCAGCCGCTCGCCGTACTTGAGACGCAGCGGCTCGGCGTCGGAGAACTTGATGCCGTCGAACGACCAGGCGAACTTCTCCATGTGCCCGGTCAGGTGCAGCTCGATGGTACGGCTGGGCTCGCGGCCGTCCGGGTCGGGGAAGGTGCTCTTCAGGTCGGCGTAGGTCAGTACCCGCCGCCCGTTGTCGCGCAGGCCCATGCCCGGGTCGTCGAGCTTGGAGGTGGGCATCATGGTCTGCATGTCGACCAGCGGATTGTTGGTTTCGGAGGCCGGGTGGGATTGCATCTGCCCGCCCATGGCGGCCATGCCTGCCATCTGGCTGTGGTCCATGCCGGCCATGCTGCCATGGTCCATTCCGGCCATCTGGCTATGGTCCATGCCAGCCATGCTGCCGTGATCCATGCCCATGTCGTCCATGCCGATCAGCGGGCGTGGGTCGACCTCGGGCACCGGGGCGCTCAGGCCTTCGCGCACGGCCAGGGTGCCGCGGGCGTAGCCGGTGCGGTCCATGGACTGGGCGAAGATGGTGTAGGCCTCGGCGCTGGCCGGCTCGACTATCACGTCATAGGTTTCCGCCACGGCGATGCGCAGTTCGTCGACGCTGACCGGCTCCACGTGCAGCCCGTCGGCGGCCACCACGGTCATCTTCAGGCCGGGGATGCGCACGTCGAAATAGCTCATGGCCGAGCCGTTGATGAAGCGCAGGCGCAGTTTCTCGCCCGGCTTGAACAGGCCTGTCCAGTTGCCATTGGGCGCCTGGCCGTTCATCAGGTAGGTGTAGGTATAACCGCTGACATCGGCCAGGTCGGTGGGGCTCATCTTCATCTCGGCCCACATCTTGCGGTCGGCCACCGCGGCCGCCCAACCCTGCTCGCTGACGTCGTCGATGAAGTCACCGACCGTGCGCTTGTGGAAGTTGTAGTAGTCCGACTGCTTCTTCAGCTTGGCCATCAAGCGATTCGGGTCTTCATCGGTCCAGTCGGTGAGCATCACCACGTAGTCGCGGTCGTACTGGAAGGGTTCCGGCTCCTTGGCGTCGATGACGATAGCCCCATAGACCCCGGCCTGCTCCTGCAGCCCCGAGTGGCTGTGGTACCAGTAGGTGCCGTTCTGCTGCACCTTGAACCGGTACTCGTACATGCCATCGGGTGCGATGCCGTGGAAGCTCAGGCCCGGCACGCCATCCATGTTGGCCGGCAGGATGATGCCGTGCCAGTGGATCGAGGTGTCTTCGCTCAGGCGGTTGCGCACCCGCAGGGTCACGGTGTCGCCTTCGCGCCAGTGCAGGATGGGGCCCGGCAAGCTGCCGTTGATGGTCATCGCGGTGCGGGCCTTGCCGGTGATGTTCACCGGGCTCTCGCCGATGAACAGCTCGAAGTCGGTGCCCGCCAGCACGGTCGGCTGGCCAGGGCTGGTGACGGCCCACACCGGTGTGCGCCACAGGCCCAGTCCGGCCAGCAGGCCGCCGGCGGTCAGGCCTTTGACGAATGTTCGCCTCGAGGTTTTCGCTTGCATGTCATTCCTGTCCAATCGTTCGCGGTAAACCGGTGCTGGTGCGCAATTGCCTGCAGGCTAGAGGCAGCAGCCGAGCCAGGTGGGGCTGTTGACGCGCTGCCCCACGCTGCTCCGGGTTGCGTCAGTGATGTTGAGAAAGTGCCATAGTCCAACCTTCAGGGCGATTACATTTCTGTAAGGTTGGTCGACGGAGCCGATCAGCACTTGGCGTGTTCGGCCTTTTTCGTCTTGCTTTCGGCCATCGGTGTTGCGCTCTTCTGCTGCTGGGCAACCTGCGTCGAGACCGCTTCAGCCGACTGCATGCGGGCGAAGGTACGGTCGCCGCCGCCCTCGGCCATGGCCAGGGAGGAAAGGCTCAGGGCCGCGATGGCGAAGAGGGTTTTCAGCGTGTTCATGTGGATATCCTCAGTAGCGTTGTGTCGGACCGCCGAGCACTGTGTGCACGATCTGCGGGGTGAGCTTCAGGCTCGAGCCCACCTTAGCCGGCAGCGCCTGTCAGTCCGCTGAGGTAGACATTACGGTTCTGTCAGGATGCGTTTTAATTCTTGAAGGCCCTCCGCTCGTCTCTGTACTGTCATGCTCATGCCTCTCTGGCATATCAGGCAGCGATGCCTGGGTTTCTTTCGGTTGGTTCGGCGAGTGCCGATGCCGACCTCAACGCCAAGCACTCAAGAGAGATAACGATATGTCGAACAAATCTACCGCCAGCACCGGCGCGGCACTGGCACTGGCTGCCGCCAGCCTCTTCAGCACCCTGCCGGCACAAGCGACTGAGCAGGCGCAGACCGCCGAGGTGCAGTGCTTCGGCGTCAACGCCTGCAAAGGCCAGAACGACTGCATGACCGCCACCAATGCCTGCAAGGGGCAAGGCGCCTGCAAGGGCCAGGGTTATCAGCTGATGACCCAGGCCAAGTGCGATGAAGCCGGTGGCAAGGCTGGCGAGTGAAGCCAGGCGGGGGAGTGCCAGTCACTCCCCCGGTCACGGGGCCGAACGGGCAGGCGCCATCCCCTGAACGGCATCCGCTTCAGGCGCTGAGCTGCGTGGGGTAGCCCAGGTCTTCGATCACCGCGCGGATATCCTCCTGGCTCTCGACGCTCGCCACCTTCACCTTGCCGGCCGCTCGATCCACTTCGACCTTGGCCTGGCTGTCCAGGGCCTGGATGGCCTTGGTGATCTTGCTGACACAGCTGCCGCAACCCATTCCGGAAACGTCTAGAGCGAACATAATCAGTCCTCGTGCTGTATGGCACCATTGCCACGACCGCAGCATCGACCCTGACATCGTGGCAAGGTCAAGCCCGGGCTAGCCGGGCATCAGGGCGGGCCATTCTCTCTCAGGATTTCCAGGGCGCGCGCGAGGCTGGCGCGGGATAGCTCGCCCAGATGGTTGCCGACCTGGCGGCCCTCGGCGTCGTAGAACAGCGTGGTCGGCAGGGCCATGGAGCCGACCTGCTGGCCGAGGCGCCCGTCGCTGTCGAGCAGTACGTTGCGCAGCTGGAGGCCGCCGTGGTCGAGGAAGCGACGGATCTCGCCCGGCCCCTCGCCCTGGTTGACGAACAGGAAGGTCAGGGCCGGTTCCCGGGCTTGCGCCTCGGCCAGCACCGGCATTTCCCGCCGGCACGGCGGACACCAGGTCGCCCAGAGATTGATCACCAGCGGTTTGCCCCGGTAGTCCTGCAGTGCGACCGGCGCGCCACTAATGTCGCGCAGCACCAGTTCGGGCAGGCGGGTGCCTTGTTCCAGTGCCTGCCAGGCGAGTGTGCCGATTCCCCAGCTCAGTACCCCGACGGCCAGCGCCACGCCGAGCGGCTTGCGCAGGCCACGGTCGCGCCAGGCCTGCCAGGCGCCCAGCATGAGCGCAGCGAGGACACCGGGCCAGGCGATGAAGCCGCCGTCACGGATGTCCACGACCTTCCACAGCGCGTCTCGGTAGTGCTCGATATAGCTCACCACGAACGCCAGGCGGGCGACCAGCAGGGCCACCAGCAACAGCCGGAACACCTGTTGTTCCGGGTTGCGGCCGCTGGCGCGGCCAGCCCACCAGCCGCTAAGCGTCGCCAGCAGCAAGCTGCCGATCAGCAGCAGGTGGGGTACGCCCAGGGTCAGCGGGCCCAGGTTAACGGTTAACACGCGAGAGCCTCCCGGCTACCAGGATGAGATTGTGCGCGGGCGCGCTGCGCGAATTCCCTCGGGAGCGATAGGTAGCGGCGCTAGCTGCCAGGCCGTCAGGGTGTTCAGTCGCCCAGGCTATCCTCTGCCTTGTCTCGGGGCCAGGTAGAGAGCGCCAGGAAATACAGGAGGATCAGGTTGACGAGCGGCACAATCATCAGCAGCCCCAGCCACTGCGAATACCCGGCCTTTTTGAAGATCAGACAGAATGGCAGGATGATCAGGGCGGCAAAGAGCAGCATCGTCAAAGGCCCGAGTGGCCACATCGTGGTGTCATGCATCGGTCGTCTCCGGGCTATGGGTTGATACATTGGTCGGGTGCAGGGGCGCCCGGCGTCCTCGATCAGTCGATGGCGACCTGCGGTAGGCGCAGGGCATGACTCATTCCCTAGGCTCATGCCTGGTGCTGTCCGATTCGCCATGCTGATGGCGATGACCACCATGATGATGGCCGAACAGGTGCATCAGCGGGCATAGCAGCAGGATCAGGTAGGGCAGAAGCTGCGAGATATGCCCGTAGTGTTCCCGGGCCAGATAGAACAGGGCGATGGCCAGCAGCATCAGCACCACGCCGTTCCTGCTTTTCCAGAAAGGCGTCGTGGGGGCATCGGAGCGAGGTGGCGAGTGGGGCATCAGGCGACTCCCGGGGCGAATTGGGCGCGGCAGGCGGCGCTCCGCGAAGGCAAGCGAACACTTGGACGCCTCATTCACAGCCTAGACAGTGCCCCTGTCAGGCAGCTGATACGGAGATTACATTTGCGTAAGCTGCTGGTTGGTGTGGCCGATTCGCTGCACACTCGCCGTCTTAGCAACCCGGAAAATCGCCCATGAAAATTCTGGTGGCCGAAGATGAGCCCAAGACCGGCATCTACCTGCAGCAGGGCCTCAGCGAGGCCGGCTTCAACGTGGATCGGGTGATGACTGGCACCGAAGCCCTGCAATATGCCCTCGAGCAGCCCTATGACCTGCTGATTCTCGATGTGATGATGCCCGGCCTGGACGGCTGGGAGGTCCTGCGCCTGGTGCGGGCAGCCGGCAAGGCGATGCCGGTGCTGTTCCTCACCGCCCGCGACCGGGTCGAGGACCGGGTCAAGGGGCTCGAGTTGGGCGCCGACGACTACCTGATCAAGCCCTTCGCCTTCTCCGAGCTGCTGGCCAGGGTGCGCACGCTGCTGCGTCGCGGCAACAGCGCGCCGAGCCTGGCCAGCCTGCAGATCGCCGACCTGGAGGTCGACCTGCTCAAGCGCCGGGCCATTCGCGCCGGCAAGCGTATCGACCTGACCGCCAAGGAGTTCGCCCTGCTCGAGCTGCTGCTGCGTCGGCGTGGCGAGGTGTTGCCCAAGTCGCTGATCGCCTCGCAGGTGTGGGACATGAACTTCGACAGCGACACCAATGTCATCGAGGTCGCCGTGCGCCGCCTGCGGGCGAAGATCGACGATGAGTTCGCAGTCAAGCTGATCCATACCGTGCGCGGCATGGGTTATATGCTCGAGGAGCCGGAGTCTTGATCAATCGGCTGTCCCTGACGGCCCGTATGAGCCTGATGTTCATGCTGGCGGTGGCCGCGGTGTTGACTATCGCGGCGCTGAGTTTCAATCGCCTCAGCCAGCATCACTTCGAATTGCTCGATCGTCAGACCCTGGAGGAGAAGCTCGCTTCCACCCAGGGCATCCTCCGGGCGGCGCCCGGCACCGACCTGGCGAAGGCGCGGGGGCAGCTGAATGCGCTGCTGGGCGCGCACCATGATCTGAGCGCGCTGATCCTCGATGGTGACGGCAGCGTGCTGTTCTCCAGTACGGACTCGCTGAGCATCCCGGCGCGGTATCGCCGCTATCCCGAGGCCACGCTGTGGGAGTGGCAGGCCGGCAAGCGCATGTACCGCGGCATCACCGCGCCCGTACCGATAGCGCGCGGCGAGCCGCTGACGGTGCTGCTGGCGCTCGACGTGACCACCCACATGTCGTTCTTCGGCACGTTGCAGCGCTGGTTCTGGTTCGGCCTGGCCATCAGCGCCCTGGTCAGCGCCGGGCTGGGCTGGGTGGTGGCGCGCAGCGGGCTGCGGCCGTTGCGCCGAGTCACCGAGCTGGCGGCATCGATGTCGGCCAAGTCGCTCAATGAGCGCATTCCCCTGGAGCCGGTACCGCTGGAGCTGCAGCAACTGGCGACCTCGTTCAACGCCATGCTGGGCCGGCTGGACGAGGCCTTCGTGCGCCTCTCCAGCTTCTCCGCGGACATCGCCCACGAACTGCGTACACCGCTCAGCAGCCTGATGACCCACACCGAGGTCATTCTCAGCCGCAAGCGCGACGTCGAAGCCTACGAGGAGAATCTTCATTCCAACCTGGAGGACCTCAGGCGCATGGCGCGGATGATCGACGACATGCTGTTTCTGGCCAAGTCGGACAACGGCCTGATCATTCCGCAGCAGCAACCGGTCGCCCTCGAGTCCGTGGTGAGCAAGCTGTTCGACTACTACCAGCTGCTGGCCGACGAGCGAGGGATCACGCTCAGGGTATCCGGGGCGGCCAGCGTCTGCGGCGACCCGCTGATGCTGCACCGGGCGATCTCGAATCTGCTGTCCAATGCCCTGCGCTACACCGCCGAAGGCCAGGTCATCTCGGTGGATATCCGCCAGAGCGATTCGGCTGTCGAACTGGTGGTGGAAAATCCGGGGGAAAGCATTGCCCCGGAACACCTCGAGCGCCTGTTCGACAGGTTCTACCGCGCCGATCCGGCACGCCGGGAGGGCGGGCCGAGCAATGCAGGCCTGGGGCTGGCGATCACCCGCTCGATCGTCGAGGCCCATGGCGGCCGCATCTGGTGTACCTCGATGGATGGACGGACGGCGTTCCACATGGCGTTCGCCAGCTAGCTGCGGGGAATCCAGGTCCTATGCCCAAGGCGAGCCGGCCGTTGGGGCTGGCAGTGCAGTTCCGGCTGCTCATCGGTTGTTGCGACGGCCAGGCAATCCATTCAGAACGAATGGCTGAGCAGCAATCCACCGCCGGAGTCCGGGCTGGCATCGGAGAACCCTTTGAGCGCGTACAGCTGCACCTTCCAGGATGGGCTGAGTCGCTGGCTCAGGAACAGCGTGATCTCCTGGGTCTCGTGGCCATTGGCGGTCACCTTCTGGCGCCAGTCATAGGCCGCGCCCACGGAAGTCGCGGGCGCAAGCCTGGTAACGAAGCCGAGTGAGGCGTAGATCGGGTCGCGAAAGTCCGTGCCCGCTGGGTCGCCGAACTTCTTCCAGCCCAGGGTGGCAAAACCACTGAGCGCACCGAAGCTCCGGGCGAGGTCGATCTGGGCGGAGTAGTCGGTCTTGCCGGTACCGAGGCAGCGATCTTCATCGGCAGTGGGCAGCTTGACCTTGCCGACCAGGTCCAGAAACAGCCCGTCGCCTCGACTGCCGTCCAGCAGTGCATAGCCCGCGCTGGCCACAGTGTCGCCCAGGCCGCTTTCAACGCTGGCGCAGCCCCCGGACAAGGGTTCGCCATCCGGGCCCACCGAGGGATTGCTGATGCGCAGGTAGGGGATGGTCAGTTTGTAGATCAGCGGGCCCGTTTCATACCTGGCGATCACCGGTACATACCAGGTCTCGCTGGTGACGGGCGTCCCATACCGGCCCCGCGAGTAATCCAGGCCCGTTGTCAGCGTGAACGACTCGGCAAGGGCGGGCATGGCCAGGAATACCAGCAGGCCTGGCAGGATCACTCGAACGCCTCTCATGTCTACCTCGTTGCTATCGCGATATCGAAGCCCGGATTTCCAGCGTGGCCCGCCCCGACGCCAGCTTCACCGCGTCCGGCTACCCCGGCTCCCCGGTGGGCCGGGCGGGAACACCATCGCACCCGCTTTAGCTTAGCCGGCTATCTGCTTCGCGCTTCAGCCCGGGCCGGAGCTGTCGACTCGCTCGGGCCTGTCCACGCGCTCTATCCGCTCGATCCGTTCCGGCTTGTCATCGCGATCGATCCGTTCGATCCGTTCGACCCGTTCCGGCTTGTCATCGCGATCTATCCGCTCGATCCGCTCGATCCGCTCGATCCGCTCGACTCGCACGCCGTTCTCGAAGATTTCGATCCGTTCCCGGGTTTCCAGTCGGTCGGCGGATTCACGGATCTCGATCCGCTCGCGACGCTCCAGGTCGCCGGAAGCGGACTCCTCTCTGCGCTCGATTCTCTCCCGGGTCTCGCCGTCATGGCTTCGCACGCGCGACTCAGTGGTGCGTCGGCCAGAACCCGTACTTTCGTGCTGCTCGGTGTCTGTGCTGGACGCGCTGTCTTGGCCCGAACCCTGCTGGCTGGAGGAGAAGGGGCGCTCAGGGGAAAGATCGATGCGCGCGGCCCGGATTTCCCGTTCCTTGCTGAATATGCCGGTCACCCGAATACGCCGGTCGACCGCGAGGTCGCCGACCTGCCCGCCGGAGTAGGCGGTGCTGCGGTCCACATAGGCCGTGAACCCGCCGAGTTCGATGCGATTGCCCTGTTGGCCGCGCACCAGACCCTCCACCAGCGCGTTACGCACCCGTCCGGCGAAGGGGATGCCGGGATCGCGCTGCGTACGGGCGACATTCAGCCGCTTGCCGTCCCAGGTCCCGCGCACCAGCACCTCGCCGCTGGGTGCCAGCGGCTTGCTCAGGGCCAGCCCCTGCAGGTCGCCGGCTCGCTGCACGGCGCCGATTGCGCTGACCTGCGTCAGGTTCGGTGCCCGATCAATCCGGCTGGCAACCACTTCGCCCCGGGCATTGCGCAGGCCGCTGACCCGTACCGGCTCGCCGATGCGCAAGCCTTGCGCTACCCGGGCCCCCGGCGCGAGGTGAACAGGTTGCTGCATTACGCGCAGCGCGGCGGCGCCCGCCTGTGCATCCGTAATCGGACCTTCATAGGCGTGCAGGATGGCGATGCTGCGTGCCCGCAGCCCGTGGGGCGAAGCGCTGGCCTCCACCGCCACCACCTGGCCGACGGCCAGCCTGTCGGTGCTGGCGGGGGCGCCGTTCTCACTGAGCGCAACCGCGGAGTCGAAGTGCACTTCCACGCCATTGACGCAGATGGAGCCAAAGCCGGTGATGGTGCCCACAATGCCCGTGCCGCCCATTCCGCCCTCATCGGCAGGCGCACCGGTGCCGCCGATGCCGCCGGTGGCAACGGCGCCCGTGCCGCCCATGCCGCCCGGATCAATGCAGGCGGGAGCCGCGCTCAGCGGCGTCGAGGCGAGCAGCAAGGGTCCGCATAGGAAAGCGATCGCGTACAGGAGGCGAGAAGCAGTGCTCATGACGAACTGGCCTTGGTCGGTGGGACGCCTGGCGGCGGGCTGGGTTCAGTGTAGAAATACAGGCCGATGGTGATGCGCTGCCGGGCGTCCGGGGCCGGAGCGTCCCGCTCCTCCAGTTCGGCGGCCAACTGGTTGAAGCCGATCAGCACCTGCATGCCTTCGGCCTGAACGGCTTCGCGCAGTTGGCAAACCGCGGCGGGGGACAGGCTGTCGTAGTGGACGCTGCGCTCGAAGAAGGGCGCCCCGCTCTCTGTCAGGTTGTGCACGGCGGCGCAGGCATGGTCGTGCAGGTTGTGTTGGAAGTAGGCGGCCTTCTCGTCAAACCCCTTTTGTGGGATGAACGCCTTGGTCTCCAGGTGGACGCGGTCCTGGTCGTCCAATCGCACGACGCCCAGGCGCAGCCACTCGTCGAGCACGACGCGGGCACGAATATCCTTGCTGACTTGAGCCACCAGCGCGTCGAACGAGCACTGGTCATTCGTGCTGGCCAGGCGCGCCAGGGGCAGCGGACTGCCGGGTCGCTCGCAGAAGGGTGTGCTGTTCAACCAGACACTGACCAGGTGGGCCCCGAACGAGATGATTTCGGGCAGCGCAACGTCCGGCTCGTCCGCCTTGGCCCGCAGGCGCCGGACATCCTTGCGATGCACGCCGGTCAGCAGGCTGACCCGGCTGTCGGTCGGGGGCTTGTCGTCGAGACGAAACTCGCGCTCGGCAACATCGACGAATATCGCCTTGAGCAACTCGGCAAAGCCGTTATAGGTGACCCCCTTCTTGAGCATCAGCCTCACCAATGGGCGCATCACGTGTTGCAGCGCCGGCAGCAGAGAAGGGGGCAGAGTGGGCATTCGCATGTACGGCTTACCTTGGGACATTGGTGTGCGGGGAGGCTTTCTGAGCGCCCGGGCCGCGGTTTCGCTTTGCCATTTTCCGCGCCTGCACCTTCATCGCCTAGGGTGTTGCAGCCATTTGGGTCAGCGGCCCGGTTGCTCGTGTGCGGATCAGGGTTTTGCTGCACACCACTGGAGAGTAAGGTGCCACGGCCTCCGATACGCCGTGTCGCGCGACGCGACTCGGCCCTCAAACGCCCCGGTACCGCTCCATCAGTGGGCCAGCGAACTCATTCCAGAGCGCGCTGGCCCAGCTGCCCTGCCTCGGCCAGGTCGACATCCGGTGCCTTGGGGCGCCGCCTGATTCCGCCGTCAAACGACGACTCCGCCGCTCGCCCGAGGGGGCTTAGTTGCTGGTCGGGGCCGCCGCACTCGACGCGCTCACCAGGTCTTCGAGTGCTTCTCTGGCTGCGTCGGCTGCGTCCTCAGCCGCTTCTCTGGCTGCGTCGGCAGCGTCTTCGGCAGCCTCCCGGGCTGCGTCGTCGGCGTCGTCGTCAGGCCCTCTGGCCGCATCTGCCTCGGCCTTGGCGGCGTCCCGGGCCGCATCAGCCTCGGCCTTGGCGGCGTCCCTGACAGCATTTGCCTGGGCTTTGGCAGCATCCCGCGCGGCATCTGCCTCGGCTTCCGGTACGCCAGCCGCTCGGGCAGCGTCCCGGTCTGCGTCTGCGGCATCTCTGGCGGCGTCCCTGGCTGCATCCGCGGCATCTCTGGCCGCGTCTCGGGCTGCATCTGCGGCGTCTCTGGCGGCTTCCCGGGCTCCATCACGGTCATGTCCATGCCCATGACCGTGGCCATCGCCCGAGCCTCCGTGGCCGCTGCCACTATGTCCGCCTCCTCCGTGTCCGCTGCTTCCCGAGCCTCCACTGCCGCCGCTTCCGCTACCTCCGCTTCCGGAGCCGCCGCTTCCAGAGCCACCGCCTCCACCGCCGGAGCCGCCGCTTCCGCTACCTCCACTACCGGATCCACCGCCACTGCCGCCATCCTTGGCGTAGACGCTGGAGAAACCGCCAATGTAATCGGGAACCAGAACCGTTGATGCCGATAGGACTCCGCCAATGGCCAGGGCCAACAAACATTTCTTGAGCAGCATGATGAACCTCCGCTTTGCGTTGCCTGGTTACGTCCGTATCGAAGTCAGCAACCAGTTAATTTCCCGCCGCCCATCGGGCGGTCCGCCAACCAGCGCGGCCAACTATCTGCAGTGAATGGCGACTGCGGTCTCCGCAAGATCCTTCTGAGCCAGCTAGCATCATGGTGTGGGAAATTTTCCCACACCATGAGATTAGACCTGTCAGTCCGAGTGTCAACGACCGATCATCAGGACTCCCCGCGTTGGGGGCTTTCTAGTGCCAGCCCACCACCTCGGGTGGGTTGACCGCGGCAGCCGGTTGCGCGCAGGCGCGATTTTGCCTGGCCTGCTGCCTTGTTGAGGGGGAGGGATGCCGCAGGGTTGAATCAGATGATCAAGATGCAGAAATCGAGCAATAAAAAAGCCGGCTTGTGGCCGGCTTTTAGGGGGTGGTCAGGGCTTATTTTTGGTAAGCCGCGACCGCCTTGTTGATCAGGCCGCGGGCCTCTTCGGCGCCGCCCCAGCCTTCGACCTTGACCCACTTGCCCTTCTCCAGATCCTTGTAGTTCTCGAAGAAGTGCTTGATCTGCTCGATCAGCAGGGCCGGCAGGTCGGTGTATTCCTGAACGTCCTTGTACAGCACGGTCAGCTTGTCGTGCGGTACGGCGACCAGCTTGGCGTCGCCGCCGGCTTCGTCGCTCATGTGCAGCACGCCGACCGGGCGGGCGCGGATCACCGAGCCCGGCGCCACCGGGTAAGGGGTGACCACCAGCACGTCGAGCGGATCGCCGTCGTCGGCCAGGGTGTGGGGGATGTAACCGTAGTTGGCCGGGTAGAACATCGGGGTGGCCATGAAGCGGTCGACCATCAGGCAATCGGTCTCGTGGTCGATCTCGTATTTGATCGGCGCATGGTTGGCCGGGATCTCGATGGCGACGTAGATGTCGTTCGGCAGGTCTTTGCCTGCTGGAATCTTGCTGTAGCTCATGGGGCGACTCCCGGGGATGGGCCAAAAAAGTGGCGCGATTATAGGCACATTCCCCGGCGCTGGCTATGCCGGGCTGTCTAGCCATTGGTGGCGGTCGGCGTCTCTTTGGCGTGGCTACGGTAGTCCGGGTGAGTTTCTTGCAGGCGCTGCAGGCGCGTCAGCGGGTCCTGCCGGTAGAACTGCGCGAGTTGCGCGTAGACCGCCGGAAAGGCCTGGTGCAGGAGGTCCGGGGCGCTGAAGAAGTATTCGCTGGTGACGGCAAAGAACTCCGTCGGGTCTTCGGCGGCATAGGGGTCGATGGCAGTGCTGGCATGGGGATCGGCATCCAGCTGGGTGTTGAGTCGGTCGTAGGCGTCCTGCATGGCGCCGGCCCAGTCCTGGATGCGCATGTCGCGGTGCAGCGGTGGCAGGCCGTTGGCATCGCCGCCGAGCATGTCCAGCTTGTGCGCCAGTTCGTGGATCACCAGGTTGTAGGCGTCCCAGCCGCCACTGGCCTGCACACCGGGCCAGGCAAGAATCACCGGGCCCTGCTGCCAGGCCTCGCCGCTGTGCTCGCCATCCCACTCGTGGACCACGCCGCTGGCGTCGCGGTGGCGCTGCGGGCTGACGAAGTCGTCCGGGTACAGGACGATCTCGTGAAAGCCCTGGTACCAGTTCAGTTCTTCCAGATGCAGCAGCGGCAAGGCTGCCTGGGCGGCCAGGGCCAGGCGATCGACCGTGTCCAGCTCGACGCCGGGCAGGGCGCTGAGGTGCTTGTCATGCAAAAACAGCACGGCGCGCTCTTGCAGCAGGCGGATTTCGTCCTCGCTGAGCCCGTCGAGTATCGGCAGGCGGTGGGTCACGGCGACCCAGGTGTCGGGTTCGACCGGATGACGGGCAAGGATGCGCCGGCGGCGCCAGGCGCGATAGGACCACATGCAGAAACGGCTCGGGTTGGCTGATGGGCCCACCTTAAGCGGCGCCCGGATGGGCGGCAAGTGGCGGCGCGTCGGCACAAAGGCTGCAACGGACTGAGCGACTATGACCGCGAGGAGGACTGGCGATGTCGATAGAACGCCTGGATCATCCTGTCGCGAGCCTGGTGCACGGCCCTGGCATCGACCTGCCGGGCCAGGCCGCGCGGGTGCGCGCGATGTGGCTGGACGGACGCGAGGGGCGTGCGCCGGTGCTGCTGGTGGCCCTGCTCTGGGCGCGCGAGTGCGCCGAAGTGGTGCAAAGCCTGGAGCATTATCTGGATGCGCTGTTCGCCGATTTCCGCTGTACGCCGCAAGGCTGGAGCGAGGCGCAGGCTGCGCGGCAGGTGCTGGCGGCGCTCAACCAGCAGCTGTTTCGCCGGCAGCGCAGTGGTCAGCGGATTCCACAGCTCAATGCCGGGGTGCTGTTGCTGCAAGCAGGCGACGCGCACTTTCTCCAGGCCGGGGCCATTGGTTTGCTGCGCGATCAGGACGGCGTCCTGCATAGCCTGGTCGGGCGCGACGGCCTGCAGCTGGGCGCGCAGGCCGAGCTGGCGCTGGTGCAGCACCGCCTGCCGCTGAGCCCGGGGCAGGTGCTCTTGCTGGCGCCGCAACCGCTGCTCGCGGTAGGCGACCTGCAGGGTTTTCGTGACGGCTGCGTGGCGCTGTCCGGCGAGGGGTTGGCGGCGTTGCTGGCGCCCTGGTTGGGTGCGCCCGGTGCGGCAATGTGCTTGCTGTCCGGCGCTGTGGACAACTCGGCGCCGGCGACTGTTCGGGAGCAGTGGCCGGCGGTGCCGGCGACGGTGGGAATGCGGCTGGATGGCTGGACCCTGCTGGAGGCGTGCCCGTACGGTCCGCCCGGGCGACTCTACCGCGCCCGTGAGGACGGCGGTCGCGAGGGGCTGCTGTGGCTTGCCGAGCAGGCGGCCGATGAGGCCTTCTGGCAGCGCGAATGGGCGCTGCGCCGCAGCCCGGTGGTCAGCCTGCCGCAGGTGCTGTCGCCGCACCAGCCGCGTCGCCATGCCTTTCTCCTGCTCGAGGCGCCGCCTGCCGACGTACAGAGCCTGAGCGACTGGAGCGCCGCCCATGGCAGCCCGGAGGCAACGGCGCTGCTGGTCCTGCTCGATCAGCTGATCGCCGCGGTGCGCGCCCTGCAGCGGCGCGGCATGCAGGGCCTGTGGCTGGACCCGAGGTGCATTCTGGTCAATCCCCAGGGGCAACTGCTGTTGCTGCCGGAGCAGGCCGCGCTGCTGCCCGGGGTGCCCCGTCAGCGCCTGCCGGTCGAGGCGATACCGCTGGCGCCGGAGCTGCGCGGATCGGGCGCGGTGGACGGGCGTGCCGATCAATTCGCCCTGGCCGCGCTGGTCTATTGGCTGTTGGGCGGCCGCTGGCCGGAGGTGGCCTGTGCAGGCACGGGTGAATCGACGCGTTATGTGCCCCTGGCGAGCTTTATGGCCGGGCTGCCGGCGGGGTGGGACGGGGTGCTGGCGCGGGCCCTGGCGCCGCAGCCGGCGGCACGCTTCACGGCGCTGTCCGAATGGCGTCAGGCCTTGCATCAACCCCTGGGGCTGAAACCTGTCGCGCGCGCTCAGGCGCCCCGGCAGGCCTGGCGTCTGGCGCTGGTGGGGGCTCTATTGCTGCAAGTCGGACTGGGTTTGTGGTTCAGCCTGCTGGGCGGGCCTTAGAACGCCTGAGGCCGCACCGGCCCTTGGCCGCATCCCTGCGGCGCTGGCGCAAGCCGAGCGGACGGCTCAGTCGCCGTTGATCGGCAGTACGTAGTTCTTGAACTGAGTGTCTTCGTGGAAGCCGATGGACTCGTAGACTTTCTGTGCCACCTCGTTGTCGCTGCTGGTGGATACACGCATGCGCACGGCGTTGGTCTCCTTGGCCATCTTCTTGGCGGTCTGGATCAGGCGGTCGGCGACCAGCTGGCGGCGGGCATCTTCGGCGACGTAGATGTCGTTGAGAATCCACACGCGCTTGAGCAGCAGCGAAGAGTAGCTGGGGTAGAGCTGGCAAAAGCCGAGCAAACGGTCGTCATCGTCGGCCAGGGCCAGATAGATCACCGACTCCTTGCGGCGCAGGCGGGTCTCCAGGAACTTGCGCGAGGAGTCCGGGTAGGGCAGTTCGCCGTAGAATTCGCGGTACTTGACGAACAGCGGGGTCAGCAGGTCCAGGTGCTCCAGGGTGGCTGGGACTATGCGCATGGCGGCCTCGACTTCAGGGGATTGGGCAGGTGCCGGCAGTGCTGGTGCGATGCCGGTGAACGTGGCGATGCTGCCTAAGGCTTTTTGAAAGCGCAATCTAAGCAAGCGTTTGATCTATGTGCTGAAGGTCGGAGCATAAGGCGAGTGCCTGCCGGCCCGGAGGTGATGTTCGAGGTGGTCGCTGCCGGCCTGGGGGGCATCGAGTCGGCGGCGGAGTTCGGCAGCAGTCGCCCCATGTGAGATCTGCCCATCGTCGATTGTCCGCGGTACATGACCGAGGCCCTGGTGTGCCTGCGCGAGCGGGGCGCGCGGCGGCTGATTGCGACCTTTCTCGAACTGTTGCGGTCTCAGTTGGGCGGCTGAGCCAGGGGCCGCCTCGGCGGCCGCTGTGCTAACCTGCGGCGAGTTTCTACCGGGCCCGATCGGGCCTGTTTCAGGGGTTATCCATGCATATCCATATTCTCGGCATCTGCGGCACCTTCATGGGGTCGCTGGCCGTCCTGGCCAAGGAGCTGGGCCACCGGGTCACCGGTTCCGACGCCAATGTCTACCCGCCGATGAGCACCCAGCTCGAGGCCCAGGGCATCGAGCTGACCCAGGGCTACGACCCGGCGCAGCTGAGCCCGGCGCCGGACCTGGTGGTGATCGGCAACGCGCTGTCGCGCGGCAACCCGGCGGTCGAATATGTGCTCAACCAGGGCCTGCCCTACGTCAGCGGGCCGCAGTGGCTGGCCGACCATGTGCTGCAGGGGCGTTGGGTGCTGGCGGTGGCTGGCACCCACGGCAAGACCAGCAGCTCGAGCATGCTCGCCTGGGTGCTGGAGCATGCCGGCATGAGTCCGGGCTTCCTGATCGGCGGGGTGCCGCAGAACTTCGGCGTGTCCGCACGCCTGGGCGGCACGCCGTTCTTCGTGGTCGAGGCCGACGAGTACGACAGCGCCTTCTTCGACAAGCGCAGCAAGTTCGTCCACTACCGCCCGCGCACCGCCATCCTCAATAACCTCGAGTTCGATCATGCGGATATTTTCCCTGATCTGGCGGCTATCGAGCGGCAGTTCCACCACCTGGTGCGGACCATTCCGGGAGACGGCCTGATTATCCATCCGCGCAGCGAAGCGGCGCTTGCCCGGGTCATCGACATGGGCTGCTGGACCCCGGTGCAGACTACTGGCGAGGACGGTCAGTGGCAGGCGCGCCTGCTCAGCGAGGACGCTTCGCGCTTCGAGGTGCTGTTCGAGGGCAAGCCCGCCGGCATGGTCGACTGGCCGCTGACCGGCCGCCACAACGTCGCCAACGCCCTGGCGGTGCTGGCCGCGGCGCGCCACGTCGGCGTGCTGCCGGAGCTGGGCTGCGCGGCCCTGTGCCTGTTCAAGAACGCCAAGCGGCGCATGGAGAAGGTCGCCGAGGTCCGTGGCGTGACCCTCTACGACGACTTCGCCCATCACCCCACGGCCATCGCCACCACCCTCGACGGGCTGCGCAAGCGCATCGGCGACGGCAAGCTGATCGCCGTCATCGAGCCGCGCTCCAACTCGATGAAGCTCGGTGCCCACCGCGATGGCTTGCCGGCCTCGGTGACCCAGGCCGACTCGGTGTACTGGTACGCGCCGCCCAACCTCGGCTGGGACCTGGCGGCGACCGTCGCATCGAGTTCGGTGCCGACCCAGGTCTGCGACTCCCTGGAGGCGATCATCAAAGGGGTCACGGCCGAGGCCGCGCCCGGCACCCAGGTGGTGATCATGAGCAATGGCGGCTTCGGCGGCCTGCACGGCAAGCTGGCCGCGGCACTGGAGGCATAGGATGAGCGGACCCGAGCGCGTCACCCTGGCGATGACCGGCGCCTCCGGCGCCCAGTACGGCCTGCGCCTGCTCGACTGCCTGGTGCAGGAGGATCGCGAGGTGCACTTCCTGATCTCCAAGGCGGCGCAGCTGGTCATGGCCACCGAAACCGACGTCAGCCTGCCGGCCAAGCCCCAGGCCATGCAGGCCTTTCTCAGCGAATACACCGGCGCCGCCCCCGGGCAGATTCGGGTCTACGGCAAGGAGGACTGGATGGCCCCGGTGGCTTCCGGCTCCGGCGCGCCCGGCGCGATGGTGGTGGTGCCGTGCTCGACCGGCACCTTGTCGGCCATCGCCACGGGGGCCTGCAACAACCTGATCGAGCGTGCCGCCGACGTGGTGCTGAAGGAGCGTCGCCAGCTGATCCTGGTGCCGCGCGAGGCGCCGCTGTCCAGCATCCACCTGGAGAACATGCTCAAGTTATCGAATCTGGGCGTGACCATACTGCCGGCGGCGCCGGGCTTCTATCACCAGCCGCAGACCATCGATGACCTGATCGATTTCGTGGTGGCGCGCATCCTCAACTGCCTGAACATTCCCCAGGACATGCTGCCGCGCTGGGGCGAGCACCATCAGGTCAGCGGCGATGACTGAGCGGGCCGGCCGAGCAGCCCTGGTGCTGCTGGCCATGGCCGTGCTGGGCGGTTGCGCCAGCGTGCGCACCCTGGATGCGGCCAAGCCCGGCGCCCCGGTGATCTACGCCGGCACCCGCCTGGACTGGTATGCGCTCAACGGTGGTTGCTGTCCGGTGGATCGCTTCGGCGCAGAGGCGCCGCCCTATGCTGGCCTCGACCTGCCGGCCAGCGCCCTGCTGGACACCCTGTTGTTGCCCTTCTCCCTGGCCGTCGAGCTGGGCGTGAGCTTGGGTGTCAGTGGCGGCCTGTAGCCGCGCTCACCAGTGTTTCAGCCAGCGGTTCCAGCGGTACAGGCCGCGGGCAAAGCCGTTGTAGCCCCAGCGCGCCAGCAGGTGGACGCCGGGCAGGCGCAGCAGTCGACCGAGCCAGCGTTGGCCACGGGTGCGCTGGAACAGTTCGGCGAAGGCATCCACGCCGACCGCGACGTGCCCTGACTCGTCCTTGAGGTAGAGGCGTTCGCGCACCTGCTCCAGCCCACTGTCCAGCTCCTCGACGGCTTCTGGCCGCTGGTGCACGTCGATCCAGTCGATGGCGCAGCTGGCGCCGCGTGCCATGCGCGCACGCTGGTCCTCGATACCGGCTTTGCAGACCGGGCAGGCGCCGTTGTAGAAAACCCTGAGTTTGCTCATGGAGTTACCCGCCAAACGCAGTTGTCGCAGCCATCAGCCTGGCACGGATCGGCGCCTCAGGCATCCTGCCGCCGGACGAGGAGCAGGACGCGTTGCCCGGGGTTAGGGTTCGATCGCGTCCGGGGTGAGCGGCGGGGCGCCGCCTAGCCGCGCTGCGCTCGACCAGTCCTGCAGGTGTCCCACCACACGGGGTGCGCCAAACAGATAACCCTGGAACCTGTGGCATCCCAGCTGCAGCAGGGCATCGCGCTGCTCCGGCGTCTCCACCCCTTCGGCGATCACCGCCAGCTCCAGGCTGTTGGCCAGGGCAATGATGGTGCGCACGATGATCGCGTCGTTGCTCGACAGCTGCAGGTCATGCACGAAGGAACGGTCGATCTTCAGCTGGTTCAGGGGCAGGCGCTTGAGCTGGCTGAGTGAGGAGTAGCCGGTGCCGAAGTCGTCCAGGGAGAACTGTATGCCCTTGTTCTTGAGCTGGTTCATCTTGACGATCAGGGCGTCGACGTCTTCGACCAGCAGGCTCTCGGTCAGCTCGAGCTCCAGGCGCAGCGGGTTGGCGCCGGTCTCCTCCAGCACGGCCAGTACCTCGTTGACGAAGTCGGGGTGATGAAACTGCCGCGCGCTGACGTTGACGGCCAGGCTCAGTCCCGCCCATTCGGGGTTGCGGGCCCAGGCCGCCAGCTGCTGGCAGGCGCTGCGCAGGACCCACTGGCCCAGGGGCAGGATCAGGCCGCAGCGTTCGGCCGCCGGGATGAACTCCATCGGCGGCACCAGGCCTCGGCTCGGGTGTTGCCAGCGCACCAGCACCTCGGCGCCCAGCAGGCGTCCCCTATGGTCCACCTGGGGTTGATAGTGCAGGACGAAGTCGTTGTGCTGGAGGCCCTTGCGCAGTTCGCTTTCCAGCGTGGTGCGCACGGTGATCCGCGCCTGCATCTCCGGGTTGAAGAACCTGAGGGTATTGCGTCCCGCCGACTTGGCTTCGTACATGGCGAGGTCGGCCCGCTTGAGCAGATCTTCCACCGAGCTGCGGGACTCTGAGAGCAGGGCGATGCCCAGGCTGGCGGTGCAGATATGTTGGCGGCCGAGCAGGGTGTAAGGCTCGGCCAGCGCCTGAAGCGTCTTGCTGGCCACATTCTCGATCTGCGCCAGGGCCTCGTCCGGGCGGGCGCTCAGGTCCTCGATCATCACCACGAACTCGTCGCCGCCCAGGCGTGCGACGGTGTCCTCGGTGCGCGCCTGGCCGCCCAGGCGTTGGGCGACCAGCTGGAGCAGCTGATCGCCGACGTCGTGGCCGAAGGTGTCGTTGAGGTCCTTGAAGTTATCCAGGTCGATGAACAGCAAGGCGCCTTCGCCGCAGCGCCGCGAGCGGCGCACCAGGGCGTGCTGCAGACGATCGAGCAGCAGGCGCCTGTTGGCCAGGCCGGTAAGCGGGTCGTAGAACGCCAGGCGGTGGATTTCGTCGCGGTTCCTCTTGTGCTCGGTGATGTCGGTGGAAATACCGCACAGGGCGTAGATGCTTCCATCAGGATGGCGCAGGGGCAGCTTCACGGAGAGGAAGGTCCGCTCGCCGTCGGTCTTCAGGTTGTGGTTGGTTTCCTCTTTCTCGACCCGTTCGCCGAGCTCCAGCACGCGTCGATCATTGTTCTGCAGGTTGTGGGCGGTGGCCGCGTCGAAAAACTCCTCGTCGGTGTGTCCGACCACTTCCTCCGGGCGCTTGCCGAACAGCTCGCAGACCTTGCGGTTGGCATACTGGTAGCGCAGCTGCTGATCCTTGATGTAGATGTAGGCCTCGACGCTATCGAGGATGGTGTTCAGGCGAGCCTCGCTGGCCCGCAGGTGCCAGGTCTTTTCGGCGACCTGGCGGCGCAACAGCATGGCCCCGCCGAAGGTCGTCAGCAGCAAGGCGATCAGGCCCGCCAGCCCCCACCAGATAGCGGGCGGAACCTGCGTGCGCAAACCTTCCGGTTTCCAGCGCTGCAGGGTCTGGCGGTAGAACGAATCGGGCGCCTGTTCCCAGGCCCGCAACTGCTGGTCGATGGCGCCCAGCAGGTCGGCGTTCGCGCCCTTGCGCGTGGCGTAGAACATGCGCAGCGGCGGGAACATGAGCGGCGTGCCGAACAGACCGTACTCGCCGGCGTAGCGGTCGCCGAACTGCTTGTTGGCCACCGCCGCGTCGGCCAGGCCGCTGCTCACCAGGGCAAAGCCCTGGTCGAGACTGGCGACCGGCAGCAGGGTGGCCCGCAGGTCGCTGCTGGGCAGGAAGCCCAGGAGGTAGTCCTGCTGGATGGAGCCTTCGAGCACGGCGATGCGGCGGTCCTTGAGATCCTCGGGTGACAGCAGCTCGAGGTTCTTGCGGCTGTAGAGCTGCGACCAGCTGTACAGGGCGGGTATGTGGTGGAAGTCGAACCGCTTTGCGCGCTCTTCGCTGTAGGCCACATCGGGCAGCAAATCCAGTTCGCCACGTTGGAGCAGGCTCAGGCAGGTCTGCCAGTCGCAGGGCACGACCCGCAGGCGCCAGTCTTGCTGGCGCGCCATCTCCACCAGCAACTCGCCGAAAATACCGGAAGGCTGGCCGTCGTGGCTCAGGGCGATCTTGGGCAGGTTGTCATAGACCCCGACCCGGACGTCTCGGGGTTGCGCCCAGAGGTCGCAGGCGAGTGCGGACAGCAGGCTCAGGGTACTGGCGATGGCAAGGCGACGGGCGCGGTGGGACAGCATAGGCCGCCTCTCTGAGAATCGCCCATGGTTTAGGGGGTTATCGCATGAGACGATCGAAATAGCAGTAGTGTCAAGTGGCCAAGCTGCTGCGGCCTATTGCGCCCAGCCGGAATACACGTAGGTCATCGGCCTGGGGCCTTTCAGGTAGCGCGTCTGCAACGCCCCGACGTGAAAGCCGCCGGCGGCGATCAGCGCCGGGATATCGCGATCCAGGTGGCAGCCTCCCGCCAGAGGTTTCCAATAAGGCGTCAGACGCTGCTGCCAGCGGACCACGCCGGCGTCCGGCGCCAGGCCGTGTTCGCAGAACAGCAGGCGGCCGCCAGGCTTGAGCACCCGGCGCATTTCCCGCAGCGCGGCCACGGCATCGGGGATGGTGCACAGGGTAAAGGTGCAGACGATGCTGTCGAAGCTGGCGTCGGCGGCCTGGATCTGCCCCAGCTCCAGGGCAATCATTTCCACTGGTATGGCGATCTGCGCGGCGCGCTGTCTGGCCAGCTTCTGCATGGCCGCGCTGGGGTCGACGCCGACGATGGCGCTGACTTGCCGCCCATCGTAGAAGGCCAGGTTGAGGCCGCTGCCGATGCCGATCTCCAGCACCCGGCCATGGGCCTGGGGCACGATCTGCGCGCGCGTCTGCATGACCTCGCCCAGGCCACAGGCGAAGTCGATCAGGTGCGGCAGTAGATAGCGGTCATACAGCTGCATGGCCTTGCCAGCAGCCATCAGACGTCTTCGCCCGGCTCGGGCTCGCCCTCGTCGTGCTCGTTGTCGCCGCTGATGGCGGCGAGACACTTGACCAGATGGCGCTCGTCGCCTTCGCTCAGGCTCCAGCTGTCGTGTTCGGCATCGAAGCTGGCGGCCATCACCGCGCCCAGGGAGAACTGCCAGTGGCGGAGGGTGCGACCGTCCAGGCCTTCGGCCTTGAGCAAGGGTTTGCGCTGACTGTCGGCGCCGGCCGAGCCGGCGCTGACCTGGGCCAGCAATTCGTTGTCCAGGCTGAACTGCCAGGCATACAGGCCGTCGACTTCAAGCATGTCGGCGGCTTGCAGGGCATCGATCAGGCTGCTGTGGGGTGTGCTCATGTCGGGGCTCTTTTCCAGTTCGGGAGGGGCCTAGCGGCCGAGGCGGCGCAGGCGGTCGGACTCGATCACCCGCACGCCGTCGTCTTCTTCCAGGGCCAGGCGCCAGAGGGCGCGGGCCAGCACGGTGGCCTCGATGCCGCCGTACTTGCCGGGCAACCAGCGCAGCAGCGGCGCGGCAAGGCGTTCGCCGAGGCGGAATTCGCGGCGTGGGCCGAGCAGCAGGGACGGCCGCACCAGGGTCAGCTGCGGCCAGTCCTGCGCCATCAGGGCCTGCTCCATTTCACCCTTGATCCGGTTGTAGAACACCGAGGACTGCGGGTCCGCGCCCAGGGCGCTGATCACCAGCAGGTGGCGGGCACCCAGCTCGCGGGCGCGCTCGGCGAAGGCCAGCACCAGGTCATGGTCGACGGCGCGAAAGGCTTCCTGTGACCCGGCCTGCCTGATCGTGCTGCCCAGGCAACAGAACGCCGTGTCGATAGGGCCGCTGAGTTGCGGCAGCGACTCGAGCAGTTCGCCGACCGGGTTGTCCAGGTGCGGGTGCTCGGCCAACGGCCGCCGGCTCGGCGCCAGCACGCGTTCCACCGTGGGCTCGCTGAGCAGGCGGTCCAGCAGGTGCTCGCCGGTCAGTCCGGTGGCGCCGGCGAGAAGGATGCGCTGGGGCGTCAAATACATAGAGTTCGGATCTCCGCTGGTTATCGCTCAGCTTAGTGGCTGCTCGTCGATTTGTCGGTGGGCGCCGCGCCCAAGGCGGGCTTGGCCTGCTGCCGGCGGTACTCACGCCAGTGCGCAAGGACCGCTTCGGGGGCCCAGATCTGCGGCTCGGAGGGCTCGAAGCCGTCGGCCTCCTCACGCACCGCGACCTGCGCCTTGGCCAGTTCGAAGGCCTGCTGCAGGTCATCGGTCTGCTGTAGCGCCTCGGCGAACAGCGCCCGGCCGAAATAGGTGAAGTCGTTCTCCTCCGAGCAGCCGAAGGACACCCGGTCGGCACGGGCGGCGGTCATGACCAGGGTCTTGTCGTCCTTTAGCTTGGGAATGAAGCCGCCGGAGTAGCAGGCCGAGATCACCAGCACCTTGTGTCGCTCGCGCAACGGCTGCAGCAGGGTGGCCAGCTCGTCGGCGGGCAGGTCGGCCAGCTGCAGGCGCGGCTGGTAGAGGTTCAGCTCGTGCTGGCGCGAGCCGTGACTGGTCAGGTAGATGAATACCAGGTCTTCCGGGCCGCTACGTTCGGCCAGGGCCTGCACCGCACGGCGCAGGCTCTCGCGGGTGGCCAGTGGGCGGTCGGCGAGGTGGTCGCGGTGGTTGGCCAGGGTCAGGCTGCCGTAGGCGGCGAAGCGCTCGCCGAGCAGGCGGGCGACGTAATCGGCCTCGCGCAGGAACACGCTCTGTTTGCCGTCGCCGGCCAGGGTCAGGGCGTAGAGTTCGATCCGCGCAGTGGAGAGGGGCAGCGCGGCGATGGCCTCCTCGAGCAGGCGGCCCTGTTCCAGCAGGCCCAGCTCCAGCGCGTCGGGCAGGCGGCGTCCCTGCTCGTCGCGCACCCAGCGGCCGCGCTGCCAGCTGCCGGCCTGCGTGCTGCCATCGGCAAGGGTCAGGGTGCCGGTGCCGGCGTATTCGCCATGGGCAAACTCACCCTCGTAGTGGCTGCCGTCGGGTAGGCGCAAGTGCCCCTGGCCGTGATAGCTCCAGTTGCCGAACTGGCCTCGGTAATGCTCGCCGTCGGCGCCCTGGAACTGGCCGGCACCGCTCAGGGCGCCGTCGACGAAGTGCCCGCTCCAGGCATCGCCGCTGGCGCTCTGGTAGCGGCCTTTGCCGTGGAACTGGCTGTTGCGGAACGCGCCGCTGTAGAGGTCGCCGTCGGCGCCCTGATAGCTGCCCTGGCCGTGCAGCTGTCCGCTCTTGAATTCGCCGCTGAAGCGGCTGCCGTAGGCGTCGCGGCGCAGGCCATGGCCGTGGGGCTGGCCCTTGCGGAACTGGCCCTGGTAGCTGCTGCCATCGGCCCATTCGAGGCTGCCCTCGCCGTCGAACAGGCCGCGCTTGAACTCGCCGCGATAGACCTGGCCGTTGTGCTCGAGGGAGCCCTCGCCGGCGAATCGACCCTCGACGAAGCCGCCCTGGTAGTGGCTGCCGTCGCGCTGGCGCAGGTTGCCCTGGCCATGAAAGGTGCCGAAGCGGAAGTCGCCGACATACTGCTCGCCATTGGGCCCGCGCCATTCGCCGGCGCCGTGCAGTTGGCCATCCTTGAAGGTGCCGCTGAACCAGCTGCCGTTGCGGTAGTCGAGTCGCCCGGGGCCCTGCAGCAAACCGTCGACCACCGCGCCGCGGTAGCGCCCGCCGTCGGGCAGGATGGCGTCCGGCGGCAGCAGCGGCTCCCCGTCGCCGCAGGCGGCGAGCAGCAGGGCGAAGCTGAAGGGAGCCAGGTTGGCGAGCAGGCGCATGTCGAGCATCCGGTTCTAAGCGATGACGGCAGTATGCCGCAAAGTGCGGCGCGCGCGGTGCTGTGCTGCACAGGGCGGAGGTGTGACGAGGTGCTCGCGGCCAGGCGCGAGCACCCCGACGGGGTCACGGGTTCAGACGAAGCAGAGGGTCAGCGGTTCGGCGATATAGGCCGGTTTTTCCTGGCCCTCGATCTCCAGTACGACGCGGGCCTTGAGCAGCCACTGGCCGGGGTTCTTCTCGTTGGCATCGGTCAGGCTGACTGCCAGGCGCACCCGGGAACCGACCTTGACCGGCTGGATGAAGCGCACGCTGTCGAGGCCGTAGTTGACCGCCATCTTCAGGCCCTGGGGCATGATCATGAGGCCTTCCATCAGCTTGGGGATCAGCGACAGGGAGAGGAAACCGTGAGCGATGGTGCCGCCGAACGGTGTCTGCCTGGCCTTCTCCGGATCGACGTGGATGAACTGGTGGTCGCCGGTGCATTCGGCGAATTGGTTGATGCGATCCTGGTCGATGGTCAACCAGTCGGAGCGTCCGAGCTCCTTGCCTACATAGTCTTTGAGTTGTGCGACGGGTACTGACGACATACGTCCTCCATGATGAGAAGGGCGCCTGGTTCTACAGAATAGAAACGCCCGTACCAAGATCACCATGGCGCAGGCGCCGGGTCAAGCGCAGCGCTTCGTCGAATGGCAGGGTATAGAGCGACCGAGGGGCGGCCTATAATGGCCGCGTTTTTGCCCGGGAGCCGCTGCTGTCAGGCATTGCCCTTTACGCTCCTTGTCTGCGCCCGCCCGCGGCGGGCCGACCCCGGTTTCGGAGAATTTTCATGCTGTTACGCGGCCTGTCCTGGCTGGTGTTGTGCCAGTTGCTCGGCACTGCGCTGAATGTCCTGCTGCTGCCAATGCTGCCGGGGCCCATCATCGGCATGCTGCTGCTGCTGGTTTTTCTGCTGTTGCGCGGCGAGGTCGGCGAGCCGGTGCAGCTGGCGGCCGGCAGTCTGCTCAAGTACCTGCCGTTGTTGCTGGTGCCGCCGGCCGTTGGCGTGATGGCCTATGCCGAGGCGATAGTCGCCGACTTCTGGGCGGTGGTCGGGGCGCTGGTGTTGTCGCTGGTGCTGTCGGTGGTGTTCGCCGGCTGGGTGATGCAGAAGCTGATCGAGCGCCAGACGCGCCGTCGGGAGGACGCATGACGGCCGACTGGTATGGCGCCTGGCAGGCGGTGACTCATCACCCGTTGTTCGGCGCGGGGGTGACCCTGGGTGCCTATCAGCTGGCCGCCGCGGCCTACGAGAAGACCCGCTGGGTGTTCCTGCAGCCGGTGCTGGTGTCGATGCTGATCGTCATCGCCGTGCTCCTGTTGTGCGGCTTGAGTTTTGCCGAGTACCGGGCGAGTGCCGAGGCGGTCAGCCTGTTCCTCGGCCCGGCCACGGTGGCCCTGGCCGTGCCGCTGTACCTCAACCTGCGGCGCATCCGTCAGTTGTTCTGGCCGATCATGCTGACCCTGCTGATCGCCGGCGTGGTGGCCACCGCACTCGGGGTTGCCTTGGCCTGGGTGTTCGGCGCCGAGCGGATCATGCTGATGAGCATGGCGCCGAAGTCGGTGACGTCGCCGATCGCCATGCTGGTGGCCGAGCAGGTTGGCGGCATTGCCGCGCTGGCTGCGGTGTTCGTGATGATCACCGGGGTGCTGGGGGCGATCTTCGGCCCTTCGTTGCTGCGCCTGGCCGGGGTGCGCCACCCTGCGGCGCTGGGCATGGCGCTGGGCATGACCGCCCATGCCGTGGGCACGGCGCAGGCGATGCAGGTGAGCGAGGAATGCGGCGCCTTCGCCGCGTTGGCCATGAGCCTGATGGGCATGCTCACCGCGGTATTGTTACCCTTGGCGGTAGTGCTGCTGGCGTAAGGAGGCCCGATGAACCTATCCCTGTTCCCCTTGAATACCGTGCTGTTTCCGGGCTGCCTGCTCGACTTGCAGATCTTCGAGGCGCGCTACCTGGACATGATCAGCCGCTGCATGAAACAGGGCGAAGGCTTCGGCGTGGTGTGCATCGTCGAGGGCGAGGAGGTCGGTGAAGCCGCCAGCCAGTTCGCCGCGATCGGTTGCGAGGCGCTGATCCGTGATTTCCAACAGCGGCCCAATGGCTTGCTGGGGATTCGCGTCGAGGGCGGCCGGCGCTTTCGCGTGCAGCGCGCCCAGGTGCTGCCGGACCAGCTGACGCTGGGCGAGGTGGACTGGCTGGAGGACGGCCCACAGCGCCCCCTGCTCGCCGAGCACGCCGACCTGGCGGCGCTGCTCAGCGCCCTGGCCGAGCACCCGCTGGTCGAGGGGCTCGGCATGGGCGGCGCGGTCGATGATCAGTCCGCCCTGGCCAATCAGTTGGCCTACCTGCTGCCGTTGTCCGCCGAGCAGAAACTGCAGCTGCTTTCCCTCGACGAGCCCCAGGCGCGCCTGCAGCTGTTGCAGGTGGCGCTCGACCAGCTGCAAGGCGAGCTGGGCGCCTGAGCGCCGGGCCCATCCAGCAGGCGGGCTCAGTAGCGGTACAGCAACAGGCCTTCCGACAGGTGCCAGGTGGCGACGGTGCCGAGCAGCGCCAGGCAGGCCGGCAGGATCAGCCACCAGACCCGCGCCGGCAGCGCCGGCAGCGGTGAGCGCCACTCCACCAGACCCAGCGTCAGGCCGCAGAGGCCCGCGGCCAGCAGCGCGCCGGCGATGATGTCGCTCGGCCAATGAACCCCCAGATAGACCCGCGAGAGGGCAATCGCCAGCGCCGGCAGGCCGGCCAGCAGCAGCCAGGCCAGGCGCAGGCGTGCCGGCTGGCCACGGCCGGCGAGAATGCCCAGTAGCAGGAACAGTGCGAATGCCGCCGAGCTGTGCCCGCTGGGAAAGCTGAAGCTGCCCAGGGGCTCCAGCAGCACGTCCGGGCGATGGCGGGCGAACAGGTTCTTCAGTGCGCTGTTGGCCAGCGCCGTGGCGAGCAGGGCGGTGCCGGCGAGCAGAGCCGGGCGCCATTGTCGGGCGAGCAGCAGCAGCAGGCAGAGCAGCAGGCCGGTGGCCAGTTGGGTGGCGAAGTCGCCGAGGCGGGTGACCAGCACCATCAGCTCGTCCAGGCTGGCGCCGCGCTGTTCCTGGAGCAGGGCCAGCAGGCCCTGGTCGAGCTGGCCCAGGCGCGGCCAGCCGATGATCAGGCCGAGCAGCAACAGCAGGCTCAGTCCCGCCGCCAGCAGGCTGCTGTGCTTATAGCCGCTCAGGCTGCTGTGCGCGCTGACCACCAGCAACAGCGCCAGGCCGCCGGCGAGCAGCAGGGCCTGCCCCCAGAACCCGGGCGGCAGCGGCAGGCGCAAGGCCGCGCCGGTGGCCCAGCCCGGCAGCAGGTAGGCCACTGCCCAGCCTGCCGCGGCGACCAGGCTGACCGCGGCGAAGCGTCCGACCGGCATGTTGAACATGCCGGCCACCATTGGCAGCATCGGTCGCAGCGGGCCGATATAGCGGCCGACCAGCAGGCTGGCGACGCCGTAGCGCCGAAAGTAGTGCTCCGCCCCGGTCAGCCATTGCGGGTGGTGGCGCAGCCCGGGCAGGCGGCGGATGTCCTGGTGGAAGTAGCGCCCGGCGGCATAGGACAGGGCATCGCCGAGCAGGCCGCCGCAGTAGGCCAGGGCCAGGGTCTGCCACAGGCCCAGGGCGCCGCCGCCGGCCAGCACGGCGACGGCGAACAGCAGCACGGTGCCCGGCACGATGATCCCGGCGATGGCCAGGCACTCGACGCAGGCGATCAGGAACACCGCCAGCCCCAGCCACTGCGGGTGAGCCCCGAGCCAGCCGGTCACGGCATCGAGCCACTGGCTCATGGCGCGGCCTCCGGGCTGGCGAGCCGCCAGTAGTCGCGGCCTTCGAGCTGGCCCCGGCGCAGCGGATTGCGGGTGCAGAAGCGGGCGAAGGCGGCATCGACGAAACGGTAGGGCAGGTGCTCGTCGCGTCCGGCAGGAATGCCCAGGCGCGTGGACTGGATGATCTGCGCGGGACGCTCGCCGACATCCTCGACGAACAGGCGCAACGGGTCGAAGCGCTGGGCATCCCAGTCCGGCACCTTCAGACCAAGCGCACGGCACAGCAGGGTCTGGCCGGCGCAAAGGCGCTCCGGCGGCCTTGGCCGGCCCTGGGCGTCCGGGTTGTTGGTCTGCATCCGCGCCAGGCTGGCGGCGCCCGAGTGGTGGTCGAGCCAGGGCCGGGCCGACTTGATCAGCACCGCATTGCCCGGCCCCTGGGCGCTGAAGTTCAGCGAGTCGCCGCCGCGCGCGTAATACATGTAGATGTGCCCGCCGTCGGCAAACAGCGCACGGCGCTTCTCGGTGTAGCCCAGGGAGGCGTGGCTGCCTTTCTCCGCGCAGTAGTACGCCTCGGTCTCGATGATTTGCGCGCTCAGCCAGAGCCCGTCGACCCGGTGGCGGATCACCTTGCCGAGCAGTTCGCGGGCCAGGGTCTGGGCATCACGGTCGAAGAAGGCGTCGCGCAACGGCTGGGCGTCGGGCCAGGGCAGCGAGAGGGCAGCGTTGTCGGGCATGCGGTCGGCGGATCCACGGGAGCAGGTGCCCGACATGATAATGAGTAAGTCCGCCTATGGGCGCGGCCAATGCCTGAAAAGTGCGGTCGCGGCCCCTCTGCTACGCGTCAGGTCACTTTGCGCAGGAGCACCTCTTCGATCCTGTCGGCGCGATCGGCTGGGGGCTCGCCGGTCAGTTCGCTGATCAGTTCCCAGTGCTGATCGAGTTCGTGGCTCAGCGACTCCAGCCGAGCGATCATGCGCGAGCCGGCGCCGCGCACGCCAGGGTCCGAGCTGCGCAGCAGGTCGAAGGACAGCGAGGTCATCGCCGCGGTCATGTGGGTCAGGCTGCGAGAGGTGAGGGTGAGGAGTTCGGTGAGCTGCTGTTCTTTTCGAGTCATGTCGGTCTTCCTTGGCCGGTATGGTCAGAGCGGTGGCGGTGCGGCGAGCCAGGCGGCGAAATGGCTGAGCGCCATCAATAGAGAGGCGATAACCACGACTTTCTGCCGCATGGGCGAGTTCGCTTTCGCGAGTCATGCACATCCGTGTATGGCTCGATGCTATCACGGCGTGCCGTGAAACCGCGCGCTCTTCTGGGCACCTATCCGTCAGCGGCGGACGGGCCCGCAAGACGCTCCGTCTGCTATCTGCCCGGTGCCGCTGTGCGTGGACCTGCTGCGCGGCTATAATCAGCGGCTTTTCCTACTGCCAGGCCCCCCGAGACCATGACAGAGTCCGTGCTCGACTATATGACCCGTCTGGGCCGCGCGGCCCGCGAAGCCTCGCGGGTAGTCGCCCGTGCCAGTACCGCCCAGAAGAATCGCGCCCTGATCGCGACCGCCGAGGCCCTCGACGCCGCTCGTGGCGAGCTGGCCGAAGCCAACGGCCAGGACCTCGCCGCCGGCCGCGCCAATGGCCTGGACGCCGCGTTGCTGGACCGCCTGGCTCTGACCCCGGCACGGATCGACGGCATGATCGAGGGCCTGCGCCAGATCGCCGGTCTGGCCGATCCGGTCGGCGCCATTCGCGATATGAGCTACCGTCCGTCGGGTATCCAGGTCGGCAAGATGCGCGTGCCCCTGGGGGTGATCGGCATCATCTACGAGTCGCGGCCCAATGTGACCATCGACGCCGCCAGCCTGTGCCTGAAGTCCGGCAACGCCACGATCCTGCGCGGCGGCTCCGAGGCCATTCACTCCAACCGCGCCATCGCCGCCTGCATCCAGCGCGGCCTGGCGGCGGCCGGGCTGCCGGCCGCCGTGGTGCAGGTGGTGGAAACCACCGATCGCGCGGCGGTGGGTGAGCTGATCGCCATGCCCGAGTTCGTCGACGTGATCGTGCCGCGTGGCGGCAAGGGGCTGATCGAGCGCATCAGCCGCGACGCGCGAGTGCCGGTGATCAAGCACCTGGACGGCATCTGCCATGTCTATGTCGATGCCCTGGCCGATATCGGCAAGGCGCAGCAGGTCGCGTTCAACGCCAAGACCTACCGCTACGGCATCTGCGGCGCCATGGAGACCCTGCTGGTCGACCAGGCCGTCGCGGCTGCCTTCCTGCCGGGCATGGCGCAGATGTTCGCCGAGAAGGGCGTCGAGTTACGAGGCTGCGAACGCACACGTGCGCTGATCGAGGCCAAGCCGGCCACGGAAGAAGACTGGAACACCGAATACCTGGCGGCGATCCTGTCGATTCGCGTGGTCGACGGCCTCGAGCAGGCCATCGAGCACATCAATCGCTACGGCTCGCACCACACCGACAGCATCGTCACCGAGCATCAGGGACATGCCCGGCGTTTCCTCGCCGAAGTCGACTCCAGTTCGGTGATGCTCAACACGCCGACTTGCTTCGCCGACGGCTTCGAGTACGGCCTGGGCGCGGAAATCGGCATCTCCACCGACAAGCTGCACGCCCGCGGCCCGGTCGGCCTGGAAGGCCTGACCTGCGAGAAATATGTGGTGATCGGCGACGGTCAACTGCGCGGGCAGAATGCCTAAGCGTAGCGACCCCCGGCGCATTGGGATCTTCGGCGGCACCTTCGATCCGGTGCATATCGGCCACCTGCGCAGCGCCCTGGAGGTGGCCGAGTTCATGGCCCTCGACGAGCTGCGCCTGGTGCCCAGCGCACGGCCGCCGCACCGCGGCGCGCCGCAGGTGTCGGCCCAGGATCGTCTGGCCATGGTGCAGCTGGCCGTGGCGGACCTGTCGCCGCTGTGCGTCGATGACCGGGAGCTCGGGCGCGACAAGCCGTCCTACAGCATCGATACCCTGGAGTCGCTGCGCGCCGAGTTGGCCGTCGACGATCAGCTGTTTCTGGTGCTGGGCTGGGATGCCTTCTGCGGCCTGCCGAGCTGGCATCGCTGGGAGGCGTTGCTGGACCACTGCCACATCCTGGTGCTGCAACGCCCGGATGCCGACAGTGAACCGTCGGAGGCGCTGCGCAACCTGATCGCGGCGCGCAGCATCAGCGACCCGCTGACCCTGAACGGGCCGGGCGGGCAGATTTCCTTTGTCTGGCAGGCGCCCCTGGCGGTGTCGGCCACGCAGATCCGCGGGCTGCTGGCGAGCGGCAAGTCGGTGCGTTATCTGGTGCCCGACGCGGTACTGACCTATATCCACGCGCACGGGCTGTACCGTGCGGTGAACTGAACACGAGGCATACGAGTTACCTATGAAGAATCAAGTAATGCGCAGCGAAGACCTGGTCAAACTGGCGATCGCCGCCCTGGAAGAGATCAAGGCCCAGGACATCACCACCATCGATGTGCGGGAGAAGACCAGCATCACCGACTACATGGTGATCGCCAGCGGCACCTCCAGCCGTCACGTCAAGTCGCTGGTCGACAACGTGCTGGAAAAGGTCAAGGAACAGGGCGTGCGCCCGATCGGCAGCGAAGGTCTGGACAGCGGGGAGTGGGCCCTGCTCGACCTCGGCGACATCGTCGTGCACGTGATGCTGCCGACCGCGCGCCAGTTCTATGACCTCGAGCGTCTGTGGCAGGGCGCCGAGCAGAGCCGCGCGCAGCATGGCGTGGATCACGAGTAAGGACCGCCCGCGGTGCGCATCAAACTGATCGCCGTCGGCTCGCGCATGCCGCGCTGGGTGGAGGAGGGCTGGCAGGAATACGCCAAGCGCATGCCCGCCGAGCTGGCCCTGGAACTGGTGGAGATTCCCCTGACCACCCGGGGCAAGAATGCCGACGTGGCGCGGATGATCCGGCAGGAGGGCGAAGCCATGCTGGCCAAGGTGCAGCCCGGGGAACGCATCGTCACCCTGGAGGTCGAAGGGCGGCCGTGGAGCACCGAGCAACTGGCCGTCGAGCTGGACAAGTGGCGCCTGGATGCGCGCACCGTCAACCTTATGGTCGGCGGGCCGGAAGGCCTGGCGCCGGAGGTGCAGGCGCGCAGCGAGCAACGTTGGTCGCTGTCGCCACTGACCCTGCCACACCCGCTGGTGCGCATCCTCATCGGCGAACAGATCTACCGCGCCTGGACCGTGTTGTCCGGTCACCCTTACCACAAGTAACAGCAGTCGCCGATGCCCCAGCCGATCCGCCTCAAGGACCACGAAAAAGACGCGCGCCTGATCCGTGCGCGTGCGTTCGTCGGTGCTCTGTTGGTGGTGCTGCTCACCGCGGTTCTGGTTGCCCGTCTCTACTACCTGCAGGTGGTGCAGTACGAGTACCACTCGACCCTGTCGGAAAACAACCGGGTGCACGTGCAGCCGATCCCGCCCAACCGCGGGCTGATCTTCGACCGCAACGGGGCGATCATCGCCGACAACCGGCCCAGCTTCAGCCTGACCCTGACCCGCGAGCGGGCCGGCGACTGGGAGCAGGTGCTGGATGTGATCGTCGAGGTGCTGGGGCTGAGCGAGGACGAGCGCGCGCTGTTCGAGAAACGCGTGCGCCAGGGGCGCCGACCGTTCGAGCCGGTGCCGGTGCTGTTCGAGCTGTCCGAGGAGCAGATCGCCCGCGTCGCCATCAACCAGTTCCGCCTGCCCGGCGTCGAAGTGGTCGCCCGTCTGGTGCGCCACTATCCGCTGGGCGAGCACTTCGCCCATTCGGTGGGCTATGTCGGTCGGATCAACGAGAAGGAACTGAAGGAGCTCGACCCGGTGGCGTACAGCGGTACCCACCATATCGGCAAGACCGGCATCGAGCGCTTCTATGAAGACCAGCTGCACGGCGAGGTGGGCTACGAGGAAGTCGAGACCAATGCCCGCGGTCGCGTGTTGCGGGTGCTCAAGCGCACCGACCCGTTGCCGGGCACCGATATCGTGCTGACCCTCGATGCCCAGCTGCAGAAGGCCGCAGAGGAGGCCCTGGGCGGCCGCCGTGGCGCCGTCGTGGCGATCCAGCCGGCCACCGGTGAGGTGCTGGCCATGGTCAGTCAGCCGAGCTTCGACCCCAATCCGTTCGTCACGGGCATCAGCTTCAAGGCCTATGCCGACCTGCGCGACTCGATCGACCGTCCCCTGTACAACCGGGTGCTGCGCGGCCTCTATCCGCCGGGCTCGACCATCAAGCCGATGATGGCGGTGGCCGGCCTCGACGCCGGGGTGGTGACGCCCACGTCGCGGGTGTTCGACCCGGGCTTCTACCAGTTGCCCGGCCATACCCACAAGTATCGCAACTGGAACCGCAGCGGCGATGGCTGGGTGAGCATGGAAATGGCCATCGCCCGTTCCAACGACACCTACTTCTACGACCTGGCCCACAAGATGGGCATCGATCGCATGCACGACTACATGACCCGCTTCGGCCTGGGGCAGCGGGTGTCGCTGGACATGTTCGAGGAGACCGCCGGTCTGATGCCCTCGCGCGACTGGAAGCGCGCGCGCTATCGCCAGCCCTGGTACCCGGGCGAGACCCTGATTCTCGGTATCGGCCAGGGCTACATGCAGACCACGCCACTGCAGCTGGCCCAGGCCGTGACCCTGATGGCCAACCGTGGCAAATGGATTCGTCCGCACCTGGCCAAGAGCATCGAGGGGCGCCAGCCGGTCGACAGCGAACCCATGCCGGATATCGTCCTGCGTGACCCCAAGGCCTGGGATCATGCCAACTTCGGCATGGTGCAGGTGATGCACGGCGCCCGCGGCACCGCCAAGAAGGTCGGCGACAGCGCGGTCTATCGCATCGCCGGCAAGAGCGGCACGGCCCAGGTGGTGGCGATCAAGCAAGGCGAGAAATACGACCGCAGCAAGGTGCAGGAACGGCACCGTGACCACGCCCTGTTCGTTGCCTTTGCCCCGGTGGAGAACCCGCAGATCGCCGTGGCGGTGATGGTGGAGAACGGCGAGTCCGGCTCCGGGGTGGCGGCGCCGGTGGTCAAGCAGGTGATGGATGCCTGGCTGCTGGATGAAAACGGCCAGTTGAAGGCCGAATATGCGCCGCCCCTGAGCGCCGAGGTCAGTGAACGATGAACAGCAGTTTCGATCGCACCCTGTCCAGCGAGGACGTCCTGCGTCGCCGCGCCAGCCTGCTGCAGCGCCTGCACATCGACGGCCTGCTGTTGTTGCTGCTGCTGACCCTGGCGGCCGGCAGCCTGTTCATTCTCTATTCGGCCAGCGGCAAGAACGTCGATCTGCTGATCAAGCAGGCCACTTCCTTCGGCATCGGCCTGGTCGGCATGTTCATCATCGCCCAGTTCGAGCCGCGCTTCATGGCGCGCTGGGTGCCGCTGGCCTACGTCGGCGGCGTCGGCCTGCTGGTGGTGGTCGACGTCATGGGCCACAACGCCATGGGCGCGACCCGCTGGATCAATATCCCCGGGGTGATCCGCTTCCAGCCTTCGGAGTTCATGAAGATCATCATGCCGGCGACCATCGCCTGGTACCTGTCGAGCCGCAGCCTGCCGCCGAGCCTGAAGCACATCGTCATCAGCCTGTCGCTGATCGTCGTGCCCTTCGTGCTGATCCTCTTGCAGCCGGACCTGGGCACCTCGCTGCTGGTGATCACCTCGGGCGCCTTCGTGCTGTTCATGGCCGGTCTGCAATGGCGCTGGATCATCGGCGCGGCGGCGGCTGTGGTGCCGATCGCGGTGGGCATGTGGTACTTCGTTTTGCGCGAGTACCAGAAGCAGCGGGTGCTAACCTTCCTCAATCCGGAGAGTGATCCGCTGGGCAGCGGCTGGAACATCATCCAGTCGAAGGCGGCGATCGGTTCCGGTGGCGTGTTGGGCAAGGGCTGGCTGCTCGGCACCCAGTCCCATCTGGACTTTTTGCCGGAAAGCCACACGGACTTTATCATCGCCGTGCTGGCCGAGGAGTTCGGCCTGGTCGGGGTGTGCCTGCTGCTGCTGCTCTACGTGCTGTTAATCGCCCGCGGCCTGGTGATTACCGTGCAAGCGCAGACGCTGTTCGGTAAGCTTTTGGCCGGGGCGTTGACCATGACGTTCTTCGTCTACGTATTCGTCAATATCGGCATGGTCAGCGGGCTGTTGCCGGTGGTGGGGGTGCCACTGCCGTTTATCAGCTACGGCGGTACTTCGCTGATCACGCTGCTCTCTGGATTTGGAATTTTGATGTCGATCCACACCCATCGTAAGTGGATCGCTCAGGTTTGATTGGGGTGACTATTTCAATGCACACACTGCGCGGCTGGGCTGCACGACACGCACCCTGGCTAGGATTGGCCGGGCTGTTCGGACTCGCTCAGCCGGCGCTTGCCGGCGACTACGAAGACTCGCCGCAGGTGGCCGAGTTCGTCGCCGAGATGACCCGCGACTACGGCTTCGCCGGCGAGAAGCTCGAGCAGCTGTTCGCCCAGGTGGAGCGCAAGCAGTCGATTATCGACGCCATCTCCCGTCCCGCGGAGAAGGTCAAGCCTTGGAGCGCCTACCGGCCGATCTTCATCACCGAGGCCCGCGTGGCCCGGGGTGTCGAGTTCTGGAAGCAGCACCAGGCGACCTTGGACCGCGCCGAGCAGGAGTACGGCGTGCCGCCCCAGGTGATAGTGGCGATCATCGGCGTGGAAACCTTCTACGGTGGCAATACCGGTGGTTACCGGGTGGCCGATGCGCTGTTCACCCTGGCCTTCGACTACCCGCCCCGGGCGCCCTTCTTCCGCAAGGAGCTGCGCGAATTCCTCATGCTGGCGCGCGAGGAGCAGGTCGACCCGCTCAGTGTCACCGGCTCCTATGCCGGCGCCATGGGCCTGCCGCAGTTCATGCCGAGCAGCTTCCGCGCCTACGCGGTGGACTTCGACGGCGACGGCAAGGTGAATATCTGGAGCAACCCGGTGGACGCCATCGGCAGCGTGGCCAGCTACTTCAAACGCCACGGCTGGCAGCCTGGAGAAACGGTGGCGAGCCGCGCCAGCGTCACGGGCGAGTCGGTCGAGCAAGGCCTGAGTCCGGGGCTCGACCCGGTGCACAATGTCGGCGAACTGCGCCGCTTCGGCTGGTCCAGCGCCGAGACCCTGAGCGACGAACTGCCGGTCACCGCGTTCCGCCTCGACGGCGCCGAAGGGGCCGAGCACTGGCTGGGCCTGCCGAACTTCTTCGTCATCACGCGCTACAACCGCAGCGTCATGTATGCCATGGCGGTCAATCAGCTGGCTGAGTTGCTGGTCGACGCCCAGGGGGAGCAATGATGCGCACACGGCCCATCAAGCTTGCCGCCTGGGGCGCCCTGGCGCTGTTGCTGGCGAGCTGTACGAGCACCCGCGCGCCGCAGCCGGTGGCACCGCTCAAGCCCGGCGCAGCGATTTCCGGGCCCGGCGACTACAACCGCCCGCACAAGGACGGCGCCCCCTGGTGGGACATCGACGTCTCGCGCATCCAGGACGCCGTGCCGATGCCTCACTACGGTCCGGTCAAGGCCAGTCCCTACACGGTATTCGGCAAGCAGTACTACCCGATCAGCGACGCCCGTCGCTACACCGCCGTGGGCACGGCCTCCTGGTACGGCACCAAGTTCCATGGCCAGGCCACCGCCAACGGCGAGGCCTACGACCTGTACGGCATGACCGCGGCGCACAAGACCCTGCCGCTGCCCAGCTACGTGCGGGTCACCAACCTGGATAACCAGCGCAGCGTGATCCTGCGGGTCAACGACCGCGGGCCGTTCTATTCCGACCGCATCATCGACCTGTCCTTCGCGGCGGCGAAGAAGCTCGGCTATGCCGAGAGCGGTACGGCGCGGGTCAAGGTCGAGGGGATCGACCCCCATGAGTGGTGGGCGCAACAGGGCCGACCGGTGCCGCTGGTGCTCGCCGCGCCAAAGCAGGCGGCCGCGCCCAAGGTGATGCCGCAGCCGGTGGCCGAGCCGCTGGAGCAGTATTCGCCACCGCTGCAGCAGCACGCCGCCGCCGTCCTGCCGGTGCAGATCGACGCAAAAAAAAACGCTTCAGTCGGAGCCTCTGGCCTGTATCTCCAGGTGGGAGCCTTCGCCAATCCGGACGCTGCGGAGCTGCTCAAGGCCAAGCTGAGCGATACCGTGGCTGCCCCGGTGTTCATCAGCTCAGTGGTGCGCAACCAGCAGATCCTGCATCGGGTGCGCCTGGGGCCGATCGCCAGCCGGGGCGAGGCTGAGCAGCTGCAGGACAGCGTGCGCCTGGCCAACCTGGGCCAGCCGACGCTGGTCAAGGCGGATTGATACGGCACTAATCGACTGCCAGCCTGACTAAGCACTGAGCCGCAGCCGGTCACCGGCGCCGACGCGGCTCAACCATTTTGCCCTCGCGGGCCTGTTCCACCCCTTAGCAATCTCGAGAGACGGATGAAAACCACCAGCTTTGCGCAACGCATTTTCCTGTCACTTCTGCTGCTCACCGCGCCGGCCGCCTGGGCCGCGCAGATGGTGATTCCGGCGCCGCCGCAGCTGGCCGCCAAGTCCTATGTGCTGATGGATGCCGCCAGCGGCAATGTGCTGATCGAGCACAACGCCGACGAGCGCCTGCCGCCGGCCAGCCTGACCAAACTGATGACCGCCTACCTGGCGACCCTGGACATCAACCGCGGTCAGATCAAGGGCAGCGACCTGGTGCGCATCAGCGAGAAGGCCTGGCGCATGGGCGGTTCGAAGATGTTCATCGAGGTCGGCAACGAGGTCGCGGTCGACGACCTGCTGCGCGGCATCATCATCCAGTCCGGCAACGACGCCAGCGTGGCCATCGCCGAGCACATCGCCGGCAGCGAAGAGGCCTTCGCCGACATGATGAATGCCACCGCCGAGCGCCTGGGCCTGGACAACAGCCAGTTCCGCAACGCCACCGGCTGGCCGGATCCGGAGCACTATTCCTCGGCCAAGGACATGGCCAAGCTGGCGCGTGCGATCATCTACGAGGATCCCCAGCACTACGCGATCTATGCGCAGAAGGAGTTCCTCTGGAACGGCATCAAGCAGCCCAACCGCAACCTGCTGCTGTGGCGCGACAAGACGGTCGACGGCCTGAAGACCGGTCACACCGAAGAGGCCGGCTACTGCCTGGTGTCGTCCGCGGTGCGTGACGGCATGCGCCTGATCTCCGTGGTGTTCGGCACCAACAGCGAACAGGCCCGCGCGGCGGAAACCCAGAAGCTGCTGACCTACGGCTTCCGCTTCTTCGAGACCCGCACCTTCTACCAGAAGGGCGCCGAGCTGGCCCAGGCCCAGGTGTGGAAGGGTACCGCTCGTCAGGTCAAGGCCGGTCTGGCCGGCGACCTGACCCTGACCCTGCCGAAGGGCCAGCTGGACAAGCTGCAGGCCGGCATGACCCTCAACCCGCAGCTGATGGCGCCCATCGAGCAGGGCGCGGTGATCGGCAAGGTCGAGGTCAAGCTGGGTGAGGAGGTGGTGCACAGCGCCGACCTGGTGGCCCTGGAGTCGGTCGACGAGGGTGGCCTCTTCCGCCGCCTGTGGGATAGCATTCGCCTGTTCTTCTACGGACTGTTCAACTGATTTCGCCCATGGACGCCCCGGTACCCGGGGCGTCCTGCTTTGGACGGGCCACAAGCCCGCTGACCCTATGACCGATACTGACGTTCAAGCTCCGAAAATCGAGTTCCCCTGCCCGCGCTACCCGATCAAGGTGATCGGTGAGGCCGGCGAGGGTTTCGCCGACCTGGTGGTGGAGGTGGTCCAGCGCCACGCCCCCGACCTCGACGCCTCCACCATGGTGGTGCGCGACAGCCGCAACGGCCGCTTTCTCTCCGTGCAGCTGCTGATCACCGCGACCAGCGTGGATCAGCTGCAGGCCATTCATGTGGATCTGCGCGCCACCGGCCGCGTGCACATGGTGCTGTAGTGGCGGCAGCCGAACTGGTCGTACGCCATCTTGGCGTCGTGGACTATCTGCCGACCCTGGAGGCGATGCGCCGGCTGACGGCTGAGCGCGACGAGTCGACGCCCGACGAAATCTGGCTGTTGCAGCACCCCCGGGTGTTCACCCAGGGCCAGGCCGGCAAGCCCGAGCATCTGCTGTCGCCGGGCGACATTCCGGTGATTCAGGTGGAGCGCGGCGGGCAGGTCACCTACCACGGGCCGGGCCAGCTGGTGGCCTACCTGATGCTGGATCTGCGCCGTCTGGACCTGGGCGTGCGCGAGCTGGTGACGGCGATGGAGCAGAGCCTGGTGGATGTGCTGGCCAGCTACTCCGTGGTGGCGGCACCCAAGGCCGATGCGCCGGGCGTCTACGTCGAAGGCGCGAAGATCGCCTCCCTCGGCCTGCGCATCCGCAACGGCCGCTCTTTCCATGGCTTGGCGCTGAACGTGGACATGGACATGTCGCCGTTCTGGCGGATCAACCCCTGCGGTTACGCAGGGTTGAAGATGGTGCAGCTGAGGGATCTGCTCGACGCGCCGCCCGCGCTCGACGAGGTAACGCAACGCCTCGAGCAGGCCCTACGCCGACGGCTGGGCTACGCGACCCCCTAGCCGCTGGGGTGGAGGGCGGTTTACCCAGCCACCGTGTCGGACTTCGTGGCGGATGAAAAAGCACCATCCGCCCTGCGACGGCACTAGTTCAGGTTGAGCGCCGGGATGATGCTCGGGTCGGCGTCCTGACCCGGTACCGGGATCGGTGCGGCCAGGGCCAGGCCCAGGTTGTTCTTCTCGAACACCTTGTCGGCGCGATAGCTGGAGCGTACCAGCGGGCCGGCGGCCACTTCCATGAAGCCCTTCTGCAGGCCGATCTCGCGGAACCGATTGAACTCTTCCGGGCTGACCCAGCGCTGCACCTTCAGGTGGTTGCGTGTCGGTTGCAGGTACTGGCCGAGGGTGAGGATGTCGACGTTGATGGCGCGCAGGTCATCCATGGTCTGCAGGATTTCCTCGTCGGTCTCGCCCAGACCCAGCATCAGGCTGGTCTTGGTCAGCACATCCGGGCGGTGGCGCTTGGCGTGGGCCAGTACGCGTAGGGTCTTGTCATAGCCGGCACGTGGGTCGCGCACCTCATGGGTCAGGCGCTTGACCGTCTCGACGTTCTGCGCGAACACCTCGAGGCCGGAATCCACCACGCGCTCGATGGCCTGCAGGTCGCCGTCGAAGTCCGGGGTCAGGGCTTCCACCACCACCTGTGGGGTGTTGTCCTTGATCGCTCGTACGCAGGCGGCGTAGTGGCTGGCGCCGCCGTCATCCAGGTCGTCGCGATCCACCGAGGTCAGCACGATATAGCGCAACGCCATCAGCTCCACCGACTTGGCAGTGTTCTGCGGCTCCTCCAGGTCCAGCCAGCCGTTGGGGTTGCCGGTGTCCACCGCGCAGAAGCGGCAGGCACGGGTACAGACCGAGCCCATCAGCATGATCGTGGCGGTGCCGTTGGACCAGCATTCGCCCATGTTCGGGCAGTGCGATTCCTGGCACACGGTGCTCAGGCGGTGTTCGCCGACATTGCGCTTGACCGCTTCGAAGCGGCTGCCGCCGGGGGCCTTGACCCGCAGCCATTTGGGCTTGGGTTCAAACACCTGGGGCTCGGCCGAGGCACGGCGCTTCTGGCCATCCTTGATCGCGGTAATGCCCTGAACGGTGCGGAATTTGTCGCCGCTGGCAACGGGTTTTGGCGAGGACGTGTCTGACATCGGAAATCTGGACTCCGGTAGAGGCTCCATTGGCGAGAGGCTTGTGGCCGCCGCGCAGTCTATCACACTAGGTATTTTTACAAGCCGGCGGCCGTCTGACGGCTGGTGTGTTGTGCCACGCGCGGCCAGTGCCGAATGGTGAACCGATCCGGCCTGAGGGGTAAACAGCTTCCGTGGGCCGCGTATCATCAACGGCGTCCGGCCGGGATTGCCGTTTACCGAACACTGCCTGCAATCGTCGCGGAGTCATCTGACGGAGCGGCGGCTCGTCTTGCGATGCCGATCCGAGGGGGCGAGGAGGTCGTCTGGCTTGCCGCTGATTGAAAAAAGGCGACCCGCGGGTCGCCGTGTTTCTGCCTTGCGCTCAGCGCTGGCGCAGCTGTTGCAACAGCTCGTAGCTGGGGTAGCCGTCCGCCGGCTGGCCGAGGCGCTGCTGGAGGGCGCGTACGGCCTTGCGCGTGTTGGCACCGATGATGCCGTCCGCCGGTCCCGGCTCCAGGCCGTTGCGGGCCAGCAGCTCCTGCAGCTCGACACGCTCGCTGCGTCCCAGTTGGCGGTCGGAGCGGGGCCAGGCGGCTTGTACGCCGGGCTGACCGTCCAGGGCATCGGAGAGCAGGCCGATGGCCAGGGCGTAGGCGGTGGAGTTGTTGTACTTGAGGATGCTGCGGAAGTTATTGAGCAACAGGAACGCAGGCCCCCGGTGCCCGGCGGGCAGGAGCAGGCTGGCCATGTTGTCTTCGCGGGCATCGACCGGATTGACCGGGGTGACGCCGAGCGCGCGCCATTGCGTGAGGGTGCGGCGTACTTCCGGGTCGGCCAGGGCATAATCGAACGACGGCGGCAGGCTGACCTCGAAGCCCCAGGGCTGGCCATTGTCCCAGCCCGAGTTGTGCAGGTAGTGAGCGGCGGAGGCCAGTGCATCGGCTGTGGAGTGCCAGAGGTCGCGGCGGCCGTCGCCGTCGAAGTCCACTGCGTACTGATTGAAGGTGGTCGGCATGAATTGGGTCTGACCCATGGCCCCGGCCCAGGAACCTACCAGCTGCTGGGTTGGGCTGTCGCCGGCCTGGAGGATCTGCAGGGCCGCCAGCAACTGGCTGCGCCAGAACACCTGGCGACGCCCGTCGTAGGCGAGGGTGGCGAGCGAGCGGATCACGTTGTTGCTGCCGATGTTGCCGCCGAAGTTGCTCTCCAGTCCCCAGATGGCGATCAGCACTTCATGGTCGACGGCGTAGGCGCTGCGGATGGCCTTGAGGGTGGGGCGGTGCTGGACCTTGAGCAGGCGGCCCTGGGCCACGCGGGCGGTGGAAACGGCGCCATCGATGTAGTCCCAGATCGGGCGGCTGAACTCGGGCTGATTGCTGTCGGCGGCTATGACCCTGGGGTCGAGCGTGACGCCGGCGAAGGCCCGGTCGAACAGCTCACCTTCAATACCGGCGGCGATGGCATCGCTGCGCAGCAGGCTGCGCCACTCGTCGAAACTGAGCAGTGGGGCGGCGACCGTCTCTGTCGGGTTGATGGCGGTGGTCATTGCCGCTGCAGTGGTGGGCGCCAGGGGTTGCGCGGGAACTTCGGCGCAGGCGCTGAGCAGGACGAGCAGGCAGGCCGTGGCGGTATGACTCAGGCCGCGAAGGAGCAGGTAGGGCATGGTGGTCTCGGGGCGTTTTGCAGGCGCTTACCTTAGCATGGATGAGCACCGATTCGGGCTGTGGCGGGCCTTTCAGGCGGCCACAAAGAACGAAGCCTCCCAGTTTGGCTGGGAGGCTTCGCGGCGATAACTGCCTTTGCCCTTGCGTGGTCTTTCCTGGCGACAGCGAAACAGCGGCTGGGCGATCAGTGACTTGGCCTTGTTCGGGCCGTGGGTGTTTTGCTTGCTCATGGGCGGACCTCTTCGTTAGCCCGGCGTTGGCGGGCGTGCCGATGATGCAGCCTGGTCCAGGCGAAGTCCAGCCAGCGGCCGGGCGGAGGGGTCAGCGGCCCGGGTCGGCGGGAATGGCCAGGCGCTGGCCGCAGAGCGTCAGGGTCAGCAGGTTCAGCCCGTTCCAGGGATCGCCGGGCGCCTGCCCCTTGATCTGTGCGTCGATGCGCTGGGCATCCTGCAGCAACTGGCCCCAGCGCGCCGCCGAATGGCGTTGCAGCGCCTTGCTCACCAGCGGCCGGCGTTTGTCCCAGACCGGCGGGCGGGCCGCGCTGAAGGCCTTGTCCAGAGGCATGCCCTGGGCGTATTGCTGGGCGATGGTGGCGAGCAGGCGCATTTCGCGGGCCAGGGCCCAGAGAATCACCGGCGGCTCGACCCCCTCGCCGCGCAGGCCCTCGAGCATGCGCAGGGCATGGGCCGATTCGCCGTTGAGTGCCGCGTCGATCAGACCGAACACGTCGTAGCGGGCGCTGTCGGCCACCGCCGCGTGCACGGTGCTGGCGTCAACCTGGGCGCCGTCGGCGAGCAGCTTGAGCTTCTCGATTTCCTGGGCGGCGGCCAGCAGGTTGCCTTCGACCCGCGCGGCGATCATCTCCACCGCTTCCTGGCTGGCGCTGAGTCCGGCCTGGGCCAGGCGCTGGCGGATCCATTGCGGCAGCTGGGCGGCATCGACCGGCCAGATCTGCACGAACTGGGTCTGGGCGCCGTCGATCAGGGCCTTGGCCCACTTGGTCTTCTGCGTGCTGCCATCGAGCTTCGGCAGGCTGACCAGTAGCACGGTGTCCTCGGCCGGCCGCGCCAGGTACTCGAGGAGCGCGGCCGCCCCCTTGTCGCCGGGCTTGCCGTTGGGGATGCGCAATTCCAGCAGGCGTTTCTCGGCGAACAGCGACAGGCTGGCACCGGCCTGGAGCAAGCTGCCCCAGTCGAAATTGCTCTCGGCGTTGAATACCTGGCGCTCGCCGAAGCCCTGCTGGCGGGTCGCGGCGCGAATGGCGTCGCCGGCCTCCTGGCACAGCAGGGCCTCGTCGCCACTGACGACATACACCGCTGCCAGGGGCCCCTGGAGGTGCTTGCTGAGTTGTGCGGGGCTGAGCTTCATCGGCTAGGCGATGCGGGGCCGTCGAAACGGCCCCGCGGGCGGGTCAGGGATAGGTCGGCAGCGACAGGGGCGACTGCTGGGGCTGGGCGGCCTGGCGCTGGCGGGCCGCCTCCAGGGCTTCGGCTTCCGCCTTGGCCTTGGCTTCGGCCTGCTGCTGCAGCTGGTCGAGCTGGGCCGGGCTGATCTGTCCCAGGCGCTGCACCAGCTGCTGCACCAGGTCGCGGCGCATCTCGCTACGCAGTTGCCCGGCTTCCTGGGCGGAGCCGGTCAGGTTGTTGCTGTCCTGTACGTAGAAGGTCTGCGCCTCGAGGCTGTTGCTCAGCAGCAGCAGGTTGCGCGCACCGCGGATTTCGTAGTCGAGGGTGGTGGTCAGTTCGTACTCGGCGCTGCGGGCCGCGCCGGTGTAGCTGGCGGCGCGCTGCTCTTCGCGCTCGTTGCTCAGCACCAGGCGGTAGGGCGCACCGGGATAGACCCGCACGTCGTTGCTCTCCAGCACCTGGCGCACCTGCTTGAGTGTGTCGCCGTAGGCGTTGCGCCCACTGACGTCGAGCTCCTTGAGGGCGAACTGGACGTCGCCGGTGCCGCGCAACTGGAAGCCACACGCGCTCAGGAGCGCGGCCAGGCCGATTACCAACAGGTTCTGTTTCAGCATCTTTGTATCCCCTTGTCGAGCATCCCGGCGCGCCGCCTGGCGGTCACGCCGAGCTTAATCAGTTGGCGACGATATTGACCAGCTTGCCGGGCACCACGATGACCTTGCGAATGCTCAGGCCGTCGGTGAAGCGCAGCACGTTCTCGTTGACCCGCGCCGCCGCCTCGATTTCCTCGCGGCTGGCGCTGGCCGGCATTTCGATCTGGCCGCGCAGCTTGCCGTTGACCTGCACCACCAGGGTCAGGCTGTCCTGCACCAGGGCCGATTCGTCCAGGGCCGGCCAGGGCGCGTCGATGGCCGCCTCGGCATGGCCCAGGTCCAGCCACAGCTGGTGGCTGATGTGCGGGGTGATCGGCGCCAGCAGCAGGACCACGGTTTCCAGGCCTTCCTGGAGCAGGGCGCGATCCTGGGCGCTGGCCTGGGGGGCCTTCTCCAGCACGTTCATCAGGGTCATCACCGCGGCGATGGCGGTGTTGAACTTGTGGTGCTGGCCAATATCCTGGCTGGCCTGCTTGATGGCCAGGTGGATGGCGCGGCGGATTTCCTTCTGGCTGTCGCTCAGGCTGGCCTTGTCCAGTGCCGTCGGCAGGCCCTGGCTGATATGGCCGTGGGCCAGGCGCCAGACGCGGCGCAGGAAGCGGCTGCCGCCCTCGACGCCGGAGTCGGACCATTCCAGGCTCATGTCCGGCGGCGAGGCGAACATCATGAACAGGCGGCAGGTGTCGGCGCCGTAGGCATCGATCATGGCCTGGGGGTCGACGCCGTTGTTCTTCGACTTGGACATCTTCTCGGTGCCGCCGATTTCCACCGGCAGGCCGTCGCTGGCAAGCCGGGCGGCGATGACCTTGCCCTTGGCGTCGCGCTCGATTTCCACATCGGCCGGATTGAACCAGTCCTTGCCGCCGTTCTCCGCCACCCGGTAGTAGGTGTCGGCGACGACCATGCCCTGGGTCAGCAGGTTCTTGAACGGCTCGTTGGAGGACAGCAGGCCTTCGTCGCGCATCAGCTTTTGGAAGAAGCGCGCGTACAGCAGGTGCAGGATGGCGTGTTCGATGCCGCCGATGTACTGGTCGACCGGCAGCCAGTGGTTGGCCGCCTGCGGGTCGACCATGCCGCCGGTGTATTGCGGCGAGGCATAGCGGGCGAAGTACCAGGACGACTCGACGAAGGTGTCCATGGTGTCGGTTTCACGCTTGGCCGGCGCGCCGCACTTCGGGCAGCTGCATTCGTAGAACGCCGGCATGCGCGCCAGCGGGCTGCCGGCGCCGTCCGGCACCACGTCCTCGGGCAACACCACCGGCAGCTGGTCTTCAGGTACCGGCACGTCGCCACAGCTGTCGCAATGGATGATCGGGATCGGGCAGCCCCAGTAGCGCTGGCGGCTGATGCCCCAGTCGCGCAGGCGGAACTGGGTGCGCGCCTGGCCGAGCGACTTCTTGCGCAGGGCCACTTCGATGGCGTCGAAGGCGCCCTCGTAGTCCAGGCCGTCGAATTCGCCGGAGTTGATCAGCTGGCCGTGCTCGGCATAGGCGTCCTGCCAGGGGGCCGGGGTCTCGTCGCCGGCGCTGGTGCGCACCACCGGCTGAATCGGCAGCTCGTACTTGTGGGCGAAGGCGAAGTCGCGCTCGTCGTGGGCCGGCACGGCCATGACCGCGCCGTCGCCGTAGTGGATCAGCACGTAGTTGGCGACCCACACCGGCAGCTTCTCGCCGGTCAGCGGGTGGACGACGAACAGGCCGGTGGGCAGGCCCTTCTTTTCCTGGGTGGCGATGTCCGCTTCGGCCACGCCGCCACGCTTGCACTCGTCGATGAAGGCCTGCAGCTCGGGGTTGTCCTGGGCGGCGATGCTCGCCAGGTGATGCTCGGCGGCCACGGCGACGTAGGTAGCGCCCATGAGGGTGTCCGGGCGGGTGGTGAAGACCTTCAGTGCGCCGCTCTCGCCGATGCTGTCGGCGTCGAAGGGGAAGCTGACTTCCATGCCGCGGGACTTGCCGATCCAGTTGCGCTGCATGGTCTTGACCTGCTCGGGCCAGCCATCCAGTTCGTCCAGGCTGCTCAGCAGTTCATCCGCGTAGGCGGTGATCTTGAAGTAGTACATGGGGATTTCGCGCTTCTCGATCAGCGCGCCGCTGCGCCAGCCGCGGCCGTCGATGACCTGCTCGTTGGCCAGCACGGTCTGGTCCACCGGGTCCCAGTTGACGGTGCCGTTCTTGCGATAGATCACGCCTTTCTCGAACAGGCGGGTGAACAGCCACTGCTCCCAGCGGTAGTAGTCCGGCTTGCAGGTGGTGACTTCGCGCGACCAGTCGATGGCCAGGCCAAGGCTCTTGAGCTGGGTCTTCATGTAGTCGATGTTTTCGTAGGTCCACTTGGCCGGGGCGACCTTGTTCTTCATCGCGGCGTTTTCCGCCGGCATGCCGAAGGCGTCCCAGCCCATGGGCTGCAGCACGTTCTTGCCCTGCATACGCTGGTAGCGGGCGATCACGTCGCCGATGGTGTAGTTGCGCACGTGGCCCATGTGCAGCTTGCCGCTCGGGTAGGGGAACATCGACAGGCAATAGAAGGTGTCCTTGCCCGGCTGTTCACTCACTACAAAGGATTTCTGCGCGTCCCAGTGGGACTGCGCGGCGGCTTCGATTTCGCGTGGCTGATACTGTTCGTGCATGGCTACTGGCGCTAGGGAATGGAGGCTTGCGGGAAACGCCGTAGCATACATGACCCCCCTTGACTGAGGGAAACCTTGATTGCTTGGGCCGGGTACAGCGTCTGCCGTTGGTCGCCAGGCGGCTCCGGCTGGGGGGCGGCCGCTAAGCTTGTTGTAGGGCTGTTCAATAAAGCCCAGCGTGAGGTGAGTGGATGGGCGAGTTGAGGCGAACGCATGGAGGCGGGGGTTTGTACGAGCGGCTATTGCAACGCCTCGCCCTAGCGCTGGATGAGGCCGAGAGCGTAGGGCGGGTCTCCGCCGAGGCCCCGGGCGAACTGGAGTTGCACGGCCTGACCGAGGCTGAACTGGAGTTGATTCGCGCCTATCTGGATCATGACCTGAACTGGCTGCGCGGCTGGCACGCCGCGGCGGCGGAGCTGGCGCAGATCGAGCAGCTGCCGGTGCGTGCGGCCAAGGCCGGACGCCCCCTGGAAAACGCGGTCAGCCGCGCCCTCGACAGGAGTCAGGGCTCCGCCAAGCAGCAGGTCCAGCTTTGCTGCGCCCTCTGCGGCGAGGATGTCGACTGGGGCCCTGGTCAGGGGGTTCAGGCCTGTAGGGCGTGCGGCTCGCAGCTGTTTCGCGCGCGCGACCGCTATCAATAGTCTGTTCTCCGACGACTTGCGCGTTCCCGGATCCGGCTCGGGTCGTTGGTCGTCGAACTGCTGGTAGGCTTGGCGTCCCAGTGGAGGGTGGCCCATGCCGATTCGCTATTTCCTGAAACAACTGCTTATGCCGCCAGGCGTGTTGCTGCTCCTGTTGCTGGCGGGCTGGTGGCTGCGTCGGCGCTGGCCGCGAACCGCGACCGGCTGCTTTGTCCTTGGCTTTGCCGGGCTGTGGTTGATGTCCCTGCCAGTCACCGTGGAGTGGTCGGCGCGTCTGCTGGAGCGTGAGCCCGCGCTGGCCGAGGCGCACTGGCCTGAGTTGGCGCAGCAGGCCGAGGCCATTGTCGTGCTGGGTGGTGGTCGCGAGCGGGATGACCCGGCCTGGGGCGGCGATCAGCCGGCCTCCACGGCGCTGGAGCGCCTGCGCTATGCCGCGCGCCTGGCCAAGGCCTCGGGCCTGCCGGTACTGACCAGCGGCGGGCTGCATTTTGACCAGCCGCCCAGCGAAGCCGCGCTGATGGCGCAGGTGATGGCACGGGATCACGGCGTGGTCGTGCGCTGGCAGGAGGGCGGGAGTCGCACCACCTGGGAGAATGCCACCCATAGCGCCGACCTGTTGCGCCAGGCGGGCATCACCCGGGTGGTGCTGGTCACCCAGGCCTGGCACATGCCCAGGGCGCGCTGGTGTTTCGAGCAGCAGGGGCTGCAGGTGCGAGCGGCGCCGGTGGGCTTTCTCGGGGTGGCCGGCGACCGCCCCGGTGGCGGCTGGCTGCCCGAGGGCAAGGCGCTGTGGCAGAGCACGCAGCTGCTCAACGAGGCGATCGGGTTGCTCGCCTACCCCATGTTCTACGGCCAGGCCGCCAGCGAGTGACGGCCTAGACCGTCCTGGCCATGCGGCTGGCCAGCAGCGCCCAGCCCAGCAGCAGGGCGCAGAGGATCACCAGGGGCCAGGCGCGCCACTGCAGGTAGGGCGTCAACTGCTGCATCGGCTGCACTTCGCCATAGAGCACGCCGCGCTCGAACTGTGGCAGTTGGGCGCTGATCCGGCCGAAGGGGTCGATCAGCACGGTCATGCCGTTGTTGGTCGCGCGGATCATCCAGCGGCCCGCCTCGAGGGCGCGCATCTGCGCCATCTGCAGGTGCTGCAGGGGGCCGATCGAGCTGCCGAACCAGGCATCGTTGCTCACCGTCAGCAGCAGCTCGCTGCGGGCGGCCAGGCTGGCCGCGAACTCCGGATAGACCACCTCGTAGCAGATATAGGTGGCGATGCTGTGGCCCTTGGCCTGCAGCAGCGGTTGTTCGGCCGAGCCGCGGGCAAAGTCGGACATCGGCAAGTCGAAGAAGGCGATCAGCCCGCGCAGCAGTTCCTGCAGGGGCACGTATTCGCCGAAGGGCACCAGCTTCTGCTTCAGGTAATCGCCGCTGCCGTCGCCGACCACGCTGACCGCGTTGTAGTAGCGCGGCTCGCCGCGCGCGTTGGCCTGGCGGATCGGCACGCCGGTGATCAGCGCGGCGCCCCGCTCGCGGGCGAAGCGATCCATCACGCCGAGATAGCCAACCGCCTGCTCCTTGAGCACGGGTACGGCGGTTTCCGGCCAGACGATAAGGTCGGTGGGGCGGGCAGTGAAACTCAGGTCACGGTAAAGCGCCAGTTGGGCGTTGAGCTGGGCCGGATCCCATTTCAGGTTCTGCGGCACGTTGCCCTGCATGGCGGCGACCTTGAGCGGCTCGCCGGTTGCCCTGGTCCAGGCGCGGTCCTTGAGTGCGGCGCCGGCGATCCAGGGGCCGACCAGCAGCACCAGGCCGGCGACCAGCAAGGGCGCGCGGCCACGCAGCCGGATCAGGTTGACCAGCAGCGCGGCGGACAGCGCCAGGACGAAGGACACCAGCCAGACACCGCCCAGCGGGGCGAGGCCGGCCAGCGGTGCGTCGAGTTGGCTGTAGCCGGCATAGAGCCAGGGGAAGCCGGTGAGGAACCAGCCGCGAAAGGCTTCCTGGGCCAGCCACAGGGCGGCGAAGGCCAGGGCGTCGGCCAGGGGCGCCTCGACGCGGCGCAGCCAGCGCGCCCACAACCAGGCGGCGAGGGCGAAGAACAGGCCCAGGCCGGCGACGAAGCCCAGGGTTAGCAGTGCGGCCAGGGGCGGCGAGGCGGCGCCGTAGTCGTGGATGCTGACGTAGACCCAGCTGGTGCCGGCGGCGAACAGGCCGAAGCCGTAGCACCAGCCGCGCCAGGCGGCCTGGCGCGAGTGCAGGTCGCGCAGGCCGAGGTAGAACAGGGCGATGGACAGGATCGCCAGGGGCCACAGGTCGAAGGGGGCGAGGGCCAGAGGCGTGATGGCGCCGGCGGCCAGGGCGATCAGGTTGCCCGGCCAGCCGGGGCGAGTTATCCAGTGCATCGCGTGCAGGTCCTTGGATTGGGGTCGGGCAAGGGTAGAGCGGAACGCGGGAGGGGGGAAGCAGGGCGGGCGATGCCGCTCCTGTCGGCCGGTGGTGGGGCGGCGACAGGAGCGTAGCCTGAGCCTCAGCGCATCAACGGCGTCAAACGCAGCAGGTGGATGCGCCGGCTGTCGGCATTGAGCACGCGGAAGCGGAATTCGCCGATCTCGGTCACCTCGTTGCGCTTGGGCAGGTGGCCGAAGGCGCTCATCACCAGGCCGCCGACGGTGTCGAACTCGTCATCGGAGAACTGCGTCTCGAAGGCTTCGTTGAAGTTGTCGATCGGGGTCAGTGCCTTGACCAGGAAGTCGCCGCTGGGCAGCGGTTTGACGTAGCTGTCTTCCTCGACATCGTGCTCGTCCTCGATGTCGCCGACGATCTGCTCGAGCACGTCCTCGATGGTCACCAGGCCGGCGACACCGCCGTATTCGTCGATCACCACCGCCATGTGGTTGTGATTGGCGCGGAATTCGCGCAGCAGCACGTTGAGGCGCTTGGACTCGGGGACGAAGGTCGCCGGGCGCAGCAGGTCCTTGATGTTGAAGTTGGACTGCTCGTCCTGCAGCACCAGGGGCAGCAGGTCCTTGGCCAGCAAAATGCCGATCACGTCGTCGAGGCTTTCGCCGATCACCGGGTAGCGCGAGTGAGCCGCGTCGATGATCGACGGCAAAAACTCCTTGGGCGTCTGGCTGGCCTTGATGCTGATCATCTGCGAGCGGGGGACCATGATGTCGCGAACCTGCAGGTCCGCCACCTGGATGGCGCCTTCGACGATGGCCAGGGCCTCGCTGTCGAGCAGCTTGTTCTGGTGTGCGTCGCGCAGCACTTCCAGCAGTTCCTGACGGTTTTTCGGCTCATGAGCAAAAGCCTGGGTCAGCTTGTTCAGCCAGGACTTCTGCTCGTTGCTCGATCGATCTTCGCTCATTTGGGGTACTCGGGATCCTTGCTCGTGGGCAATCAGTCGTCGCCGGCGTAGGGGTCGGGGTGACCCAGCTCGGCGAGCAGTGTACGTTCCAGCGCTTCCATTTCCTCGGCTTCGGCTTCGTCGATGTGGTCGTAGCCGAGCAGGTGCAGGCAGCCGTGAATCACCAGGTGGGCCCAGTGCGCCTCCAGGGTCTTGTCCTGTTCGCCGGCCTCGCGTTCGACCACCGGCGCGCAGATCACCAGATCGCCGAGCAGCGGGATGTCGAGCATCTCGTCGGGCACGTCGGCGGGGAAGGACAGCACATTGGTCGCGTAGTCCTTGTGCCGGTAGCTGTGGTTCAGCTCGCGGCCCTCGGCCTCGTCGACCAGGCGGATGGTCAGCTCGGAGTCGGCGCTGCGCTGGCGCAGGGCCAGTTCGCACCAGCGGCGAAACTGCGCCTCGCTGGGCAGCGCGGTGGCCTGGCTGGCGATCTGCAGATCCAGTTCAACCATCGCTGTTGTCCTGATCGTCGTCGAGCTTGCCGTGCAGGCGGTTGTCGTGCCGTTCGTAGGCCTCGACGATGCGCTGCACCAGGGGGTGGCGCACCACGTCCTTGGGCTTGAAATGGGTGAAGCTGATGCCCGGCACCTCGTGCAGCACGTCGATCACGTGGGTCAGGCCGGAGCGGGTGCCGCGCGGCAGGTCGACCTGGGTGATGTCGCCGGTGATCACCGCGGTGGAGCCGAAGCCGATGCGGGTGAGGAACATCTTCATCTGTTCCAGGGTGGTGTTCTGGCTTTCGTCGAGAATGATGAAGCTGTTGTTCAGGGTGCGCCCGCGCATGTAGGCCAGGGGGGCGATCTCGATCACCTGGCGTTCGATCAGCTTGGCCACCTGCTCGAAGCCGAGCATCTCGTACAGCGCGTCGTACAGCGGGCGCAGGTAGGGGTCGATCTTCTGCGCCAGGTCGCCGGGGAGGAAGCCGAGCTTCTCGCCGGCCTCCACCGCCGGACGCACCAGGAGAATGCGCCGCACCTGCTCGCGCTCCAGGGCGTCCACCGCACAGGCCACGGCCAGGTAGGTCTTGCCGGTACCGGCCGGGCCGATGCCGAAGTTGATGTCGTTGTCGAGGATCGCCTTGACGTAGCGCTGCTGGTTGGCGCCGCGCGGGCGAATGCTGCCCTTGCGCGTGCGCAGGGTCACCCCGACTTCGCTCTTGTCGGCCACCGTTTCCATGGCCGATTCCTGCAGGAACAGGTGCACCAGGTCCGGCGACAGCTCGGTGCTCTTGGTCTCGCGATACAGGCGGCGCAGCAGCTGTTCGGCGGCGGCGGTCTGTTCCGGCGGGCCGATCAGCTCGAACTGGTTGCCACGGTTGCGGATTTCGATCGCCAGGCGCTGCTCGATCAGGCGCAGGTGTTCGTCGAACTGCCCGCAGAGGTTGGCGAAGCGGCGAGCCTCGAAGGGCTCGAGGATGAAGCGATGGGGTTCTATGGGTGCGTTCAAGGTCGTAGATGGCCGCCAGTCGGCAGGGGTTGTGAGGCGAAGAATAGCGCTAGGCGTCGAAGGGGGGAAGCTCGCTCGACTGCGGCTTTAGCCGCATGCAGGCTGGACGGCTGTCCACCCTGCATGCGCCGGTTAGCGCGCGACCTGCGCCGCCAACAGGCTGCCGCGCAGCGAGTGGGGCAGGGCGTCGTCGATATGCACGTCGACGAACTGGCCGATCAGGCGCGGATTGTCGCAGCGGAAGTTGACGATGCGGTTGTTCTCGGTGCGGCCCTGGAGCATGCCCGGGTCCTTCTTCGAGTAGTCGCTGACCAGGATGCGCTGCACGCTGCCGACCATGCGCCGGCTGTTCTCGAAGCCCTGCTGGTTGATGCGGTTCTGCAGGATCTGCAGGCGCTGCTTCTTCAGCTCGTCCGGAGTCTCGTCGACCAGGTCGGCCGCCGGCGTGCCCGGGCGGGCGCTGTAGACGAAGGAGTAGGAGAAGTCGAAGCCGACGTCCTCGACCAGCTTCATGGTCTGTTCGAAGTCTTTCTCGGTCTCGCCGGGGAAGCCGATGATGAAGTCCGAGCTGATCAGGATGTCCGGTACCGCGGCCTTCAGCTTGCGGATGCGCGACTTGTACTCCAGCGCGGTGTGGTTGCGCTTCATCGCCGCGAGGATGCGGTCGGAGCCCGACTGCACGGGCAGGTGCAGGTATTTGACCAGCTCGGGGATCTGCGCGTGGGCTTCGATCAGGGCGTCGGAAAACTCCAGCGGGTGGCTGGTGGTGTAGCGAATGCGATCGATGCCGTCGATGGCTGCCACCGCGTAGAGCAGTTCGGCGAAATCGGCGATCTGGCCGCCCGGGGTCTCGCCGCGGTAGCCGTTGACGTTCTGGCCGAGCAGGGTCACTTCACGCACGCCGTTCTCGGCCAGGTGGAGGATCTCCGCGAGCACGTCTGCCAGCGGGCGACTGACCTCTTCGCCGCGGGTGTAGGGCACCACGCAGAAGGTGCAGTACTTGCTGCAGCCTTCCATCACCGATACGAAGGCGCTGGGGCCGTCGACCCGGGGCTCGGGCAGGCGGTCGAACTTCTCGATCTCGGGGAAGGAGATGTCCACCTGGGGCTTCTTGGTGCTGCGCGCCGCGTCGATCATTTCCGGCAGGCGGTGCAGGGTCTGCGGGCCGAATACCACGTCGACGTAGGGTGCGCGGTCGCGAATCGCCGCGCCTTCCTGGCTGGCCACGCAGCCGCCCACGCCGATCACCAGGTCGGGCTTCTCCAGCTTCAGTTCGCGCCAGCGGCCGAGCTGGGAAAACACCTTGTCCTGGGCCTTCTCGCGGATCGAGCAGGTGTTGAGCAGGATGACGTCGGCGTCTTCCGCGCGCTCGGTGACTTCCAGGGCTTGATGTTCGCCCAGCAGGTCGACCATGCGCGAGCTGTCGTACTCGTTCATCTGGCAACCGTGGGTTTCGATATAAAGCTTCTTGGTCATGCGGGCTCAACGGGCTGTTCGAAGGACCGCGCATTATAGTGCTCGGACGCCCGGCTTCCTAGCATTGCCTGCCGGGTGGCTGTGCTATGATTTGCGCCCTTCATTTTTCATCAGTCTAAACTGCCATCCATGAGCAAGCGCGAGCCTATCTACAAGATCATTTTCCTCAACCAGGGTCAGGTCTACGAGATGTATGCCAAGCAGATCTTCCAGAGTGATCTGTGGGGCTTTCTCGAGGTCGAGGAGTTCGTCTTCGGCGAGCGCACGCAGGTCGTAGTCGACCCCAGCGAGGAAAAGCTCAAGGCGCAGTTCGATGGCGTGGTGCGCAGCTTTGTGCCGATGCACGCGATCATCCGCATCGACGAGGTGGAGCGCCTGGGCACGCCGAAGATCAGCGAGGCCAAGGGTGGCGGCAATATCATGCCGTTCCCCATGCCGATGCCCGACAAGTAAGGCGCGCGGCTGAATCGTGTTCCCAGGGTATTTCTCGTTTTTTGCATCCGCCGCGGTAGGTGGTGCCTAGCGCCGCGCGGTGCAATGCCCTTGGCGGCGGTTCAGTCTAAGGCAGGGGGGCGAACGGCGACGGGCTCTCGGCGGTCTGCAGTTCCATCAGGTAATTGCGGAATATCTGCCCCAGCACCTGGCTGGCGATTTCCAGTTCTTCGCTCTGCATCTGCTCGGATACCAGGTCGGCGCTGTCCATGGCGTCGTCCGAGCCGTTAACCGCCGCCATTTTCAGCACGATGTAGGCCTGCACGTTGTTCGCCGGCACCCCTTCACCGCGGAAGAACATCATCCCCAGGCGGTATTGCGCTTCGGCGTGGCCCTGCAATGAGGCCTGCTCGAACCAGTTCAGGGCTTGGGCAAGGTCGCGTGGCGAGCGCTGGCCGTCGTAATAGAACTCACCCAGTTCGAACTCGGCCTGGGCGTCGCCGTTGCGCGCCGCCTGCTGGCAGGCGGCCAGGGCATCCGGCAGGTCCGCCGGGGCGGTGTTCAGCGAGCAGCTCCCGGTTGCGGGAATCAGGAGCGAGTTGCCGCCGGCGCAGGCCAGCAGCGGCAAAAGAAGCAACAGGCAGCCCAGGGTCAGGGTGCGGCCGGTGCAGTTCATGGAAATCCGTGTACCTCAGGGTGCGGGGCGGGCCGTGTGCCCGGCCAACGAAACGCGTCGGCGATCACATTATGAAATAAGCCATGGGGTTCTTACAAAGTCTTTACCGGCTTTTCTGTGCGCGCAGGGCTGCCGGGCAGGGTCAGGAGCAGCCAGGCCAGCAAGCCATAGGCCGGAACTTGCAGCAGGTGCTGCAGGTCGACCGGGCCCAGGGGGCCAAGTGCACTGGCGCTGCCGGCGAGCTGCTCGGCCAGCAGGAGCAGGCCGCTCGCGCCCAGCGCGGCCAGTAGCGGTTGGCGTCGCGGCCATTGCACGGCGCCGACGTAGAGCAGCAGCAGCAGGGTCGCCAGGCTGAGCAGCAGGCGATAATCGTCGAGCAGGTGCAGCTGGCGGAACAGCTCGAAGAAGGCGCACAGCCCCAGCAGCAGCCGCCCCCAGTTGGGCCGGCTCCAGACCCAGCCGCGGGCGAGGGTCAGGGCGGCGGCGCCGAGCAGCGGCAGGGCCAGGTAGTCGCTGGCTTGGCTCAGCCACAGCTGGGCGGCCTGCCAGTCGGGGCCGAGGCCCTGGCCTGGCGCCGTGGTGGCGGCAGCCGCCGCCGGCAGCAGGAAGCCCAGCAACGCGCAGAACAGCGCGGGCTGATCGCCTTCGCCGTAGCCTGTGCGGGCCCGGCCGACCGCGACGGCGCACGCCAGGCAGGTCAGGGCCAGCAGCGCGGCGGAAAAGACGGCACCTTGCTGCATCAGGCGTCTTTCAGGCGGGCGAAGGCGCGCTCGGCGGCATCCAGGGTGATCTGCAGTTCGGCCTCGCCGTGGGCGATGGAGGTGAAGCCGGCCTCGAACGCGCTCGGCGCCAGATAGACCCCGCCCTCCAGCATCAGGTGGAAGAAGCGCTTGAAGCGCGCGGTGTCGCTGGCCATCACGTCGTCGAAGGTGACGATGGCGTCGGCGCCGCTGAAGTACAGGCCGAACATGCCGCCGGCCTGGGTGGTGACGAAGGGGATGCCGGCGGCATCGGCGCGGTCCTGCAAGCCCTGCAGCATGCGACTGGTGTAGTCGCTCAGCTCGGTGTGAAAGCCGGGGCGGCTGATCAGCTTCAGGGTGGTCAGGCCGGCGGCCATGGCCAGCGGGTTGCCCGACAGGGTGCCGGCCTGGTAGACCGGGCCCAGGGGGGCGATGCAGTCCATGATCGCGCGCTTGCCGCCGAAGCAGCCGACCGGCATGCCTCCACCGATGATCTTGCCGAAGGTGGACAGGTCCGGGGTCACGCCGTAGTGCGCCTGGGCGCCACCGAGGGCGACGCGGAAGCCGGTCATCACCTCGTCGAAGATCAGCACCACGCCATGTTTGTCGCACTGCTCGCGCAGGCCCTCGAGGAAGCCGGGCGCCGGCGGCACGCAGTTCATGTTGCCGGCCACCGGCTCGACGATGATGCACGCCACCTCCTGGCCAACCTCGCCGAGCATCCGCTCGACAGCCTTGAGGTCATTGAACGGCAGGGTCAGGGTGTGCTTGGCGAAGGCCGCCGGTACCCCGGCCGAGCTCGGCACACCCTGGGTCAGGGCGCCGGAGCCGGCCTTGACCAGCAGGCTGTCGGAGTGGCCGTGGTAGCAGCCTTCGAACTTGATGATGCTGTCGCGCCCGGTGAAACCGCGGGCCAGGCGGATGGCGCTCATGGTCGCTTCGGTGCCGGAACTGACCATGCGCACCATTTCCATGGACGGCACCAGGCTGCACACCAGTTCGGCCATCTCGGTTTCCATCGCGGTCGGCGCGCCGAACGACAGGCCGTGTTCCAATTGCCGGCGCACCGCATCGAGCACATCAGGATGGCTGTGGCCGAGGATCATCGGCCCCCAGGAACCGACGTAGTCGACATAGCGCTTGTCGTCCTCGTCGGTAACATAGGCGCCGGCGGCGTGCTTGAAGAACAGTGGGGTGCCGCCGACGCTCTTGAAGGCGCGTACCGGCGAGTTGACCCCGCCCGGGATGTGCTTCTGCGCGTTGGTGAACAAGATTTCGGAACGGGACATGGCAGACCTCATTAGTAATCGTCTCGGGCGAGCCGGCTCGCCCGGAAAAATAATCAGTGGTGGGCGAACAGGGTGCTGAAGGCACGGGCGCGGCGCTCGACCTCGGCGGCCGAGTCGGCGGCGAACAGGGCGTGAATCACCGCAATCATGCTGGCGCCGTGTTCGATCAGCCGGGGCGCGCTGTCCAGGGTCACGCCGCCGATGGCGACCACCGGCAGCTGCAGGTGTTGCCTGGCCTGGTCCAGCAGTTCGACCGTGGCCGTCGGCGTGCCCGGCTTGGTATGGGACTCGAAGAAGCGGCCGAAGGCGACGTAGCTGGCGCCTTCCTTGGCGGCCTGCTCGGCCAGCTCGAAGCGGGCGTGGCAGGTGCCGCCGATGACTGCCCCGCCGCCGAGCAGGGCGCGGGCGGCCGCCAGGGAGCCGTCGCCCTGGCCGAGGTGTACGCCGACGCCGAGGCGCGCGGCCAGTTCGGCGTCGTCGTTGATGATCAGCGTCGCGCCGTAGCGCTGGCACAGCTCAAGCAGGGATTCGGCTTCGCGCTGGTGGCGACCGTCGTCGGTCGACTTGTCACGATACTGCAGCAGCCGGGCGCCGCCGTTCAGGGCGGCTTCGACATAGGGCAGCAGCTTGCCGCCGGCCAGCAACTGGCTGTCGGTGATGGCGTAGAGGCCACTCAGGGTCATGGCGGAGGCTCCTTCAGTAAAGGTCCAGCGGCAGGCGGCGGGGAATGTACTGACCGTGGCCGGGTTGCTCGGCGTCGCGCAGGGTGCGCCAGGTGTAGTCCAGGGCCGAGCGCACGGCGCTGACCAGCTCCTCGCCCAGGGCCAGGCGTCCGGTCAGGGCGCTGGCCAGGGTGCAGCCGGAGCCGTGGTAGCTGCCGGGCAGGCGCTGGCAGGTAAAGGTGTGGTGGCTGCCGTCGCGGCTGTACAGGCGATTGTGCACTTGCTGCTCGTCGCCGTGACCGCCGGTAATCAGCAGGTGGCGGATATAGGGCAGCAGCTTTTCCGCACACTGGTCGGCGCTGCCTTCCGGCAGTTCGGCGAGGATGCGCGCCTCCGGCAGGTTCGGTGTGGCGATGCTGGACACCGGGAACAGCCGCTCGCGCATGGCGTAGCCGACCTCGTCCTTGCCCAGGGCGCCACCGCCGCCGGCCCGCAGCACGGGGTCGCAGACCAGCGGCACGTCCGGCAGCTGCTGGCGCAGTTGCAACACGGTGTCGACCATCTCCACCGAGCCGAGCATGCCCAGCTTGATCGCGGCCACCGGCAGGTCGGCGAGCACGGCGCGGGCCTGGGCCAGTACCCAGTCGCGGTCGAGCACGCGGAAGTCGGCGACATCGACTGTGTCCTGCACGGTGAGCGCGGTCACGGTGGGGGCGGCGTGGCAGCCTTGCGCGAGCAGGGCTTCGATATCGGCTTGCAGGCCGGCACCACCACTGGGGTCGTGGCCGGACAGGCAGAGCACTACGGGGCGGGAAGTGGGTGTTTTCATGGTGCGCGAGCTTAGCATTATTCGACCGATTTGGGCCGTGGCGGGGCGCCGCAGAGGGCTGCGTCGGGGCCGCGCCCGGTCAGGTTGGCCGGCCCGCCAATCGCTCACATCCACAACTGGGCGGCGTTGCAGGCCCTGCTGTAGAGGCCTGGCGAGCGTGACTCGACGGTCGATGCGGACGGCTTTTCGGCCTGGGGCTGTGCTAGAGTTTTGGGCAATCGTCTGACCAGGCCATGCGAGGCGGCGCCACATCGGGGGTGGGGCTCTGCGGCGGACACCGACATTGCCTTTGTGGGGCCTCATGCGTTACATCCTGATCCTTCTGTTCGGCCTGTGGCCGCTATTGGCCGGCGCGGTGACGTTCGACGAGCGTACCCGCGCCTTGCCGCTCGGCGAGGCCATTGATGTATTCGAGGACGTGCGCGGCGATGCGAGCATTGCCGACATCACCTCGCTAGCGCTGCAGGGCAGTTTCCGCCGCCACGACAAGGCGGTGCTGAACGCCGGTTACTCGCACTCGGTGTTCTGGTTGCGCCTGGACCTGGAGTATCTGCCAACGAGCGCCGAGGGGCGGCGGTCCTGGTTGCTGGAGCTGGCCTACCCGCCGCTGGACCGCCTGGAACTCTATCTGGACGACGGCCGAGGCGGTTTCCGCCTGGCCGAGCGCACGGGCGATGCCCTGCCGTTCAGCAACCGGCAGATCAAGCAGAACAATTACCTGTTCGAACTCGACTTTCAGCCGAATCAGGCGCGGCGCATCTACCTGCGCCTGCAGAGCCAGGGGTCCATCCAGGCGCCGCTGACCCTCTGGTCGCCGACGGCGTACATGGAAGAGCAGCCGGGGCGCATCTATGTGCTCGGGATCATCTACGGCGTGCTGCTGGGGATGTTGGTTTACAACCTGTTCATCTACCTGAGCGTGCGCGACACCAGCTACCTGTATTACATCCTCTATATCGCCTCGTTCGGCCTCTACCAGGTCTCGGTGAACGGTGCCGGCATCGAGTACTTCTGGCCCGACAGCCCCTGGTGGGCGAACGCCGCCACGCCCTTCCTGGTCGGCGCGACGGGGCTGTTCGGTTGTCAGTTCGCCCGCAGTTTTCTGCACACCGGCGAGCACAGTCCCTGGGTCGACCGCGGCCTGTTGTTGCTGATGGCCGCCGGGGGCGCGGTGATGGTGCTGGCGCTGACCGCCAGTTACGCGCTGTCGCTGCGCCTGGCGACCTATCTGGCACTGGCGTTCAGCGTGCAGATTTTCGCCGCCGGGATCATTGCCTGGCTGCGCGGTCTGCGCGTGGCGCGCTACTTCATCATCGCCTGGACCGCGTTCCTGGCGGGCGGGGTGATCAACACCCTGATGGTGCTCGGCTATCTGCCCAACGTGTTCCTGACCATGTACGCCAGCCAGATCGGCTCGGCCCTCGAGGTCGGCCTGCTGTCCCTGGCCCTGGCCGACCGCATCAACGCGATGAAGGAGGAGCGCAACCGCATCCTCCAGGACAGCAGCCACAAGCTGGAGGCGCTCAACCAGGAACTGGCCAACAGCAACCGCTTGAAGGATGAGTTCCTCGCCACCGTCACCCATGAGCTGCGCACCCCGATGAACGGGGTGATCGGTTCCCTGGAACTGATGCAGACGCTCAAGCTGGACACCGAGCTGGCCCAGTATCAGCAGACCGCCGCCGGCTCGGCGCGGGACATGATGCGCATGGTCAACGACATCCTGGCGCTGACCGAGCTGCAGGCCGGCAAGCTCTACCCGCGACGCGAGCCCTTCAGCCTGCGCGGGCTGTTCGACGGGCTGCTGGCGCAGTACGCGCCGCGAGCCGAGGACAAGGGCCTGCGTTTCACCTTGGAGCTGGACGAGAGCCTGCCGGATACCCTGGAGGGCGATGCCGGCAAGCTGGGCCAGAGTCTCGGTTACCTGCTCGACAATGCCATCAAGTTCACCGCTGCCGGCGAGGTCAGCCTGCGGGTCGGACGCGGCGCTGAGCCGGGCGAAGGGCTGCCGTTGAGCATCGAGGTGCGCGATACCGGCGTGGGCTTCGGCGAGTCCCAGGATGCGACCCTTTATCAGAGCTTCCAGCAGCTGGATGGCTCGATGACCCGCGAATATGGCGGCCTGGGCATCGGCCTGGCGATCTGCCGGCAGCTGGTCGAGCTGCTCGGCGGGCGCCTCAGGCATGAGTCGCAGCCCGGCCTGGGCAGTCGTTTCCGTCTCGACCTGGAGCTGGCCCTGCCGGTGCAGCGGGCTGCGCAGGCGAGCCCGCTGCGGCGCCTCAACGCCCAGGCCGTGCGCCGCCCCGAGCAGTGCACCGTGCTGGTGGTGGAGGACAACGCGATCAACCAGCTGGTGACCCGCGGCATGCTGCTCAAGCTCGGTTACCGGGTGCGCACCGCCGACAACGGCGCCGAGGCCCTCGAGGTGTTGCGCCGCGAAACCGTGGATGCGCTGCTGCTCGATTGCCAGATGCCGGTGATGGACGGATTCGCCACCTGTCGGGCGCTGCGCGCCCTTCCGGGCTGTGCCGAGCTGCCGGTGCTGGCGATCACCGCCCACAGCCACAGCGGCGACCGCGAGCGCTGCCTGGCCGCCGGCATGAACGACTACCTGGCCAAGCCGGTGAAGTTCGAGGCGCTGCGCCTGCTGTTGCATGAGTGGGTCCTCAGCCGACGGCCGGAATCGGAGGCGGAAGCCGCCAGCAGGGCGCAGTCGTCCTGACGGTTTTGCCGGCTGTTTTGCCGTAGATCCCCCTTTTTTACCGGATTGAATCCTGATTCACTGGATGCATCGTGAATCAGGATTCAGGCCATGAGCGACCCTGCCGCCGTATTGACCCTCGAGCGCAACCAGGCGCTGCGCGAGCGCATTCTCGCCTGCGCCCTGGCGCGCGTCAGCGCCGGCGGTTTCGCCGCCCTGACCATGCAGGCCCTGGCCGAGGACGTGGGCATCGCCACTGGCAGCCTGTACCGCCACTTTCGCAGCAAGGGTGAGCTGGCCGTCGAGGTGTTCGCCGCCGCCAGCCAGCGCGAATTGGATGCCCTGGCCGCCGTCCTGGCCGGCCCCGGCCGGCCGAGCGCGCGGCTGGCCGCCGGCCTGCGCCAGTTTGCCGGCCGCGCCTGGAACAGCCGCCGTCTGGCCTTCGCCCTGATTGCCGAACCGGTCGATCCGCAGGTCGACGAGCAACGCCTGCTCTACCGCGAGGCCTATGCCGAGTTGTTCGTCGGTCTGCTGGAAGAGGGCATGGCCACCGGTGAGTTCCGCCTGACCGATGCCGGCCTGGTCGCCGCCTGCCTGGTCGGCGCCATCGCCGAGTCCCTGGTCGGGCCGCTGTCGCCGCCGGCCCGGGCGGCCCGCGAGGCCGGACGCCTTACTCAGGACCTGGGCGACGTCAGCCAGAGCCTGGTCACCTTCTGCCTGCGCGCCGTCGGCGCCGAGGAGCCACAACCGTGAAGCCGAACCTGCTTGCCGAAACCCATGAGGTGCTCAACCAGGTACCGCCGCTGGACGGCGTCAACCTCTACCGTATCGACCAGCCGTTGCAGGAGTGGACGCGTCACTATCAGGGCGGCTGGGCCGAGGCGCGGATCGACGCCTACGGCGCCCTGGCCGGCGGCGAGCTGATGGCCGCGGGTTTTCTCGCCAACGAGAACAAGCCGGTGTTCAAGAGTCATGACCGCTACGGCCATCGTATCGACCTGATCGAGTTCCACCCGGCCTACCATCAGCTGATGCGCGCCGCCATCGAGCACGGCATACCCTCCATGCCCTGGACCGAACCGCGCGCCGGGGCCCAGGTGGCGCGCGCGGCCATGAGTTACCTGCACAGCCAGGCCGAAGCGGGCAGCGGTTGCCCGCTGACCATGACCTTCGCCAGCGTGCCGGCGTTGCGGCTGCAGCCGGATCTGGCCGATGCCTGGCTGCCGAAGATCCTCTCGACCCGCTACGACCCGCGCAACCTGCCGATCGAGCAGAAGGGCGGGGCGACCATCGGCATGGCCATGACCGAGAAGCAGGGCGGCACCGACGTGCGCGCCAACACCACCAGGGCCTACCCGGTCGGTGCCGGCGGTCCGGGCCAGGCCTACGAGCTGGTTGGCCACAAGTGGTTCTGTTCGGCGCCGATGTGCGACGCCTTCCTCACCCTGGCCTACACCGACAAGGGCCTGACCTGCTTCCTGCTGCCGCGCCACCGTCCGGACGGCACGCGCAACGCGTTCTACATCCAGCGCCTGAAGAACAAGCTGGGCAACTGGTCCAACGCCTCCAGCGAGGTGGAGTACCGCGGCGCCCTGGCCTGGATGGTCGGTGAAGAGGGCCGCGGCGTGCCGACCATCATCGAGATGGTGGCGCTGACCCGCTTCGACTGCATGGTCGGTTCCAGTGCGCTGATGCGCCAGGCCCTGACCCAGGCCGCGCATCATTGCGCCCACCGCCAGGTGGGGGGGCGGGTGCTGAATGAGCAGCCGCTGATGCAGAACGTGCTGGCCGACCTGGCCCTGGAAAGCGAGGCGGCCCTGGCCCTGACCCTGCGCATGGGCCGGGCCCTGGACCGGCCCGAGGACGAGCAGGAGAGCAAGTTCGCGCGCCTGGTCACCGCGGTGGGCAAGTACTGGATCTGCAAGCGCGCCCCGGCGATGATCAACGAGGCCGCCGAGTGCATGGGCGGCGCCGGCTACGTCGAGGACAGCATCCTGCCGCGGCTGTACCGCGAGGCGCCGGTCAACTCGACCTGGGAAGGCTCGGGCAACGTGCAGTGCCTGGATGTGCTGCGGGCCCTGGCCAAGGAGCCCGGGGTGCTGGATGCGCTGTTCGCCGAACTGGGCGACGGCCACGGCGATGCCCGCCTCAGGGCGCATATCCAGGGGTTGCAGGCGGCCTTCGCCGACAAGGCCGATATTCAGTACCGCGCCCGTCAGCTGACCGAGGACGTGGCCCTGGCGCTGCAGGCCAAGCTGCTGCTGGAAGCCGGCAATGCCGCGGTGTCCGATGCCTTTATCGCCAGTCGCCTGGGCCAGGGCGGGCGGGTCTATGGCACCTTGCCGCGGGGACTGGATGCACAGGCCCTGCTGGCGCGCAGCACGCCCCATCTGGTCTGAGCACGTGGCAAGCCCGGCCAGCGTGTTCGACCAGTTGCTCGACTGGCTCGGCGGCGGCCTCGGTCAGGCCGACGGCCGAGCATTTCAACCCTCTGGGCGGCGTGCACGGCGGCTACACGGCCACGCTGTTCGATGCCGCACTGGGACTGGCGGTCTATTCGGCCGCCGAGCCCGACGCGGTCTACGTGACGGCCAGCCTCGAGGTGACCTACCTGCGGCCGCTCGACGCGCAAGCGGTGCCGCTGAGCGTCGAGGCGCAGCTGCTGCATCGCGACGGCCGTCAGGTGATGGCCGAAGCCTCCTTGCAGGACTGCCAAGGGCGCCTCTGCGCCCGGGCGAGCGCGCGCTTCACCCAACCGCTTGACCCCGGGGCGGCCCCGAGGTCGCAGACTGACGGCGAATCCACAGTGGAGTAGCCGTCATGACCCGCCAGCAAGTCTTCCTCGACGAGTACCGCCAGGCCCGGGAGAAACGCGCCGCCGGCGATAGCCGCGGCGAGCTGCAGCATCTGGAGCGCGCCCATATTCTCGGCCAGCCGCGTTTCGTCGATCATCTGCGCAGCCACCTGTGGCTGCTGGCCTGGGCCTGGCGGCAGCGCGACTGGGCGGAGCTCGCCGCGCAATTGTTGCGCCTGCCCGGCAGCCTCGGCTCGCTGTTCGGCCTCTATCCCCTCGGCAACCCCGGAACCCGGCGAGTGGGTGCCTTGACGGCGCAGCCGCTGCCGGACGACCTGAAGGCCCTGCTGCCTTGAGCAACGCCGCGCTATCGCCAGGCCTGACGAAAGGGGCAAGATAGAGGCCTGAGTTCAGCCAGGAAGCACCATTGTGAACCCCAGCTCCGAAGACTTCATCGTCGCCCACAGCGCGGAGGAGGCGGTGGACCGTCTGGCCGCCCTGCACGAGCAAGCCACCGCCGGCCTGAGTCAGGCGCTCAAGCGCTACCTCAAGGCGCGCATCAAGCCCGACGCCGAGCAGCACCACCAGTTCCGCTATCCCGAACTGCGCCTGACCTACCAGGGCCAGGGTGAAGCGCCGGCCAGCGTGCGCGCCTTCGCCAAGGTCCAGATACCTGGCACCTACAGCGTCACCGTGACCCAGCCGGCGGCGTTCCGCAAATACCTGCTGGAGCAGCTGCGGCCGCTGATGCAGGACTTCACCGTGCAGGTGGAGGTGGGCATCAGTCAGCAGAATATTCCCTACCCTTATGTGGTCGAGCAGGGCGATGAACTGGCCGGTTCCGGGGTCACCGCCGCCGAGCTGGCGCGGGTCTTCCCCAGTACCGATCTGTCGGCCGCCACCGACGGCACCGCCGACGGCCTGAACGACTGGGAGAACACCGACCCGCTGCCGCTGGCGCTGTTCGACGCGGCGCGGGTCGATTTCTCCCTGCGCCGTCTGGTGCATTACACCGGCAGCGATTGGCGCCACGTGCAGCCGTGGATCCTGCTGACCAACTACCACCGCTACGTCGACCAGTTCATCCGCCACGGCCTGGACGTGCTGGTCGGTGACTCGCGTTTCGTGCGCATGGTGCTGCCGGGCAATGTGGTGATCGAGCGCGGCATGGCCGAGGGCGAGATGCAGGCGATCATCGAGACGGTGGTCTGGCACCGCTACCAGATGCCGGCCTACCACCTGCAGGCCGCCGACGGCGATGGCATCACCCTGGTCAACATCGGCGTCGGCCCGTCCAACGCCAAGAACATCACCGACCACCTGGCGGTGCTGCGCCCGCACTGCTGGCTGATGATCGGCCACTGCGGCGGCCTGCGCCAATCGCAGACCATCGGCGATTACGTGCTGGCCCACGCCTATATGCGCCGCGATGGCATCCTCGACCGGGTGCTGCCGCCGAACATTCCGCTGCCGGCTCTGGCCGAGGTGCAGCAGGCGCTGCAGGAGGCGGCCCGGCAGGTCACCGGCGAGCAGGGCGACGAGCTGAAGAAGCGCCTGCGCACCGGCACCGTGCTGACCTACGACGACCGCAACTGGGAGCTGCGCTGGGCCCAGGAGCGCCCGTTGATCAACCTGTCGCGGGCGGTGGCGGTGGACATGGAGAGCGGCACCATCGCCGCCCAGGGCTATCGCCTGCGGGTGCCCTACGGCACCCTGCTGTGCGTCTCGGACAAGCCGCTGCACAGCGAGATCAAGCTGCCCGGAGCGGCCGGCGCCTTCTACGAGCGGGCGGTGACCCAGCACCTGCATATCGGCATCGCCGCCCTGGACCTGCTGCGCAGCCAGCTCAACTCGCTGCACTCGCGCAAGCTGCGCAGCTTCGACGAGCCGCCGTTCCGCTAGGTCGGGTAGGGTGCGCCTTGCGCACCAGGCGTCCACACGCAACGGTGCGCAGGGCGCACCCTACCGGGTAGATATCTCCTTATTTACTGGCGTCCAGCACCACCCGGTAGCGCGCCTTGCCGGCGCGCAGGTGGTCGATGGCGTCGTTGACCTTGCTCATGGGGAAGTGCTCGACCTGCGGCAGGATCTGGTGGCGGGCGCAGAACTCCAGCATCTTCGCCATGTTCGCCGGCGACCCCACCGGCGAGCCGGACAGGCTCTTCTGCTGCGGGATCAGGTTGAACACGTGCACCGGGATGGCGCTCGGCGCGATGCCGACGAAGTGCAGGCGGCCCTTGCCGCGCAGGGTGCCGATCAGGGCCGGCCAGTCCAGGTCGGCGCTAGCGGTGATCAGCAGGAAGTCCAGGCTGCCGGCAATCGCCTCCAGTGCGGCGCTGTCGGTGGAGGCCACCACCTTGTGCGCGCCCAGGCGCTTGGCCTCCTCCTGCTTGTTCAGCGAGGAGGTGAAGGCGGTGACCTCGCAGCCCCAGGCGTTGAGAAAGCCCAGGGCCAGGTGGCCGAGGCCGCCGATGCCGACCACGCCGACCCGGTCGGTGGGTTTGACGCCGAACTCCAGCAGCGGGCTGAACACCGTGGAGCCGGCGCAGAACAGCGGTCCCACCAGGCTCGGCTCGAGGCCGTCCGGCAGCGCAACGGCCCAGGCCCAGTGGCTGCGCAGGCGGTCGGCGAAGCCACCGTTGCTGCCGATGATGGTCGGCTTCACCGTGCCGCACAGCTGGTGCGCGCCCTCGATACAGGAGCTGCAATGCATGCAGCTGCCCTTGTACCAGCCGATGCCCACGCGCTGGCCGAGCTTCAGGCCACGGGCCTGCTCGCCGAGGCGCACGATGGTGCCGACCACCTCATGGCCGGGGATGAAGGGGTAGCGGCTCATGCCCCACTCGTTGTCGATCATCGACTGGTCGGAGTGGCAGATGCCGCAGTACTCGACGGCCACCTCGACCTCCTCGGCGCCCAGCGGGCCCGGGTCGTAGCTGTGGCGTTGCAGGGCGGCGCCGGGAGCCATGGCGGCCCAGCCGGTGAAACGCTCGAGTACGGATTCGGAATTGCTCATGGGAACTGCCTCGGTGCGAAGAGAAACAACCCGCTCAGCTTAGTCGCCCTGTCGGGCGCCGGCGCCCCCATCACCGTGGGTGATGATGGGGCAACGCCGTCGGTTACACTGCGGCTCCCGCCCATCGCCGTTGGAAGCGTCATGTCCCGTCCGCCCCGTTCCGCTGCCCATCGCCGCCCATCTGGCCAGCCTGCCGCGCGCCGCGTGGCCAAGGCGCCGCCGAGCGAGCCGCGGCTGATCCTGTTGAACAAGCCGTTCGACGTGCTGACCCAGTTCCAGGACGAGCAGGGCCGTGCCACCCTCAAGGATTTCGTTGCGGTGCCCGGCGTCTATCCGGCCGGGCGCCTGGACCGCGACAGCGAAGGCCTGCTGCTGCTGACCAACGACGGCCGTCTGCAGGCGCGCATCGCCGACCCCAAGCACAAGCTGGCCAAGACCTATTGGGTGCAGGTGGAGGGCGAGCCGACGGCCGAGCAGCTGCAGGCGCTGCGTGATGGTGTGCCGCTCAACGATGGCCCGACCCTGCCGGCCGAGGCGCGGTTGCTGGACGAGCCGCAGCTGTGGCCGCGCGACCCGCCGGTGCGGTTCCGCAAGAGCGTGCCGACCCGCTGGCTGGAGCTGGTGATTCGCGAAGGGCGCAACCGTCAGGTGCGGCGCATGACCGCGGCGGTGGGGCTGCCGACCCTGCGCCTGGTGCGCGTGCGGATCGGCCCCTGGGGGCTGGAGGACTTGCAACCCGGCCAGTGGCGCGAGGTGCCGGCCCAGCTGTAGGCACGGCGCACCCTGCGCACCCTGCGCAGACGAGGCGATGGGGGGCTTCAGCCCTGGATGCCGCGCGTTACTTCGATGATGTAGGTGATGATCGGCTTGGCCAGGAAGGCGAACAGGCACAGGCCCAGGCCGAGGAACAGGATGGCGGTGCCCAGACGCCCGGCCTTGGACTTCTTGGCCAGGTCCCAGATGATGAAAAACATGAACAGCATGAGCCCGCCCACCAGCACGTACATCATCAGGGCTTCGAACTGTTCGGTTTCCATGGGCGCCTCGCGGATAGGACTGGGACAACGAAGGGCGGCGATTATACCCGCCCTGGCCGTGCCCGCAGCCGACGCCGGTCGGCCTGCGGCGATCAGCCGCGCAGGTGCTGCAGCGGCAGCTGGGTGCTGGAGAGAATCTGCTGCAGGACGAAGCTCGAGCGCACGCTGGACACCCCGTCGATGCGGGTCAGGGTGCCGAGGAGAAATTTCTGGTAGTGGTCCATGTCCGGCACCACTACCTTGAGCTGGTAGTCGGCGTCCATCCCGGTGACCAGGCAGCACTCCAGCACCTCCGGGCACTGGCGGATCGACTCCTGGAAATGCTCGAAACGTTCCGGGGTGTGCCGGTCCATGCCGATCAGCACGTAGGCGGTGAGGGTCAGGCCGAGCTGCTTGCGGTCGAGCAGGGCCACCTGGCCGAGGATATAGCCGTCGTCCTGCAGCTGCTTGACCCGCCGCGAGCAGGGCGAGGGCGACAGGCCGATACGCTCGGCCAGGTCCTGGTTGGACAGGGTGGCGTCACGCTGCAATTCGGCGAGGATACTCAGGTCGTAGCGGTCAAGTCTGTGCATGTTCTGTCTGCTTTGTTTGATAAATTGCGTTGAGTGATGCCTGGCTAGTAGAAAATTGCGCAAGCTATGCTTCATTGAGCAATATTAGCAATCATCTGTCGCGGCCGTTGCCCTAAGATTTACCTCAGTTTCACGGCCCGGACGACACGTCCACCCGGCACGCCCAATCAGGTGCGCCGGCGCCGCCGGTCCTACAGGGCCGCCACGGCACCCGGGTCCGCACTGCCCAACCAGGCGGGCGACGAAAGCGGCGACATCATTGCCAGCACAGGACACCATTGCAGAGGGGAGGCCGCGAGGTCTCCCCTTTTTCTTGCCCGCTCGCGGCGTGGCTCAGAGGATGCCGAAGGCCTGGCGCAGCAGATAGCCGGTCAAATAGGCCAGGGCGGCCGCGGTGCCGCCGGTCAGCAGGGTGCTCAGGCCCGAGATCAGCAGCGGCTTGGTGAACACCAGGCTCTTGAGCATGCCGATGGCGAAGAACACCGCAGCGGCCAGGCCCGCGCTGAGGCCGAACTGCCAGGGCAGGGGCAGGCCCGGAACGAAGTACGGCAGCAGGGGAATGGCGCCGGCGAAGATAAAAGTGGCGAAGGTCACCGCCGCCGAGCGCCAGGGGCTGGCTTCGGTCTTCTGCAGGCCGTGCTCCTCCACCAGCATGGTCTCGACCCAGAGCTCACGGTCCTGGCTGATAGTCTCGACTATGGCTTCCAGGGTCTCGCCCTCGAAGCCCTTCTGGCGAAACAGCTGGCGGACTTCCTCCTGTTCGCCGTCGGGTACCCGGTCGATGTGTTCTTCTTCCATGCGCCGGGTCTGCTCGCGGAATTCGCGTTGCGCCTTGATCGCCTCGTAGTTGCTCACCGCCATGCTGAAGCCGTCGGCCAGCAGGTTGGCGAAGCCGAGGATCAGCGCGACGGAGGCAGGGAAGCCGGCACCGAAGGCGCCGGACACCACGGCGAAGGTGGTGATGCAGCCGTCGATGGCGCCGAGCACGGCGTCGGAAATGTCCTGGGAGCGGTTGCCCGTGTTCAGGCGTTTGGCGATCACCTCCGGCTGGTGCTGGCGATAGAGCTCTTCCAGGCTGGTCTTTTTCACGGGCGGGGCCTCCGGACAAGACAGGCCCGTTAAGCATATGCGCAATCCATGGTGGGGCCCTGGGGCGCAAGCGGGCCTCAGGGTTTGACCACCTCCGGCGGGTCGGCGTGGACCAGCACCTCGGCGCGTGGGAATTCACGGGTGATCGCCGCCTCCACCTGGTCGCACAGGCCATGGGCCTGGCTCAGCGACAGCTCGCCGGGCAGCACCACGTGCAGCTGGACGAACCAGTGGGTGCCGGAGATGCGCGTGCGCAGGTCGTGGGCCCCAAGCACGCCGGGCACGCCGCAGGCCAGCAGGTGCATGCGTTCGGTCAGTTCGGGGGCCAGTTCCTGGTCCATCAGCACCGCCACGGCTGCGCGCACGATGCTGATGGCGCTCCACAGGATGTAGCCGGCGATGGCGATGGCGAACAGGGCGTCGGCCTGGGGCCACCCCAGGCTGGCGGCGATGAGCGCGAGCAAGATACTGCCGTTGAGTAGCAGGTCGGAGTGGTAGTGCAGCGAGTCGGCGTGGATCGCCGTGGAGCCGGTCAAACGCACCACATGGCGCTGGAACAGCAGCAGGGCGAGGGTCAGTGCCAGGGACAGCAGCATCACGGCGATGCCCAGGGTCTCGGCCGTCAGCGGCTGCGGATCGAGCAGCCGCTTGACCCCCTGCACCGCAACCAGCACCGAGCTGGCGGCGATGAACAGGGCCTGGCCGAGTCCGGCCAGGGCTTCGGCCTTGCCATGGCCGTAGCGATGGTCCTCGTCCGCCGGGCGCAGGGCGTAGTGCACGGCGAGCAGATTGAGCAGCGAGGCGGCGCCGTCGAGCAGTGAGTCTGTGAGCCCGGCAAGCAGGCTGACCGAGCCGCTCAGCCACCAGGCGATGGCCTTGGCCAGGGCCAGGGTCAGCGCCGTGGCCAGTGCCGCGGCGCTGGCCTGGCGCATCAGCCGCGCATGCTGCGGGGCCAGCTTCAACTTCACGGTGTGTCCGCCTGCGGGGACGACAACTACGCCGCCGGCGTTAGGCCATGGGCGGCCAGTTGCTCGAGGTTTGCGCTGTGCTGGATCAGCCGCGGGTCGTCGAGTGGCAGGCTGTGGCCGGTGTGCTGCTCGATCAGCGCCTTGAGCTTGGCATTGTCGACGCGCCCCTCGGCGTCCACCGCCTGCTTGAGGGTTTCCGGCGCCATGGAGTACTGGCCGTTGGGCAGGTAGATGGCGCCGGTGGCGAAGTCGATGCCGAAGGCGATCAGCCCGGGAATGACGAAGAACAGGATGCCGATGGCATCCAGCGCCACCACTACCGGGTCGACCCGGCCTTCGATCTGTCCGCGCCGGTCGGGGTAGAGCAGCGTGCCGCAGGCGCTCAGCTGGGTCAGCAGGGTGGCGGCGAGGACGCCGCCGATCAGGCGGGTTTGCTTGTGCATCGGGCACCTCCATATGAAAGTCGGCGCCACTATAGCAAGGCGTCTGCGGCAAAACTGCTGCGAGGTGAACGTCACCATCACAAGTCTCGGGGCGCGCGGCGTTGGCCGTTATAATCGCGGCCCTGAACTGGAGCCGTGATGAATTCCCTGCCTATCGATGCCCTGTTGCCCGACCTGCGTGAGGCCCTGGCCCGCCGCCACGAGGCGGTGCTGGAAGCGCCGCCGGGCGCCGGCAAGACCACCCGCGTGCCTTTGGCCCTGCTGCACGAACCCTGGCTGGCCGGGCAGCGCATCCTCATGCTCGAGCCGCGCCGCCTGGCCGCCCGGGCCGCCGCCGAGCGCCTGGCCAGCGAGCTGGGCGAGCGGGTCGGCGAGACCGTCGGCTACCGCATCCGCCTGGACAGCAAGGTCGGCCCGCGCACGCGCATCGAGGTGGTCACCGAGGGCATCCTTACCCGCCGCCTGCAGGACGATCCGGCCCTGGAGGGCGTCGGCCTGGTGATCTTCGACGAATTCCACGAGCGCAGTCTCGACGCCGACCTGGCCCTGGCCCTGTGCCTCAATGGTCGCGCGCTATTTCGTGAAGCAGCGGGGCGTGACGCCGACAGCGGCGAGCCGGCGCTGAAGCTGCTGCTGATGTCGGCGACCCTGGAGGGCGAGCGCCTGGCCGCGCTGCTCGGCGAGGCGCCGGTGCTGCGAAGCGAGGGGCGCATGTATCCGGTGGACATTCGCTGGGGCCAGCCCTGGCAGGCCGGCGAATGGCCCGAGCCGCGGGTGGTGCAGACGGTGCTGCAGGCGCTGGACGACGAGCCGGGCAGCCTGCTGGTGTTCCTTCCCGGGCAGGCGGAGATTCGCCGGGTCAGCCAGCAGCTGGCCGAGGCCCTGGGCGGGCGCGCCGACGTCCGCCTGTGCCCGCTGCACGGCGAGCTGGAACTGGGCGCCCAGCGCGCGGCCATCGAGCCGGCGCCGGCAGGCACGCGCAAGGTGGTGCTGGCGACCAACATCGCCGAGACCAGCCTGACCATCGACGGCGTGCGCGTGGTGGTCGATGCCGGCCTGGCGCGGGTGCCACGCTTCGATCCGGGCAGTGGCATGACCCGTCTGGACACCCAGCGCATCTCCCGCGCCTCGGCCACCCAGCGCGCCGGCCGCGCCGGGCGCCTGCAGCCGGGGGCCTGCTACCGCCTGTGGTCGCAGGCCCAGCACGAGCAGTTGGCGAGCTATGCGGCGGCGGAAATCCTCCAGGCCGATCTGGCCGGCCTGGCCTTGCAGCTGGCGCGCTGGGGCGTCAGCCCGGACGAGCTCATCTGGCTCGATCCGCCGCCGCCGGCCGCCTATGCCCAGGCCCAGGACCTGCTCAAGCGCCTCGGCGCCCTGGACGATCATGGCGTGCTGACCGCCCATGGCCAGGCCATGGCCGAGCTGCCGAGCCATCCGCGCCTCGCCCACCTGCTGCTGCGCGGCCAGGACCTGGGTCTCGGCGCCCTGGCCTGCGACCTTGCCGCGCTGCTTTCGGAACGGGACATCCTGCGTGGCGGCGGGGCGAGCCTGCCCGGAGTGAACCTGCCCGGGGCCGACCTGCACAGTCGGCTGGCCCTGCTTAACGGCGAGCACAAGGCCGCGCGCGGTGCTCAAGGCGCGGTGCAGCGGGCTCGGCAGCTGGCGCGGCAGTTCCAGGGCTACCTGAGGCCGCGCCCGGTCGGCGCGGCCGTGGCGGACCCGGAGCACCCGCGCTGGCTCGGCGCCCTGCTGGCTTTCGCCTATCCGGACCGGGTCGCCTGCCAGCGCCGTGCCGGCGGCGCCGAGTACCGCCTGGCCAACGGCCGCGCGGCGCTGCTCGCCGAGGCCGACGGGCTGATGAAGCACGAATGGCTGGTGCTGGCCGACCTGGGCAGCCGCCAGGGCCAGCGCGAGGAGCGCATCTACCTGGCCGCCGAGCTCGAGCCGGTACTGTTCGACAGCATATTGGCCGAGCAGGTTAGCGACCTGCAGGTGCTCGACTGGGATGAGCGCGAAGGCGTGCTGCGCGCCGAGCGCCAGCGCAAGGTCGGCGAGCTGGTGCTCAGCCGCGAGCCATTGGCCGATCTCGACGAGGCGCAGCGCAGTCGTGCCCTGCTGGGCCTGGTACGGCGCAAGGGCCTGGCGTTGCTGCCCTGGACTCCGGAGCTGCGCCAATGGCAGGCGCGGGTGCAGCTGCTGCGCGATCTCGACCTGGCCGCCCAGGGCAAGAGCGCGTGGCCGGACCTGTCCGATGGCGCGCTGCTGGCCAGCCTGGAGGATTGGCTGCAGCCCTACCTGGGCAAGGTCACCCGCCTCAGCCACTTCGCCAACCTGGATCTGCCGAGCCTGCTGCTGAATCTGCTGCCTTGGCCGCTGCCGCAGCGGCTCGACGAACTGGCGCCGCGCACCCTGCAGGTGCCGTCCGGCTCGCGCATCGCCCTGGACTACAGCGAGCGCCCGCCGGTGCTGGCGGTGCGCCTGCAGGAGCTGTTCGGCCTGGCCGAGACGCCGCGCCTGGCGGGCGGCCGACAGTTGGTCAAGCTGCACCTGCTGTCGCCGGCGCGCCGGCCGGTGCAGGTGACCCAGGACCTGGCCAGCTTCTGGGCCAGTACCTATGCCGAAGTGAAGAAGGACCTCAAGGGGCGCTACCCCAAGCACTACTGGCCGGACGATCCGCTGATCGCCGAACCTACCGCGCGGGCCAAACCGAGAAAATGAGGCGCCGCGGCGTTCAGTTCAGGCTCAGGTCCGCGCCGGCCGCGCGCAGCTCCTGGTAGGCGCGATCCAGGGCATCGCGCAGAGCCTCTGCGCCCGGGGCATGGCGCGAGATGATCAGCTTCAGCGGCAGGCGGTGCAGCTGGACGAAGGGCAGCTCCGGCACGCCCAGTTCGACGCGCGCCTGTTCCACCGGGTCCTGATAGTCCAGGAGGAAGTCGCCGCGTCCGCGCTGGAGCATTTCCAGCGCCGAGACATGGCTGCCGGTGCGATGCTGGCGGATGTCCAGGGCCGGGTCGTCGATCAGCCGGTTGACCGACGGCCAGTAGCTGTAGCCGCTGATCAGGATCAGTCCACGGCCGTACAGGTCGTCGGGGATGCGTGGCAGCAGGGTGTCGCGGCGAAAGTACAGATTGAGCACCGCCTCGCCGAGTTGCGTACGGCTTTCCAGGGTGTGCTCCGCCAGTTCGGGTTTGCCCGGTGCGCCGGGCCAGATATGCACGCCGCCATCCTGCAGTTCACTGTACAGGCGCGCGCTGGGGTAGGCGCGGATATGCGCCTGGTAGCCGGCCTGTTGCAGCAGGCGCTGGGTCAGGCGCAGGGCGGGCCCCTGGGGGCGGCCCTGGTCGTCGCAATAGGAGTAGGGGGGGAACTCATAGAAGCCGACCTGGATCACCGGCTGTGGACTGCCGGCGACGGTCTGGGCCTGGCTGGTCGTAGAGTACAGGGCCGCAACCAGGGCGAGGTATAGGAGTCTTGGCATCGAGTACCCGGCGGCTCTTGGCCGTCTTGTTGTTATCAGGAGTTACTGCCACCGAGAATGGCCAAGTGCCATGGCATTTGTCCAGCACGCGTTGCAGTCATCTTGTATCGGCCTGGTCGAGCGCCGGCAGCAGCAGGCGGGCCAGCACTGGCAGATGCTCGGCGATGCCGCGGGTGTCGTGCTGGCGCACCCGGGCATCCAGCGGCGTCAGGAGTGGGCTGTGGAACAGGTAGTCGAGGGTGCGACCGACGCCGGGCTCGTGCCCATCCTTTGCGAAGTGGGTGTGCCAGGCTGCCTGCCGCGGGCCACTGGCCTGCTCCAGGCTGGGAATCATCGGGTAGCTGCCGGCCAGCCGGCCCAGTGGGTCCGCCGCGTCACCATGGCTGCCCAGGGCCGGCCTGGGCTGCTGCTCCGGCGGCAACGGGTTGAGGTCGCCGCCGAGCAGCCAGGGCGTGCCGTCGTGCTGCAGGCGCGCGAGCAGCCGGGAGGCCCTCGCCACCTGGCGCTGCTGGGTGTCATCGTTCGCGGCGAAGCCATCCAGCTGGGTGTTGATGGCCGCCACTCGGCCGCCGCCGCGCACGGGCAAGTAGCTGACCAGCAGGGCCCGCTGCGGATTGAACGGGCCCCGTAGCGGATTGGCCGGTAGCTGCGGCAACTGCAGGCGCTCGGCGCGGTCGATGCGATAGCGGCTGAGGGTGCCGAGTTTCAGGTCGGCGGCGCCGATATTCCAGGGTTCGGGGATCGCCCCGGCCTTCCGGTAGTGCGCCTGGCTGCGGCAGGGGTACAGCTGGCCCAGGCGCGCCTGCAGCAGTGCCAGCTGGTCCGAATTGGCGCCGTCCTGCAACTCCTGCAGCAGGACCACGTCGGCCCGCTCCTCACGCAGCACCCGCACCACTTCCTCCAGCGCCACCGACCGCTCGCCTGCCAGGTACTGGACGTTCCAGGTCATCACCTTCAGCGCCTGGCCAGGCTGCAGCACCGGTGCCCGGGCGTTGCAGTCGACTGCGGCGGCCTCGCGCGCGGCCGGCCGCCAGGCCAGACCATAGACCAGGGCGAGAAGCAGGGCGAGGACGAGCGGCAGGCCGAACAGGGCGAGGCGCAGCGGGTGCGGCAGGGTCATGGCGGGTGGGTCGGCGGGACCTTGAACTATGCTGGGAGGACGCGAGCATACCGGAGAAGTGCCCCCGCGCCGACCCTGGCTCGCTCACAAGAGGAGGCGGGTATGAGCGAAGCACTGATTGCCCAGCGCGGGCCCTATGCGGTCGAGGTGACAGCCGGCGAAGACTACTTCTGGTGTCGCTGCGGGCGCAGCGCGAAGCAGCCGTTCTGTGACGGCAGCCACAAGGGCACCGGCCTCGCGCCGTTGAAATACCATGCCGAAACCAGTGATACCTTGTACTTTTGCGGCTGCAAGCACACCGGCACGCCACCCTGTTGCGATGGTAGCCATAACCGGTTGTAGTGAGCGCCGGGAGCCGAAGAACAAGAAATGCCGGGGGGCTGGGTATGTACCGCAAGGTGTTCGCCAACAAAGTATTCGATCGCAAGGTGGTGCTGATCACCGGCGGCTGCGCCGGTATCGGCCGCGCGCTGGCCGTGCGGCTGGCCCAGGCCGGGGCGCGCCTGGTGATCTTCGACCTGCAGCAGCAGGCCCTGGACAGCCTGGTGCAGCACCTGGACGACCACCACAACGCCGAGGCCCTGGGCCTGGTCTGTGACGTCGCCGATGCCGACGCCGTGCAGCGCGCCGTGGCTTTGGCCATCGAGCGTTTCGGCGGCATCGACGTGCTGGTCAACAATGCCGGCATCACCCATCGCAGCAGCTTCGCCGACACCGGGCTGGAGGTGTTCCAGCGGGTCATGGCGGTCAACTATTTCGGTGCCCTGCACTGTACCCAGGCGGCGCTGCCGAGCCTGATCGCCCGCGGCGGTCAGGTCATCGTGCTCAGCTCGCTGTCGGGGTTCGCCCCCTTGCTCTACCGCAGCGCCTACAACGCCAGCAAGCACGCCTTGCATGGCCTGTTCGAGACGCTGCGCTACGAACTCAAGGGCTCGGGGGTGAACGTGATGCTGGTGTGCCCGGGCTTCACCGCCACCGACCTGCGCAAGAACGCCCTGGTCGGTGATGGCTCGGTGGCCGCCCAGCCGCCGCTGGCGATGGGCAAGGTGACATCGCCGCAGGACGTCGCCGAGGCTATCTACCATGGCGCGCTCAAGCGCAAGCGCTTGCTGATCCTGTCGAATGTCGACTGGCGCGCGCGGCTGCTGGCGCGCTTCTTTCCCCGGCTCTTCGAGCGGGTGCTGCTGCCTCGTCTGTCGGGCCTCAAACCACAAAGGGCCGGCCGCGCCTGATGCGGGCAGCCTTACTGGCCCTGTTGCTGGTGTTCGGTGGTCCGCTGCAGGCGGCGGAGCCCGAGCCGCTGTTGGTAATGACCGACCTCTGGCCGCCGTTCCGCATGCTCGATGACAACGGCGAACTGCAGGGCCTGGATATCGACCTGCTGGAGCAGTTGAGTCAGCGCACCGGTCTGCGATTCGAAGTGTTGCGCGCGCCCTGGGCGCGCGGGCTGGCGGCCCTGGAGCAGGGCAAGGCGGATCTGATGACCGGCCTGGCCAAAACCGCCGAACGCGAAGCCTATGTCCGCTACCTGCCGCGCCCCTACTACGCCTGTGCGCCGCGCTTCTACACCGCCCCCGAGCAGGCGCCGGCGCTGCTCCGCTATGACCAGCTGGCGCAGTTGAATGTCGGTCAGGTGCTGGGCTCGGCCTATTTCGAACCCTTCGACTCGGACCAGAACCTGCGCAAGACCGCGGTCAACAACGAGGCCCAGCTGCTCGGGATGCTCGCCCGCGGGCGCCTGGGGGCGGTGATAGGCACCGACTGCCAGGTCGATTACGAACTGCGCGATCCGCGCTGGGCCGCGCGCATCGCCAAGGCGGCGTATCGCCCGGCGGCGCGCACCGAGCTGTACATCGGCTTCTCCCGGCGCCGGCCGCTGCAGGCCGAGTACCGACGGGTGAGCGAGGCGCTCGAACAGTTGCGCGCCGAAGGCTGGATCGCCGAGGCGGCCCGGCGTTACCGGGTACAGGTTCCCTGAAGTCCAGCGGCTATCGGCTACGCCCTTACTCCAGGTGCGCGTTCGGGTCCCAGAAGGTCGCCTCGATCTTGTGGCCGTCGAGGTCGCGGACGAAGCAGCCGTAGTAGGGCTCGCCATAGTCCGGACGCGGTCCGGGGGCGCCCTCGTCGCGGGCGCCGGCGGCCAGTGCCGCGCGGTAGAAGGCATCCACCGCGTCGCGGTCGGGGGCGATGAAACCTATGTGGCTGCCATTGCCGACGCTGGCGGGGCGTCCGTCGTGGGGCCGCTGTACCCAGAACTCGGGGTATTCGCGGCCGTAGGCCACGGCGCCCGGGTGGGCCAGAATGCGCCGGCAGCCGAGCGTTGGCAGCACCTGGTCATAGAAGGCGACGGCTTCGTCGAAGCGATTGCTGCCCAGGGAAATGTGGGAAAGGATGCTGGGATTGGCGTCGGCCATGGGACCGCCCTCCTTGGAAAACGACCCTGACAGCCTAGCCCGTTTTCAGCCTTCCGCCGGCAGGGCGCTGCGCAGCATGAACAGGCGAAACAGCACCACGGTGGCGAACAGCTGCAGGAAACCATTGAGGCTGTAGAGCAGCAGGCCGTACAGCAGGTCGGGCTGCTCGTCCGCGCCGGCCTGGGTCGCCCAGTCGACCAGCCACAGGGGCACCATCACCCCGAGCACGCACAGCAGGATCGGCCAGAAGTAGCCGGTGGTCAGTTCGAAGCTTTCCTGCAGCGCCTTCAGCGGGCCGAGGCCGCGCAGGATCAGCAGGAACTCGGCGAACGACAGCTTGATCATGATCCACAGCCCCGGAAGGATGAACAGCGAGGCGCCGAGCATGATCGCCAGGGCGCTGAGCCCGGCCAGCAGGGCGAAGCGCGGCCACAGGCCGAGGCTGGCGGCGAGCAGGTCGCGCAGGCGCGGCGGTTGGCCCTGGCTGCGGGCATCGAGGAAGAGGATCAGCGCGCCGGTGTACAAGGGGTAGAACAGCAACCCCACCAGCAGGCGATAGGGCATCGCCGACTCGAGTCCCACCTGGCTGGTCACCTGCTGCTGCACCACGGCCTCGAGCACCACCAGGGGCAGGCACAGGCTCGCGATGGCCAGCAGGTTATGGCTGAAGAAGTACAGGGCGTCGCGCAGGGCGAGGAGGGGATTCATCGGTGGGGTCGTGTCGGATGAGCTGCTCGTCACTCTAGCCGATCCCGTCGGCCGCTCAAAATAGCGACTTAGGTAGAACGGTAGCGCAGCGATGGGGCGCTCAGCCCGGCCAACAGGCGCGCCAGTTCGCCGGTGGCCAGCTCCACGGTCAGTTCCGGCGGGCCGGGGGCGAACACCGAGTCGACCTAGGGGTCGTTGCGTGGCCGCGCCAGGTCGCGGATGCCTTGCTGCATATCGATGACCAGCAGCGCCGCGGCGGGCAGGTGATGAACGTCTGTCTGAGGCATTTCGACTGTCCTGGGTCGTGGGCTGGCATACTGGGCGTCGAATTTAACCTGGGCGCCGCCGCCCGTCAGCCGCCTGCCGAGGATTCCCGGTGAAGAAAATCGCCGTATTCGCCGACGTTCAGAACCTCTACTACACCGTGCGCCAGGCCCATGGCTGCCACTTCGACTACGCCGCACTGTGGGCCGACATCAGCCGCCACGGCCAGATCGTCGAGGCCTACGCCTACGCCATCGACCGTGGCGACGCCAAGCAGCAGCAGTTCCAGCAAATCCTGCGCAACCTCGGTTTCACCGTGAAGCTCAAGCCCTATATCCAGCGCAGCGACGGCTCGGCCAAGGGCGACTGGGACGTCGGCATCACCATCGACATCATGGACGCCGCGCCGCGGGTCGACGAGGTGGTGCTGGCGTCCGGCGACGGCGACTTCGACCTGCTGCTGGACAAGGTGCGCAGCTACGGCGTCGAGGCGGTGGCCTACGGCGTGCCGGGGCTGACCGCGCAATCGCTGGTGCGCGCGGCCAGCCGCTACGTGCCGATCGAAGGCGCACTGCTGCTGAGGAACTGAGCCATGCCTGCCGAACGTATCGCCGTGCTCGACTTCGAGACCACCGGTCTGGCGCCGGCCCAGGGCGCGCGCGCCACCGAGATCGGCGTGGCCATGCTCGAGGGCGGGCGCATCGTCGGCCGCTACCAGAGCCTGATGAACAGCGGCGTGCGGGTGCCGCCGTTCATCGAGCAGCTCACCGGCATCAGCAACGCCATGCTGCGCGACGCGCCGCCGGCGGCGCAGGTGATGCACGAAGTGGCCGACTTCGTCGGCGATGCGCCGCTGCTGGCGCACAACGCCTCCTTCGACCAGAAATTCTGGGATGCCGAGCTGGCCCTGGTCGGCCGTCAGCGCCGCCAGCCCTTCGCCTGCTCACTGCTGCTGGCGCGGCGCCTGCTGCCCCAGGCGCCGAGCCACAAGCTCGGCGTGCTCAACCGCTGGGCGCGGCTGCCGGACACCGGTCAGGCCCACCGCGCCCTTGCCGACGCGGAGATGGCCGCCAACCTGCTGGGCTTCATGGCGACGCTGCTGCGCGAGCGCCATGGCATCCCCCGGGTCAGCCACGAACTGCTGTGCCGCCTGCAGAAGGTGCCGGCGGCGAAGATCGGACTGGCCCTGCTGCAGGTGCGCGAGGCCTAGAGCCGCCGGCTCGCCCCTGCGGGCTTATTGCCTTGCAACACAATGGCGGGCCGGCGCGACGCCAACTTGCGTTAGGGTGAAGTCCCGCCTCGATGCTCAGTCGGGGCGCCCATGCAGAGGAGGCATGCCCATGTTCGGCCTGTTCAAGAGCGACCCGCTGAAGAAGCTGCGCAAGCAGTACGATGCAAAGCTCGAGGAGGCGATGAACGCCCAGCGCAATGGCAACATTCGCGGCTACGCGCAGCTCAGCGAGGAAGCCGACGCGCTTTGGAAGCAGCTCGAGCCGTTGGAAAAGTCCCAGTCCTAGCCACGCGTTGCCTGCCCGCAACAGCCTGCGGCCGATGACTGAGCCGAGCGCCAGTAGGCGCCGGCCTGTTAAACTGCGCGCCTTTGCTCTCGCGCGCTGACGCCCGGTTGAATCACCATGACTTTCGCCTCCCTCGGCCTGATCGAGCCGCTGCTGCGCAGCCTCGCCGGCCTCGACTACCAGACCCCGTCCCCCGTCCAGACCCAGGCCATTGGGCCGATCCTCAAGGGCCGCGACCTGATGGCCGCGGCGCAGACCGGCACCGGCAAGACCGCCGGCTTCGCCCTGCCGCTGCTGCAGCGGCTGATGATGGAGGGACCGGTGGTGTCCGCCAACTCGGTGCGCGCCCTGGTGCTGGTACCGACCCGCGAGCTGGCCGAGCAGGTGCAGCAGAGCTTCCAGGCCTACGGCCAGCACCTGCCCCTGCGCAGCTACGCGGTGTACGGCGGGGTCAGCATCAATCCGCAGATGATGAAGCTGCGCAAGGGCCTGGACGTGCTGGTGGCCACCCCCGGGCGGCTGCTCGACCTGTACCGGCAGAACGCGGTGAAGTTCAACCAGCTGCAGACCCTGGTGCTCGACGAGGCCGACCGCATGCTCGACCTGGGCTTCGCCCGCGAGCTGGACGAGCTGTTCTGCGCCCTGCCGAAAAAGCGCCAGACCCTGCTGTTCTCGGCGACCTTCTCCGAGGCGATCCGCGCCATGGCCAAGGAGCTGCTGCGCGACCCGCTGTCCATTGAGGTCAGCCCGCGCAACGCCGCGGCCAAGTCGGTCAAGCAGTGGCTGATCCCGGTGGACAAGAAGCGCAAGGCCGAGCTGTTCCTGCACCTGTACCAGGCCAAGCGCTGGAGCCAGGTGCTGGTCTTCGCCAAGACCCGCAAGGGCGTCGACGAGCTGGAGGCGCAGTTGCTGCAGGCCGGCATCGACGCCGAGGCGATCCACGGCGACAAGCCGCAGCCGACCCGCCTGCGTGCCCTGCAGCGCTTCAAGCAGGGCGAGGTGCGGGTGCTGGTGGCCACCGACGTGGCGGCCCGCGGCCTGGACATCGACGACCTGCCCCTGGTGGTCAACTTCGACCTGCCGATCGTCGCAGAGGACTACGTGCACCGCATCGGCCGCACCGGCCGCGCCGGCGCCACGGGTCAGGCGGTCTCCTTGGTGTGCGCCGACGAGGTGGAACACCTGGCGGCCATCGAGACCCTGATCAACCAGGTGATCCAGCGCGTCGACGAGCCGGACTTCATCCCCGACCACAGGGTGCCCGTCACCCAGGCCGGCGGCCTGGTGCTGAAGAAACCGAAGAAGCCCAAGCAGAAACTCATACCCGGCGCGGGCAAAGCCGTCGGCAAGGGCAAGGTGCACCTCGGCAACTGGTTCGAGGAGGACGACACGCCCAAGGCCAAGGCGGTGCGCAAGGTGCCGAGCCTCGGCGGCAAGCCGGCCAAGGGCGGCCGCAAGCCGTAGGGTGCGCCGTGCGCACCGGGTATCTGTGGTTAGTGGTGCGCGCGGCGCACCCTAGCGGTTGTGCAGCCAGTCGAGCATGCCCAGCCCGGCGGCCCGGCCGCTGGCGAAGCAGGCGGTGAGCAGGTAGCCGCCGGTCGGCGCCTCCCAGTCGAGCATCTCGCCGGCGCAGAACAGCCCCGGCATCGCCTCGAGCATCAAGCCTTTGTCCAACGCCTCGAATGGCACGCCGCCGGCGCTGCTGATCGCCTCATCCAGCGGCCGTGGCCGCACCAGGGTAAGCGGCAGGGCCTTGAGCGCGGCGGCCAGGCGCGCCGGCTCGGTGAAGCAGCCTTTCGCCGCCAGCTCGCGCAGCAGGGCGGCCTTGACCCCATCGATGCCGACCTGGCGATGCAGGTGCTTGGCCATGGAGTGGGCGCCGCGCGGCTTGCTCAGCGCCGCCTGCACCTTGGCCAGCGGGCTCTGCGGCAGCAGGTCGAGTGTCACGGTGGCGCGGCCTTGCTGGTTGATCCGCTGGCGAATGGCGGCCGACAGGGCGTAGACCAGGCTGCCTTCCACCCCGGTTTCGGTGAGCACGAACTCGCCCAGGCGCGGCGGTTCGTCGCCCAGGCGCAGGCTGACGTTCTTCAGCGGCGCGCCGGCGAACTTCTCCCGCAGCAGCTGACTCCAGCCCGTTACCTCGAAGCCGCAATTGCTCGGCTGCAGCGGCGCGGTCTTGATGCCGCGGGCCTGCAGCAGGGGCACCCAGGCGCCATCGGAGCCCAGTCGCCCCCAGCTGCCGCCGCCCAGGGCCAGCAGGGTGGCGTCCGCCCGCAGGTTGATCTCGCCGGCGGGCGTGGCCAAGCGCAGGGCGCCGTCCGCCTTCCAGCCCAGCCAGCGATGGCGGGTGTGGATCTGCACGCCCAGCTCGCGCAGGCGCTTGAGCCAGGCGCGCAGCAGCGGTGCGGCCTTCATGTCGGTGGGAAACACCCGCCCCGAGGTGCCGACGAAGGTGTCGATGCCCAGGCCGTGAATCCAGGCGCACAGGGCCTCGGCGTCGAAGTCTGCGAGCAGTCGGCTGATCTCGTTCTGGCGCTGGCCGTAGCGGCCGAGGAACGCACTCTTGGCTTCCGAGTGGGTGATATTCATGCCGCCGACCCCGGCCAGCAGAAACTTGCGCCCCACCGACGGCATGGCGTCATACAGCTCGACCCGAATGCCGGCCAGGGCCAGGACCTCGGCGGCCATCAGGCCGGCGGGGCCGCCGCCGATGATGGCGGCGCGGGGAACGGAATGAGGGGCCGAGTCGGTCATGGGCAGGTCGCTGGCAGGTGAAAAGCGCGCATTCTACCCCAGCGCATTGCCGGTGCCTCGACCGAACCGGCGGCAGGGCGCGGCATGTACCACGCCCCGCGCTCAGGCCGGTTGGCTCGTCGGCGGACGCTTCAGAACCACTGGTCGTTGCGTTTGCGCCGGCGGGTCATCGACGGCAGGATCAGCCCGAGCAGCAGGCCGGCGCCGGCGATGCCGCCGCCGTAGACCAGGTAGCGCATCAGCAGGCGGCTGTTCTCATCGCCGAGGCGGGCCTGGGTGCTGCGCAGCTCCGACTGGGTCGCGCTCAGCTCGGCGGCCAGGGCCTGGCGGGTGCTCTGCAGTTCGTCGATCAGCGCCTTGCGCGAGTCCAGGGTTTCCTGCATGCCCTGGACCCGGGTCTTCCAGCTGTCGTCGATGCCCTTGAGCTGGGCGCCGAGCTCGGCCACCTGCTGCTCCAGCTGGGGCAGGCGCTCGGCCTGACCGGGCATTTCCTGCAGGTCGCGGCTGGGAATCCACACGCTGTCGCCGGATTCGCTGCGCACCTTGCTGTAGTCGCCCTGGGTGGCGAGCAGCTCGACCTTCTGCCCGGACTTGAGGGTGCCGACGATGCGATAGCCGTCGGTCGGGCCGCTGCGCACGTAGGTCTGCAAACTGTCGCTGACCCAGCGCTCGCTGCCGGCGGCCTGGGCCAGGCCACTGGCCAGCAGGCCGAGCAGGGCGCCGGCGAAGACGCGGCGCAGGCGCCGGGAAAGGCCGGAGCCCTGAGCGGAAAGGTGATGAGCTGGGGACATGGCGATCTTCACATGAATAAGGGTAAAGGCCCCGCTGACCGGGCCGGTGAAAGCAGGGCCGCAGCCCCGCGCGTGGTGCCAGCCGATCCGGCTGGCGCGCCCGGTGCGGTCGGGCGAGAGGAGGGGGAATCGATCTGGACCCGCCGCGTCATCCCTGAGGCCTCCCGCACACAGACAGCGCATGCCGCCGTGGGTTCACTCGTTTCGGCGAGGCGTCCTGCCGGGCGGCCGCGTCGATAGGGACTGGCGATGGCCAAGACGGGGGCACGAGGCGAGCCGGGGCAGGCCTGGCTCGACGCCATTGAGCGGTGCGATCAGCTCGGTGCCGGGGTCTTGCGTGGGCGCCTGGTCCCCGCCTTGGCCTTGCCCGGCCGGCGCTTCTTCTTCCAGGGCGCCGCGTCCGATCCGGCCGCCGCCGGGCCGCTGATGTTCAGGCGCAGGCCGGTGCAGCGCTCGACCTGCTTGCTCATCCAGGCCGACTGCTTGGCGACGAAGTCCTCCAGGCTCATCTCGCCGCTCTGCACCATGTCCAGGGCCTGCTCCCAGATGGCCGTGGTGCCGGGGTCGGCGATGGCGCGGGGCACCGCATCGATCAGGCTGAAGGCCGCCGGGGTGGCGGCCAGGGCCTTGCCTTGCTTGCTCAGATAGCCGCGCTCGAGCAGGCCCTGGATGATCCCGGCGCGGGTCGCCTCGGTGCCGATGCCGGTGGTGTCCTTGAGCTTCTGCTTGAGCCGCGGATCGTCCACCAGCTTGGCGACGTTCTTCATCGCCTTGATCAGGTCGCCCTCGGTGAAGGGTTTAGGCGGCTGGGTCTGCTGGTCCTTAAGCTGCACCTTGGCGACGGCGCAGACCTGGCCCTCGCGCAGCGGCGGCAGGGCCTGCGCCTGGGCCGCGTCGTCGCCCTTGGCCGCCGCCAGCGCTTTGGGCAGGGCGCGCTTCCAGCCGGGCTCGACGATCTGCTTGCCCACCGCGCGCAGGGCCTGGCCGGCGCAGTCGAAGTCGGCCTGGGTTCGGTCGTATTCGTGGTTGGGCAGGAACTGCGCCAGGTAGCGGGCGCGGATCAGTTGGTAGACCGCGCGCGGCTTGCCGCTCAGGCGCGCCGAGGCGAGCGCCGCGGCGGTGGGGATGATGCCGTGGTGGGCGCCGACCTTGGCGTCGTTCCAGGCCCGCGAGCGACGCTGCGCATCGACATGTGGCAGCAGCTCGGCCAGGGCCGGGTCGGCGCGGCCCAGGGCCTCGAGGATCGCCGGCGCCTCGCCGTGCTGGCTCAGCGGCAGGTAGCCGCAATCGCTGCGCGGGTAGGTGATGAGCTTGTGGGTCTCGTAGAGCGCCTGGGCGATGTCCAGGGTCTCCTGGGCGCCCAGGCCGAGGCGCTTGGAGCAGACCTCCTGCAGGGTGCCCAGGTCGAACGGCAGCGGCGCGACCTCGCGCAGCCGCTCGGTGCGCAGGCGCACCAGGCGGGCGCTGGCGGCGGCCGTCATGGCATGCGCCGCCTCCCGGGCCAAGGCCGGGTTCAGGCAGCGGCCCTGCTCGTCGCAGGCGTCCGGGTTGGCGCGCCACTGGGCGGTGAAGGCGATGCCGTCGCTGGCAAGCTGCACCTCGATGGCCCAGTAGGGCACCGGCACGAAGGCGGCGATGCTGCGGTCGCGGTCCACCACCAGGCGCAGGGTCGGCGTCTGCACCCGGCCCACCGGCAGCACGCCTTGGTAGCCGGACTGGCGGCCGAGCAGGGTGAACAGCCGGCTCATGTTCATGCCGATCAGCCAGTCGGCGCGCGAGCGGCCGAGCGCCGCGTGGTACAGGTTGAAGGTCTCGGCGCCGGGCTTGAGGGCCGCCAGGGCCTTGCGGATCGAGGCCTCGTCCAGCGCCGACAGCCACAGGCGCTGGATCGGCCCGCGATAGCGGCAATGCTCCACCAGCTCGCGGGCGATCATCTCGCCCTCGCGGTCGGCATCGGTGGCGATCACCAGCTCCCTGGCCTCGCCGAGCAGCCGCTTGACCGCCTTGAACTGGCCGGCGGTCTTGCTCTTGACCAGCATCTTCCACTGCTGCGGGACAATCGGCAGGTCGGCGAGGTTCCAGCGCTTGTAGCGGGCGTCGTAGGCGTCCGGCGGCGCGGTTTCCAGCAGGTGGCCGATGCACCAGGTCACGGTGACGTTGCTGCCGAGCCAGCAGCCGTCGCCACGCCGGCTGGCGCCTAGCACCTGGGCGATGTCCTTGGCCTGGGAGGGTTTTTCACACAAGAAGAGACGCATGGCGGCTGGCATCGATGATCGCGATGGTGCCAAGCATGGGCAGGAAAGGCCGTTTGGGCAATATTTATCTGTATGTTTGTACAGCTATTGAGCTATGCATCGTTCAGCCCAGGTTGTGCTCGGCCCAGACGCTGGCCGCACTGTGATGGAGGATGCCGTGGCGCCGCGCCAGGGCTGCGCGGTCCTGGTCGTAGCCGCCACCGATCACTCCCATCACCGGGATGTCCCGGCCGAGGCAGTGCCTGAGTACCGCCTCGTCGCGGGCCGCGAGGCCCTGGTCGGTCAGCTGCAGGTAGCCGAGGGCGTCGTCCCGGTGCACGTCGACGCCGGCGTCGTACAGCACGATGTCCGGCTGGTACAGCGGCAGCAGGTAGTTCAACGCATCGTCCGCCACCTTCAGATAGTCGGCGTCGCCCATGCCTCGGGGCAGCGGGATGTCCCAGTCGCTCCGGGCCTTGCGTGCGGGGAAGTTCTGCTCGCAGTGCAAGGACACGGTGATCGCCTCCGGGCAGTCGGCGAGCAGGCGGGCGGTGCCGTCGCCCTGGTGCACGTCGCAGTCGAAGATCAGCACGCACTGGGCCTTGCCGGCCGCCAGCAGGTAGCGGGCGATCACCGCCAGGTCGTTGAAGATGCAGAAGCCGGCCGGATGATCGTAGTGGGCGTGGTGGGTGCCGCCGGCCAAGTGGCAGGCCAGGCCGTGCGTGAGCGCCAGCTCGGCGGTCAGCAGCGAGCCGCCCACGGCGCGCACCGTGCGCCGGGCCAGGGCTTCGCTCCAGGGCAGGCCGAGGCGGCGCTGGTCCTCGCGGGGCAGCTCGCCGCTCAGGTAGCGCTCGATATAGGCCGGGCAGTGGGCCAGGGCCAGCACCTCGGCAGGGCAGAGTTCGGGGCGCAGCAGCTCGGCATCGGCGACCAGGGCGCTGTCCACCAGGTGGTCGCGCAGCAGGCGGAACTTCTCCATGGGGAAGCGGTGCCCGGCCGGGAAGGGTGGGCTGTAGTCGTCGTGGTAGACCAGCGGCAGGCGCATACAATAGGGCTCTTTATGTAGCGTCCGAGTATGGCGGCGCTGCGCCTGGCGACTCAAGTGGAGGGCCGATGCCTGCTCCAATCGAACTGCATACTTCGCGCCTGTTGCTGCGCCGCTGGCGCGCCGAGGACCGTGGGGCCTTCGCCGCGCTGAACGGCGACCCCGAAGTGATGCGGCATTTCCCCGCCTGCCTCGGCCGAGAGGAAAGCGACCGCCTGGCCGAGCGCCTCGAGGCGGACTTCGCCGAGCACGGCTTCGGCTTCTGGGCCTTGGCGCGCAAGGACGATGGCGCCTTCATCGGCTTTACCGGCCTGCGCCCGGTGACCTTCGACGCGCCCTTCTGCCCGGCGGTGGAGATCGCCTGGCGCCTGACCCGCGACCACTGGCGCCAGGGGCTGGCCAGCGAGGCGGCGCGAGCGGCCCTGGCCTGGGGCTTCGGGCCGCTGGGCCTGGAGCAGATCGTCAGTTTCACCGCGGTGGAGAACCTGGCGTCCCAGGGCGTGATGCGGGCCATCGGCATGCAGCATGAGCCGGCGCAGGACTTCGCTCATCCGGCGCTGCCGGCAGGCCATCGACTGTCCCGGCATGTGCTCTATCGCCTGAGCCGCGCCGACTGGGAGGCAGGCCGATGAACGAGATCGAGCAGGTGCGCGCCTACCACCAGCTGAGCAAGCACCAGCCGCAGCGCTTCGCCCCGGGCCCGGGCCAGCTGGACTGGGCGACCCAGCCGGCGCCGTTTCGCCGCTACGCCGGCGCCCGGTTGATCGAGCTGTACCAGCGTCCGCTGGAGGAGTCGCCGGGCTACGACGCGGTGTTTGCCGCGCCCCTGGGCACGCCGGCGCCGCTGAATCGGGCCAGCGTCTCCCAGCTGCTGTATGACAGCCTGGCGCTGTCGGCCTGGAAGGAGGCCGGCGGCAGCCGCTGGTCGCTGCGGGTCAATCCCTCGTCCGGCAACCTGCACCCGACCGAGGCCTACCTGCTGCTTCCCGCCGGCAGCCTGGAGACGGGGGCGCTGCTGGCCCACTATGCGCCGGATGCCCATGGCCTGGAGGTGCGCGCCGAGCTGCCGCCGGCCTTGGCCGCGCAACTGGCCCAGGCGCTGCCGGCCGGCGGCCTGCTGCTCGGCCTGGCCAGCATCCCCTGGCGCGAGGCCTGGAAGTACGGCGAGCGGGCCTACCGCTACTGCCAGCACGACCTCGGCCACGCCCTGGCCGCCGTCGCCATCGCCGCCAGCGTGCTGGGCTGGCAGGTGCGCCTGCTGCGCGGGGTGGCCGAGGCGCGTCTGGACGCCATCCTGGGGTTGGATCGCGACGGTTTCCACGAGTCCGAGCACGGCGACTGCCTGCTGTGGGTCGGCCCGCCCCAGGACGCCGAGTTCGCCTTGCCCACGCCGTTGCTGCGGGCCCTGGCGTCCCTCGAGTTGAGCGGCGCGCCCAATCGCCTGTCGCGCCAGTATCGCCAGTGGCCGGAACTGAGCCGCGTCCACTCCCTGTGCCGCGCCCCGGCCCTGACCGCGGTGAGCTGGCGCACGGAGCCGGGCCGTGAGCTGGCGGACAACCCCGGCCTGCCGCTGCGGCCGATCCTGCACCGGCGGCGCAGCGCCCAGGCCATGGACGGCAAGAGCGGCATCCAGGCCGAGCTGCTGCTGGCCTGGCTGCGCCGGCTGCTGCCGGAGCACTCGCCGGTGCCCCTGGGGCTGAGCGGCGAGCCGGCCCAGGTCGACCTGCTGCTGTTCGTCCACCGGGTCCAGGGGCTGATGCCTGGCCTGTACTGGCTGGCGCGCTGCGACGGTCAGGTGCAGGACGGCTTGCGCGAGGACTTTCTCTGGCAGCGGGTCGATCCCGAGCTGCCCCTGTACCGCCTGCTCGAGGGCGACGCCCGCGGCCTGGCCGGTTTCCTGTCCTGCGGCCAGGACATCGCCAGCGACGGCTGCGTCGCGGTGGCCATGCTGGCGCGCTTCGACCAGGCCCTGTCGGCGGGCCCCTGGCGCTATCCGCGGCTGTACTGGGAGTGCGGGCAGATCGGCCAGCTGCTGTACCTGGAGGCCGAGGCGGCGGGGCTGTCGGCCACCGGCATCGGCTGCTATTTCGACGAGGCGGTGCATGAATTGCTCGGACTTGCCGACAGCCGCTGGCAAAGCCTTTACCATTTCACCCTTGGCCGGGCCGTGTGGGACGAGCGCTTGAGCGACCTGCCGGCCTACCCTGAATTACGATTGCCGCCGCACTAGCGCGGCCCGAGGAGACGCAGCATGAGTCAGGTATTGGACGAATTGGTCGCCCTGTTGAGCCTGGAAGCCATCGAGGAAAACCTCTTCCGCGGGGTCAGCCAGGACCTGGGCTTCCGCCAGCTGTTCGGCGGCCAGGTGCTCGGCCAGTGCGTGTCGGCGGCCAGCCAGACGGTCGAGGACGATCGCCACGTGCACTCGCTGCACGGCTATTTCCTGCGTCCGGGCGACGCCAGCCTGCCAGTGGTCTACCAGGTCGACCGGGTGCGTGACGGCGGCAGCTTCAGCACCCGACGGGTGATGGCGATCCAGAAGGGCAAGCCGATCTTCAGCTGCAGTGCTTCATTCCAGTACGACGAGGAAGGCTTCAATCACCAGAATCTGATGCCCGATGTGCCGGGCCCGGAAGGCCTGCAGTCGGAGACCGAGCTGGCCAGCCTGGTGGCGGACACGCTGCCCGAGCGCATCCGCGAGCGGGTGGTGGGCGCCAAACCGATCGAGATCCGCCCGGTGACGGTGGCCAATCCTTTCGCCCCCGAGCGCAGCGAGCCGGTCAAGCACGTGTGGTTCCGCGCCGCCGGCGAGCTGCCGGACGACCCCCAGCTGCACAAGTACCTGCTGGCCTACGCCAGCGACTTCAATCTGCTGACCACCTCGATGCTGCCCCACGGCGTGTCGGTGTGGCAGAAGTTCATGCAGGTCGCCAGCCTCGACCATTCGCTGTGGTTCCACAGCAATCTGCGCATGGACGACTGGTTGCTCTACTCGATGGACAGCCCCTGGGCCGGCAACGCCCGCGGCTTCTCCCGCGGCAGCATCTTCAACCGCCAGGGCCAGTTGGTCGCCTCGGTGGCCCAGGAAGGCCTGATTCGCCTGCGCGAGGACTGGAAGTGAAACTGGCCGCGGCGCGCCACTGGGTGTTCGACATGGACGGCACCCTGACCCTGGCGGTGCATGACTTCGCGGCGATCCGCCGGGTCCTTGGTATTCCCGTCGAGGCGGACATCCTCCACCACCTGGCGGCGTTGCCCGAGGATGAGGCGGCGGCCAAGCATGCCTGGCTGCTGGAGCACGAGCGGGAGCTGGCGCTGGCTGCGCGACCGGCCCCCGGGGCGGTGGAACTGGTGCGTACGCTGCGAGACCGCGACTGCCAGCTCGGCATCCTCACCCGCAACGCCCACGAGCTGGCCCTGCTGACCCTGCAGGCGATCGGCCTGGGCGACTGCTTCGACACCCGCGATGTGGTCGGCCGCGGCGAGGCGCCGCCCAAGCCCCATCCCGGCGGCCTGCTGCAGCTGGCCGAGCGCTGGCAGGTGGCGCCGAGCGAGCTGGTGATGGTCGGCGACTTCCGCTTCGACCTGGAGTGCGCCCGCGCCGCCGGGGCCTGCAGCGTGCTGGTCAACCTGGCGGAGAACCTCTGGCCCGAGCTCAGTGATGGCTTCGCTCGCGATTGTGCCGAGCTGTTGGAACAGGTGCGCTGAGGTCTAGCCCAGCGCCGTGGGGGCGACCAGCAGTTCGGCGCGGGCCAGCAGTTGCACGTGACCGCCGACCCTGACCCGACCCTCCACGCCGACGCACACCTCCAGGGTGCTGGGCCTGTGCAGGAAGCGGCCCTGGTTGAGACGGAAGGCTTCGCCGCGTGCATGCAGCCCCTGTTCGACCAGGTAGGCCGCGACCGGGCCGGCGGCGCTGCCGGTGGCAACGTCCTCGATCACCCCGGCCGGGTCCCAGGTGCGCCCCTCGCGGTTGTCGACATCGAGCAGGAACACGAAGGCGGCGCCGCACGCGCGCAGCTCGGGGTCGAGCAGTCGGCGCTGCTTGGCCCTGGCCAGCCCGGCGGCCGTGACCGGCAGCAGCAGGTAGGGCAGGCCGGTGCTGACCACTGTGGGTGGGTAGCGCAGGTCCAGCTGGTCGTCAGCCAGGCCGAAGGCATCGGCCACCGTACGAGCAGCGGCGGTATCCAGCCGTTGGCCGAATTCGGCCTGGCCCTGGTCCATCTCGGCGTAGAAGCCCGGGCCATGGCGCCGGGTGGTGACGTGCACGCTCTTGGCACTCAGCTGCAGGGTCCATTCGGCGAGTTCGGCGAGTTCGGCAGGCGCGTGCAGGTGGTGCAGCAAGGCGGCCGCGCCGATGATCGGATGGCCGGCGAAGGGCAGTTCCTCTTCTGCGGTGAAGATCCGCGCCTCGAACTGTCCTGTGCCGTGACCGGGCAGCAGAAAGATCGACTCGAATTGGCGCAGCTCCTGAGTCAGCCGCTGCATGGCGGTGGCGGACAGGGTGCGTGCATCGGGGAATACCGCCAGACCGTTGCCCGTCAGCGGCTGTTCGGCGAAGACATCCAGTTGCCAGTAGTGCATGGCTGAGTCCTTGTGGTGATTTGCCGTCGCAGCCCAGTCCGCGACAGCGCTGGGGCGCGCATGGTATCAGGCCGCTCAGGGGCAACGACCGCCGGACTCCAGGTCCCTGAGGATCGGGCAGTCCGGGCGCTGGTCGCCCTGGCAGTGCTCCATCAGCTCCTGCAGGGTGTCGCGCAGGCCGCTCAGTTCGGCGATCTTGTGGTTGAGCTCGGCGATATGCCCGGCGGCCAGGGCCTTGACGTCGGCGCTGGCGCGCCCGCGGTCCTGCCACAGGGCCAGCAGCTGGGCCACCTCGGCGAGGGAGAAGCCCAGGTCGCGGGCGCGCTTGATGAAGGCCAGGCGGTGCAGGTCCTGGGCACCGTACTGGCGGTAGCCGCTGTCGGTCCGGCCGGCGGCCGGCAGCAGGTCGATGGACTCGTAGTAGCGGATCATCTTGGCGCTGAGCCCGCTCTGGCGCGCGGCCTGGCCGATATTCATGGGCGCTGCTCCTCGTGCCGGGGCTTCCAGGTCTTGAGCAGCAGGGCATTGCTCACCACGCTGACGCTGGAGGCGGCCATGGCGGCGCCGGCGATCATCGGGTTGAGCAGGCCGGCGGCGGCCAGGGGGATGCCCACCAGGTTGTAGATGAAGGCCCAGAACAGGTTCTGGCGGATCTTGTTGTAGGTGCGCCGGCTGATGTCCAGGGCGGCCGGCACCAGGCGCGGGTCGCCGCGCATCAGGGTGATGCCGGCGGCGTGCATGGCCACGTCGGTGCCGCTGCCCATGGCGATGCCGACATCCGCGGCGGCCAGGGCCGGGGCGTCGTTGATGCCGTCGCCGACCATCGCCACAGTCCCGCGTGCCTTGAGCTCGCCGACCAGGCTGGCCTTGTCCGCCGGCAGCACCTCGGCGTGCACCGCGTCGATACTCAGGATCTGGGCCACCGCCTGGCAGCTGCCGCGGTTGTCGCCACTGATCAGGTGGCTGGCGATGCCACGGGTCTTGAGCCGGGCGACCGCCTCGGCCGCGCCGTCCTTGAGGGTGTCGCCGAAGGCGAACAGGCCCAGCACCCGGGGTTCGGGGGACTGTTCCAGCAGCCAGGACAGGGTGCGACCCTCGGCCTCCCACTGCTGCGCCTGCTCGGCCAGCTCGCCCGGCTGCAGCCCGTTGTCCTCGAGCAGGCGGCGATTGCCCAGGGCCAGGCGCCGCTCGCCGATCTGCCCGGCGATGCCGCGGCCGGCCAGGGCCCGACTGTCGGCCACCTCGGGCAACTCCAGCCCGCGTTCGTCGCAGGCGTCCAGCACCGCCTTGGCCAGGGAGTGCTCGCTGCCGCGCTGCAGGCCGCCGGCCAGTTGCAGCAGCTGCCCCTCGTCGCCATCGACGGCCTGCAGGTGGGCGATCTTCGGCGTGCCTGAGGTCAGGGTGCCGGTCTTGTCGAAGGCCACGGCGGTCACGCCGTGGGCCACCTCCAGGGCTTCGGCGTCCTTGATCAGGATGCCGTGGCGCGCGGCCACGCCGGTGCCGGCCATGATCGCGGTCGGGGTGGCCAGGCCCAGGGCGCAGGGGCAGGCGATCACCAGCACCGCCACGGCATTGAGCAGGGCCGTGGCCAGGGAGGCGCCGAGCAGCAGCCAGGTCAGCAGGGTGGCCAGGGCGATCAGCAGCACCGCCGGGACGAATACCTGGCTGACCCGGTCCACCAGCTTCTGGATCGGCGCCTTGGCCGCCTGGGCGTCCTCCACCAGGCGGATGATCTTGGCCAGCACGGTTTCCGCGCCCAGGGCCGTGGTTTCCACCAGCAGGCGGCCCTCGCCGTTGATCGCCCCGGCGGTGACCGTATCGCCCGGCTGCTTGGCCTGGGGCAGGCTCTCGCCGCTGATCAGCGCCTCGTCGGCGTGGCTCTGGCCCTCGAGCACCTGGCCGTCCACCGGAAAGCGCTCGCCGGGCTTGACCAGCACCCGGTCGCCCAGGGCCAGCTCGCTCAGCGCCACCATCTTCTCGCGGCCGTCCTTGACGCGCAGCGCCTGGTCCGGACGCAGCGCCTGCAGGGCGCGGATGGCGCTGCTGGTCTGGCGCTTGGCGCGGCTCTCCAGGTACTTGCCGAGCAGGATCAGGGCGATGATCACCGCCGCGGCCTCGAAGTACAGCGCCGGCATCTGTCCGGCCGGGGTCACCGCCCACTGGTACAGGCTCAAGCCGTAGGCGGCGCTGGTGCCGATGGCCACCAGCTGGTCCATGTTGCCGGCGCCGGCGCGCAGGGCCTGCCAGGCGGCGCGGTAGAAGCGCGCGCCGAGGATGAACTGCACCGGCGTGGCCAGGACGAACTGGACCCAGGCCGGCAGCATCCAGTGCAGGCCGAAGGGCTCGAGCAGCATCGGGATCACCAGCGGCAGCGCCAGGGCGATGGCCGCCAGCAGGTGCCAGCGCTCGCGCTGCAGCAGTCGCTCGGCGCTGGGGCGGGTCGGCTTGTCGATATCCAGCAGGCTGGCCGAGTAGCCGGCATCGGCGATTGTCCGCACGAGCGACTGCGGATCGGTTCCCGGCGCGATGCGCAGTTGCGCCTGCTCGCTGGCGAGGTTGACGCTAACCGCCAGCACCCCCGGATGCTTGGCCAGGGCGCGCTCGACGCGGCCGACGCAGCTGGCGCAGGTCATGCCGTCGATGGCCAGTTCCAGAGGCTCGCTCGGCACCTGGTAGCCGGCGCCCTCGACCGCGGCGATCAGCGCGGCCAGGCTGTCCTCGGGGGCCTCTATGCGCGCCTGCTCGCTGGCCAGGTTGACGTTGGCACTGGCGACCTGGGGCAGCTTGCGCAGGGCGCGCTCGACGCGGCCGGCGCAGCTGGCGCAGGTCATGCCGGCAACGGGTAGATCGAAGGTGGTCAGGCTGGACATGGACGGTCTCCCTTGGGTTCGCCCCTAGGATCAACCTTGACCCATGGGTAAGGTCAAGCCCCGTTCACGGCCTGCCCGGTGCCGCCAGCAGGTGGAACCCACTGGCGTCCTGGGCGATGCGCAGGCGCCGTACTTCGCCGGCCCGCAGGCTGAGGTGCTGGCGGCTGGGTGGAGCGATGCCCGGTTGGCAGCTGCCGGTGCCCAGGGTGGCCAGGCGCAGCGCGACCTCGCCGGGTGGCAGGTTGAAGGCCACTGACTGGCCCTGATGCAGGCGGGCGGCCAACTGGTCGTGCAGGTACAGGCCGATTTCACAGGGCGTGGCCACGACCAGGCGCTCGCGCGAGACGATCAGCATTGCGTGGCCTTCGGCCTGGGCGGTGGACGGTACCAGGATCGAGGCGACCGAGCCCAACAGGCCGGCGAGCAGGGCAAGGTTGCGGCGCGACATGCTGCGGCTCCTTTTCAACGGGGAAGCCCTGAGCTTGGTCGAGCATCGCCTGGCGGGCAAGCGCAGGGCTTGACCTTGTCCTTGGGGCAAGGCGGACACTGGCCTCGGGCAAGCGGCTATCCCGGCCGGGCCATGGGCAACATGAGGAGTGAGCGATGCAGGTGTTCAAGGTGCAGGGCATGAGTTGTGGCCATTGCGTGCGGGCCATCACCCAGGCCATTCAGGATCGCGACCCGGCGGCCGAGGTACAGGTCGACCTGGCTGAAGGCGAGGTGCGGGTGGCCAGTCCGCTGCCCAGCGAAGAGCTGCTCGAGGCGATCTTCGACGAGGGCTATGCCGTCAGCCTGGCCTGAGCGGCGGAGGGGCGAGCGGGCTCATACCCGCCAGTCGCGGATCAACCCGCGCAGCACCGCATCGATCAGCCCGCCGGCCTCCTGCAGCGGGTCGAACAGCGCCGGGTCGCGGGTCCAGTCGGTGAACAGGCCGACCACCTGGGCATGCAGGGCGCGGGCGCCCAGGCGCGGGGTGACGCCTGGCTGCAGGCGCGCCTGACAGGCGGGGCGGCTCAGCAGCTTTTCCACCAGGCCGATGAACAGGTTGACGAAGTCGCCGTGCTGGCGCTCGGCCTCGCGCAACTCTTCGGTGAACTCGCAGCGGTGCAGGAGGATGGTGAAGATGCGCCGCCTCTGCTGGTCGCGGGCCAGGTTCTCGATGGCCTCGATGATCAGGTTGCGCAGCGACAGCAGGGGGTCGCCGCCGTCGCAGCCGGCCAGGCGCTCGGCCAGCTGTTCCGGCGGCAGGCGCACCTGGTTGAGCAGGGCGTTGAACAGGTCCGCCTTGTTGGCGAAGTGCCAATACACCGCGCCGCGGGTCACCCCGGCCTGGCGGGCGATGTGTTCCAGGCTGGTATGGGCCACGCCCTGTTCCAGAAACAGGTTCTCGGCGGCGGCGAGAATTTCGGCGCGGGTCTGCTCGGCTTGCTCTTTGGTGCGGCGCATGGCGGTCGGGGGTGTTCCGGCTAGGCTCAAGGTTTGTGCAACAGTCTGTCGTGATTTTAGCGCCAGTCAGTCGTTTACAAACAGTCCTGTATGTAACTAGCATCCCCTCCCTTCTGCACTCTGCCCCGCGCTGTCCCGGAGACACCCATGTCCTTTGTTCGCCACCTTCCTCTCGCCCTCGGCGTTCTCGCCTGCAGTTACTGGCTGCCAGCCGTCCAGGCGGCCGATGCGCCGCCGCCCCCGGAAGTGCTGGTGGAAACCGTCGAGGCCGGCGAGTTGCCCCTGGTTTTCGAATACGCGGCACGCACCGCGGGCTTTCGCGAGGTGCAGGTGCGCGCCCAGGTCAGCGGCATCCTGCAGGAGCGCACCTACCTGGAGGGCAGCCAGGTCAAGCAGGGCCAGGTGATGTTCCGCATCGACCCGCGCACCTACCAGGCCGCCCTGGCGCGGGCCAAAGGCGCGCTGGCCCAGGAGCAGGCGCGCTACCGGCAGACCGAGCGCGACCTCAAGCGCATCCGCGAGCTGCAGCAGAAGGGCTTCGCCAGCGAAAGCGAGCTGGACAATGCCATCTCCAACTTCGAGCAGAGCAAGGCCAATATCCAGGCCGCCGAGGCCGAGGTGCAGTCCAAGCAGATCGACCTCGACTACACCACGGTGAAGGCGCCGATCTCGGGCATCACCAGCAAGGAAACGGTGTCCGAGGGCAGCCTGATGGTGGCCGGCGATCCGAATGCCAGTCTGCTGGCCCGGATCACCCAGCTCGACCCCATCTACGTCAACTTCGCCGCCCCTGACCGCGACGTGGAAAACGTGCGCGGCAGCCTGCAGAGCGGCGCCCTGACCCTGGACGGCGAGCAGATGCGTGTGGAGATCCAGTTCGGCGACGGTTCCAGCTACCCGCTGGAAGGCAAGGTGGATTTCACCGACAGCCTGGTCGACCGCAGCACCGGCACCGTCAGCGTCCGCGCCGTGGTGCCCAATCCGGGGCAGCAGCTGCTGCCAGGCCAGTTCGTGCGGGTGCTGGTCAAGGGCCTCAGCCTGCCCGACGCCATTACCGTGCCGGAGCGCGCGGTCGCCCAGGGCCCGCGCGGCACCTTCGTCTACGTGGTGGACGAACAGGGCATCGCCCGTCAGCGCCAGGTCGGCACCGGGCGCACCGCCGGCGGCCGCTGGGTGATCGAATCGGGCATCAGTGCCGGCGAGCGGGTGATAGTCGAGGGCCTGCCCAAGGTGCGCCCGGACGCCCCGGTCAGGGTCGCCGAAGCCGCCACCGACAAGCAGTCCTGAGGAGCGTTGCCCGTGATCTCACGCTTCTTTATCGACCGCCCGGTGTTCGCCGCGGTCATCTCGGTGGTCATCATGCTGGCCGGCCTGATGGCCATGCGCGCGCTGCCGATCGCCCAGTACCCGGAGATCCTGCCGCCCCAGGTGTCGGTCAGCGCCAGCTATGCCGGGGCCAGCGCCCAGGTGATCGCCGAAACCGTGGCCGCGCCGCTGGAGCAGTCGATCAACGGCGTCCAGGGCATGATCTACCAGCAGTCCAACTCCGGCGGCAATGCCATGAGCCTGGCGGTGTACTTCCAGGTCGGCACCGACCCGGATCAGGCCACCATCGACGTCAATAACCGGGTGCAGGCGACCCTGGCCAAATTGCCGGAAGAGGTGCGCCGGCAGGGGGTCAAGGTGGAGAAGAAGTCCTCGGACATCCTCCAGGTGGTCAACCTGTTCTCCCCCGACGGTTCGCGCGATCCGGTGTATATCAGCAACTACGCGCTGATCAACGTGATCGACGAACTCAAGCGCCTGCCCGGGGTCGGCGATGCCCGCCAGTTCGGCTCCAAGGACTACTCCATGCGCATCTGGCTGCGCCCGGACAAGCTGGCGCAGTACAACCTGACCCCCAGCGACGTGGTCGCGGCCATTCGCGAGCAGAACTCGCAGTTCGCCGCCGGCAGTTTCGGCCAGCAACCGCTGCAGCAGGAACAGGACTTCACCTACACGGTGACCACACAGGGCCGCTTCACCGACCCCGCGGAGTTCGAGAGCGTGATCCTGCGCTCGGATGCCACCGGCGCCAGCCTGCTGCTCAAGGACGTGGCGCGGATCGAGCTGGGCGCCCAGGACTACTCGCTGATGACCTCGCTCAACGGCCAGCAGAACGCCGCCTTCGGCATCTACCTGCAGCCGGGGGCCAACGCCCTGGACACCGCCCAGGCCGTGCGCGACACCCTGGCGCGCCTGGCGCAGAAGTTTCCCGAGGGCATCACCTACAAGATCCCCTACGACACCACCCAGTTCGTCAAGGTGTCCATCGAGGAGGTGATCCACACCTTCTTCGAGGCCCTGGTACTGGTGGTGCTGGTGGTCTTCCTGTTCCTGCAGAACTGGCGCGCCACGCTGATCCCGTTGCTGGCGATCCCGGTATCGCTGATCGGCACCTTCGCCGGCATGTACCTGCTGGGGTTCTCGATCAACCTGCTGACCCTGTTCGGCATGGTGCTGGCGATCGGCATCGTGGTGGACGACGCCATCGTGGTGATCGAGAACGTCGAGCGGGTGATGCGCAGCGACAAGCTGGGGCCGCGCGAGGCGACCATCAAGGCCATGCAGGAGGTGACCGGGCCGATCGTCGCCATCGTCCTGGTGCTCTGTGCGGTGTTCGTCCCGGTGGGTTTCCTCGGCGGCCTGGCCGGGGAGATGTACAAGCAGTTCGCCATTACCATCGCCGTGTCGGTGGTGATCTCCGGCATCGTCGCCCTGACCCTGAGCCCGGCGCTCTGCGCGCTGCTGCTCAAGCCCGGGCAGCATGAGCCGGCGGCGCCGCTGCGCGCCTTCAACCGGCTGTTCGAGCGCCTGACCGACGGCTACAGCGCCGGTGTGCGCTTCTTCCTCAAGCGCACGGCGGTGGGCCTGTTGCTGTTCGGCGCGATGATCGCGCTGATGCTGGTGTTGTTCGGCCGGGTGCCATCCTCCCTGGTGCCGAGCGAGGATCAGGGCTACGTGATCAACGCCTACTTCCTGCCGCCGGCGGCGTCCCTGACCCGCACCGAAGCGCTGACCAGCGATGTCACCGAGCAGCTGATGGCCCATCCGGCGGTGGAGAACGTGGTGACCTTCGCCGGCTTCGACATCCTTACCTTCGGCACCCGCAGCAATGCCGGGGTGTCCTTCGTGCCGCTCAAGGACTGGAGCGAACGCACCACGCCGGAACTCGACGCGCGCAACCTGCCCCGCGAGTTCATGGGCATGGGTGCGGCGCAGAAGGATGGCGTGGTGATGACCTTCAACCCGCCGCCGATCCGCGGCATGAGCACCACCGGCGGTTTCGAGGGTTATATCCAGGACCGCAGCGGGGCCGGCACCGCGCAGCTGGCGCAGAAGGTCACGGCGTTCCTCGAGGCGGCGCGCCAGCGTCCCGAGCTGGCGGGGGTGCAGAGCACCTTCAGCGCCAACGTGCCGCAGTACTACATCGACCTCGATCGCACCAAGGCGCGGGCCCTGGGGGTGCCGATCAACGAGGTGTTCACCGCCATGCAGGCGACCTTCGGCAGTTACTACGTCAACGACTTCAGCCTGTACGGCCGCACCTTCCAGGTCAGCCTGCAGGCCGAGGCGGACTTCCGCCGCAAGCCGGAGGACCTGTCCCAGGTCTACGTGCGCGCGGCCGGTGGCGAGCTGGTGCCGCTGTCGACCCTGGTCAAGGTGCAACGGGTGCTCGGTCCCGACACCTACGCGCGCTTCAACGTCTACCCGGCGGCGAAGATCCTCGGCGGGCCGGCGCCCGGCTACAGCTCCGGTCAGGCCCTGGCGGCGGTGCAGCAGGTGGCCGACGAGGTGCTCGGCAGCGACTACAGCATCGGCTGGACCGGCTCGGCATTCCAGGAACAGGCGACCCAGGGCTCGGGCAGCACCGCCTTCGTCTTCGGCCTGATCATGGTGTTCCTGATCCTAGCGGCCCAGTACGAGCGCTGGACCCTGCCGCTGGCGGTGGTCACCGCGGTGCCCTTCGCGGTATTCGGGGCGATCCTCGCGGTGTGGCTGCGCGGCATCGAGAACGACGTGTACTTCCAGGTCGGCCTGCTCACCCTGATCGGCCTGGCGTCGAAGAACGCCATCCTCATCGTCGAGTTCGCCGTGCTCTGCCGGCAGCAGGGCATGGGCATCCTCGAGTCGGCGCTGGAGGCGGCGCGCCTGCGCTTCCGGCCGATCATCATGACCTCCCTGGCCTTCATCCTCGGCGTGCTGCCGTTGGCCATCAGCAGCGGCGCCGGCTCGGCCAGCCGTCATTCGATCGGCACCGGGGTGATCGGCGGCATGCTGGCGGCCACCGTGCTGGCGATCTTCCTGATCCCGATGTTCTACCTGCTGGTCGAATCCCTGGCCGAGAAACTGACCGGGAGGCGCAAGGAGAAGCTGTAGGGTGCGCCGCGCGCACCGAAGCAGGCCGGCGTCTTCTGGTGCGCACGGCACACCCTACTCGGCAGATAGCCGGGCGCATCCTGCGGGAGAGCGAATGAACCTACGCCTGTTGCTGATCCTCGGCGCCTTGTGCGCCTTCGGCCCCCTGGCCATCGACTTCTACCTGCCGAGCTTTCCGACCCTGGCGCGCGCCTTCGCCACGGATGTCGAGCATGTGCAACTGTCGCTGGCCGCGTACTTCGTCGGCCTGGCCATCGGTCAGCTGATCTACGGCCCCCTGGCCGACCGTTTCGGTCGCCGCCGGCCGCTGCTGGCCGGCGTGCTGCTGTTCGCCCTGGCCTCCCTGGCCTGCGCATTGGCGACCAGCCTGGAGACCCTGGTCGTCGCGCGCTTCGTCCAGGCCCTGGGTGGCTGCGCCGGCATGGTGGTGACCCGTGCGGTGGTGCGCGACCTGTGCGACCCGATCGCCTCGGCCAGGGTGTTTTCCCAACTGGTGCTGGTGATGGGCGTCGCGCCGATCCTGGCGCCGCTGGCCGGCGGCCTGCTGCTGAGCAGCCTGGGTTGGCAGTCGATCTTCGTCTGCCTGGCGCTGTTCGCCACACTCTGCTGGCTGGCGGTGGCGCTGTGGCTGCCGGAGACCCTGAGCCGGAAGGTAACGCCAGCCCCGCTGAGTGGCGCTTTGGGCGAGTACCGCCGGCTGCTCGGTGATCGCCCCTTTATCGGTCACGCCCTGACCGGCGGCCTGTCGATCGCCGGGATGTTCGCCTATATCGCCGGCTCGCCCTTCGTCTTCATCGAACTCTACGGCGTGCCGGCGGCGCACTACGGCTGGCTGTTCGGCAGCAATGCGGCCGGCTTCATCCTCGCCGCGCAACTGAATGCCTGGCTGGTGGCGCGCCATGGGCCGGGTTACTGGCTGCGGCGCCTGGTGTGGTTTTACCTGGGCTGCGGCCTGGCGTTGCTGGTCATCGCCCTCAGCCAACCGCCGGTGCTCTGGCCGCTGCTGGTTCCATTGTTCGGCTGCATCGCCAGCCTCGGCGTGCTCCTGCCGAACGCCACGGCCTGCGCCATGGCCGGCCAGGGCCGCCATGCCGGCAGCGCCTCGGCCCTGCTCGGCAGTCTGCAGTTCGCCATCGCCGCCAGCGCGGCGGCCCTGGTCGGGGCGCTGCACGACGGCAGCGCCTGGCCGATGGCGACAGTGATCTGCGGCTGCGGCGTGCTGGCCACGCTGGCGTCGCTCTATACCCTGTGGGCCGAGCGCCGCCTGGAGCGTCCGCTGGTCGACGGTCCGGTCTAGCTTGCCGCGAGGGGCAGGGGGTGGGGCGCCTGCAAGCGCGCCTCGAGGGTGGCGACGAATGCCCGGGCCTCGGCCTCGCTGCGAAAGCTCACCTGGTTCTTGCCGAAGCGGACTTGCCAGCAGGAGCCTTGGGACTTGCTCGGTGACTGAATGCTGATGTTCACGATCGGGCACCTCCTCGTACGGGAAAGGCCAGTCTAGTTAGCTGCGCTGAATTTTCCCCGGGCAGTTGCCGGCGGGCGACCGGTGGTCAGCGCTGCTGCGCGCTGCGCTGCACCGCGAGCCCGGCCAGCTGGGCGAATCCGCTGACCAGGGCGATGTCGCCGCTGCTCGGCCGGCTGGGCCGGTCGTAATAGATGGCCAGGGTGCCGATGGCGCGGCCCTGGTCATCCTTGAACGGCACCGACCAGCAGGCACGCAGCCCGGCCGCGCGGGCCTCGGTGCGGTAGTCGCGCCAATAGGGGTGGTTGTCGAGGTCCTCGGCGATCACCAGCTCGCCGCTGTAGGCTGCATGGCCGCAGGAGCCGACCTCGGCCCCGGCCTGGACCCCGTCGATGGCCTGCCGGTAGGCCTCGGGCAGATCGGGGGCGGCGGCGAGGTGCAGGCGCTGCTGCGGGTCCTGCAGCATGATCGCCGCGCGCACCTGCGGGATCAGCGCCTGCAGGCGCCGGCAGGTGTCTTCCAGCACCCGCTCCAGCGGCTGGCGCTCGAACAGCGCCTCCAGCAGGGCAACGCGGGCCTGCTGCAGCTGCTGCTTGAGGTGATGCTCGTGGTTGTCGCGCAGGCTGCCGCTGAGGCTGCCGTCCGGCCGGCGGCTGAGCTGCAGGTCGACCCAGCGCGGCTGGCCATTGCGGGTCAGCAGGCGGTAGTCGCCGCGCAGGCCGGTCTGTCCGCCATTGGCAACGGCGTTCAGCTGTTCGGCCAGACGCGTGCCGTCCGCACTCTCGAAGAAACGCACCAGCTGCCGTCCGAGGCTCTCGTAGCCGACGTAGCCGCTGAGGCGTTCCCAGGCCGGATTGAGGAAGCTCAGGTGCCCAGCGGCGTCGATCTTGACGATGACTTCGGCCAGCTGTTCGACCAGCTCGCGGTAGCCGGCCTCGCTGGCGCGCAGCTGGTCGTCGAGCTTCTTGTGCTCGCTGATGTCGATATCCATGCAGTACAGCTCGGGGCGGTCGAGGCTGTCGCGGCGCAGCGAGCGGCTGGAGTAGACCCATACCGGACTGCCGTCCTTGCGCTGCAACTGCATTTCCGCCGCCGGGGTCGGCGGACCGCCGAGCAGCCAATGGTTGATCGCGCTGGCCACCTGGTTGCGCGCCGGCAGCGGCACGATCAGGTCCTCCAGGCGGTTGCCCATGGCCTCCTGCACGCTGTAGCCGTACAGCTGGGTACTGGCGGCGTTCCAGTAGACCACCCGGCGCTCGCGGTCGTAGCCCTGCACGGCGATGCGCGGGGTCTGCTCGAACAGCTGCCGGAAGCGCTGCTCGCTCTCGCGCAGGGCCGCCTCGTCGCGCTTCTGGCTGCTGATGTCCTGTAGGGTGCCGAGGATCTGGCCGTCGCCGTCGACCTCGCCGCGCAGCATCAGCCAGGTGACCTGCTGGCGGTGCGGCTGGTGCAGCCGTGCACTGATGGTCAGCGCCTTGTGTTGGGCGATCAGCGCCTGGAACGCGCGCTGAACGGCCTGGCGATCGGCGGGGTGGAGCCAGTTGAGCAGTTGTTCGAGGCTGCTCGAGGCGTTGCCGGCATCGCGGCCCAGCAAACCCAATGCCTCCGGACTCCAGTGGAAGCGGCCGTGGTACTCCCAGCTGCCCAGGGCGGCATTGCGCTGGGCTTGCTGCAGCAGCCGGCTGTTGCGCGTCAGCACGCCGAGCAGTTGGCCGTGGGCCTGACGTTCGCGGTAACTAACGAAGAAGATCAGCAGACCGCTGAGCAGCACGAAGGCCAGGCCCTTGGCGGACTGCAAGCTGAGGATTAGTTTGGGGTCGGTCACCGCGAGCGTCAGCAAGTAATCGCCGGACAGGATCCAGGCGGTGCCGAAGAGGGCATAGACGCCAGCCAGGCGCAGTGGGGCTACTAGTTCGGGTCGCATCCTTACCGCCGATATATCGGATGTGCGCGAGCGCATGTCGGACCTGCCGCGTGCGGCCTGTCGCGATGCTGATTGCAGTCTAGTTGGAAGGTGAGCGGCCGGGGGCGAGGTGCATCGAAGGCGCCTGGCCCGAGCGGCCAGGCGTCAAGATAGCAGGACTGCGAACTAATTGCCGTCGTTAGCGCGTCCCAGTTCCAGGTAATTGACCCGGTGCAGCTGGCCCTGGCTGTCGAGGTAGGTGATGGTGGCAGGCACCACGCCCGTCTTGTCCGAGTTGTCGGTGATGTGGATGACCTTGCGTACATCCAGGGTCATGCCGTAGTGGTAGTCCACCGCCGGGACCTGGCTGTAGTCCGGACCCTGGGTAGGCTGGGCGAGCGCCGTAGCCGAGCAGCCGACGGCGACGATGAGTGCTAAGGGGATTAGGCGTTTCATCTTGGAGACCTCCTGACGTTGCCCCACGTAGTTTTTGACGTGGCAACGGCGACGCCGTTACGGGTCCCTGCTGACCGTTGGTCGGCAGGGACCCGTGCGGAGCGAAGCGCCGGCTCAGAAGCCTTCGAGGACGATCTTGCCCTTGGCCTGGCCGCTCTCCAGCAGGCTGTGGGCGCGGCGCAGATTGGCTGCGTCGATACGCCCGAAGTGCTCGCCGAGGGTGGTTTTCAGGGTGCCGGCGTCGACCAGCTGGGCCACCCGCTCGAGCAGCCGATGCTGCTCGATCATGTCCGCGGTCTCGAACAGCGAGCGGGTGAACATCAGCTCCCAGTGCAGCGACAGGCTCTTGCGTTTGAGCTTCATGACATCCAGCGGTTGTGCCGGGTCGTCGATCAGCGCCAGGCGACCTTGTGGCGCCAGGGCCTCGACCAGCTCGTCGAAATGCTGGTCGGTCTGGGTCAGGCTGGCGACGTGGGTCACCTGGTTGATCCCGATGCGCTCGAGTTCAACGCTGAGGGGCTGGCGATGGTCGATGACATGGTGGGCGCCGAGCTCGCGCACCCAGGCCTGGGTCTCGGGGCGCGAGGCCGTGCCGATCACCGTCAATCCGGTCAGCTGGCGGGCCAGTTGCACCAGGATCGAGCCGACGCCGCCGGCGGCGCCGACGATCAGCAGGCTCTGGCCCTGATCGCCGTTGCACTCGGCAATCTGCAGGCGCTCGAACAGCAGTTCCCAGGCGGTGATCGCCGTCAGCGGCAGCGCCGCGGCCTCGGCGAACGTCAGGCTCTTGGGCATGTGGCCGACGATGCGCTCATCGACCACGTGCAGTTCACTGTTGGCACCGGCGCGGTTGATGGCGCCGGCGTAGAAGACCCGGTCGCCCGGCTGGAACAGGCTGACTTCGCTGCCCACGGCGCTGACCACGCCGGTCGCATCCCAGCCGAGCACCTTGGCCTCACCGTTCTGCGGCGCCACGTTCTTGCGGATCTTGGTATCCACCGGGTTGACCGAGATGGCCTTGACCTCGACCAGCAGGTCGCGCGGCCCCGGGATCGGCTCGGGCAGTTGAACGTCCTGCAGCGCCTCGGGCTGGTCGGCAGCAAGGGATTGGTAATAGGCGATGGCTTTCATGGGGGCTCCTTGGCGGATAAGTGGCGTCTGTTGCAGTTCGGACTGTTCCAGCAGGCTCAGTTTCGCCATGGCGGCGGTGCCCTGGACGGGGCGTGTGGCTGGGGCGGCCAGCAGGGGCCGCGGCCGTGGCCTGGCTGGACGGCGATTCGCGAGGTGTCCATGCTCGGTTATTTGATTGACGAGAAAAACAGCCTGCAGATAGAGTCTCTTTCAATATTTTTTTGATAATGGTGCCTCGATGCTGCGTTTCGATGACCTGCAGCTGTTCGTGCGCACGGCCGATCTCGGCAATCTCTCGGCGGCCGCGCGGCGGCTGGACATTTCGCCGGCAGTGGCCAGTGCCGGCCTCAAGCGCCTGGAGCGGCAGCTGGAGGTGCGCCTGTTCAACCGCTCCACCCGCAGCCTGCGCCTGACGCCCGAGGGCGAGCTGTTTCTCGGCCATGCCCGGCTGGCCCTGCAGAGCCTGGACGATGGTCGGCAGCAGCTGGCGGGTAGCAGGGTCGGCATCAGCGGCCCGCTGCAGCTGTCGGCGCCATCGGACTTCGGCCGCAACACCCTGCTGCCCTGGCTCGACGAGTTCCAGCTGGCCCATCCGCAGCTGCAACTGCGCCTGCTGCTCGGCGACCGGGTCAGCGACCTGTTTCGCGACCCGGTGGACATCGCCCTGCGCTACGGTGCGCCCGACGATTCCAGCCTGGTGGCCCTGCCGATCGCGACGGGCAACCGCCGCGTGTTGTGCGCGGCGCCGTCGTACCTGGCGCGGCATGGCGAACCGCAGACGCCGGAAGAACTGGCCGGGCACAATTGCCTGCTCTATATGCTGGGCGGCCGGGTGCATGAGCGCTGGCGCTTCCAGGATGGCAAGCGCGAGCAGAGCGTCAACGTGACCGGCGACCGTTGCAGCGATGACGCCGATGTGGCGCGACGGTGGGCGGTGGCCGGCTTCGGCCTGGTCTACAAGTCCTGGCTGGACGTGGCCGGCGATGTGCAGGCCGGCCGGCTCAAGGTGCTGATGACGCAGTGGCAAGGCGAGTCGACGCCGCTCAACCTGATCTGCGCCCATCGCGCCCAGCTGAGCAAGCCGGTGCACCTGCTGCGTGAGTTCGTCCAGGCTCGCTGTGCCGACCTGCTGGCGCGGGCGCCCTGGGCGACCTAAGCTTGCGCCGGACCGGCTGCGGCAACCCGCCACAGTCCGGCGCCCTTGCCGCGCCTCCTCCACCTGCTAGAGTCGCCCGCCATGAAACTGGCCCGCTCCGACCGTTCGCTGCTCGCCTGGATGCTGTATTTCAGCGTCCTGTTCAGCGCGCTCGCCTGCAGCATCGGCCACGGTCAGATGGCCGGCCTGCAGCTCAGCGGTCTGGACGGCGTCTATTGCTCCCTGGACGGTGGCAGCGCTTCGGGCAGCGATTTCGGCGACGCCGGCCTGGCGTCGCAGGGGGCTGCCGGCGGTGCCGGTTGCGCCCTGTCCTCGACCTTCAGCGCACTGATCCTGGCGGCCTTCTTCGGCCTGCTCGGGTTGCTTTGCGCCGCCCGCCAGCCGGCGGTCGTGACCTTGCGCGCCGCCCGGCCGGTGCGCTTTCTCTGGCCCTCGGCCAATCCCCGCGCCTCTCCTTCGTTGTAGCAACCTGTGCCGGCACAGCTGGCGCCCGTCCCATGCCCGGACTCCTGGCACCCGTAGCGCTCGAATGCCGATGCGTCCTGCGGGCGCGAGTCCTCCGTTGCGCTACACCGGAGCCTGACCATGCACCCATCCACTGCTTCGTTCTACAACCTGGCCTGGCGCTGGCATTTCTATGCCGGGCTGTTCGTCATTCCGTTCCTGATCCTGCTGTCGCTGACCGGGATCATCTACCTGTTCAAGCCGCAGCTGGATCAACTGATGTACGCCGACCTGCTGCAGGTGCCGGTGGCCGAGCAACGCCTGAGCGCCGACCGGCAACTGGCCGCGGTGCGCCAGGCCTATCCCCAGGCGACCGTGAGCAAATATCTGCCGCCCCGCGGGGAGGGGCGGAGCGCGCAGTTCGTCATCGCCGAACAGGGGCGCGAGCTCAACCTGTTCGTCGATCCCTACCGCGGCACGCTGGTGGGCAGCCAGGACGCCCGGGACAACCTGCAGGCCATCGCCCGCCGCCTGCACGGCGAACTGATGATCGGCACCCTCGGCGATCGCCTGATCGAGCTGGCCGCCGGCTGGGGCATCGTCCTGGTGGTGTCCGGACTCTACCTCTGGTGGCCGCGCCTGGCCAGCCGCGGCCGCCTGTTCTGGCGCGACCTGCATGCGGTCACCGGCTTCTGGGGCTCGCTGCTGCTGCTGTTCATGCTGCTCACCGGGATGACCTGGACCGGCTTCTGGGGCGAGCGTTTCGCCGGTGCCTGGAACCACTTCCCGGCGGCCATGTGGAACGAGGTGCCGCAGTCCGACCTGCAGGCCCGCAGCCTCAACAGCAGTGCCCGACAGACCGTGGCCTGGGCGGTGGAAAACACCCCGCTGCCGCTTTCCGATCCCCATGCCGCGCACCAGGCGGCGGGCTCGGTCGACGCTTCTCCCACCGCCCAGATCGGCCTGCAGCAGGTGGTCGACACCGCCGCGGCGCGCGGCGTGCAGAGCGGCTACAGCATCAGCCTGCCCAGGGGCGAGACGGGGGTGTACAGCGTTGCCCTGTTCGCCGACGACCCGCGCCACGATGCGACCCTGCACCTCGACCAGTACAGCGGCGCGGTGCTGGCCGACGTGCGCTGGCAGGATTACGGTGTGGTGGCGCGGGTGGTGGAGACCGGCGTGGTGCTGCACGAGGGCAAGCTGTTCGGCCTGGCCAACCAGCTGCTGATGCTCGGCGTCTGCCTGATGGTGCTGCTCAGCGCCGTCAGCGGCCTGATCATGTGGTGGCGCCGGCGTCCCCAGGGCAGTCTCGGCGTGCCGCCGCTGCGTCACGATCTGCCGCGCTGGAAGACGGCCATCGTCATCATGTTGCTGCTCGGCGCTGTCTTTCCGCTGGTGGGGGCATCGCTGCTGCTGATCTGGGCGTTGGACTGGCTGCTACTCTCGCGTTTGGGGTCGACGCCCAAGCTGCAGGCCGGTTGAGCCATGACCGCACTGGCGTCCTTTCGCTTCAGTTGGAATACGAGACTCACCATCCCAAGGAGAAACACCATGCCCATGAAGAAAACCCTGCTGCTGGCCGCGTTGCTCGGTACCAGCCTGTTGGCCGGCGCCCATGAATACAGCGCGGGCGAACTGCACGTCGCCCACCCCTGGTCGCGGGAGATGCCGCCGGTGGCGCCGACCGCCGCGGCCTATTTCGTGGTGCACAACCGGGGCCAGCAGGCCGACCGCCTGGTCGGCGTGCAGACGCCGGTGGCCGGCAAGGCCGAGATGCACGAGCACGTGCACGCCGATGGGCTCATGAAGATGCAACAGGTGCAAAGCGTCGAGGTGCCGGCCGGGGGCGAACTCAAGTTCGCGCCCATGGGTTACCACGTCATGCTGTTCGACCTGAAGCAGCAGGCGAAGGAAGGCGAGCGCTTCCCGCTGACCCTGACCTTCGAGAAGGCGGGGGAAATCCAGGTGGACGTGGCGGTAGAGAAGGAACCGCCGGCCGAGGAAACCGCTCACCACTAAGAGGCGCGGTGCGCCGAGGTGACCCGGCGGATCTAGCGCTAGCGCTGGCCGCTCAGCAACAGGCTCACCCGGCCTTCTGCCTTGAGACTGTCGAAGGCCGCGCGGGTGCGGTTCACGGTTTCATCGGCGGTCGCCAGGCTGTAGGCCATGTACAGTCCCATCGAAATGGCGTCCAGGGTGTAAGCCGGCTCGAGGCTGGCGCAGTCGACGCGCACGTCTTCGCACAGCATGGCGACATCGCGCTCCGGCATGGCCACCAGCTCGATCTGTTGGTTCAGTAGTTTCTGAAAGTTGTCGCGGTTGGTCGCCGAGACCACCAGCTTGCTGAAGCCCTGGTTGCGCAGGTATTTCTGCCGCACATCGTCGCGCAGCACGCCAATGCTGTATTGCCGGGCGTCCGTCAGGGTGCGCACCTGGATGTCCTGGCGGGCCCGCAGTTTGTACAGGTGGTAGTCGATGCGGGTGATTTCGCCCACCCATTTGAACAGCGGCTCGCGCTCCGTGGTGCGGGCGATCAGGTAGATCAGCACGTCGGGCTGCTGCAGCGCCATGTCGTAGGCCCGCGCCCAGGGATAGAGCGCGAGGCTGTAGTCGCTCAGCCCCGCCCGTTGCAAAGTGGCTTCCACCACGGCGCTGGCAGGCCCCGCCACGCGGCCGTTTTCCAGGTAGCTGTACGACGTGTCCTCGGTGACGACCTGGATGCCCTGTGCCTGGCAGCAGGCACAGGCCAGGGTCAGCAATACGGCACTGCAGACGGATTGAACGAATGTCATGGGCAGCCTCCTAAGTGTCGTCACTGGGCTATTCGGTCGCGGCCCAGGCGCTTGGCCCGGTATAACGCCTCGTCGGCGCACTGCAGCAGCTGATCGAAACGGTCCATGAGTTGGGGGTCGTACTGCGCGACGCCGATGCTCAGGGTCAGGTAGGGCTCCACCTGCGAGCTGCTGTGCGGCACGGCCTGGGCGGCGAGGTCCTGGCGCAGGCGTTCGGCGGCCTTGTGCGCCTGGTCGAGGTCGGCGCCCGGCAGCAGCACGGCGAACTCCTCACCGCCGAGCCGTGCCACCAGCTCGCCGGCGCGGCCGAAGACGTGCTTAAGCCGTTCGGCCAGCCGTTGCAGGCACTGGTCGCCCTGGGCATGGCCGTAGGTGTCGTTGTAGAGCTTGAAGCAATCGATGTCGCACATCAGCACCGATAGCGGTTGGTTCAGGCGGGTGGCGCGGCGCAGCTCGATCTCCTTCATCTCATCGAAGTGCCGCCGGTTGGCCAGTCCGGTCAGCGGATCGCTGCGGCTGAGCTCCTCGAGGCGGCTGTTGGCCTGGCGCAGTTCGGCCGTGCGCTCTTCCACCAGCTCGGCCAGGCGATCGCGGTGGGCGGCGAGGTCGAGTTCGTCGCGCCGCTGCTGCTGGAGGTAGTCAGACAGCTTGCCCTGCAGGTTGTTGACTCCGGCCTCCAGCAGGCTCAGCTCGTCCCGGCGCGAGGCCTTGCGCTCGATGCGCAATAGCCGCTTGAGGTTGGCGGGCGACAATTCGCCCAGGTGCTGCGCGATATGCCGCACATGCACGGTGACCGAGCGGTTGAACATCCACATGATCAGCCCTGCCAGCAGCAGCGACTGGATCACCTGGGTGATCACGATGCTGGTCACGTCGCTCAGCAGGCGCTGCCAGAGCAGCCGCTCGTCGCCCTCGATGACCAGCTCGCCGAGGTTCTGCGTGGCGCCGGGGTAGGGCTCATAGGTGAGCGTCTGCTGCAGCGATGGCACCAGTGTCGAGGGCTGGCGCTCGGCGCGCTGCTGGGTCAGGACTTCGGGGGGGCGGCCGGCGCGCAGGATGCTCAGTTGCACCCGGCCTACCGGCGCGGCTTGGGCGACGCTGTCCAGCTGGGTCTGCAGGGCATCGCGATCCATCTCCCAGATCGCCTTGGACAGGGTGCGCTGAAACACCTGATCGATCAGCTTCAGCTCGGCGGTCATCGCCGCCAGGTTGCTGTTCCAGGCCGACACGCTGCGCAGGGTTACGGCAAGCAGGGTGAACAGCAGGCAGAAGATCAGCGTCGCCAGCACCAGGCGGCGGCCGAGCGAGCTGCAGGCCAGCGCTGGGGCGGGCTTCTGGTCGAGGCGCGGTTTGGCAGCCGCTGAGTCCATGCTAGAGCCACCGCTGGGCGATGGCATCGTAGGTGCCGTTGTCGCGGATGGTTTTCAGGCCCTGGCGAAAGCGCTCGACGAGCGCGTCCGAGGTCTGCGGGCTGAAGGCCATGCTCAAACCCTGGTCATCGCCCAGGTCGGGCAGGCTCAGCACCGGCACCAGCGTCTCGTCCGGATCGTCCCCGGCCCGGCGCACCAGATAGAAAGCGTTGAGTTCGTTGGCAATCCACAGGTCGATACGCCCCAGCGTCAGTTTTTCGTAGTTGTGCGCATACCTGTTGCTCGACTGCAGGTTCTCGCCGACGGCAAAGCCCTTGTCCAGCAGGTGCTGTTCGCCGGCATCGTCCTTGACGGTACCGATCTGGTAGCGGCGCGCCTCGTCGAGTTGCCCGAGCTGGATGTCGCGCTGGGGCAGCGTGAACAGATACCAGCGGACCGGCGCGATGGTGCCGACCCACTTGAACAGCTTCTCGCGCTGGCGGGTGCGGGCGATCGAATAGATCAGTACGTTCTCGGTGTTCTGCGCGATGTCGTAGGCCCGGGCCCAGGGCATGGACTGGATATGCGCCTGCACACCGACTTCCTGCAGCACGGCCTGCACGACTTCGGTGCTCATGCCGGTGAGTCGACCGTCCTGGGTCATGTTGTAGGGGGGCAGTTCCTCGGTGAGGATCTGAATCGCCTCGCCGGCCGGGGCCAACGAAGGCAGGCAGGCCAGCGCCGCAATCAGCCAGCGGCGCGTGGTGGGTCCGATGAGCTTGATACATTCCATGTGTTCGGCAACCTGCAAGGGCAAACAGGTAAGGTGTGTGGCCACTATATTGCTATCTGTGGGGTGGTGCACTCACTTCTGTTTCGGCGCCTTGGGCAAAAACTTCAACCTCGGCGCGCGCAGCCGATCACCGGCGATTCAGGTCAGCCGCGCGTCCAGGCTGTTCTGCGCCAGGCGCTCGGCCTGCTCGCGGGTCATGCCCAGGTGCTCGTGCAGGGCGGCGAAGTTCTCGCCGGCGTAGCCGCCGAAGTAGGCCGGATCGTCCGAATTGACCGTGACCTTCACGCCGCGCTCGAGCATCTCGAGGATGTTGTGCTGACCCATGTCCTCGAACACCCGCAGCTTGACGTTGGACAGCGGGCAGACGGTCAGGGGGATCTGCTCGTCGATGATCCGCTGCATCAGCCGCTCGTCCTCGATGGCGCGCACGCCGTGGTCGATGCGCTGGATCTTCAGCAGGTCCAGGGCCTGCCAGATGTACTCGGGCGGGCCTTCCTCGCCGGCGTGGGCGACGGTGAGGTAGCCCTCGCTGCGCGCCTTGTCGAACACCCGCTGGAACTTGCTCGGCGGATGGCCCTTTTCCGAGCTGTCCAGGCCCACGGCGATGAAGGCCTCGCGGAACGGGCGGGCCTGCTCCAGGGTCTTGAACGCCTCCTCCTCGGAAAGATGCCGGAGGAAGCTGAGGATCAGACCGGAACTGATGCCCAGTTGTTGTTGGCCGTCCTTGAGCGCCTGGCGGATGCCGCCGAGCACCACCTCGAAGGGTATGCCGCGGTCGGTGTGGGTCTGCGGGTCGAAGAACGGCTCGGTGTGGATCACGCCTTGCGCCTTGCACTTCTGCAGGTAGGCCCAGGTCAGGTCGTAGAAGTCCTGCTCGTGACGCAGCACGTCGGCGCCCTGGTAGTAGAGGTCGAGGAACTCCTGCAGGTTGTTGAAGGCGTAGGCGCCGCGCAGGGCCTCGACGTCGTTCCAGGGCAGGGCGATCTTGTTGCGTTCGGCCAGGGCGAACAGCAGTTCCGGCTCCAGCGAGCCTTCCAGGTGCAGGTGCAGTTCGGCCTTGGGCAGGGCGTTGAGCCAGTCGTACATGGTCGGTTCTCTCGGTCAGGCGTGGGTCGTCGACAGTCTAACCGCTCGGTCAGGATGGCGGGAGCGTCATGGCCGCCCTCGGCGGCCAGACGCCTGGGCCATGGCACTCAGCCGGCGATCAGTGCCTTGGCCGCCTGGCGGTGATCGGCGATCAGCCGGGCCACATCCAGGCCTTCGACCTGGCCGTCGATGACCCGCCAGCGGCCGCCGATCATCATCCGGTCGGCGCGGTCGGCGCCGCACAGCAGCAGGGCCGACAGCGGGTCGTGGCTGCCGGAGAAGCGCAGCTCGTCGAGCTTGAAGAAGGCCAGGTCGGCCTGCTTGCCCACCGCCAGCTCGCCGATGTCGCTGCGCCCCAGCAGCTTGGCCGATCCCTTGCTCGCCCAGCCCAGGGCCAGTTCCGGGGTGATCCGCTCGGCGCCGTAACGCAGGCGTTGCAGGTACAGGGCCTGGCGCGCCTCGAGGATCAGGTTGGAGGCGTCGTTGGAGGCCGAGCCGTCGACGCCTATGCCGATCGGTGCGCCGGCCGCCTGCAGCTCCAGGGTCGGGCAGATGCCCGAGGCCAGGCGCATGTTCGAGCAGGGGCAGTGGCTGATACCGGTGCCGGCGGCGCCCAGGCGGGCGATTTCCTCCGGGTTGAAGTGGATGCCGTGGGCCAGCCAGGTGCGCGGGCCGAGCCAGCCGACGCTGTCCAGGTAATCGACGGTGCGCAGGCCGAAGCGCTGCAGGCAGAACTCCTCCTCGTCCAGGGTCTCGGCCAGGTGGGTGTGCAGGCGCACGTCGAGCTTGCCGGCCAGCTCGGCGCTGGCGCGCATGATCGCCGGGGTCACCGAGAAGGGCGAGCAGGGCGCCAGGGCGATCTGGATCTGCGCGCCGGCGCCGCGCTCGTGGTATTGGCCGATCAGGCGCTGGCTGTCGGCGAGGATCACCTCGCCCTGCTGCACCGTCTGCTGCGGCGGCAGGCCGCCATCGGCCTCGCCCAGGCTCATCGAGCCGCGGGTGAGCATGGCGCGCATGCCCAGCTCGCGGACCACCCCGACCTGCACGTCGATGGCGTGCTCCAGGCCGTCGGGGAACAGGTAATGGTGGTCGGCCGCGGTGCTGCAGCCCGACAGCAGCAGTTCGGCCAGGGCCACCTTGGTCGCCAGGGCCAGCTGTTCCGGGGACAGCCTTGCCCACACCGGGTACAGGGTCTTGAGCCAGGGGAACAGCGGCTGGTTGACCACCGGCGCCCAGGCGCGGGTCAGGGTCTGGTAGAAGTGGTGGTGGGTATTGATCAGGCCGGGCAGCACCACGTGCTCGCGGGCGTCGAAGGCATGGCTGCAGGGGGCTGCGGGCTGTTGGCCGGCGGCCAGCATTTCGACGATCAGGCCGTCTTCGACCACCAGGCCGCCGGTGGCGTCCAGGTCGTTGGCGGTGAAGATGGCCAGGGGGTTCATGATCCAGGTACGGGTGGCTGCCATGAGCAGGCTCCTCTGAGGGTGAGTTCAGGTTAGCCAGCTCAGTGTTGACCCTGTCTGCTGATCCAGGTGCGTGCGAAGACGCGCTGTCGAAGATACCTGTCCGAAAGGTCAGGATCAACCCCCGGCTGTGACCTGCGTCAGAGGCGCCGCGTTGTGATGCGTCCGCGGCTGATGCCGGCGAGCAACTGCTGCAACTCGTCGACGCGCGCCTCGGGCAGGGCCAGTTGCAGTTCGGCACCCTCGGCGTCGAACTGCTCATGCTCCAGCAGTGCCTCCAGGTCGCTCAGGCGCGCCTTGAGCAGCGGCAGTTCGGCGAAGGCGCAGTGGAAGGCGAGGCGGCTACGCTGCACCAGTTCGGCGCGTTCGCCGGCCTGCAGGCATTTGCTGGCGCTGCCGCCGTAGGCCCTGGCCAGGCCACCGGTGCCGAGCTGGATGCCGCCGTACCAGCGGATCACCAGCACCGCCACCTGGTCGCAGTCCTGGCCCTCGATGGCGGCGAGAATCGGCCGGCCGGCGGTGCCGCCCGGTTCGCCGTCGTCGTTGAAGCGGTACTGCTGGCCGACCTTCCAGGCCCAGCAGTTGTGGCTGGCGCTCGGGTCGCTGGCACCCTCGATAAAGGCCTGGGCCTCGGCCGCGCTGGCGACCGGGGCGGCGAGGGCGAGGAAGCGGCTCTTGCGGATGTCCTCGCGGTACTCGCAAGGCGCGAGCAGGGTGAAGGCCATCAGACTGCCGCGGGCGGCGTCAGGCCGCAGCCCTTGAGGATGATGCGCACCAGGTTGTCGCCGGCTTCGGCGAACTCCTGCTTGGTCAGGCGCGAGCGGCCGGTGACGCGGCAGATCTGCGAGGCGAAGTCGGCGTAGTGCTGGGTGCTGCCCCACAGCAGGAAGATCAGGTGCACCGGGTCGACCGGGTCCATCTTGCCGGCGGCGATCCAAGCCTCGAACACCGCGGCGCGGCCGCGAAACCAGGTGCGGTAGTCCTGATCGAAGTAGGCCGACAGGCATTCGCCGCCGCTGATCACCTCCATGGCGAAGATCCGCGAGGCCTTGGGGTAGCGGCGGGAGAAGTCCAGCTTGGCGCGGATATAGCGGTCCAGGGCCTCGGCCGGGTCGTCGTCGACGCTCAGGCTGTTGAAGGCGCTGTCCCACAGCTCGAGGATATTGCTCAGCACCGCCAGGTACAGCCCCAGCTTGTTGCTGAAGTAGTAGTGCAGGTTGGCCTTGGGCAGGCCGACGGTCTGGGCGATGGTGTTCATGCTGGTGCCCTTGAACCCGTGGCGGGCGAACTCCTCCTCGGCGGCGGCGAGGATCGCCTCTTCGTTCTTCTGGCGGATGCGCCCGGCGGGCTTGTCGGCGGAGTTGGCGCTGTGCGGGGGAATTGCAAGGGTCATAGACGGTACCGAAATCTTCGTGAGGCGGAGCCTGTGCACAGATAACCCAGTGTCGCCGGGGTGACAAGCGCCTGGGGCGGAAAAAACACAGTCGCGGGCCGACTGCCGTCGCCTGGTCGGCGGTCAACCGCGGCGCTTGGTGCCGATCAGGGCCGCCGTCCGCCCAGGTACCAGCCCAGCGCCGCCCAGAGCGCGGCCAGGCCGGCGCCGACCAGGGCCGCCACCAGCACGCCCTGGGCCAGGCCGTCGAGCAGCGCCTTGAACCAGGCGCTGAGGGCGTCGCCGCCGCGGTAGACCACGGTGTCGATGAAGTTCTTGGCCTTGTACTTGCTGTGCGCATCGAGCGGGGCGAAGAGCATTTCCCGGCCCGGACGGACGAAGGCGTACTCGCCGACCCGCCGAACGATCATCAGCGCCGCCAGCACGGCGAAGGTCGGCGCCAGGGCCAGGCCGACAAAACCCAGGCAGACCAGCAGCGGTACCCCTGCCAGCAGGGCGCGCAGGCCGAGCTTGTCGGCCACCCGGCCGGTGACGAACAGCTGGGCCAGCAGCGACAGCGCCTGCACGGTGAAATCGATCAGGCCGAACACCCGCACCTGCTCGATCGGGTCCGGAAAGCGCTGTTGCACCAGGCGTGCCTGTTCGAAGTAGAGGAAGGTGCTGGCGCTGGCCAGGAGGATGACGAAGGCGGCGACGCCCAGCAGGTAGGGTGAGGCCAGCACCCGACCGATGCCGCTGAAGGGGTTGCCCGGCACCGGCTCGCGCGGGTCCTCGCTGGGCGGCGCGCCGGGGCGCCCGGCGCCGCCGAGCGGGCGCCAGGCCATCAGCAGATGCTTGGCGGCCAGGGCGCCGGCTAGCAGCAGGGCGGCGCCCAGCAGCAGGCCACTGTGGCCGATGGCGCCGACCGCCAGGGTGCTCAGCGCCGGTCCCAGCAGGCCGCCGCAGCTGGCGCCGGCGGCGATGAAGGCGAACAGCCGGCGGGCCTGGGCGGCGTCGAACACGTCGCTCATCAGGCTCCAGGCCACCGACACCACGAACAGGTTGTAGACCGACAGCCACACGTAGAACAGCCGCGCCAGCCACACCCCGTCGCCCTGGGCGAAGGCGGCGGCGAACGCCAGCAGGTTGAGGATGAACAGCCCGTACACCCAGTCGATGTAGCGCGAGCGCGGTACCCGCGAGTTGAGCCAGGCGAATAGCGGCACGGCCACCAGCATCAGCACGAAGGTGGCGCTGAACAGCCACTGCAGGTTCTCCACGCCGCCGCGGATGCCCATGGCCTCGCGGATCGGCCGCAGCATGAAGTAGCCGCAGAACAGGCAGAAGAACAGGGCGAAGCCGTTCAGCGCGGCGCGCAGTTCGCCGGGTTCGGCGTTGATCGCCCGGGCCAGGCGCTGCGCCGCGGTCATGACGGCGGCGGGCATTCAGGCGAACGCCTGGACGATCTTCTCGCGTAGCGCGGCATCCGGCAGGCGGCCAAGGCCGGCGCCGAGGTTGTCGGCCATGTAGTGCGCCTTGGAGGTGGCCGGAATGGCCACCGTCACCGCCGGCTCGGCGAGGATGAACTTGAGCAGCAGCTGGGCCCAGGAGTCGGCGTCGGTTTCCTTGGCCCAGTCTGGCAGCGGTCGGCCGCGCACCCGCTGGAACAGCTGGCCACGGGCGAAGGGACGGTTGATCAGGGTGGCGATGCCGTGGTCGGCGCAATACGGCAGCAGGCGCCGCTCGGCGTTGCGCTCGGCCACCGAGTAGTTGAGCTGGACGAAATCCACCGGCTCCCTGGCCAACACCGCCAGCAGGTCGTCGTGGGCCGCCTCGCGGTAGTGGGTGATGCCGACATAGCGCACCCGGCCCTGGGCCTTCAGCTCGCGCAACAGGGCCAGCTGGGTGCGGGTGTCCTGCAGGTTGTGCACCTGCACCAGGTCGAGGCGCTCGCTCTGCAGCGCCCGCAGGCTTGCCTCGAACTGGG